>CAMYKQ010000056.1 GCA_947259075.1 uncultured Gammaproteobacteria bacterium | reverse complement strand
CCAGGGCGGCGGCCTCGCGCGGGTCCACCGCCGGCCAGGGGATGCTGCGCCCGCGCGCGGTGGCGCCGAACACCAGGCCGCAACCCGCTAGCGCGGCGTCGAGGCCGCCGTGCAACTCGGCGGCGGCGAGGACATCGTCCGCCCCCGAGGCCCGCGCCGTGGCCTCGGAGCTGGGAAAATGCTGCGGATCGACCAGCGCCAAACGGCTCAGGCCCATGTTTTTCATGGCCCGCGCCGCGCCGCCGATGTTGCCCGGGTGGGTAGTCCCCACCAGAACGATACGTATATTTTCTAACATCTATCGTTTACTTCCGTCGAAACTAAGCTGCCGCCCGCGCGGCATGTTTGCTATCCTACGCGTTTTTGCGCACCCGTCCATTTCCCAAGGACCCTCGCTGTATCATGCAAGCCTTACTCAATATCGCCGTCTCCGCCGCCCGCAAGGCGGGTAATGTCATCGTCCGCTCCATCGACCGCGTCGACAGCCTGCAAGTGCACACCAAGTCCTTCAATGATTTCGTCAGCGAAGTGGATTTCCGCGCCGAACAGGAAATCATCCAGGTCATCCGCAAGGCTTATCCCCACCACGCCATCCTCGCCGAGGAGAGCGGCGAACAGGGTGATAACGAATACACCTGGGTCATTGATCCGCTCGACGGCACCACTAATTTTCTCCACGGCTTCCCCCAGTTCGCGGTTTCCATCGCCCTGCGCCACAAGGGCCGCTTCGAAGTCGCGGTGGTCTACGACCCGCTGCGCCCCGAGTTGTTCACCGCCACCCGCGGCGGCGGCGCGCAGCTGGAAGGCCGCCGCATCCGCGTGAGCAAGGCCCGCGTGCTGGAAGGCACCTTGCTGGGCACCGGTTTTCCCTTCAAGGACCAGACCCATCTCGACGCCTATTTAGGCATGTTCAAAACCCTGCTGCCGCAGGCGGCCGGCATCCGCCGCGCCGGTTCGGCGGCCCTGGACCTCGCCTATGTCGCGGCGGGCCGCCTCGACGGCTTTTGGGAGATCGGCCTGCAACCCTGGGACATGGCCGCCGGGATTCTGCTTATAAAAGAAGCGGGCGGCATGGTGGGTGATCTGCGCGGCGGCGATCAATATTACGAGAGCGGCAATCTGGTGACCGGCAACGCCAAGGTGTATACGGCGATGCTGCAGGCCATCGCGCCCTACGTCACCCCGGAGTTGCAGGCGCTGGCCGAGACCAGGACCGCGGCCACCAAGTCCGCTACAATGAGCCTCGATAAAAAGGGCCTCGATAATAAAAAACCCAGAGCCGCACGACCGGCCGTGAACCGGCGGCCGCGCAAGGAGTGAACATGCCTGACACCCGCCTGCCTTTGTTGCTGGAAGCCTCGGACCTGCGGCAGCGGCTCGGCCGCGAGGGCGTGCTGATCGTCGATTTGTCGCAAGCGCAAGTCCATCAGCAATACCACATCCCCGGCGCGGTGCATCTCGACTACGGCCGCATCATCAGCCACCAGCCACCGACGGTAGGCTTGCTGCCCGACGCGGCGCACCTCGCCGCCACATTCTCTTCACTCGGCATCCGTCCCGACAGCCACGTCGTTGCCTATGACGAAGAAGGCGGCGGCAAGGCCGCGCGCTTTCTGTGGACCTTGGAAGTCTGCGGCCACGCGCAGGGCTCCCTGCTCAACGGCGGCCTGCACGCCTGGCTCAGCGAGGACCACCCCATCACCAATCTGCCGCGCGAGGTCAGCGGCAGTGACTTCAAGGTGGAGCTGAACGGCCACGCCCTCGCCGACCAGGCCTACGTCTTGAGTCACCTCGGCCGCGCCGACGTCGCCATCGTCGACGCCCGCAGCCCGGCGGAATACCGCGGCGAGGATGTCCGCACCCGCCGCGGCGGCCACATCCCTGGCGCGGTCAACATCGAATGGACCCGCGTTCACGATCACCGCCGCCACTTGCGCCTGAAGTCCGAAGACGACCTGCACCACATTTTTCAGGCCGCCGGCATCACGCCGGAAAAACAAATCATCACCTATTGCCAGAGCCACCATCGCTCGGCGCTGATTTATTTCACGCTGAAATATCTGGGCTACCCGCGCGTGAAGGGTTACCCGGGCTCCTGGTCGGACTGGGGCAATAGCGCCGATACCCCGATCGAAACCTGAGCGCGCGCCCGGCACCGTGCTTTAACTAACCGCGACACCGCCATAAACGCCGAGTGGATAACAGCATGAACAGCGTCGCCGCCGACCTCAACAGCCACACGCCGATGATGCAGCAATTTTTGCGCATCAAGGCCGAGCACCGGGATTTGCTGCTGTTCTATCGCATGGGTGATTTCTACGAATTGTTTTTCGACGACGCGCGCAAGGCCGCCGCCTTGCTCGACATCACCCTCACCGCGCGCGGCCAGTCGGCGGGCGAACCCATCCCCATGGCCGGCGTGCCCTTTCATTCGGCGGACGCCTATCTCGCCAAACTGGTGAAGGCCGGCGAGTCGGTGGCGATCTGCGAACAGATCGGCGACCCGGCCAAGAGCAAAGGCCCGGTCGAACGTCAGGTGGTGCGCATCGTCACCCCCGGCACCCTCACCGAGGAATCCCTGCTCGACGAACGCCGCGACACGCTGCTCGCCGCGCTGCATTACCAAAACAACTGCTATGGCCTGGCCTGGCTCGATCTCAGCAGCGGCCGCTTCACCCTGATGGAACTCGAACACCGCGAGGCCGTGGCCGATGAATTGGCGCGCATCAAACCCGCCGAACTGCTGGTGAGCGAATCCTTCGCCGACGAGGCATTACTCGCCGAGCGCCGCGGCCTGCGCCGTCAACCGCCGTGGTATTTCGATCACGACGCGGCGACGCGGCTGCTCACCGCGCAATTCGGCACCCGCGACTTGAGCGGCTACGGCTGTGAATCCCTGCATGCCGCCATCGCCGCCGCCGGTTGCTTGATGCAATACGCCCGCGACACCCAGCGCGCCGCCCTGCCCCACATCGCCGGCTTGAAAGTCGAACGCCGCGACGAGGCCCTGCTGCTCGACGCCGCCACCCGCCGCAACCTCGAACTCGAAACCAATCTTGCCGGCGGCCACGAACACACCCTGCTCGCCTGCCTCGACCGCTGCGCCACCGCCATGGGCAGCCGCCAGTTGCGGCGCTGGCTCAACCGCCCGCTGCGCGACCGCGCGGTATTGCGCCAGCGTTATCACGGCATCGGCGTGCTCGCCGAGAATCAAGACGCCGAGGAAGTCGCCGCGCTGCTGCGCCGCATCGGCGACGTCGAGCGCATCCTCGCGCGCGTCGCGCTGAAGAGCGCGCGGCCGCGCGACCTCAGCCGTCTCGGCGCCGCGCTGGCGGTGCTGCCCGATCTGCGCGCGCGCCTCGCCCGTCTCGACGCGTCCCGCCTCGCCGAACTGGCGCAGGCCATCGGCGAATTCCCCGCGCTGCACGACTTGCTCAGCCGCGCCGTCATCGACAACCCGCCCATGGTCATCCGCGACGGCGGCGTCATCGCCGACGGCTACGACGCCGAACTCGACGAGCTGCGCCAGCTCAGCGAAAACGCCGGGCAATTCCTGGTGGAGCTGGAAACGCGCGAACGCGCGCGCACCGGCATCGCCAATCTCAAGGTGAACTACAACCGCGTCCACGGTTTTTACATCGAGCTCAGCCGCGGCCAGGCGGAAAAGGCCCCCGCCGATTACATCCGCCGCCAAACCCTGAAGGGCGCGGAACGCTATATCACCCCCGAATTGAAAGCCTACGAAGACAAGGTGCTCAGCGCCCGCGAACGCGCGCTGGCGCGGGAAAAACAGCTCTACGACGACTTGCTGGATTTATTGCTGCCGCATCTGTCCGCGCTGCAAACCAGTGCCGCGGCGCTGGCCGAGCTGGACGTGCTCGCCAATTTCGCCGAACGCGCGCTGCGCTTGAATCTCAACGCGCCCGAACTGGGCGAGGACAGCGGCATAGCCATTCGTGGCGGCCGTCACCCTGTCGTTGAACAAACTCTCGACGCGCCCTTCGTCCCCAACGACACCCTGCTCGACGACGCGCGGCGCATGCTCATCATCACCGGCCCCAATATGGGCGGCAAATCCACCTTCATGCGTCAGACCGCGCTCATCGTGCTGCTGGCCCACATCGGTTGTTACGTGCCCGCCGAGCGCGCGCTGATCGGTCCGGTCGATCGCATCTTCACCCGCATCGGCGCCGCCGACGACCTCGCCTCCGGCCGCTCGACGTTCATGGTGGAGATGACCGAGACCGCCAACATCCTCCACAACGCCACGCCGCAAAGCCTGGTCATCATGGACGAGGTCGGACGCGGCACCAGTACCTTCGACGGCCTGTCACTGGCCTGGGCCTGCGCCGAACACCTCGCGCGCGAAGTACGCGCGCTCACCCTATTCGCCACCCATTATTTCGAACTCACCGCCCTGCCCGGCGCGCTCGACGGCGTCAGCAACGTGCATCTGGACGCGGTGGAGCATGGCGAGCGCATCGTGTTCCTGCACGCGGTAAAAGAAGGCCCGGCCAATCAGAGTTACGGCCTGCACGTCGCCGCGCTCGCGGGCGTGCCGTCAAAGGTGATCGCGCACGCCAAAAACAAACTCGCCGAACTCGAAGCCGGCAGTCTGAAAACCAGCACGCGCGCGCCCTCGCAACAAATCGCCCTGTTCAATGAAAACCCGAACCATCCCGCGCTGGACGCCTTGGACAAACTCGAGCCGGACAACCTCAGCCCGCGCGAGGCCTTGGATGCTTTGTATCGCTTGCGCGGCTTGATACAAAAGACGTAACCGATTTAGTATCGGATAACGCAGGGAGACGCAGACTCAAAAAAATGGCCCTGACCATCACGGCCGCAAGCAATAATAAGACGAGTGGATCATGACCATGCCAAACCTTCGTTCTCTGTGCTGCGTAATCTTCGCCATGCTGATGTGCCTCTCCCTCTCGGCCTGCAAGAACGGCTCGTCAAACACCAACACTGAGCTTCCCGCGACACACACCGGTCAGGCAATGCTCGGGCCGCTGTCCGGCGCGGCGGTGGAAATATATTCATTGAGCATGCTCGATGCAGCACCCCTTTACACCACCCATACCCAGGAGAGCGACGAGCTGACGCAAGCGGGCCGCTTCTCGATTCCCGCCAGCGTAATTCAGGATGACGAATGGTATGTGGTCAAGGTCAGTGGCGGCGGTGATATCGACGCCGACGGCGATGGCATAAAAGACATAACGCCCACGCCGAATCAAGGTGCCATCCATTCCTTGCTGAACGCCGAGCAAATCCGCCGCGGCGATTACCACGTCACCATCCTCAGTGAAGTGCTCTATCGCCGTCTCGGCTACTTGCTCGCCGCCGGTTATTCCAATATCGACATCGCGGGTGAATACAACTACCGCGCGGCGGTGGCCTTGCTCGACGACATCGACGGCGACGGTGATCGCGACGGCGACGACATCGCGCGCTGGCAACCGCGCTTGCACGGCGCCGCCCTGCGACACGGCGCGCAACGATATGCAGATTTAAGTGCCCAGGTGCGCGCTGGAATACCGCTAGGCAACGAGGCGTTTATGGCGACCGAGTGGACGGTGGGCACTATCCGCCTTAACTCACCTAGCTTCCCATCATGGCGAGCGCATCAATACGCTCTAGGCGACGGCATGATTGCGGCGGCAACCCCCAGCTACCCGCCAGCCTTTAACAGCGACACAACTCAATTGGAAATTATCGATATCAGTGAACCAGCCTTCCCCCAAACAAAAGCCACGCTGACAATAAACGGTGATGTCATAGCCTTGGCCGTGCAGGGACCATATATTTATCTCGTATCGGATGGACTGTACATTATCGACGCCACCGATCTCGCCAATCCCATCGTGATGGGTTCGCTCGAATTACCCGACATCGATTTTCCTGGAATGCTTTTGATCGCTGACAACCAGCTTTACTTGGCCGGTAACGGCCTGTACAGCATCGACATCACCGACCCCACCGCGCCAAAACGTGCGGCTGTGATCATCTATACGGGCAGTGCACGATTCATCAGTCATCATCAACAGACTGTGTACATCGCCACCGACGATCAAGGCATCAAACTATTCGACGTGAGCAACCCGGCCACGCCATTCGCGGCCGGCAGCTTACCTATTCGCGCAAACAGCGCCATGTACTTCCTGGGCGACACGGCCTACTTCACGGATGATTCCGGAACCTTACACATCGCCGATGTCAGTGACCCGCAGCAACCGCGCATCGTCCGTTCCATGAATATTCAAGAAAGCGCCGAAGTACTCGGCGTGGACGGGGATGAGCTCTACATAGGCATACGCTCGACGCTGCACGTATACGATATTACATCACCCACCCTACCCGCGTTGCGAACGACGGTCGAGTATCCAAGCTATCTACTTTCTTTACAGAAGTATATAACCGAAACTACGCGTTTACCAAAGCTGCTAGAACCGCTCGTCGTCACGCGGCAAGGGCACGAACTGCGCTTCCACGACTTGCGCGGTTACATTCCAGCATACCAAGCCGCCTCGCTCACTCGCCTCACAGTGCCGGGCAATGTACTGGACGTCGATTTCAAAAATTCCGTGGCCTATCTTTCCAGCGCGGAGAACGGCGTGCATACCGTGGACGTCACCGATCCGCTCACGCCCCGGCTGCTCGGCACGCTGAAGACGCCCGGCTTTGTTACCAAGGCCGTCGATAGCGGCAAGTCACTTTATCTCAATACAATCTTTGGCGTAACTCAGCTTGACATCACCCTGCCCGGCGCACCCATCATTCAAGCTGCAGCCGACAATATGCAAACCATGCTCGCCCATCACGGCTCCTTGCTCTATGAACTGAATTCAGGCGGTGTCTTGCGAATATTCGATGCCTCCACGCCGCGCACGCCCCAGCCTGCGGGCACCTTATATCTGTCCGGCTACTCATTTGATTTAGCGCTCGATGAAACGGGTAGGCTGGCGTGTGTAATGAACAGCGAACACGGCTTGCTCCTAATCGATGTCAGCGCGCCGTCCTCGCCAGCCATACTCAGCACTTTGGATATAGATGGGAACTTATGCCGGCTGCATAAAGGCCATGTTTACGTCTACCCCTCGTATAACACCTTAGCTTCTGCTGCTGTCCATGTTATCGATGCCACGGATCCACGCAACCCAAAACCTGGAATCGAAATTCCTTTCGATAACATCGTCTCGGATATTCTGATGGATGGCGACAGAATGTACGTCATCAGTAATGGGGCACTCATAGCCTACGACCTGACCGATCCGGCTAAGCCATTGCTGGCCAGAACCATTGACACCATCGGCACTGTCTATAACGCTTACATCCGTAACAATATAGCCCTCGTGCTCAGTGGAAGTGCGCCTATTTACTTACGCCTCTTGGATTTGAGTGATCTGTCCAATCCGGTTGAATTGGGCACCCTCCCATTTTCGTCAAACGGACCCATCACTGTTGATGGATCCATAGCCTATATAGTTGGCTATCCTTCGACATCGATCGACCTAAAATTATATGCGATCGATATCACCGATCTCACCCAACCTAGCCTCATTGCCAGTACATCTTTCCCTCAGCGGCGCGACTTGCCGCCTTTTCCCAGGAACATTGCTGCCATCAACGACACCGTCTATCTCGCGGGGTGGTTTATGGGGCTGCTAAGCTTTGACGTCAGCAATCCCAGCCAGCCGGCGTTCGCGGGCGCGCGCACCAGCCCAATATTCACACTCACCGATATCGCCGCTGCGGGTAATCATGTTTATGTGGCGGATGTGACGGCCCCAATTCCAATCATCGATTTCAGCAATCCGGGTGAGCCGGTCTTCACCGGCATGGCCGACAGCGGCGCGGCAAATTACGCAACCGTACTCGCGACCCGAGATGATTTCCTGTACACCGCCAATGGTGGGCGCTTCAACACCTACGACCTCAGCAATCCAAACCAGCCTAGCAAGATAGGATCCGTTGATATAAATCTCGACAACGCTGAGCCCTACACCATGACCCTGCACGGCAATCTGGTCGTGATAACAAGCTATGACGAGGCCAGGGTGAGCTTCATTGACATCACGAACCCCGCCCAACCCACTGTGGCTGGCACATCGCCCTTGCTCTCCCGCGGCTACCGCCTCGCCTCGGTCGGCGGCAAACTCTATGTCGCCACCGCCGCCGGGGTGCATATCATCAACACCAGCGATCCCGCCCAAGCTTATCTGGAAGCGGTGATCCCGGGGGCCTACACCGCCGTGGCGGCGGACGGCGATTACCTCTTTTTGGGTGGTGATAAAAGCTTGAGCGTCACCCCGCTGACGCGGCGGCGCCTGCCATGAGGGCCGATCAAACGGCCACCTAAGCCGTCAAGCCCTCGCCAGCCGGGCCGAGACCGATTAAGATATCCCCCCTCGCCGGGACGGCACGCGCCGGGCAGGCTGGGTAAGTTAAGATGCGAATTTGGAGAGAACGATGACTTTCATAGTTGGCGACAACTGTATCAAATGCAAATACACCGACTGCGTGGAAGTGTGTCCGGTGGACTGTTTCCATGAAGGCCCGAACTTTCTGGTGATCGACCCCGAGGAGTGCATCGACTGCACCCTGTGCGAACCAGAATGCCCGGCGGAGGCCATTTTCGCCGAGGATGACGTGCCGGAGGATCAGCTCGATTACATCGCCCTCAATGCCGAACTCGCGAAGGACTGGCCGGTCATCACCGAGAAAAAAGACGCGCCGGATGACGCCGACGAGTGGAACGGCGTGAAGAACAAACTCGATCATCTTGAGCGCTGAGGCGACGGCCCCGCCTTTCGATTCCGGCACGAACCCGATCCTGGTGCCTTATCACCAGGACCCGCTCGCGCTACTCGCAAATCTCATCATCGACCGCCACGCCCGCGCACTGCCTGATCTCAGCCAGTGCGCGGTGTTGTTGCCCGATAATCTCGCGGCGCCGCGGCTGCGCCGTCACTTGCTCAGCGCCGCGGCGCGTCACGGCATGCAGGCCTTATTGGGGCCGCAGGTGCTCAGCCTGCGGCAATGGGCCGCGCGCCACGGCGGCACGGCCGCCGCGCCACTGTCGCCGCAAGCGCGGGAACTGCTGCTGGTGGAAAATCTGCGGCAGCACCGCGCCCTCTTCGGTGATGGCGATCCCTGGCGCCTAGCCGCCGACCTCGCCCACTTATTCGGCGAGCTCACCCTGCACCGCGTGAGTGTACCCAGTGAACTGCACGCCTTCATCACGCGCCTGCGCGGCGCCTACGGCGTGAGCGGCACGCTCAGCGCACTCAGCGACGAGGCGCGCCTGGTGCACACCTTGTGGCAGGCCTGGCACCACCAATTGCGCGAGGAACGGCGCAGCGACCCGGAGACCGCTTACCTCACCCAGCTCGATCATTCGCTCGCGCAGCCAGTCAGCGGCACGCTCTACCTCGCCGGTTACACCCAGCTCAGCGCGCCGGAGCGGCGCTGGGCGCGCGAACTGATGCGGCGCGGCACGCTCAGCGTCATCGTCCACGGCGAGCACGCGCGTGATGCGGCGGGCGGCAGCACTAGCGCGCCCCATCCAGCCCAGCTCGTCACCACCCTGCTCGGCGACGAAGACATCACCGCACCCGCCACGGCCGCCGCAACGCCGCCACCCTTCAGCCGCTTCCTCGACGCGGCCTATGCGCCACGGGAGATGGCGGCCATGCCCAAGGCCGACGCCCTCTTCGCCGTGCGGGCGCGGCGCGGCGCCGAAGCGCTGCCCGCCAGCCCCGCCGCGGAGCGTTTGCGTATCTACCGCGCCGCCAGCGCCGAGGACGAGGCGCGCGCCATCGACATTCAAACGCGGCGCTGGCTACTGGACGGTCATGCGCGCATCGGCATCGTTACCGAAGACCGGCGCCTGGCGCGGCGCCTGCGCGCGCTGCTGGAGCGTGCCGAGGTGACCGTGCATGACGCCGCGGGCTGGGCCTTATCAACCACCGCCGCGGCCGCCGCGCTGGAGCGCTGGCTGGAAACCCTCGAAGAGGATTTCGCCTACCGCCCGCTCACCGACCTGCTCAAATCGCCCTTCGTGTTTCCGGCGCAAGAACGCGCCGCACTGCTCGCGGCGGTACACCGCTTCGAGCAAGACATCGTGATCCACGAAAACGTCGGCCGCGGCATGCAGCGTTATCGCGCCCATCTCGCCTATCGCCGCGCGCGCTTGTCCACGGCGGCGGGCAGCGCGGTGCAAGGGCTGCTGGATGCAGTGGAGGCCGCGGCCAAACCGCTGCTGCCTTTTCTGCGTGACACGCGCCGGCATCCGCCCACGCGCATCCTCGACGCGCTGGAGACCAGCCTGCGCGCCTTGGGCCTGTACGACAGTTTTTCGCACGACGCCGCCGGTCAACGCGTGCTACAGGAACTCGCGGCGATGAAGGCCGCGCTGCAGGGCCGCAGCCTGCCCATGGGCTGGCGCGATTTCCGCACCTGGCTGGGCCGCACCTTGGAGCGTTTTAATTTCCAAGCGCCGTCGCCGCCCGCCGCCGTGCACTTGTTGAGCTTGGAGCAAAGCGCGCTGGCGGATTTCGATGCTTTAATCATCGCCGGCGCCAATGCCGAACACCTGCCGGGCAGCGGCGAAGCCTCACCGTTTTTCAACGACGCGGTGCGCGCCGAACTGGGCCTGCCCGCCTCACGCGCGCGTTACACCCAGCGCTTTTATTTTTTCCGCCGCCTGCTCGAATGCGCGCCGCGGGTTTTGATTACCCTGCAGCGCGAAGACAACGGCGAAGAGCGCCTGCCCAGCCCATGGCTGGAGGTGTTGAGCGAGTTTCACGCCCTGGCCTATGGCGACGATCTCGGCGATAGCGAACTCGCCGCGCTGGTGAATCACCCGGCGGCGGAGGTGCTGCGCACCGACAGCCTTGCGCTGCCCGCGCCGCGATCACGCCCGGCCCCCGCGCTGGCGGCGGATCTCCTGCCGCGAAAAATATCCGCCAGCGCCTACCAGCAAATGGTGGACTGCCCCTATCAATTCTTCGCCGCGCGCGGCCTGCGGCTCAGCGCGCCGGAGACGGTGCGTGAGGCGCTGGAGAAATCCGACTACGGCGAACGCGTGCATCTGGTCTTGCAGGCCTTTCACGGCGGCAGGAACGGCTATCCCGGCCCCTTCGCCGCGCCGCTCACGCTGGCGAATCGCGCTGAAGCGCTGGCGCTGCTGGAAACCATTTCGCGCGCGGTGTTCGCCCGCGACCTCGAAGACAATTTCATGCACCGCGGCTGGCTGCAACGCTGGCTGGCGCGCATCCCCGAGTACATCGATTGGCAGATTGAACGGCAACGCCACTGGCGCGTACACGCGGTGGAGGTGAGCGCTGAACGTGCGCTGCAGCCCGGCCGCGGCATCGCCGGACGCGTGGATCGCGTCGATCAAAACGCGGACGGCCAGGCGATCATCGATTACAAAACCGGCGGCATGCCCAACATGGAGGCGGTGGAAACCGGCGAGGCGGTGCAACTGCCTTTTTACGCCTTGCTCGCGGAGGGACCGGTGCAACGCGTGGAATACCTCGGCCTCGATAGGCAAGTGAAGAGCCATGCCGTGCTTGAAGGCGAGGCGCTGACGCGGCTGGCCGCGGACAATGGCGAGCGCTTGCTCGGCGTGCTCGATCAAATCGGCGGCGGCGCCGCGCTGCCGGCGTGGGGCGATGATGTGACCTGCGGTTATTGCGTGATGCGCGGCCTATGCCGCAAAGACACCTGGCCCGCGCAGACCGCGTCCGCCGGCGCTACGGCCCCGCGATAGGCCATCCGCTTCAATTCAGACTCGCCCTCACGCCATCTCCGGCGGAACGCGAGCGTCTACCGTGTTTCAGCAGCTGAAACAGTGCATCGGCGGGTACCGGCTTACTGAAAAAATTACCCTGCATCAAGTCGCAACCCTCGCCGTCGAGAAACTCAAGCTGCCCGGCGTTTTCCACTCCCTCCGCGACGATCTCGATACCCAGGCTGTGGCCGAGATTGATGATGGCCGAAGTCAAGGCCGCCTCGCCTTGGTCGTGAGGGATATTGCGAATAAACGACTGGTCGATCTTCAAGATGTCGATGGGGAAACGCCGGAGATAACTCAGACTGGAATACCCAGTTCCAAAATCATCCAGCGCCAAGCGCAGGCCCTGTGATTTGAGTTTGCGCAGCGTCGCCACGGCCAAATCGACGTTATCCATGATGACGCTCTCGGTCAGCTCCAGCTCGAGTTGCCCGGGAGCCAAATCGAATTCGGCAATGGTGTTTTTCAGCGTCCGCGCCATATCTTGCTGCAAGAAATAGTTGTTGGAAATATTGACGCTAAGCCGCAAGTCTTCCAGACCCGCGTCCCGCCACGCCCTTAGCTGGCGGCAGGCCTCGCGCAACACCCATTCCGTAATGGGGGTAATCAGTCCGGTCTCTTCCGCGAGAGGGATAAACTTATGCGGCAATACCAAGCCCAGCTGCGGATGCTGCCAGCGAATCAAGGCCTCCACGCCCAGCACCTCGCCGTTTATCAGACGCACCTGCGGCTGGTAATACAAGCGTAATTCGTCACGCTCCAACGCCTGACGCAATTTATTTTCCAACACCAGCCGCTCATAAGCAGTGGCGCTCATTTCCGCGGAATAGAATTGATAGTTGTTCCTGCCGCGTTCCTTGGCGTGGTACATGGCGGTATCGGCGTTTTTCAACAGGCTATGGATTTTCTCGTCATCGTGCGGATAAAGCGTGATACCCAAGCTGGCGCTGATGAACAACTCGTGCCCCTGGATCAGAAATGACTGCTCGAAGCTCTGCAAGATTTTCTGCGCCACCTTGGCCGCGTCCTGCACGTGATCGATCTCGGTCAAGACCACGGTGAATTCATCACCGCCCAGCCGCGCCACCGTATCGCCCTCGCGGATGCAGACGCTCAAGCGTTCCGCCACCGCCTTCAACAACAAATCACCCGCCTCATGCCCCATGCTGTCATTGATATTCTTGAAGCGATCGAGGTCCATGAACATCACCGCCACGATACGCTGGTAGCGCGCCGCCTCCACCAAAGCTTGCCGCAATCTGTCGTGAAACAACACGCGATTAGGCAACGCGGTCAAATCGTCATAAAAAGCCAGAAAATTGAGCCGGTCCTCGGCGTGTCTGCGGGCGGTGACATCTTGCACCGTGCCCATCATGCTTAATGCTTCGCCACTGGCATCGTAGCTCACTTCCCCCTGCGCGTGAATAATCCGTTGCCTGCCATCAGCCAAGATTACGTGGAATTCGGTGTCGTAACGCTGACGGGTTTCGATGGCCGCGCGCACCGCGTCATCGACCCGTTGACGGTCATTGGGATGCACTCGTTCCATGAACCCCTCATAGCTCGGCGTGAAGGCAGCAGGGTCCATGCCGAACATCTGATAGACCTCATCGGACCAATGCAGCTTACCCCGCACGATATCCCAATCCCAATTACCCAAATGAGCGATGCGCTGAGCGGCGGCGAGACTCGCCTGACTTTTTCTCAAGGATTCCTCCGCCATCTTACGCTCGGTGATGTCCTGCGCGATCACCACGAACAGCGGCGGCTCCTCGAACTCATAATACTGAATACGCAACTCGATGGGGTATAGCGTGCCGTCCTTGCGCCGGTGTTCCGTTTCGATCACCAAGTGTTCGATCTCACCCGAATGCAACGGCGCCAATTCCGCCCAAAAATCCGCCCTATTGTAATCAGGAGATAAATCCGATGGCGTCATCATCTCCAGCTCGGCCATGCCATAGCCCAAATTATTCAGGGCGCCTTTGTTTGCCTGCATGAAATACAAGTCCACGGCATTGATGACGTAGATCTCGTCGAATGATTGATCGAGAATCCGGCCCAGACGCACCGCCAAACTCTCCGCCCGCCCGCGTTCGGCCTCCGCGCGTTTCTGTTCGGTGATATCTTCCTCCAAGATCAAATAATGGGTCACCCGTCCTTCGCGGTCGCGTATCGCTGAGACCACATGCCTGACCCAATAAGGCGCGCCATCTTTCTTGGTGTTTTGCAGCTCGCCGCGCCACTCACCATGATCCCGTAAATCGCGCCGGCTAAGTTCATACTGAGCACCAGCCGCGGCGCCAAGCAATACATCGCGATTGCGCCCTACGACCTCTTGGGCGGTGTAGCCGCTGAGCTGGCAAAAACGCGGATTGACGTATTCGATACCGCCATTGACGTCGGTGATCATCACCGCGGTGGTACTCTGCTCCACGGCGGCGGCATGCTTGCGATACTGCTGCTCGGCCTCGCGGCGCTGAGATATATCGGTGAAAACCACCAGCGCGCCAGCAAGACGGCCATTTTCCCGTATCGGATAGGTGGCGTAATCGACGGGAAAACTGGCGCCGTCGCGGCGCCAAAACAGTTCATCATCGACATGCGTGCCAACACCGCTCTCCAGCACTTGGCAGATCGTGCAATCCTGCGGAGGATAGGCCTCGCCGCTGGAGCGTGTGTGATGGATCAGCGCATGCATGCGCTTGCCAATGACATTGACTGGCGTATAGCCAATCATGCGCGCCGCCGCGCGGTTGATAAAGGTACAGCGTCCTTGCAGATCGATACCGTATATACCTTCATCGGTAGCATCCAGCAATAGCCGCAGATGATTGGTGAGACGCTCTTTTTCCAGCTCGGTCCTCTTCCGCCCAAGCTCCGCGCTTGCACGCGACGCGAACACTTGCAGCAAGGTACGCGCCGGCATCTCTTCATGCATGGGTCCGTCATGTGTCACGCCGAGATAGCCGAGAGGCGCGCCGGAGGCATCGAACAAAGGGATGGCGATATAACTTTCGACGGCAAGATCACGCAACCAAGCGTCGCCGGGAAACAAGTTCGCCACATCATGCGGATAGTAAATAATCCCGGAATTCATCACGCGCTCGGCGGGCGTGCCGCTCAAATCGAATTCAAAATTATCGCCATAATCACCATCACCCCAGCGGGCGATGAAACGCGCCCTCTCCGCCGAAACCAACTCGCAGACGAAGGCCCAGCGTACCCGCAGCACCGAGGCCAGCTCGCGCACCAAGACTTGAAAAAATCGATCCCCCACCACCGACGCGGTACCGTGAACGATGGAGCGCAAGGCCGCTTCTGAATGCTTCAATGCGGAGATGTCGGTAATGTAACCCTCCAAATATTTCACCTTGTTCTCCGCCACGTCTAAACCGCGTCCTTGCTCCCACACCCAGCGCTCATCGCCGGTGGCGGTATGAATACGGTAGACCTGCTGAAACGGGCGCCCCTCACGGACGCAGGCGCGCACCTCGTCACGCACCCGCTCGCGGTCTTCGGGATGAATCACTTTGTTGTAGGCGATGCGGCGATTACCGACTAATTCGTCGCGTTGATAACCCGTCAAGGCTTCCACGCCGTCACTGACGTACAGCATCGTCCAATCGTCGTCATTGCAACAGCGATATACCATGCCGGGAAGATTACTCATCAAGGTCGAGAGCCACCTCTGACTTTCGCGTAAGTTGTCCACGGTTTGATTGTGCGCGTCGATCTCCTGCAGCAAGGAACGGTTGCTGCGATTAAGTTCAGCGGTGCGTACGGCCACCCTGTGTCTGCTCCATGCATTGCCGCCCGCGAGCAGCAACAACAGCGCACCGAATACCAGCAACCACGGCCAGTGACGCCGCATCATTTCAACCGGGGTCAATTCGTCTCGCAGGTCATAAGGCGCCAATCGCAACTCACGCAATAAGGCGTGTACCGGCTGATAATCCAGCGGGACCGTCCAACCCTGCAATTTCGCGGCGGTGAGCGCGCTGCCGTCCGCGGGCATGCGGAACAAGGCGATGGCCACCTCCATTGCCAAGTCATCGGGCGTGTGGCGCAGCTTGGCGAATGGCCATTCGGGATACAGCGGCGTGCTAATGGGGTAAGGGAAATTAGGGAAGGTCCGCGGATTCAATATTCTGAAATCGGCGGGATCGATCTTGCCTTCCTCCACCATCTCTTCAAACACGTAGGAACATAGCGTGCCGGCATCGACTTGTCCGTCACGGACCGCATAAGCAATACTGTCTTGCACGCCGTCGGCAAAGCTCAGTCCACTGAAGTCCCGGAAAGGATCGATGCCGGCTTTGGCCAATTCCCGCCACGCCATTCCAAAGGCACCGAAGGAATTGGGCGCCAAGCCCATGAAGGAATGTCCACGCAAATCCCGCAATTCGCGTATCGAACTGCCGGCGCGCACGATGATGACCGCGCCATAACTACTCTCGCTGGCGGGCTGTTTCCATCTTAAAGCCGTGGCGATACGCGATGCGCCATAAGCCTCTTCCAGCAGAACATATTGGCCAGGGTTGGTGACGATGAAATCCAGCGACGCCTCTTTCGCCGCCTGTTGCACTTGCTCGTGACTCAAGGGACGAATCGAAAAATGACGGCCGGGCAGCGTTGCGCTGAGATAATCGGCCGTGGCCATCCAGCGCTCCATGCCAACGTCCTCGCCGCGAAACGACAATACGCCGATGGTGACTTCGGCGTTCTGCGCACGCGCCAGGCTAGCAAGCACCACAGTGAACACCGCAAACAGGAGCAAGCGCCGTATCATGAACTCTCCTGTGCCTGGAAAGTGTATGGTGGGGTCAACCGCCAGGCACGCGCCCGCGGACTCACCCCACCAGGTCTCTGGTAAGTATAGACGAGGAGTGCAGTAATAATACGGGCTGGCGCGGTTTTCGAGGCGGGCCAAGCGCCATCGGCGGTGAAACCACTAGTGGCCAGGTAAAAAAACAAAAGGCTTAAGCCGGGTGGCTTAAGCCTTTTCTAGATTTTATGGCGCGCCCGGAGAGATTCGAACTCCCGACCACCAAGTTCGTAGCCTGGTACTCTATCCAACTGAGCTACGGGCGCGTGTTGCGTAGAAGGATGCGGATTATCCTGTTGCCAACCCAAGGTGTCAAGAAGACATGGGAATTGGCGGAGAGAGAGGGATTCGAACCCTCGATGGGGCTTTAAACCCCATACTCCCTTAGCAGGGGAGCGCCTTCGACCACTCGGCCATCTCTCCGGCATTAACCCAGACCTGGCTTGCCTAACCCATGGGAAGCGGCGAAACAAAATAAATGAGCGAATCCTGATGGTCGCGTGGCTTGGAGTTCCAAGCTCACAGTGACCGGGATTCGCTCTCAAGGCAGGGGGGCTTTACCCCTTCGATCCCCGCCAGGTTCTGAACCCGGCAAAAGGATACCTAATCAGCTCAATAATCGCAAAATGAATTTATCTATTCTCGTCCTCGCCCTAACCGGTGTGCGCTTTGATGCCTCCGGCGCCCGGCGCTTGACCATCACTCCCTGATTGGCCTTGGGCTTCTTTTTCTTTCTGTATACGCTCGTAGATCTCTTCGCGGTGGACAGAAACATGCTTAGGCGCATTGACACCAATTCGTACTTGGTTGCCTTTCACGCCCAGCACCGTCACTGTTATGTCATCCCCGATGATCAGCGTCTCACCCACACGCCGGGTTAAAATCAGCATGATCTCGTCTCCTTGTTCGGTCAATCACCATACTTGTTTTCCAGGTGGGAGCCTAAAAAAATCACACGGCTCACTGCTTTTTCTATCGGCCCGCCTTTTCGAAACTGTAATTATTCTTCCAAGACTATGTTTTACAGCTCTTAATTTCATCAAACGCCTGAAAAACAACCGGCTTTTCACCACTCGAAACACATCGCCCGTTTCCAATTGGACGCGATGATGACAAGGAAGTTTGCTATTTAGGCGACCGCTCAAGCTCAAAGGCATCATGCAGGGCACGCACCCCCAGCTCGAGGTACTTTTCGTCCACCACCACCGAAACCTTAATCTCCGAGGTGGAGATCATGCGGATATTGATTCCCTCTTGTGACAGCGTCTTAAACATCTTGCTGGCAACTCCCGCGTGCGAGCGCATGCCTACCCCCACGATGGATATCTTCACTATTTTGTTATCGCCCGTCACTTGGCGGGCACCCATGGCCTGCGCCTCGCCGCGCAGTATCTCCATGGCCTTCTCAAAATCACGGCGGTGTACGGTGAAGGTGAAATCGGTGGTGGCGTCCGCCGCCACGTTTTGCACGATCATATCCACTTCGATATTGGCCTCGGCCACCGGCCCCAAAATACGGTAGGCCACGCCCGGCTGATCGGGCACGCCCACGACGGTAATCTTCGCCTCATCGCGATTGAACGCGATACCCGAAATAACTGGCTCTTCCATCCGCGTGTCCTCAATAGTAATCAGCGTGCCCTCACCTTCTTGAAAGCTGGAGAGGACACGTAATGGCACATTGTATTTCCCGGCGAATTCCACCGAACGAATCTGCAAAACTTTCGAGCCGAGGCTGGCCATCTCCAGCATCTCTTCAAAGGTGATGCGATCGAGACGCCGCGCCTGCGGCACCACCCGCGGGTCGGTGGTGTAGACGCCGTCCACGTCGGTGTAGATCTGACACTCGCCGGCCTTCAAGGCCGCGGCCAGCGCCACCGCCGTGGTATCGGAGCCGCCGCGGCCGAGGGTCGTGATATTGCCGTCCTCGTCCACGCCCTGAAAACCGGCCACCACCACCACCCGCCCGGCGGCGAGGTCTTTACGCACCGCCGCCTCATCGATGTCACGGATGCGCGCCTTGTTGAAGACGTTGTCGGTGAGAATGCGCACCTGCGCGCCGGTGTAGGAGCGCGCCGCGCAACCGGCCTTTTGCAGCGCCATGCTGAGCAAAGCGATAGTCACCTGTTCGCCGGTGGCGAGCAGCACATCCAATTCGCGCGGCGCGGGGCGCGGGTCGATCTGGTGCGCCAGCCCCACCAGGCGATCGGTCTCGCCGCTCATGGCCGAGACCACGACAATTACATCATCGCCACGCTGACGCGCGGCCATCACCTTAGCCGCAACATGGGCTATACGTTCCGGGCTGCCTACTGAGGTGCCGCCATATTTTTGTACGATCAATGCCATTTCATTTTTCCGGCTCCAGGCCGCCTGCTGACTGTTAATCCACTCAAGCTATCGCGCTCAGGCCAATTGCTGCGCCACCCACGCGGGCACCGCCGCCAAGGCCGCATCGAGACCGCTGGGATCGGTGCCGCCCGCTTGCGCCATATCGGGCCGTCCACCGCCCTTGCCGCCGACCTGCTGCGCCACGCTGTTCACCAGCTCACCCGCCTTCACTTTTTGCATCGTATCCGCGGTCACGCCCGCCACCAGACTGACTTTCTCAGCGTTCACCGCCGCCAACACCACCACTGCCGAACCCAATTTGTTTTTCAATTGATCCACGGTATCACGCAGCGCCTTGGGGTCGGCGCCGTCCAGCCGCGCCGCCAGCACCTTCACCCCCGCGACCTCAACGGCCTGCGACGCGAGATCGGAACCCTGGCTGCTGGCGAGCTTGCCTTTGAGTTGTTCCAGTTCCTTTTCCAGCTTGCGGCCGCGTTCGATGAGCTGCTGCACCTTGTCTTCCACGTCGTCGCGGCCGCCCTTCACCAGACCCGCGACCCGCCCCAAGGCGTCTTCCGCGGCCTCGACGGCGGCCACCGCCGTGGCGCCGGTCATGGCCTCGATGCGGCGCACGCCCGAGGCGACGCCGGCCTCGTACAAAATCTTGAACAGACCGATGTCGCCGGCGCGGCGCGCGTGGGTGCCGCCGCAAAGTTCGGTGGAAAAATCACCGATACGCAACACCCGCACCTCGTCGCCATACTTTTCGCCGAACAAGGCCATGGCCCCGGCGGCGCGCGCCGCCTCGAAGCCCATCACCTTGGTTTCCACCTCGGCGTTGCCGCGAATCTGATCGTTCACCAAACGCTCGACCCGCTGCAATTCTTCACGGCTCACGGGCGCGAAATGGGAAAAGTCGAAACGCAGCCGTTCCGCGTTCACCAAAGAACCTTTTTGCGCGACGTGTTCGCCCAGCACCGCGCGCAGCGCCGCGTGCAGCAAGTGCGTGGCGGAATGATTGAGCACCGTGGCCTGACGCGCCGCCGCGTCCACCCGCGCCTGCAACACATCACCGGCACGCAACACGCCGCGCGTCACCACGCCCACATGACCGTGCGCGCCTTCTCCGACCTTTTGGGTGTCACGCACCTCGAATTCCGCTTGCCCGCTCTGCAAGGCGCCGCGATCACCGGCCTGGCCGCCGGACTCGGCGTAAAACGGCGTGCGGTCCAGCACCACCATACCCTCGGCGCCGGCCTCCAACACCTCCAGCGCCGCGCCCTCGCAGTACAAACCAATGATGCGGCCCTCACCGGCGAGGTGTTCGTAGCCGGTGAAGGCCGTGCTGCCCGTCACCGTGCCACTGGCGCTGTAGTCGACGCCGAACTGGCTGGCGGCACGGGCGCGTTCGCGCTGTTGTTCCATGGCCTGTTCGAAACCGGCCATATCCACTTCGAGACCCTGCGACTTGGCGTAATCGGCGGTGAGGTCCACGGGAAAACCGAAGGTATCGTAGAGGCGAAAGGCGATGTCGCCGGGGATGATCTTGCCCGCCACGGAACTCATCTCGTGCCGCAAAATTTTCATGCCCTCGTCGAGGGTCTCGCGGAAACGTTCTTCCTCGCGCTGCAGGGCGCGCTCGACCTGCGCCTGCGCTTGCGCCAGCTCGGGATAGGCCGCACCCATCTCCTGCACCAAGGGCGCGACTAATTTGTAGAAGAAGGGCTCATTGAGTCCCAGGCCGTGACCGTGACGCACGGCGCGGCGGATGATGCGCCGCAATACATAGCCGCGCCCCTCGTTGGCGGGGGTGACGCCGTCGGCGATCAAAAACGCGCAGGAACGGATGTGATCGGCGATGACGCGCAGCGAGCTGTTATCGGTATTTTCCACGCCCGCCAGCGCGGCCGCGGCGCGGATGAGATGGCGGAACAGATCGATGTCGTAATTGCTATGCACGCCCTGCATCACCGCCGCGAGGCGTTCCAGACCCATACCGGTGTCCACCGAAGGTTTGGGCAGCGGCGTCAGCGTGCCGTCCGCCGCGCGGTTGTACTGCATGAACACTAGATTCCAAATCTCGATGTAACGGTCGCCGTCTTCCTCGGGACTGCCGGGAGGGCCGCCGGCGATGGCGGGACCGTGATCGTAAAAGAGTTCGGTGCAAGGTCCGCAGGGGCCGGTGTCGCCCATCTGCCAGAAATTGTCGGAACCGCCGCCGGGCTTATCACCGATGCGGGTGATGCGCTCCAAGGGGATGCCGATCTCCCGCGTCCAAATCGCATAGGCCTCATCGTCGCTGTGATACACCGTCACCCACAAGCGTTCACGCGGCAGTTTTAATACCTCCGTGAGAAACTCCCAGGCATAGCCGATGGCCTCGCGCTTGAAATAATCACCGAAGCTGAAATTGCCCAGCATCTCGAAGAAGGTGTGGTGGCGCGCGGTGTACCCCACGTTCTCCAGATCGTTGTGCTTGCCGCCGGCGCGGACGCAGCGCTGCGAACTCGCCGCGCGGCTATACGGGCGTTTTTCCGCGCCGAGAAACACCTCTTTGAATTGCACCATGCCGGCGTTGGTGAACAACAGGGTGGGGTCGTCCGCCGGCACCAGGCTGCTGCTCGGGACCACCTCATGACCGTGACCACGGAAAAACTCGAGAAACTGACTGCGTAATTCTGCGCTGCTTATCATTGTCCGATTCTTTTCTCTTTACCGCTCATCCCTCGGTGCCACGGCGCTCACGCCCGTGTCTTACCGCCCTCCAGTACCGCGCGAATCTGCTCCAAGGTGAAACCGCGGGTTTGAAAAAACCGCGCCTGCCGCACCCGCTCGGCGAAATCCTCCGTGCGTTTAAATCGTTTGGCGTGAACCCGCGCCAAGTGCGCGGGCCAAGCGGCGTTATGCGGCGCGAGGCAATCCTCTATTAACGCCTTATCCACCCCGCGCTCACGTAATTCGGCGCGGATACGCAAGGGTCCGTAGCCCTTCTCGGCGCGCACGCGCACATAGATTTCCGCATAACGCGCATCACTGAGATAGCCGGCGTCTTCAAGTGAATTCAACACGGCTTCCGCCACCGTCTCCGCGCAGCCCCGCGTCATCAGCTTGCGCCGCAATTCGGCGCGGCTGTGCTCGCGGTGCGCCAGCAAATTCAGCGCCGCCGCGCGCGCGGCGGGCTCGTCCATGTCCGCGCCGGACTCAATCCGCCTCAAGCTCGGCGACCTCTTCGCTCACCTCGTCCGCCGTGCGCAGCACTAAGGATTGGGCGCGAATCCGCTCTTCGATCTCCTTGGCGATCGCCGGATTCTCTTTCAAATAATTACGGACATTGTCCTTGCCTTGGCCGATGCGGTTACCGTTGTAGGAATACCAGGCGCCGGATTTATCGACGAGACTGGCTTGCACGCCCAGCTCGATGATCTCGCCTTCACGCGAGGTGCCTTCACCGTAGAGGATTTCAAACTCCGCTTGCTTGAAGGGCGGCGCCACTTTGTTCTTCACCACCTTGACGCGGGTCTCGTTGCCCACCACCTCGTCGCCTTTTTTGATGGCGCCGATGCGGCGGATGTCCAGGCGCACCGAGGCATAAAATTTGAGCGCATTGCCCCCGGTGGTGGTCTCGGGGCTGCCGAACATCACGCCGATCTTCATGCGGATCTGGTTGATGAAGATCACCAGAGTGTTGGAGCGCTTGATGTTGGCGGTGAGTTTGCGCAGCGCCTGCGACATCAAACGCGCTTGCAGGCCGACGTGGGTATCGCCCATTTCGCCGTCGATTTCCGCCTTCGGCGTCAACGCCGCCACCGAGTCCACCACCACCACGTCCACCGCGCCGGAACGCACCAGCATATCGGTGATTTCCAGCGCTTGCTCGCCGGTGTCGGGCTGGGAGACCAGCAGGTCGTCCACGTTCACGCCGAGTTTTTTCGCATAGGCCGGGTCGAGCGCATGTTCGGCGTCGACGAAGGCGGCGGTGCCGCCCTTCTTCTGCGCCTCGGCGATGACTTGCAAGGTGAGCGTGGTTTTACCGGAGGATTCCGGCCCGTAGATCTCCACGATCCGGCCACGCGGCAAACCGCCGATGCCCAGGGCGATATCCAAGGTCAGTGACCCGGTGGAGATGACATCGATGTCTTTCGCCGGACCGGCATCACCCATGCGCATCACCGAACCCTTGCCGAACTGACGCTCGATTTGGCTGAGCGCCGCGCTCAAAGCCTTTGATTTATTCGCATCCATCGCTATCCCCTATTCTGTATTGATTTCAAGCCGGCCACCCAGGCGCCGCAAAGGGGCGATTATTCCACAGAATCCCCTCCCGATGTACTGTCCGCACGCGGCGCCAGCACCCAAACCCGCCGCTGCGTATAAGTCACACCGCCGGGGCGGGTTTGCGATTCGACCAGACTGAAAGCCGCCACCGGCCAAGACAGGGGCTCGAATCCGGGCAAGCCGGGTGGCGGCCGCCGGACCTTGCGGCACAAGGTGAGGTGGGGCTGATAGGGGCGGGTGTCCACCCGCAAGCCGCAGACCGAGGCCGCCCGTTGCAATTGGGCGACCAGATGCAACAAGGGCGGTGGCGTGCTGGCACAGCCCGCCCACAGCACCTGCGGTTTGCGCCAATAACCGAAACGGTCCAGGGTCAACAGACAAGACGGCGCGTTAATCCGCTCCGCCGCGGCCTCCAGCGCCTGCCGCTGTTCCGTGCTCACGGCACCGAGAAAAACGAGGGTGATGTGCAGCGTATCCAGGCTCACCGGCCGGCCCAAGCCCGCGGGCACCCGCCCCGCCAAATGGCTTAAAGCAGCGCGTTGCGCGGGCGCCGGCCACAATGCGAAAAACAAGCGCTGGCGCTCAACCGCCATCCGCCACTAAATCCAGCAGACCTTGCAGCGCCACCGCCACCGCCTGATGGCGGACGCTGGCGCGGTCACCCCTGAAATGTTCCAGCCGGGTGCGCGTGGGCCGCCCCAGCGCGCTCCAAGCCAGCCACACCGTGCCCACCGGCTTCTCCAAACTGCCGCCGCCGGGCCCGGCGATGCCGGTGATAGCCACCGTCATATGCGCGTGACTGTGGCTAAGCGCGCCCTCGGCCATCTCCCGCGCCGTGGCCTCGCTCACCGCGCCGTGGTGACCGAGGGTGGCGGGACTCACCCCCAGCATCTCTTGTTTGGCGGTATTGCTGTAGGTGACGAAACCGCGATCGAACCAGCGCGAGCTGCCGGCGACGCTGGTCAGCGCCTGCGCCACCCAGCCGCCGGTGCAGGACTCCGCCACCGCCAGCATCATAGCCCGCTCCCTCAGGGCTTCACCCAATTGCTCCGCCAGTGTCTCCAAATCCATCGCGCATTCCCCGCCGTTACCCGGCTGAGTGTAGCAACTCAGCGCGGCGATGGAGCGGCGGGTATCACCGCCGCCGCTTCTGCGTTAAGATTACGCGTTTTGCGCCGGGGCAGCCTCAAACCCGGCACATCTCCCCGACATCACGCAGTGACTTCATGAATAAAACAGCCTCATCGCCATCGGCGAGCGATCCATCCTCCCCCCAGCGCGGTCAATACTTTTCGGTGCTGGAACAACACCTCGCGCCGCACGGGCTGCTCACCCGCTTGATGTACCGCGCCACCCGGGTGCGCGCGCGCTGGTTCAAACGCTGGCAGATCAACTGGTTCATCCGCCGCTACGGGGTGGACATGAGCATCGCCGAGCAACCCAAGCTGGAAACCTATCCCGATTTCAACACCTTTTTCATCCGCGCGCTGCGCGCCGACGCGCGGCCGCTGCCCGCCGACCCGGACGCCATCGCCTGCCCGGTGGACGGCGCCGTGAGCCAGGCCGGCCCCATCGAACACGGCCGCGTCTATCAAGCCAAAGGCCACGATTACAGCCTGGAAACCTTGCTGGGCGGAGCGGCGGAACACGCCGCGCTGTTCGACGGCGGCGTCTTCGCCACGCTGTATTTATCCCCCAAGGATTACCATCGCGTGCACATGCCCCTCGCCGGGCAGTTGCGGGAGATGGTCTACGTGCCCGGCAAATTGTTCAGCGTCAGCCCGCGCACCACGGACACCATCCCCGGCCTGTTCGCGCGCAATGAACGCCTGGTGATGCTATTCGACACCGACGCCGGCCCCATGGCCTTGATTATGGTGGGGGCGATGTTCGTGGCGGGGATGGAAACCGTGTGGTCCGGGCTGGTAAGCGTCGATCACCGCGGCGGGCCGCGACGCTGGGATTACAGCAAGCGCGCCGCGCCGATCCGCTTCGAACGCGGCGAGGAAATCGGCCGCTTCAACATGGGTTCGACGGTCATTTTATTGTTCCCCGCCGGCAGCGCCGGTTTGGCGCCCGCCATTCAGCCCGGCGCGGCGGTACAGATGGGACAACACTTCGCCACCCTCGCCGCCGGTGCGCAGCACGCCGCCCAAGGCTGAACGGGCTGTGCTAAAGTGCATATAGGTTTATGTCAGAGGGAGCGCCGCGATGAGTAAACGTCCCGACAAACACGAAGACCCTCTGCTGCACTGCGAAATATGCCTGAAAGAGATTCCCCGTTCGGTAGCCAAGGGGCACGAGGGCACGGAGTACGTGCATTATTTCTGCGGCGCTGATTGCTACGCCAAGTGGGAAAAAGAAAACAACAAAAAACCGGCCCGCAAGTAGCGGACCGGCTTTCAGTTTAAAGTGGCTTAGCGCCTTAAGTCACCGCGCCTTCGCGAGTGCGAAGAATTTCCTGCAAGGAGCGGAAGGTCGTGGCGTCGAAGTCGCGGAACATCATCCCCGCGCCCGTATCCCCAACCCGCACGACCCGGGCCTTGACACGGTGCTTAGTGACCTCCGTGCCATCGTTCAGTTTGAAAATCAACTCAACGTGGGATTCCGCGAACAGCCTCACGTTCGGCGGCACTTCAAGATAAACCCCGCCCAAACCCACATCAACTGTATGACACCCTTCCGTGTGCGTACCCGCCTGCAATAATTCAACGGGCAAATTGACGCGAGCCCGCGTGGTCCATCGACGTTCCATAGCGCTGCTCCGCCCCGTGTCTGATGTGTTTGAAATCACAATATAGATCATCCCCGTCGAGAACGACAACCTTACTCAATCGCAGCGGACAGACTTAGCGTTATAAACCTTGCCGGTCCCTGCGCTTGACCCCCTCCCTAACCTTAGCAAGCCCTATGCCGCGAATAAAAAGAATTTCCGGCACAGTAGCTTAATCTCCTGAAAACCCATCATCAGCCGAACCCAGACCTCATTCGTAAAATGAGCCGACATCATTCTGCAATATATTTCAAGCCAGGGAAATCCCCGGACCGCGCTCAGCAATGGGACAGGGGAAAGGCCAGCACCCCGGCGATATCCTCCGTCCCGGTTTGCAGCATCAACAGGCGGTCGATCCCCAAGGCGACGCCGCTGCAATCGGGCAGGCCGTGCGTCAACGCGGCGAGCAAAAACTCATCGAGCGGCATCAGCGGCAAACCAGCGGCGCATCGCTGGATATTATCCGCCGTAAAACGCCGCCGCTGCTCACCGGCGTCGGCCAATTCATGGAAACCGTTGGCCAGTTCGACGCCGTCGAGATACAACTCAAAGCGCGCCGCCAGCGGCGGCGAACCGGACCGCACCCGGGCGAGCATAGCTTGGGTGACGGGGTAATCCGTCACGAACAGCGGGCGGCCATCGCAGCCCAAATGCGGCTCGACGGCATGGCTCCAGAGAAAATCCAGCCAGGGTTCACCCGCGTCACCGAACCCCGCGGGGGGCACGATACCCCGCGCCGCCGCGGCATCACGCAGTACCCTGGCATCGGCGCTATGCACATCCACCCCCACATGCCGCGCGAATAAATCCGCGTAAGGCGCGCGCGCGGCGGGCGGGGTATTTAAGGCCTGCCGCACTAGCGCATCCACCTCCTGCATCAAGGCCGCGTCGTCGAACCCGGGCCGGTACCACTCCAGCAGCGTGAATTCCGGGTTGTGGCGCCTGCCCGCCTCGCCGTTGCGGAAGGCCTTGGTGATTTGATAGATGGCTCCGCTGCCCGCGGCGACCAAGCGCTTCATGGCGAATTCGGGCGAGGTCTGCAGATACAGGGGCCGGCCCGACGCCGCGCCGGGGCCGAGGTAATCCGTTACGAAGCTGGCGAGATGGGGATCGCTGGCACCGGCGCCGTATAACAGCGGCGTCTCCACCTCCAGCACGCCGCGCGCGGCGAAAAAACCACGTAGTTCGGCCAGTAAACGCGCGCGCTGGCGCAGCATGCCGAAGGTCGCGGTGGGGCGCCAGCTCATTTCAGTAGTGTGTTGCGACTTGCGCCGCCGCCGCGCAAGACCACGGCTGCGCAGCGGCGGGCCCGCGGCCGCCCGCTATGCCTTGGCGCGGGAGACGTATTCACCGGTGCGGGTATCGACTTTGAGCACTTCGCCCACATTGATGAACAGCGGCACGCGCACTACGGCGCCGGTTTCCAAGGTGGCGGGCTTGCCGCCGCCGCCCGAGGTATCACCGCGCACGCCGGGGTCGGTCTCGGCCACGGCGAGCTCGACGAAATTGGGCGCGGCCACGGCCAGGGGCTGGCCGTTGTACAAGGTGATGACGCACATCTCCTGACCCTTGAGCCATTTCGCGGCATCACCCACCACGGCGGGCATGGCGGCGAATTGCTCGAAGGTCTCGGGCACCATGAAATGGAAAAACTCGCCGTCGTTGTAAAGATATTGCATGTCAGTATCGACGACGTCGGCCGCTTCCAGGGTTTCACCCGACTTGAAAGTGCGCTCCAGCACCCGCCCCGTCTTGAGATTGCGCAGCTTCACCCGGCTGAAGGCCTGGCCCTTGCCCGGCTTGACGAATTCATTCTCGATGATGGCGCAGGGGTCACCGTCGAGCATCACTTTTAATCCGCCGCGAAATTCACTGGTACTGAACGTTGCCATACTGTCCTCGTTTATAATGCCTGCCCACACCGGCCCCGCAGGCCCAATCAGCGGGTCCATCCGGGCGGCAGCGCCGCCCCTTGGTTTAAGGGCGCCTATGTTACAGCGAAATCCCCTCACTTGGCAGCGCCCGCGCTGGCAGCAGGAATTGGCCGACGCGGTCCGCGATCCGGCCGAGCTGTTGCGTCTGCTCGAATTGCCGCCTGAATTACTCGCCACGCCGCAGGCAATGCGCGAATTCCCCTTGCGAGTACCGCGCGCCTACGTGGCGCGCATGCGCAAGGGCGATCCCACCGACCCACTGCTGCGCCAAGTGCTGCCCCTGATCGAAGAAGACGCGCAAACCCCCGGTTTTCTCGCCGACCCGGTGGGCGACTTGCAAGCAATGCCTCAACCCGGCCTGCTGCACAAATACCACGGCCGCGCCCTGCTCATCACCACCGGCGCCTGTGCCGTGCATTGCCGCTACTGCTTCCGCCGCCACTTCCCCTACAGCGACGCCAAACCCGCCGCCGGGCAGTGGCAAACCGCCCTGGAACACATCGCGGCCGACACGAGCCTCAGCGAAATCATCTTGAGCGGCGGCGACCCGCTGGCGCTCAGCGATGCCCGCCTCGCGGCGCTGACCGAGCAATTGGCCGCCATCCCTCATGTACGGCGCCTGCGCATCCACACCCGCCTGCCCATCGTGCTGCCCAGCCGCATCAACGACGAATTCCGCGCCTGGCTCAGCGCCTCCCCGCTGCAAAAAGTGGCCGTGATCCACGCCAACCACGCCCACGAGATCGATGGCGACACCGCCGCCGCGCTGCGCGCGCTGCAAGACTGCGGCGTCACCTTGCTCAATCAAGCCGTGCTGTTGCGCGGGGTCAATGACAGCGTGGCGGCCCAAGCGGCGCTGAGCGAGGCACTCTTTGCGGCCGGGGTTCTGCCCTACTACCTCCATGTTTTGGACCGGGTGCAAGGCGCCGCGCATTTCGATATTCCCGAAACCGAGGCGCGTGCTTTACTGGGCGCACTGCGCGATCGCTTACCCGGTTATTTAGTCCCCCGCCTGGTGCGGGAAATCGAGGGGGGAGCCAGCAAGCGGCCAATCATGTAAAATGGCCGCTCTTCGGACTAGGCTATTGATGCGCGTAATCGCGCTAATCGCGGTACCGGACCACCTCGCCAAAACCAATAATCAACAAGGCGGACCACGAATTCGAGGTATGGGTGATGCAAACAAGCGCCAATAACACAGTCTCTCAATCCGGTATCCAGCACCTACTGGACATCCGCCGCGACGACCCCGACGAATGGGCGGCGGGACTGCCACTCGCCAATTTAGGTGAAACCTGCCGCCTGATTTTTAGCTCGCTGACACAAATGCGCGGCGTCGACGTGCCCGCCACGCAACGCATTAAAGCCCTGGAATCCTTGCGCTCGCCGGTACGTTATCTGCGCGACGCCCTGCGGCGGCGTTACACCGGCACCGCCTTCCCGCTGCCGGAAAAGAACCGCAAGATCGCCCAGCTGCTACGAGAAATCCAGTTGGAAATGGCCGGGGCTTATCACCAAGCCGTCTCCACCCTCCTGGGACAAAACGGGCTGCGACAGGACGTGGACGGCCTGGTTACCGCCCTCCATCGCGCCCTCTATTACCACGGCCAAAGCCTGCTCACCTCTTATGAACTCTATGAAGAGGTGGACGGCGCGCGCTGGCGGACGATATACACTCTCTATCTCGAGGCCGAGCGCAAGGCGATGCACCTCGGCGTGGTGAAAGATCCCCTGAAACAGGGCGACGGGAACACCTCGGTCAGTGATGTCTTCAAACAGATTTTGCTGCTGGCGCTGGCGGACCCCCACCATCTCACGCAACACGAGATGAACACGACGTATACCTTGCTGGAAAGCTGGGCCGGCCAATGCCAGCTCTACACCCTCACTGATTTCAACGAACCGCCCGGCGTCTTCGTCATGGACCTCGACGGCGATGCGCCGCCCGCCTATTTGATCTACAACACCGTACGGCAACAGTCCACCACCCGCATGCTGGACACCACCGCGCTCAGCCACAGCTTGCGCGGTTTGCTGACGCAAGCCGGCCAAGATCACATGCTGGCGCCCGCCCGCGCCAACACGCAAAAAGAAACCTATTCGCGCGACTTGTTGCGGCGCTTATTGCTCTCCTGGGGCCACAGCTCCAAACGCGTCTTCTCCCGTGCGGGTCAAACGGACAGCGTCGTGGTCATCTTCGGCCTCAGCGCCAGCCACCAAGCGGTGAACGAACACCGCGCGGGCGCGCCATACGCAATGAGCGGCGCGACCTGCCGCATCATTAACGAAAGCGCCACCGGCGCGCGTTTACGCTGGGAAGGGGGCGAAGCGGCGCGGGTGCGCGTGGGTGAATTGATCGCCGTGCGGCACGGCGATGACGGCGGCTCCGAAAATTTGGGCATCGGCGTGATCCGCTGGCTCAAATCCCAGGCCGGGCGCAGCGTGGATTTCGGCATGCAAATGCTGGTGCCCTCAGCCACGCCGATCAAGGTGCGCCTCGCCGACAGCGGCGAGACCGAGCGTGATTATTTAAAAGCCTTTCTCATGCCCATCGTGCCACCCCAAGACAGCGTGGAAACCTTAATGACGCCGGCCTTCCTCTACCACCCCGGCGACATCATCTCGGTCAAAACTGGAGAAACCGAACGCCGCCTCCGCCTCGGACGGGCCGTCGAAGGGACACAGGCTTATACCCGTTTCGAGTTCACCACCCTCGCGGAAGCCCTGGAGGAAACGGAGGACGACGTTGCGCGTATACGCAAAAAAGAATTCGACTCTGTATGGTCCGGTCTCTAGGAGCCTGTCGGACTTGGGCGATCGTGGCGAGCAAGGTGGGAGAGCGGGGTCAGTTTTTTCGATCGTTCGAGGGAAGAGCGAAGCGAAGGGTGGAGCCGTCGCTATTTGACGAGAAGGATCGGAAAAATGGACCGCTCTCCTACCGGCGCGGTAGCTCAGTCCCAAAGCCGACAGGCTCCTAGCCGCCTTAGCCATTCGCCTGAAATAAGCGCGCGAACTCGGCCGGGTAACGCAAGCGCCCCCCCGCCGCTAAAACGCCGGGCACCAGCTCGCGGGCGGTGATGGATTCCACCGGTACCGGCAACAGGCATTGAATACCCCAGCGCGCGGCAGGCAGGAAATCAAACCGTCCGTAATAATCCGGGTGCCCAATCACCACGATGGCCTGATACCCCAAACGGCCGGCCGCGGCGGCGGCCTCTTGTATCAAAGTAGACCCGATACCCCGGTGCGACTGGGACGGCACCACGGCCATGGGCGCCAAGGCCAAAACATCCATGGTGGGGCCCGGCGACCGCTCTAATTGGGCGCGGAACAATAAAATATGCCCGGCAATACGCCCGCCCACCTCGGCGACCAAGGACAGCTCGGGGATAAAATTCTTCGAACCGCGCAAGGCCAGTACCAATTGGGCCTCGTCATCCCCGCCGAAGGCACTGCGGTTCACTACGGTGATCGCATCCGCATCACCTTGTTTTTCTTGTCGCACCCTTACTTCTTGCATGATCGGCCTCCAGACGCACTCAACGTGCCCTCCTATACAAGCAAAGGATAGCAGCGCGGTCAACTCTCATGTTTCAGTTTCGAGGGCCGATAATTTTTTTGGGCCAGCAAGAACAGGGGCTAACAAACTCCATGGGCTGGTAAAAAACGCGGGAGAATACGGTGTCTGAGGGACAATTGGGGTTGGCTGAAAAACCACAAGCAAGCGGACAAAGCGTATTACGCCTTTTGGTTTTGGAGGAATCCGCCGCCGAGGCGCAAGCGCTGATCGATCCTCTACGCGACGCGGGTTACGCCGTAACCGCCGCGCGGGTCAAATCGCCCCTGGAATTTCAAGTCGCCCTAAAAAAACAAGAATGGGACATCATTCTCTGCCCGCCGCAAGTGGCGGGATTCAGCGCCAAACAAGCGCTCGCCCTGCTCAAACACGCCAAGCTCGATATTCCATTGCTGATCCTTGAGGAACAGGTCGAGGAGGCAGCGCTCACCGAGGCGCTGGGCCACGGCGCCCGCGCCATGATCAACAAACACAACACCGCTCAATTGCACTTAGTGGTGGGGCGCGAACTGCACGACCTTGCCCAGCGCCGCGCCCGCCATTATTACGAACGCATGTTCCGTGAAAGCGAGCGGCGCTGCCACAGCTTGCTCGAAACATCGCGTAATGCCATCGCCTGCGTGCGGGCCGGCAAAATCATTTATAGCAATCCGGCGTTCAACACCTTGGCGGTCAAACAAGGTGATAGCACGGCACCGTCGCTCAGCGCGCTGGTACACAACGATGACCGCCAGGCCTTCATCGAATTAATTAAACGCATCAACAGCCAAGACACCGGCAGCGACCAAATTGAACTGCGGGTGCAAAGCGCCGATGGCCGGGAATTCACGACTACCGTGGAGGCCTCCAACGCCCACGTCAACGGCCAGCAATGCGTACAACTGGCCATTGCGCTGGCCGCCGAATTCAACTCCGCCGCCCAAACCGCAGCCGCCACCCCGCGCGACCTTTTGGGTTTGGTCGGCACGGGTGAATTCATGGGCATCGTGGACAATCTGCTACTAACGGAACCGCGCCCAGCCTTGGCGCTGGCTTATATGGAAATCGACGGCTTCGACAAGCTCAAGGAGCAGGCTGGCGGCGTGGAGTTCGATGCCCTCATTCACGACATCGCCGCCGCCGTGGTCAAGCGCGCGGGTAAGGGCGTGACGGTGAGCCGTAATTCGCCGCAAATCTATACGCTGTTATTCCCCCGGCACGACACTGAACAAACGGCGAAAATCGCGCAGGCTATCTGCGAAGATGTAGCGCAGCTTGCATGGCAACGCAACGGTAAGAAAACCAGCACCACCTGCAGCATCGGCGTAACGGCGCCGGCGGCGGCGATTAAAAAAGGCATCGCCGCGCTGGCTGACGCCGACACCGCCTGTCAGCTAGCCAAACAGGCCGGCGGCAACCGCGTGCAGGTCGCCAGCCCCAATCTCAAGATCGCCGCCACTAATGATCAAGCGCTCGCCGCGCGCCATCGCATTCGCGATGCCCTGGCGGCGAACCGTTTCCGCTTGGTCTATCAGCCCATCGTCAACCTGCACGGCGAACCCTTCCAATGCTATGACGTGTTGATGCGCATGCTCGACGAACAAGGCAAGGAGCTGATGCCCGCGGAGTTCATGCCTACGGCGGAAAAGGCCGGACTGATGACCGCCCTGGACCGGTGGGTGATACTCGCCGCCATGCAAACCCTGGTGAAACAACGCGCGCGAGGGAAGGAAACCAGCTTTATCGTCAAGCTTTCCGAGGACAGTATTGGCGATCAAACCTTGGCGCCTTGGATCGGCAAACAGCTGCAAGAATTGCGTTTACCTGGCGACACGCTCATTTTCGAAATCAAGGAAGCCAGCGCCGCACGCCATGCGGCGGCGGCGAAACAATTGATCCAAGGCTTGAAGCAACTGCACTGCCGCACCGCGCTGGGCCACTTCGGCGCCGATCCGCGTTCGCTGGAAAATCTCGATCATTTGCGCGCCGACTTCGTGAAACTAGCGGGCTCCTTCGTCGACAAACTCTCCGGCGACGCGAAAGACGAATTGATGATTAAGACCGTGGTGCAAGCGGCTCACGACCTTGGCACCCTGACCATCGCCACCTTCGTGCAAGAGGCCAGCAAGATGACGACCTTGTGGCAATGCAATGTGGATTACATCCTCGGCTTTTTCCTGCAGGCCCCCGACGAAGACCTCGCTTACGACTTCGAAGAAAACGACTGAGACAAAAACGAAGGCCGTCACCTGCGCTGCGGGTGGCGGCCTTTTTTATTAACGCCCGGAGCGCGATTAAGCCTGCGCGCGCAGCGCGGCGATGCGCTCCTCCAAGGGCGGATGGGTCATGAACAAGCGCTTCAAACCGTGGGCGATGCCGCCGGAAATGCCGAAGGCCGCCATCTGATCCGGCAAGGGCTGGGGGTTATGCGCCTGCGCCAAACGTTCCAAGGCACTGATCATCTTCTGCCGCCCCGCCAGCTTCGCACCGCCCGCGTCGGCGCGGAATTCACGCTGACGGCTGAACCACATCACGATGGTACTAGCGAGAATGCCCAGCACCAGCTCGGCGACGATGGTCGTTACCCAAAACGCCGGGCCGTGGCCACGCTCATTCTTGAACACCACGCGGTCCACCAAATGGCCGATGACCCGCGACAGGAAAATCACGAAGGTGTTCACCACGCCTTGGATCAAGGCCAGGGTAACCATATCGCCATTGGCAACGTGACTCACTTCGTGACCCAGCACCGCCTCGGCCTCATCGCGGCTCATTGAGCGCAGCAAACCCGTGCTCACCGCCACCAACGCACTATTGCGGCGCATGCCGGTGGCGAAGGCGTTGACGTCCGGCGCATCGTAAATCGCCACCTCCGGCATGTCGATGCCCGCGGCGCGGGCCTGACGCTGCACGGTCTCGACCAGCCAGCGCTCTTCCTCGTTACGCGGCTGCTCGATCACTTTGGCGCCGGTAAAGCGCTTGGCGGTCCATTTGGAAATCGCCAAGGAGAGGAAGGAACCGCCCATACCGAACACCGCCGCGAATACCAGCAAGGCGTTTATATTCAAGCCCGTCCCCTGCTCGTCGAGGATGCGCTCGACGCCGAGGATGCGCAGGGTAATACTCAGCACCACGATGATGGCTAAGTTGGTGGCAAGAAAAAGCATGATGCGCTTCATCTGAAAAGGCTCCAGTTAGTGAGTGGCAAACAGGTTTCAGGGTGGGGGTGGCAGGTGGACATTTCAAGCCCGCCCCCTCCCCGGCAAACCTTCGCTTCGACAGCAAAAAAACGGTTTCGATCCCGCCGCCCGGCCGCGCTATCAGCCCAAATCGACCGACAAACGGTCGACCTTTTGGAAGCCTCGCGGCAGAGCCGTGCCGCGCCGTCCGCGTTCCCCGGCGTAGGCCTCCAGGTCCGCCCGTTTCAGGTTCATGTGGCGCTGACCGGCGTGGATGACGAGCGTGCCCCCGGCGGGCACCGCCGCCATGGCGACCACGAACTCCTCGCGCGCCGCCAGTTTGGCCGAGGGGATGCCGATGATCTTATTGCCCTTGCCCTTGGTGAGGGCGGGTAATTCTGAGAGCGGCACCACCAGCATGCGGCCGTGGTTATTGACCGCGGCGACCAGATCGGCGGCCGGATCATGCACCCGGGCCGGCGCCAGCACCCGCGCGCCCTTGGGCAGGGACAGCACCGCCTTGCCGCTTTTATTTTTCGCGTACAGATCGGCGAGTTTGATCACGAAGCCATAGCCCGCGTCGCTGGCGAGCAGATAATGGTCCTCCGGATTGCCCAGCATCAGCCCCGCGAACACCGCGCCCGGCGGCGGGCTGAGGCGGCCGGTGAGCGGCTCGCCCTGGCCGCGCGCCGAAGGCAGGCTGTGCGCGGGCAGCGAATAACTCCGCCCCGTGGAATCGAGGAACACCGCCGGTTGATTGCTGCGCCCGCGCGCCGCGAAGGCGAAGCCGTCGCCCGCCTTGTAACTCAAACTCGCCGGATCGATCTCGTGACCCTTGGCCGTGCGCACCCAGCCCATCTGTGACAAGACCACGGTGGCCGCTTCGCTGGGCACCAGCGTATCCGCCGAGAAGGCCAGCGCCGCGCTGCGCGCCACCAAGGGCGAGCGCCGCGGATCGCCATATTTTCCGGCGTCGGCCTCGATCTCGGCGCGAATCAAGGCATGTAAGCGCCTCTTCGAACCGAGGATACGTTCCAGAGTGTCGCGCTCCTTGGCCAGCTCGCTCTGTTCGCCGCGGATCTTCATCTCTTCCAGCTTGGCCAAGTGACGCAGCTTTAAATCCAAAATGGCGTCGGCTTGAATTTCGCTCAAGGAAAAACGCGCCATCAAGACGGCCTTGGGTTCGTCCTCGTAACGGATGATACGGATGACCTCGTCGAGATTGAGATAGGCGACCAACAGACCGTCGAGGATCTGCAGGCGTTGCAGCACTTTGTCCAAACGGTATTGCAAACGGCGGCGGACGGTAGTGGTGCGGAACTCCAGCCACTCCGTCAGCATCTCGCGTAGATTTTTCACGCGCGGCCGGCCGTCGAGACCGATGACATTAAAGTTGACGCGGTAGCTGCGCTCCAAATCCGTGGTCGCGAACAGGTGGGCCATCAAGGCCTCGCTGTCCACCCGATTGGAACGGGTGACGATCACCAAGCGCGTGGGATTTTCGTGGTCGGATTCGTCGCGCAGGTCCTCCACCATCGGCAGTTTTTTGGCATTCATCTGCGCCGCGATCTGCTCCAGAATTTTAGAGCCGGAGACTTGGTAGGGCAGCGCGGTGACGACGATGTCGCCGTCTTCCATTTCATAACGGGCGCGCAGCCGCACCGAGCCATTGCCGGTCTCGTACAGCTGCAACAAATCGGCGCGCGGGGTAATGATCTCGGCATCGGTGGGAAAATCCGGCCCCAAGACCTGCTCACACAATTGCGCGACGCTGGCCTGCGGTTCTTCCAATAAACGGATACAGGCGGCGGCAACTTCGCGGGCGTTGTGCGGCAGGATGTCGGTGGCCATACCCACGGCGATGCCGGTGGCGCCATTGAGCAAGACATTGGGCAGACGCGCGGGCAACATCGCGGGCTCTTCGAGCGTGCCATCGAAATTAGGCACCCAATCCACCGTGCCCTGGCCGAGCTCGCTCAGTAGCACCTCGGCATAAGGCGCCAGCCGCGACTCGGTGTAACGCATCGCCGCGAAGGATTTGGGATCGTCCGGCGAGCCCCAGTTGCCCTGGCCGTCGATGAGCGGATAGCGATAGGAAAACGATTGGGCCATGAGCACCATGGCCTCGTAGCAGGCCGAGTCGCCGTGGGGGTGGAATTTACCCAGCACGTCACCGACGGTGCGCGCCGATTTTTTATATTTCGCCGCCGCGGTCAGGCCCAGCTCCGACATGGCGTAGACGATGCGCCGCTGCACCGGTTTGAGGCCGTCGCCGATGTGGGGCAAGGCCCGGTCGAGAATGACGTACATGGAATAGTCCAGGTACGCCTTCTCGGTGAAAATCTTCAAGGGCAGACGCTCAATGCCGTCCGGGCTCAATTGATCCGTGCTCATATGCTGATTACCTGTCGCAAAACAAACGCGCACTCGGACGAGGACGCGGGCAGCGGCATTATACGGCATCATCACTGGGGCATGGCACCCGGGCGGGGATAGCGCCGCCAAAACGCATCAGGGCCGCGTAGCGGCCCTGAATAGAGTCATGCCTGGCGAACCAAATCAGCCTTCCGGCGGCGGCACTACCAGGATTGTGTGCAAATAACTCACCACATCCTTGATCTCTTGAGTCGTCAACTGCTCACTCCACACCGGCATCACGGGTGAGCGGCCCATGGATGCGCCGCCATTGGTGATAATCATGGTCTTGTATATATCGTTCTTGTCGCTGCGGGTGAGATCGGCGGGTTTGGGATCGTATAAGACCGCGGCGCGTCCCTTGCCGTCCCCCTTGACGCCGTGACAGAGCACGCAATTGGTCTTGAACACCACCTCGCCACGGCGCTCGGGCTTGCCCACCAGGGCGAGATAGGCAATCACGTCGCTGACCTGTTCTTCCGATAATTCACCTTCCCATGGCGGCATGAAGGGTGATTTACCCACGCCCTCGCCGCCCTTGCGGATGATTTTCTCATAACTCGCCACCGAATCGGGCGAAATGGACAAGTCCAAACCCTCATAGAGTTTCGACGCCCGCGCGCTACCGTCAGCGACTTCGCCGTGGCAAAGGGTGCAATAATTTTTAAATACAATCGCGCCCCGCACCACCGGCTTGGAAATTTCCATATCGATCCGCTCGCGGCTGTCAGTAGCGACGGCGGCGCCGGATAAAATCCATTGCGCCAATACCGCCACCGCGCCGATGACAAACAAGCGTAATTTCATTACTGCACCTCTAGCTCCATGAGCATTTGGGGATGGATGGCGCATTCCACTTCCGCGGTACCCGGTTTGTCGAAGACCACGGATTTTTGCTGCCCTTGGGGATAAGAACCCAAATCAAAGGTTTTAATATCCGAGAGGGAAAAGACATTGTGAAACCACGGATCCATATTTTTGAAATGGACGGTGTCGCCGGCTTTGATGGTCATTTTTTCCACCTTGACACCGTCTTTCTCGAAGGTTTTATTGTGCTGCGCCACCGTATATTCCGCCGCGCCAGCGCCGCCCGCCGCCAGCAGCAGGGAACCCAGCAATATGATTACTCTCGACTTCATTACCATTCCTCCAGGCTTATTGCGGCAGTTGGGGCACGGTGACCACCATAGGTTCGCCGGTCAGCGTCTTTAAAAATTCCACGATGTCTTTCTGCTCTTGCGCCGTCAGATTCAGCGGCTTCAGGTTCGGATCCAGATTATCTTTGGTATCGCCGCCGCGGTTATAGTGCGCCACCACCTCTTCCAGGGTGGCGTACATGCCATTGTGCATATACGGCGCCGTGAGGGTGATGTCACGCAAGGTCGGCGTCTTGAAGGCGCCCTTCATGACCGGCACCGGCACCTCGGCGAAACGGCCCGCATCTTGATTACCTTTCAGGCCCACATTATGAAAACCGTCGTCCATGAAATTGAAACCCATGTGGCAGGCGGCGCAGTTGCCTTTACTCCCATCTTCAAACCAGGCAAACCCGTTTTTCGCCGACTCGCTGATGGCCGTTTCGTCGCCTTTTATCCAACGGTCGAAGGGCGCCTCCGTGGAGACGACCGTGCGCTCAAAACTCGCCAGAGCCTTGGCGATGGTCGCTTGACTCACACCTTCGCCGGGGTAGGCCTTTTCAAACATAGACACATAACCGGGAATCACCTTGAGCTCCGCGACCACCTCATCCAAATCTTGGTTCATCTCAACATCCGCGGCGATGGGCCCCAATGCTTGGTCTTCCAAGCTGCGAAAACGGCCATCCCACATTTGTTTGCGCTGGTACGCCGTATTCAGAATCGTCGGCGTCGCGCGCCCCAGCACCTTCATGCCATGACCGATAGCGGTGGGTAAGCCGTCGGACCAGCCGAGGGCCGGATTGTGACAGGTGGCGCAACTGATCCAGTTGGAGCCGGAAAGGCGCGGATCGAAGAACAGGGCCTTGCCCAGTTCGACGCGCTCGGGCGTTATTTTATTGCTCGCCGGGGCGGGCACCTTCTCAGGGCGCAGATAATCCTCCTTGGGAGCGGCCTGCAGATTCATGCTCAGCAGCAAGCCTATCATCACCGTCATCATCATCGAACTCTTCATTTAACTCACTCCTCGCCAATCATGGTTGCATTGTCCCGCTCAAAGTTTGAATTTATCGACGACCAAACTCAGCTCACCCGCCGCGACGTTCAAATCCCCCGATAAACCATTCAACAACTCGGTCTGCTTATTGGTATCCGTGCTCAAGGCGTATAAATTGCCGACAGCGGTATGGATGCCGGCAATGGCCCGTTCCTGATCATTCATCAAGTTTTCGATGCCGCGGATGCTATCCTGCACCGCACGCACCTGCTCGTTACTGTCCGTGGTATCGATTGCGACTTTTTGCAAACGCTCGGCGTTATTATTCGCCTTCAGCATCGTGCTTTCCAGCATGCTGACCGTGTGCTCGATATTCCCGCCGATACTGCCCACCAAACTGGCAATCTCCGTAGTCGCGGCCTCGGTGCGCTTCGCCAGATTACGCACTTCGTCCGCCACCACCGCGAAGCCGCGGCCCTGCTCGCCGGCACGCGCGGCTTCGATGGCCGCATTCAAGGCCAGCAGATTGGTCTGGGAGGAAATATCGCGAATCGTATTGGTGATGGCGCTGATGGTGTCAGTGGTTTTCGCGAGTTCCCGCGTAACGCTTGCGGTGGAGGCCATCTGCTCTTGAAATTGTTTGAAGCCGGTGACGGTGTCGTCGATTTCGTGGGCGACACGTTCAGAGGTTTCCGCAGTGAACTGCGCGGCGTTGCCGGCGGCAACCAACTGCGCCATGGCTTCCGTCGCGGCCTGCAGCACCACTTCGGCATCCTGCTTAATTTCCTTTACCGACGCATGCAGAATAGAAGACACTTCTTTGATGTCGTCGGCGGTACGCGTCACGCCGTCGGCTTGATCGGAGAGTTTGCCCGCGCCTTCATACACTTTTTCCACCAAGTCATGGAGATCGCGCACCATCAAGCCCATGGAGCCAATGGTGCGGCCGATTTCGTCTTTACCCGCGGGCGGCAAGGTGATGGACAAGTCACCCTTTGATAAGGCCGCCATGGATTGGTCCAGCACCGCCAAGGGCTTGGTCATCAGATGCGCGGCGATCAGGCTGATAACGATGCCCACGATCAGACCCACACCCACGAAAACGGCCAATAAAATTAAGGTGGATTGCGCCGCCTCATCCAAGTCCTTGATCGCCTCATCGAGCTTGCTGCGTTGTGCCACCACGATACCCTGCGAGAGGATTTCGATCCGGTCCAGGCTTGCGCGCATGGCGGCATCCAATTCCAACGCGCGCGCATCGTCATTCGCGCGCGCGGCCTTGATGACATTCATCTTCTCGGGCTTGATCTCCTGAACCAGGCTCATCAACTCTTCCACGGCGGGGTCGTCTTGCAGCGTTTTCGACAGGCCCACGACGGCCTCCTCCAGAGTGGAAGAGGCGCGTATCGCCATCACCGCCGCTTGGCGTATTTGCTGTGATTCGGCGTAGCTGATCAATTCGGCTTGGGCGCGGCCCATTTCCAAGATGGCACTGCGCGCCGTCATGGCGGCATCCACCTTGCTCTGCGAGAAGGCCAGGGCCGCCTGCATGGTACGGTTCTGACCGACGATGGTGTATCCGCCCACCACCGCTTCGACGATGATGCCGAGCATGAACAAGCCGGTTATACCAAAGATCTTTTTCTTCCAGCTAAGATCAGATAAAAATTCCGTCATCATTCCCATGAATATTCCCTGCCGTGCAGCTTCGTAATTCAGAAACCGGGTTCTCTACACCCTCAAGGCAATCGACATACATGAAATGAAGCTTTAGATTTTTTTATTTACAATACTTTTAATAAGTTAATGTGACGAAAAACTAAATGAGAAACAGCTAATTAATAAACGGAGCAGCGTGAAGATATTGGAGCAGAAAACAGATATGGCCCCGCGCGGCGGGGCCGAAGAGGACTTTACACCAAGGCAAGATTGCCTTTCTTTTCTAACCAGTCGCGGCGGTCAGGGGCGCGGCGCTTGGCGAGCAACATATCCATTAAGGCGTCGGTATCATCGCTGGCACTCACCGTGAGCTGCACCAGACGGCGGGTATCGGGGTCAACCGTGGTCTCGCGCAATTGCAGGGGATTCATCTCCCCCAGCCCTTTGAAGCGCTGCACGTTGATTTTGCCCTTGAGCTTTTCGGCGGCGATGCGGTCGAGCACGCCCTGTTTCTCGGCGTCATCGAGGGCGTAATAAACATTTTTGCCGACATCGATGCGATACAGCGGCGGCATGGCGACGAATACATGCCCCGCCGTCACCAGTGAACGGAAGTGGCGCAGGAACAGCGCGCAGAGCAAGGTAGCGATATGCGCGCCGTCGGAGTCGGCATCGGCGAGGATGCAGACCTTGCCGTAACGCAGCCCGTTTAGATTATCGGAGCCGGGCTCGACGCCGATGGCCACGGAGATATCATGCACCTCCTGCGAGCCCAAGACTTCGGCGGGATCGACTTCCCAGGTATTGAGTATCTTGCCGCGCAGCGGCATCACCGCTTGGAAATCACGGCTGCGCGCCTGCTTGGCGGAACCGCCGGCGGAATCGCCTTCGACTAAAAATAATTCCGTGCGCGCCAAATCCTGCGAACTGCAATCGGCCAGCTTGCCCGGCAGCGCTGGTCCGGCGGTGATTTTTTTGCGCACCACTTTTTTGTCCGCGCGCAAACGCGCCTGCGCGTTATTGATGGCGTAATGCGCGATGCGCTCGCCGGCCTCGATGTGCTGATTGAGCCACAAACTGAAGGCGTCCTTCACCACGCCGGAAACGAAAGGCGCGCACTCGCGCGAAGACAGACGATCCTTGGTCTGGCCGCTGAACTGCGGGTCCTGCATCTTCACCGACAGCACATGCGCGCAGCGCTCCCACACATCCTCGGGCGCCAGGCGCACGCCGCGCGGCAGCAGATCGCGAAATTCGCAAAACTCGCGCACCGCCTCGGTGAGGCCAGTACGCAGACCATTGACATGCGTGCCGCCCTGCGGCGTCGGAATCAAATTCACGTAACTCTCGCCGACCAGCTCGCCGCCCGCGGGCAGCCACACCACCGCCCACTCGGCGGCCTCGTGGTTACCCTCCATGACGCCGGTGAAGGGTTCGTCGGGCAGCATCTCGAAACCGTGCAAGGCATCGAGCAGATAGTCCTTGAGCCCGTCTTGGTATTGCCACTGTTCGTGTTCGCCGCTGGCCTCGTCAAAAAACTTTACCAGCAGGCCGGGGCACAACACCGCCTTGGCGCGCAGGATATGTTTGAGTTTGGGCACCAGGAATTTAGGCGTGTCGAAATATTTGGGGTCGGGCCAAAAATGCACGGTGGTGCCGGTATTGTTTTTACCAACCTGACCCACCTCCTTCAGATTCGACGCCTTCTCGCCGCCCGCGAAGGCCATATTGAATTCTTTGCCGCCGCGGCGCACCCACACTTCCAAATGTTTGGATAAGGCATTGACCACCGACACGCCGACACCGTGCAGGCCGCCGGAGAAACGGTAATTCTTGTTGGAGAATTTGCCGCCCGCATGCAGCCGGGTAAGAATCACTTCCACCCCGGAAATCTTTTCGCCAGGATGCACATCCACCGGCATGCCGCGGCCGTCGTCCTTCACCTCCAGCGAACCGTCTTTGTAGAGGATGACCTCGATGCGCTTGGCGTGACCGGCGATGGCCTCGTCGACGCTATTATCGATCACCTCTTGCGCGAGGTGATTAGGCCGGCTGGTGTCGGTGTACATGCCGGGGCGCTTGCGTACTGGCTCCAGTCCGGTCAGCACCTCAATAGCGGCGGCATCGTAATCAGTGCTCATGGCAATCCTTCATATCAATACAGGTGCAACGCGATCAAACAGGCCGCCTTCCGTCCCCGCGGACCTAAGGCCCGCCTTTTCAAAAAAGAGAACGCTAGGAGCTTGTCGGACTTGGGTCTGATCTACTGCGCCGGTGGGAGAGCGGTCCATTTTTCCGATCCTTCTCGTCAAATAGCGACGGCTCCACCCTTCGCTTCGCTCTTCCCTCGAACGATCGAAAAACTGGCCTCGCCCTCCCGCCTTG
>CAMYKQ010000055.1 GCA_947259075.1 uncultured Gammaproteobacteria bacterium | reverse complement strand
GCGTGACCGGGGCCGCCGGCTTGTGCCGCGCGCTGGCGCGCGCCAGCGGCACCGCGCGCTTGGCACCGCGCCGCCACGGCAAAAAACCAAAACCAAATTGCCGGACCGCCACATTCATCGTGCGTAACTCGTCTCTAAAATGCGCCAGACCAAGTCATCGAAACTGATCCCCGCCTCGCGCGCCGCCATCGGCACCAGGCTGTGATCCGTCATCCCCGGCACGGTATTCACTTCGATCAACCACGGCTGGCCCGCGCCGTCCAGCATGAAATCCACCCGGCCCCAGCCGCGGCAACCCAAGACTTCGAAGGCCTGCAAGGCCAGCCGCTGCATGGCCTGCTCCTGCGCGGCGGGCAGACCGCAGGGACAAAGATAGGAAGTATCAGCGGCAAAATACTTCGCCTCGTAGTCATAAAACTCACGCGGCGTTTCGATGCGAATGGCGGGCAAGGTCTCGCGCCCGAGGATGGAACAGGTGTATTCGCCGCCGCGGATGAAGCGCTCGGCTAACACGACGGCGTCCAACTCCCGCGCCGCGGCGATGGCCGCGGCCAATTGTTCCTTCGCGGTCACCTTGCTCACGCCCAGGCTCGAACCCTCGTGCGCGGGCTTAATCATCAACGGCAGGCCAAGCTTGGCGGCCAAGGCGTTCACATCGAGCGCGCCGCCCTCATTAGTGATGACCTCGAAATCCGGCACCGCCAAGCCCAGGCTGCGCCACAGCCATTTGCTGCGCACTTTATCCATACCCAGCGCCGAACCGAGCACGCCGCTGCCGGTGTAGGGCAGACCCAGCGTCTCCAGCACACCTTGGATCACCCCGTCTTCGCCGCCGCGGCCATGCAGGGCGATGAACGCCCGGTCGAAACCGCCATCCGCCAATTGCCGCAGCACATCCGCGCCCGCATCGACGCCATGGGCATCCACGCCGCGCCGCAGCAAGGCCGCCCGCACCGCCGCGCCGCTTTTGAGCGACACCTCGCGCTCGGCCGAGCGCCCGCCCATCAGCACCGCCACCCGGCCGAAATCCCGCGCATCCGTAATTTTCACCGCCGCGTTCACGCGCGCTCCTCTTTTACTGCACCATCATCCGTTGCCGCCACGCCAACGATGCGCACTTCCGGCGACAGCCTCACGCCGTGCAACTCTTCCACCGTCCGCGCCACGCGGGCGATCAAGGCCTCGATGTCCGCCGCCGTCGCCTCGCCGGTGTTGATGATGAAGTTGGCGTGCTTGGTCGACACGCAAGCCCCGCCGATGCACGCACCCTTCAAGCCCGCCGCCTCGATCAAACGCGCGGCGAAATCGCCGGGCGGGTTGCGGAACACCGAGCCGCAACTGGGCAGACCGATGGGCTGGGTGGTGTTGCGCCGTTCCAACAATTCCTTCACGCGCGCCAGACTGGCTTCGCCGTCGCCGCGCTGCACACGCAGCTCCACGGCCACGAACCACTCGTCCGCCGGTCCGCGCACCGAGCGGTAGGCTATTTCGAAATCCTGCGGCGTGCGGCGGCGCAACACCCCGCGGCGATCCAGCGTCTCCACCGTTTTCACCAAGGGCCAGGTCTCGCCGCCGAAGGCGCCGGCATTCATCGCCAGCGCGCCGCCCATCGTGCCGGGGATGCCGGCGAGAAATTCCGCGCCCACTAGATTCAGCCGCGCGCAAAAACGCGCGACTTTATTACAGGCCACGCCCGCCCCGGCGCGCACCGTCGTGGCGTCTATTTGCTTTAACTCATCCAAGGCCCCGGCGGTGGCGATCACCGTGCCGGGCACGCCGCCGTCGCGCACCAGCAGATTGCTGCCCAGCCCCAGCCACAGCACGAGCTCGCCTTGTGGCAACGTGCGCAAAAACGCCGCGAGGTCACTGATATCCGCCGGCTCGTAATAACGCCGCGCCGCGCCGCCCACGCGCCAGGTGTTGTGGCGCGCCAGCGGCTCGTCGCGACGCAGCACGCCGCGCAGCGCGGTGCTGGCGGAATGCGTGACGGGAGGGTCGAGTTCGGTCATCACGCGCCGCCCTCCGCTAATTGTTGCGGCAGCTTGGCCGCCGCCGCGCCGATGTCGCCCGCGCCGAGCGTGAGCAGCACATCACCGTCTTGCAACACGCCGCTCAAGGCAGCGGGCAGGTCCGCCACCTCTTCCACGAACACCGGATCGACGAAGCCGCGGGCGCGGATGGCGCGGCTCAAGGCGCGGCCGTCGGCGCCGGCGATGGGCGCCTCACCCGCCGGGTAAACCTCGAGCAAGACCAGCACATCGATCTCGGAGAGCACGATGGCGAAGTCCTCGAAGAGATCACGGGTGCGGCTGTAACGGTGCGGCTGAAACGCCACCACCAAACGCCGCTGCGGCCAACCGGCGCGGATGGCCTGCACCGTGGCGGCGACCTCGCGCGGATGGTGGCCGTAGTCGTCGATCATCAGAATTTTGCCCGCGGCGCTGTCGAGTTCGCCGTACATCTGAAAGCGCCGGCCTATACCCTGGAAACCGGCCAGGGCGCGCTGGATCGCGGCGTCGTCGACGCCCAGTTCGTGCGCCACGGCGATGGCGGCCAGGGCGTTGAGCACATTGTGACGCCCGCCCATATTCAGCGTGACCGCCAAGCGCCCTTCGCGGCCGGGGCGCGTCACCGTGAAGCGCGTGATGTTTTCGTGCTGCTCGATCTCGTGGGCGCGCACATCCGCCTCGCTGTCTATGCCGTAGGTCAGTGAGGGGCGCGGCACCTTGGACAGCAACTCGGCGATCTCGGGATCGTCGAGACACAACACCGCCAGCCCGTAAAAAGGCAGTTGATGCAGAAACTCGATGAAGGTCTGGCGCAGGCGCGCGAAGTCGCCGCCGTAGGTACTCATGTGATCGGCGTCGATATTGGTGACCACGGAGATCATCGGCAACAAATGCAAGAAGGAGGCGTCGCTCTCGTCCGCCTCCGCCACCAGATAATCACCGGCGCCCAGACGCGCGTTGGTCCCCGCGCTGTTGAGACGGCCGCCGATGACGAAGGTCGGGTCCAAGCCGCCTTCGGCCAGCACGCTTGCGACCAAACTGGTAGTAGTAGTCTTACCGTGGGTGCCAGCGACCGCGATGCCGTAGCGGAAACGCATCAACTCGGCGAGCATCTCGGCGCGCCGCACCACCGGGATGCGCTGCTCGTGCGCCGCCACCACTTCGGGATTAGCCGGATCCACCGCGGTGGAGACCACCACCACGTCGCAGCCCGCCACCCACTCGGCGCGGTGGCCGATGTGCACCTGCACGCCCAGCCCGGCGAGGCGGGCAGTGAGCGCGTTTTCTTTTATGTCCGAACCGGAGACCTGATAACCGAGATTGCACAAGACCTCGGCGATGCCGCCCATGCCCACGCCGCCGATGCCGACGAAGTGGATGCGCGAGATGCGCCGCATGCGCTCGCGCGTCAGCGCCTTGCCGTCTTTCGCCAGCCGCTCAGTCATTGGCCGCCTCCATGCATTGTTGCGCCACCACGGCCGCCGCGCCGGTGAGGGCTAACTGCCGTGCCGCCCGCGCCATCTTTAACAAACGCGTGCGCGCTTCAGCGCCGGGCTCACAAAACGGCGCCAGCAACTCAGCCAAGCGCGCGGGCGAAAGCGCGTTTTGCTGCACGACTAACGCTGCCTGCGCCCGCACTAAATAATCCGCATTGCGGCTTTGATGATCGTCCACCGCGTGCGGATACGGCACCAGCACCGCGCCGACACCGGCGGCCGCGAGTTCGGCGATGGTGAGCGCGCCGGCGCGGCACAGCACCAAGTCCGCCCAGGCATAGGCGCCGGCCATGTCATCGATGAAGGCCTCGATGCGGGCATCAACACCCGCGGCTTGATACGCGGCGCGCGCCGCGTCGAGATTGTTACCGCCCGCTTGATGCCGGATTTCCGGCCGCGTTTTCATCAGCGCCACCGCCGCGGGCACGGTGTCGTTGAGCGCGCGCGCGCCGAGGCTGCCGCCCAGCACCAATAATTTGAGCGGGCCGCCGCGGCCGGCGAAACGCTGCTCGGGCGCGGGCAGCGCGGCGATCTCATGCCTTACCGGATTGCCGGTGTGTAACACGTCCGCGCGGCGAAAGGTATTGGGGAAGGCCGCGCACACCCGCTGCGCCAGCGGCGCCAGCAACCAGTTGGTCAGCCCCGCGACGGCGTTCTGCTCGTGGATCACCAGCGGCTTGCGCAACAGCCAGGTCATCAGCCCGCCCGGCCCGGTGACGAAACCACCCATGCCCAGCACCACCGTCGGCCGCTGGCGGAAGATGACGGCCGTGACTTGCAACGCCGCGCGCAATAATTGAAACGGCGCCAGCAATAAGGCCAAGCCGCCCTTGCCGCGCAGACCGGCGACGCTGATCCATTCCACCGCGATGCCGGCCGCCGGCACCAGCTTGGCTTCCAGGCCGCGGCGCGTGCCCAGCCAGAACACCTCGGCGCCGCGGGCGCGTAATTCCGCCGCCACCGCCAGCGCGGGAAAGACGTGGCCGCCGGTGCCGCCCGCCATGATCATCACCCGCGTCATGAGGTTTTCCTCCCGCGCGGAAAGCGTGTCTCGAAATCCACGCGCAGCAACAGCGCCACCGCCATGCACATGATGATGATGCTGGAGCCGCCGTAACTCATCAGCGGCAGAGTCAAACCCTTGGTGGGCAGCGCGCCCATGTTCACGCCGATATTGATGAAGGCCTGCAGCCCCAGCCACAGGCCGATGCCATACGACAGGTACGCGCCAAAGCGGTTGCCGCTCAACTCGGCGCGATAGCCGATGACGAAGGCGCGCCACAGCAGCAGCGCGAACAGACACAAGACCCCGATCACACCCAGCAGGCCCAATTCTTCGGCGAGCACGGCGAACAAAAAGTCGGTGTGCGCCTCGGGCAAATAAAATAATTTTTGTATCGAGCCGCCGAGACCCACGCCAAACCACTCGCCGCGACCGACGGCGATCAAGGCTTGGGTGAGCTGAAAGCCGCTGTCGAAGGGATCGGCCCAGGGATCGAGGAAGGTGGTCAAACGCTGCATGCGGTAGGGCGAGGTCAGCGCCAAGGCGGCGGCGGCCGCGCCCACCGCGCCCAGCACCAAAGCGAATTGCCACAGACGCACGCCGCCGAGGAAGATCATGCCCAAGGCGGTGGCGAAGATGACGGCCGTCGCGCCGAAATCCGGCTCCAGCAACAACAACAGCGCGATGAAGGACAACAACACCAGCGGCTTGAGAAAACCCAAAAAAGAGTTGCGCAATTCTTCGCCGTGGCGCACCAGATAACCGGCGAGATAGATGATGACGAACAGCTTCACCGGCTCGGAGGCCTGCAGATTAAACAAACCGAAAGGCAGCCAGCGGCTGCTGCCGTTGACCTCGCGCCCCAAACCGGGAATCAGCACCGCCACCAGCAAGGCGAGGCCCGCGAACAACAACACCACGCCGCCCTTTTCCCAATACACCAGGCGGGTGCGCGTCACCGCCCACGCCGCCAGCAAGCCCATCGCGACGAACAAGGCTTGGCGCATGGCGTAATAAAAAGGCTGGCCGAATTGACGGTCGGACAGACTGATCGAGGCCGAGACCACCATCACCAAGCCCAAGGCCAGCAGCGTCACCGCCACGCCGAGGAGCAGCGGATCAAACCAGGGATTGGCACCGCCCACCGCTTGGCGGCGTTCACCCGCATTCGCAACGGCGCCCATCATGACAACACGCTCCGCACCGCCGCGGTAAAGACATCACCGCGATGGTCATAACCTTTGAACATATCGAGGCTGGCGCAGGCGGGCGAAAGCAAAACGGTATCGCCCGCTTGCGCCAATTCACGCGCGCGCACTACCGCTTCGTCCATCTCCGCCACCAGCACCACCGGCACCACGCCGGCCAAGGCGCGCTCGATCAGCGCCGCGTCGCGGCCCAGCAAAATCACCGCGCGCGCCTTGGCCGCCGCCGCGTCTTTGAGCGGGGTAAAATCCTGGCCCTTGCCTTGACCGCCGGCGATCAAGACTACCTTGCCGGGCATGCCTTGCAGCGCGGCCAGCGTCGCGCCGACGTTGGTGCCCTTGGAATCGTTGTACCAAGTCACGCCGCCGCTGGTCGCCACCCATTGCGTGCGGTGCGGCAAACCGGCGAAACGCCGCAGCGTGGCAAGCATGCCATCCATGGGCGCGCCCACGGCCTCGCCCAAGGCCAGCGCGGCGAGGGCGTTGGCGATATTGTGCTGCCCTTTGATGCGCAACTCGGCCGCGCTCATCAGCACATGTTCGCCCTTGGCCAGCCACGGCAGACCCGCGCGCTCGACCACGCCGAAATCCCCGGCGGCGGGCGCACCCAAACCGAAACGCACCAGGCGCCGTCCGCGCTCGGCCATGGCCATCACCACGGGATCGTCTTGATTCACCACCATCACGCCGTCGCCGCGATAGATGCGCGCCTTGGCGGCGGCATACTCCGTCATGTCGCGATAGCGGTCCATGTGATCCGAGCTCAGGTTCAGCACCGCGGCCGCGGCGGCGTTCAAACTCGAGGTGCTCTCCAATTGAAAGCTCGACAGTTCCAGCACATAGCAATCGGGCGCCTCGTCCTCGAGCAAATCCAGCGCCGGGGTGCCGAGATTACCGCCGACCCGCACGCGCTTACCGGCCTCGGCGAGCATCTCGCCCACCAGCGTGGTCACCGTGCTCTTGCCGTTGGAGCCGGTGATGGCGATCACCGGCGCGTGTGCCGCGGCCGCTCCCGGCATCCTGCCTCCCGCGGCACTTGTACTTCCCTGTACGGCGGCCGCTCCCGGCATCCCGCCTCCCGCGGCACTTGTACTTCCCTGTACGGCGCGTGCGAAAAGTTCGATATCACCCAGCGCCTCGGCGCCGCGATTGACGGCGGCGGTGATGGGCGCCTCCGATAGCGCGACGCCGGGGCTGACGATCAAACGCTCGGCGCTGAAAATCACCATGGGATCGAAGCCGCCGAGGTGCGCCTCCGCCTCGGGAAATTCACGGCGCAATGCCGCGAGCTCGGGCGGATTAGCGCGGCTGTCGATGACGGCGAAGTGTTCGCCGCGCTTGGCGAGAAAGCGCGCGCAGGACAAACCCGTCTTGCCCAGACCCACGATGAGGTTGGGCAGATCGCGTTTAATCATCGTCGAGTGATTGCCTGTCTTTAACGCGTTCACCGTCAATCCCATTACCGTATCTTCAAACTCGCCAGACCGACGAGCACCAGCAACACCGTGATGATCCAGAAGCGCACGATGACCCGCGGCTCCGGCCAGCCCTTCAATTCAAAATGATGATGCAGCGGCGCCATGCGGAAGATGCGTTTGCCCGTGAGCTTGAACGAGGCCACTTGCAATACCACTGAAAGCGTCTCCATCACGAACACCCCGCCCATGATGAACAGCACGATCTCCTGATGGACGATCACCGCGATCACCCCCAGCGCCGCGCCCAGCGCCAGCGCGCCGATGTCGCCCATGAACACCTGCGCGGGATAGGCGTTGAACCATAAAAAACCCAGACCCGCGCCCACCAGCGCGCCGCAGATCACCACCAGCTCACCCACGCCCGCCACGTAGGGAATGCTGAGATAATCGGCGAATTTCACGTGACCGGTGACGTAGGCGAAGATGCCCAGCGCACCCGCGACCAGCACCGTGGGCATAATCGCCAAGCCGTCGAGACCGTCGGTGAGATTCACCGCGTTACTGCTGCCGACGATCACCAAATAAGCGAGCACGATAAATCCCAGGCCCAGCGGAATATAAGTTTCCTTCAAGAAGGGAACGATGAGTTGGGTCTCCGCCGGCGTCTGCGCGGTGTAATACAAAAACAGCGCGGCGCCCAAACCCGCCAGCGATTGCCAAGAATATTTCGCGCGCGCCGACATGCCCTTGGAATTTTTCAGCACCAGCTTTTTGTAGTCATCCCACCAGCCGATGGCGCCGAACGCCAGCGTGACGATCAGCACCACCCAGATGTAACGATTACTCAAATCCGCCCATAACAGGGTGCTCACCGTCACCGCCGCTAGAATCAGCGCGCCGCCCATGGTCGGCGTGCCGGCCTTTTTCTGATGGCTCTGCGGCCCCAGCTCGCGTATTTGCTGGCCAATTTGATACTGGCTGAGCCAGCGTATCATCGCCGGGCCGAAGATGAACAAAAACACCAGCGCGGTGAGCACGCCCAGAATCGCGCGCAGCGTGATGTACTGAAACACGTTGAAGCCACTGTAGCTTTGCGCCAGCCATTGTGTGAGATAAAGCAACACGGACGTCAACCCTCTCCCGTTTGCCGGGAATCAAACTGATCTTCAGCGCTCACTAGCGCCTCCACTACATTTTCCATGCGCGCGCGGCGCGAACCCTTGACCAGCAGCATCAGCGTCTCCTCGCTTTGGCGCACGCGCCGGCGCAAGGCGCTGATCAAATCCGCCTGCGTGGAAAAGTGGCGCGCGCCCGGGCCGAAGGCCGACGCGGCGGCGGCGCACAACGCGCCGGTGGTATATAGCTCGCTCACGCCCATCATGCGCGCCTCGGCGCCCAAGGCCGCGTGCAAATCCTCGGCGTCCGCGCCAAGTTCGCCCATATCACCCATCACGAACACGGAGCGCCCGGGCAGATCCACCAACACTTGCAAAGCGGCGCGCGCGGAATCGGGATTGGCGTTGTAGCTGTCATCGATGACGTTCGCCCGCGCGCCGGCGCGCTTGAGCTGCAAACGTCCTTTCACCGCTCGCATAGCGGCGAGACCGCAGCGGATATGCTCCAGCGTCGCGCCCACCGCCAGGGCCGCGGCCGCGGCGGCGCAGGCATTGATCTGGTTGTGCCGGCCGAGCAGATGCAATTGCACGGGCGTCTCACCTTGCGGGGTGCGCAAGCTGAAGGCCGTCGTCAATTCCACGCCTTGCTCCAGACGCTCCGAACCTTCCACCAAACTGACCTCGGCCCCGGCGAGACCGAAGCTGATCATCCGCCGCGCGCCGATCAAGCGCCGCCAGTACGCGGCGAAGGCATCATTGGCATTGAGCACCGCCACCCCGTCCGCCGCCAGCGCCTCGTAAATCTCGCCCTTGCCGCGCGCCACGCCTTCGAGACTGCCGAAACCTTCCAAATGCGCCGCGCCGGCGTTGGTAATCAAGGCCACCGTGGGCTTGGCCAAACCGGCGACATAGGCGATTTCACCGAGGTGATTGGCGCCCATTTCGATCACGGCGTACTGATGATGCGCGCGCAAACCAAACAAGGTCAGTGGCACGCCGAGGTCGTTATTGAGGTTGCCCTGCGTCACCAGCACCTCGCCGCGCTGACGCAGGATCGCGGCGATCATTTCCTTGACCGTGGTCTTGCCGTTACTGCCGGTGACGCCGATGACCGGCAAGGTAAACATCGCGCGCCAGGCGGCGGCGATCTTGCCCAAGGCCAAACGCGTGTCCTTCACCACGATCTGCGGCACGGCCACGTCTTGCCGCGCGCTCACCAGCAGCGCCTGCGCGCCGCGCGCCACCGCCTCGGCGGCGAAGACGTGGCCATCGTAACGCTCACCGTTGATCGCAACGTACAACGCGCCCGCATTCAGCGTGCGCGTATCAATACTCACGGCGTCGAACGCCGTATCCGCGCCATACACCACACCGCCCGCGATGCGCGCCGCCACGCTCAGCAGCATGCCGTTCATGGACGGCCTCCGCTCAATAATCGCAACGCCACCGCCTGATCGGAATAGGGCAGATATTGCGCGCCGATCTGCTGATAGGTTTCGTGACCCTTGCCCGCCACCAGCACCACATCACCCTCACCGGCCTGCGTCACCGCGTAGGCGATGGCGGCGGCGCGTTCGTGTATCAGCTGCACCTCGGCCGCCGCGTCCACGCCGGCCATGATATCGGCGGTGATGGCTTGCGGTTCTTCGCCGCGCGGGTTGTCGTCGGTGATCACGAGCCGGTCCGCGAGACGCGAGGCCACCGCGCCCATCAACGGCCGCTTGCCGCGATCGCGATCACCGCCGCAACCGAACACGCACCACAGGCGGCCGCGGCAATGAGCGCGCAAGGCCGTGAGCGCCTGCTCCAAGGCATCAGGGGTGTGGGCGTAATCGATCACCACGCGTGGCGCGCTGCCGCCGCCGAAACACTGCATGCGCCCGGCCACCGCCTGCAGCCGCGCCAGCCGGCGCAAGGCCTCAGCGAAACCGGTGTCCATGATTAACAGCGTGGCGAGCACCGCCAGCACATTGCTGGCATTGAAACGGCCCAGCAGCGGCACCCGCACCTCACCCTCACCCCAGGGGCTGCGCACGCTCAACTGCATACCTTCAGCGTCGAGCCGCAGCACGCGCGCTTGCACGTGAGGAATGGCCGCCGCCACCGCGCCCTCTAAACCGTAACTGACACCCATCACCTCGGGACGCAGAGTGGCCAATATCTCGCGGCCGAAGGCGTCATCGCCGTTGACCACCGCGTAACGCAGGCCGGGCCGGTGAAACAAGCGCTGCTTGGCGGCGCCGTAGGCGGCCATATCGGCGTGATAATCCAAATGATCGCGCGTGAGATTGGTGAACAGAGCCACATCGAAGGCCACGGCATTGACCCGGCCCTGATCCAGCGCATGCGAGGACGCCTCCATCACCACGCTGCGCGCGCCGGACTCACGCAGCTGCGCCAGCTCGGCATGCAGGCTCACCGCGTCAGGCGTGGTGTGCGTGCCACTGCGCAGCATACCCACCAAGCCGTTGCCTACCGTGCCGATCACACCGCAAGGACTCGCCTCACTGTGCAAGCACTGCGCGAGATAGTGGCTGCACGAGGTTTTGCCGTTGGTGCCGGTGATGCCCACCATGAACAAGTCGCGCGAGGGTTCGCCGAAAAAGCGTTCGGCGATCAAGCCCGCGCGCTGAGCGAGGTCCACCACCGGAATCTGCGGCACGCCGCCAAGAAACAGCGGCAGGCTGGGTGGCTCACCCGCGGCGATCTCGTACACCACCGCCACCGCGCCCTTGGCCACCGCGTCGGCGATGAAATCATGACCGCGGCTGCGCAAGCCGCGGCAAGCGATAAACAAATAGCCCGGCCGGACTTGGCGGCTGTCGAGCGTCACGCCGTTCACCGCGCGCTCCGCCTGCGCCGGTAATGGCGCGAGATCGTGCAACAGCGCGCTTAAAACCGGCGCTGACTCCATCGGGGCACGTCGCTCCGTCATCATAAAGCCCCCGCCTGGGCCACGGTTTGCGCTTTGAAGGCTGGCAGGTCGTCGGGGGCGACGTCGAGCAGCCGCAACGCGCCGCTCATCACCCGGCTGAATACCGGCGCCGCCACCGCGCCGCCGTAAAACTGATCGCCGCGCGGGTCATTAATCATCACCACCATCGCCAAGCGCGGATCGCTGGCGGGCACGAGACCGGCGAACAAGGAAAGATAACTGTCTTCGGCGTAACCGCCCTGCGCCGATTTACGCACCGTGCCGGTTTTGCCCGCGACGCGATAACCAGGCACGCGCGCCGCGCCGCCGGTGCCTTTATCACCGGTGGCGGCTTCCAGCATCGCCACCACCTGCCGCGCAACTTGCCCGCCCATGACCCGCTCACCGGCGGGCGCCTGCGTCAGCGGCACCAAGGAAACCGGTTTGAGCACGCCGCCGTTAGCCAGCGCCGCGTAAGCGCGTGCCAGCTGCAAGGTGGACGCGGACAGGCCGTAGCCGAAAGAGAAGGTGACGCGATCGATGGGATACCAGCGGTGATAATCCGGCAGCGAACCTAGGGCCTCGCCGGGCACGTTACCGCCGCTGGGCGCACCCAGACCCACGGCCGCGAATTTGCGCCACAGTTGCTCCGGCGGCAACGCGAGGGCCAGCTTGCCGGAGCCGACATTACTGGATTTGGCGATCAAGGTCGTGACGTCGATGAGGCCGTAGTTATGCACGTCGCGGATGGTGTTGGGGCCGACGCGCAAGGTGCCGGGGGTGGTGTCGATGAGGGTGCCAGGCTGATATTGACCCGACTCCAAGGCCGTGGCGACGGTGAAGGGTTTCACCGTGGAACCCGGCTCGAAGAGGTCGGTCACCGCGCGATTGCGGTAGTGGTCGCCGCGCAGGCTCTCGCGATTATTGGGATTGAAGGCGGGCTGATTCACCATGGCCAGCACTTCGCCGGTGTTCACGTCCAGCACCACCGCCGAACCCGACTTGGCGCGGTTGGCCTGCACCGCCGCCTTCAATTCACGGTAGGCGATATATTGGATGCGGCGGTCGATGCTAAGGGCGAGATCGCGGCCCGGCACCGGCTCGTTGATGCGCTCCACGGTTTCGACGATGCGGCCAAGACGGTCTTTAACTACGCGCATACTGCCCGGCGTGCCGTGCAGCAACTGCTCGAAACTCAACTCCAGACCTTCCTGACCCGCGTCGTCGACGTTGGTGAAGCCCAGCAGATGACCCGCCACTTCCCCGGCGGGATAGTAACGGCGGTATTCCCGCTGGGTGGACACGCCGGGGATGCCCAGCGCCATCACTTGTTCAGCCAGCTCCGGTTGCACGTGGCGTTTGAGATAGACGAATTCCCGCGCGGCGTTGCGCTCCAGCCGCTCCTTCAACCAGGCCCGGTCCACGCCCAAGGCCTTGGCCAATTGCTTCCATTCGCCGCGCGCCGCGAGCAAGTCTTGGGGATTGGCCCAAATGGAATCCACCGGCGTGCTGATGGCCAAGGGCTCACCGTGACGGTCGGTAATCATGCCGCGGTGCGCGGGGATGCTCACCACGCGCAAATGGCGCGCGTCACCCTGGCCCTGCAAAAATTCTTTGTGAAGGATTTGCAAATCCACGGCGCGCCAAACCAGACCGCCCGCCACCACGATCATGATGCCGAGCAGCGTGATACGTCGTCCGCGGTACTTGGCCGCCCCTTTATTACTCGTCACGGTTTCAACACCACTACTTGATTGGGCTCGGGAATCACCATGCCCAGCTTGGCGCCGGCGATACTCTCCACCCGGCCGTGCGTCGCCCAGGTACTCTGTTCCAACTGCAACTGCCCCCACTCGATATCCAAATCATCCCGCGCGGCCTGCAAGTCTTGCCATTCAACGAATAACTTGCGGCTCTGATGCTTGGCGTACACCACGCCCAGCGCCGAGAACACCACCAGCGCGAGCAAACACAGCAACACGCGTGAACGCCGCGGCGCGGGCGCCGCGGTTTTCGGATTGTCCGCCACCGGCGCGCTCACAGCCGCTCCGCCACGCGCAACACCGCGCTGCGCGCGCGGGGGTTGCGCGTCAGTTCCGCGCCGGATGGAAACCGCGCCTTGCCGGCCAAACGCAACGCGGGTTGCACGGCGTCCGGCCGCAAGGGCATATGCCGCGGCGTGATTTCACCGCGCGCCTCGCGGCGCATAAAACGTTTAACGATACGATCTTCCAAGGAATGAAAGCTGATCACCGCCAGCCGTCCGCCGGGCGCCAGCACCCGCACCGCCTGCGGCAAGGCCGCGTCCAATTCGTCCAGCTCGGCATTGATGAAAATCCTCAAGGCCTGGAAGGCGCGGGTGGCGGGGTGCTTGTCCCGCTCCCAGGCGGGATTGGCCGCGGTGACGATGGCCGCCAACCGCGCCGTGGTGGTGATGGGTGTTTCCGCGCGCGCTTGCACGATGGCGCGGGCAATGCGTTTGGCGTAACGTTCTTCGCCGTAGGTCTTCAACACCTGCGCGATGTCGGCCTCCTTGGCCTGCGCCAGCCACGCCGCGACGCTTTCACCGCGGGCCGGATCCATGCGCATATCCAGAGGACCGTCGCGTAAGAAACTAAAGCCGCGCGCCGGGTCATCCAATTGCGGCGAGGAAACACCGAGGTCGAACAAGACCCCGTCCACTTTGCCGGCCACGCCCGCGGCCTCCGCGATAAATTCCAACATGGCGAAACTACCTTGTTGAATAGTGAAACGGCGATCCGCCCCCAGGTGCGCCTTGGCCGTTTGCACCGCCTGAGGATCCCTGTCGATAGCGATGAGCCGTCCATGCTCATCGAGACGTTCTAAAATCGCCAGGGCATGTCCGCCGCGGCCAAAAGTGGCGTCCAGGTACACACCCGAGGGGCGGATCCGCAGGGCCTCCACCACCTCTTGCAACATGACCGGGTGATGGATCAGCGCGTCATTCATACATATCAGAGCGAAAGCGATTCCAACTCGGCCGGCAAAGGCTGCTCACCGTCATCTTCCGCCAACCACTCCTCTCGCCGCGCGGTCCAACTCGCCTCATTCCACAACTCAAATTTATTACCCTGCCCGATCAACACCACCTGCTTGTCGATCTCCGCGAAATCACGCAAAGGCGGCGGCAAAAGAATCCGGCCCGCGCCATCGAGGTCCACCTCGGTCGCATGACCTATCAATAAACGCTGCAAACGCCGGGCTTGAGGGTTGAAGCTCGGCAGCTTGACCAGTTTGCGCTCGATTACTTCCCATTCCGGCAAGGGATACACCAGCAGACAGTGGTCGCGATCCACGGTAATCACCAGTTGGCCATGACACATATCCTGGAGACGATCGCGGTACTTGGCCGGCATCGCCATGCGGCCTTTGGTATCCAGATTGAGTGCGTTGACCCCGCGAAACACCCTGCGCCTCCCGTGAGCGGATCACCACTATGACCCACTTTGCCCCACCTCGACACACTATAGGTAGCCGAACCACTGAGTGTCAAGGGAATTCAGGATTATATTTTTCGGGATTCCTGCTGTCGCGACAGTCACTTAGAACGATTTCCGCAAGGCCGGAAAAGCAAAATCTCACGAGAAAGAACGCGCGAAAATCAGGGGGTTGAAAGGGGTAGTTTTGGTAACAACTTAAGAGCAAACGCCGCATTCGGCGCCCATGGGTGGCAAAAAGTGGAAAAAAATGGAGTCAGCCGGTAAGCCGGGTTCTGTCGTGGACAGTCATTCGTCTGCGATACGCGTCACCGCGCACCTCTAGCGACCTACCCGGGGACAACGCGGGCCGCGCAACGTCCCCCTATTTGGTCTTGCTCCGGGTGGGGTTTACCGTGCCGCGGCGTGTTACCACCCGCGCGGTGCGCTCTTACCGCACCATTTCACCCTTACCTGCCCCTCGCGGGACATCGGCGGTATCATTTCTGTGGCACTTTCCGTGGGCTCGCGCCCCCCAGGCGTTACCTGGCACCCTGCCCTATGGAGCCCGGACTTTCCTCCATGCCCCGAGGGACACAGCGACTGTCTGGCCGACTCCGGGGCATAAGGTACAAGCAGCCTGGGCGAGTAGCAAGCGGAGAAAAATAAGCCTCCAGGGGGGTTGGTGTTTTTATCTATTGCACTTACTCGTCCCCGCCCGCCGCCTTCATCTCGACCGCACGCTCATAAAGCCGGTTGCGTTTCTCCCCGGTGATCTCCGCCGCCAAGGCCACCGCCTGCTTCAGCGGCAGCGCCGCCAGCAACAGCCGCAGCACCCGCTGTGCCTCTTCACCCAAGGCCTCCGGCGGCCGCGCCGCCGCGCCGCGCACCAGCACCACGATCTCGCCTTTTTGCTGATGGGCGTCGCCACGCACCCACTCGGCCAATTCCGCCAGCGGCGCGGCGCGCACGGTCTCGTATAACTTAGTCAACTCACGCGCCAGCACCGCCTCGCGCCCGGCGCCGAAGATCTCCGCCATATCATCCAAGGCGGCGCTGATACGATGCGGCGCCTCGTAAAAAATCAAGGTGCGAGTATCGGCCTGCAATTCGCTGAGCCGGGCGCGGCGGGCGGCGGCTTTAGCCGACAAAAAACCCTCGAAGCTGAAACGGTCGGTGGGCAGACCCGAGGCTGAGAGCGCGGCAATCGCGGCGCAAGCCCCCGGCAGCGGAATCACCCGCAGTCCCGCCTGATGCGCGGCGCGCACCAAGTGATAACCGGGATCACTCAACAGCGGCGTGCCCGCATCACTGATGAGCGCGATCGCCTCGCCCGCGCGCAGCCGCGCGACCAGCTTCTCCGTCTGCTGCCGCTCATTGTGTTCGTGCAGCGCGGACAGCGGTGTCGCGATAGCGAAATGGCGCAACAGCGGCGCGCTGTGACGGGTATCCTCCGCGGCGATCAGCGCCACGCCGCGCAACACCGCCACCGCCCGCGGCGGCATATCACCCAAATTACCGATGGGCGTCGCCACTACATATAAGGCGCCCGCCACAATTGACAGCTGTGCATCCCCCACCGATACTGTGCCCCCGTACGTTAAAACACCTTGCGCTACCGCCGTGTGAGGCGGTCAAGGCCAGCCAAACTACACCATGAAACAAGCATCCACAATCCGCCGCCTGTTTTGCTCCGCCGCCGTCCTGCTCACACTGAGCGCCTGCGCCACCTTGCCCGCGCCCGAAGAAGGCAGCCCGCTGGCCGCCTTGCTGGAAAAGGCGCGCGACGCCGAGGACAGCGGCAGCTACGCGGTGGCGGCGCGGGAATATTTAGGCCTGGCCGCCCTCGGTGACGAACGCCATCAATACGAGCAACTATTGAATGCGGCGGAGGCGTTTTATCGCGGTAATTTTCTGGTACAGGCGAAAAGCACGCTGACCTCGCTGCCCGCCGAGGCCCTCAGCCCGCAGCAACTGACCCGGCGCCAGACCCTGACCGCCGCCATCGCCGTGACCGAGCGTGATCCGCGCGCCGCGCTAGAGGCGCTAAAAAACGCCGAACGGCCCGACACGCCCGCGGCCCTGCGCGCGGAGATCCATCAACTGCGCGCCATGGCCCACGCCCAAGCCGGCAATGTGCTGGACGCGGCGCGCGAGCGTATCGCCTTGGCGCCGCTGCTCAACGACCCGGAAGCCGCGCGCCGCAACGACCAATTGCTGTGGCAATCCCTGCTCAGCCTGCCGCCCGCAACGCTGGACGCAGTGCATCCCGCGCCGCCGCCCGACACCTTCGGCGGCTGGCTGGCCTTGGCGCGCATCGCCAAACTGCCCCTCAGCCAAACCCTGAATGCCGATCAACGCCTCGTCGAGTGGCGGCGCAACTACCCGCAACACCCCGCCTCCGAAGCGCTGATCGCCTCCTTACTCGCGCGCCAGCCCGAACGCCTGCAACAACAACCCGGCCACCTCGCCCTGCTGCTGCCGCTCAGCGGCGGCTTCGCCAAGGCGGCGGAGGCGGTGCGTGACGGCTTTCTCGCCGCCTATTATCAACGCGCGCAAAGCGACTACCAGCCGGTGATCCAGATTTATGATAGCGGCGAGAATCCGGCCGAGATCGCGCAAGTCTACGCCCGCGCCGTAGCCGCCGGCGCCGAATTCGTCGTCGGCCCGCTGTCGAAGGAAGCGGTCACCGCGCTAAGTCAGAGTCCAAACCTGACGGTGCCGGTGCTGGCCCTCAACTACAGCGACGACGCCCAGTCCGCGCCCGCGCACTTCTTCCAATTCGGCCTCGCCCCCGAAGACGAGGCCCGCCAAGTCGCCGAGCGCGCCTGGCTGGAGGGGCACTCGCATGCAGTGGCCATCGTCCCCGCCGGCGACTGGGGCGCGCGGGTGCTGCACGCCTTCGAAACGCAGTGGCGGCAATTGGGGAGCAGCGTAGTCGAGACACAAACCTACGAAGCCAATGAAAACGACTTCTCCGTGCCGCTGCGCCGCCTGCTCAATATCGACGAAAGCGAAAACCGCGCGCGCGCGCTGCGCGCCGCCCTGCAAACCGATCTCAAATTCGAACCGCGGCGGCGCCAAGACGTGGACTTCATCTTCATGGCCGCCTTCCCGCGTCAAGCGCGGCAGATCCCCTCGCAACTCAAATTCTTTTACGCCGGCGACCTGCCCATCTACGCCACCTCGCACATCTACCAAGGCCGCCCCGATCTGGTTAAAGACCGTGACCTCGACGGCGTGAGTTTCACCGACATCCCCTGGCTGCTCGACGACGACACATCACCGCTGCGCCAGGCGGTGGAAGCCGCCTGGCCCAACGCGGGTAGCTTGCGGCGGCTGCAGGCGCTGGGCGCTGACGCCTATCAGCTCATCCCTTATTTGGATCTGCTGCGCGGTTCATCCCACGAAGAATTCTCCGGCGCCAGCGGCCGCCTCACCGTCGGCAATGACAACCGCGTCCGCCGCACGCCGCTGTGGGCGCGCTTCAGCAAAGGCGAGCCCAAGCGTCTGGCCCTAACCACATCACCCGCACCGGCACCGGCACCGCAATGAGCACCCGCCCGCCGCCGGGCAAAAAAGGCCACGAAGAAGAAGCACGGGCCTGCCTCTATTTGCAAAAACAAGGTCTCGCCCTGCGCGAACGCAACTACCGCTGCCGCCACGGCGAGATCGATCTCATCATGGACGAGGGCGAGACCCTGGTATTCGTCGAGGTGCGTTACCGCGGCAACGCCCGTTACACCGGCGCCGCCGAGAGCGTCGACCGCCGCAAGCAAGCCAAACTCACGGCCACGGCGCTGCATTACCTGCAAGCGCACCGCAACGCGGCACAACGCCCGGCGCGTTTCGACGTGATCGCCATCGCCCCCGGCACCGAACTTCGCCGCATCGAATGGATCAAAAACGCGTTCTACGCGGAATAATCATACGAAGGAGTCCCGTCTTGAAAACGTGTAAATTCATCACCCCCAGCGTCGCGCTCATCGCAATCCTTACCGCCACGGCCGGCTTGCAAGGCTGCGCGGTCGTCGCCGCGGGCGGGGCTGGTGCCGCGGTAGCGACCGACCGCCGCAGCGCCGGCACCATGGTCGATGACGAAGCCATCGAACTGAAAGTGAACAACGCCCTTTTCAGCGATGACGAGTTGAATAAAAAAACCCACATCAATGTCACCAGCATCAACGGCGTCATCTTACTCACCGGCGAAGCACCCACTGCCGCGCTGCATGACCGCGTCATCGGCATTACCCGCAATGTAGAAAAGGTGCGGCGCGTACACGACGAAATCGCGATAGCTCAACCGACGACGATGAAATCCCGCAGCCAAGACACCTGGATCACCGCCAAGATAAAGACCAAATTACTCGGCAACAAAGAGGTGAGCTCCAGTAACGTGAAGGTGGTGACCGAAAACGGCTCGGTGTATTTAATGGGACTGGTCACTCGCGCCGAGGCGGAGACCGCGGCCGAGGTCGCGCGCCACGTCGAAGGCGTGAGCCGCGTGGTCACCGTGTTCGAATACCAAGACTAAACCCGCGCCCGCCCGCATGTTGAATCCGGCCTTTATTGACGGACTGCGCAACGCGGCGGGCGCGGCCGGCGTGCTCACCGAGGCCGCCGACTGCTGGCCCTACGGCTACGACAACAGCCGCCGCCACGCCCTGCCCGAGGCCGTGGTGTTCGCCACCGCACACGAACAGGTGCGCGACATCGTGCGTTTATGTCACGCGCATGACGTGAGCTTAGTCGCGCGCGGGCGCGGCACCGGCACCACCGGCGCCACCGTGCCGCTGCGCGGCGGCGTGGTGCTGGCGCTGGAACGCATGGACCGCATCCTCGCCATCGACCCCGACAACCGGGTGATGGTGGTGCAGCCCGGCGTGACCAATCAAGCGGTGCAGGACGCCGCGGCGCAGCACGGCTTTTTCTGGCCGCCCGATCCCACCAGCGCCGCCTTTTGCAGCGTCGGCGGCAATCTCGCTTATAACTCCGCTGGCCCGCGCGCGGTGAAATACGGCACGCCGCGCGAGAACACTTTAGGTCTGCGCGCGATCACCGGCACCGGCGCGGAAATCCGCAGCGGCGTCTACACCACCAAGGGCGTGGTGGGTTATGACATCACGCGTTTACTGATCGGTTCCGAAGGCACGCTGGCCATCATCACCGAAGCGACGCTCAAGCTCACGCCCTTACCCGAAACCCGCCGCACCCTGCAAGCGGTGTACGCTGATATGCACAGCGCGGCGCGCGCGGTGTCGCGCATCATGGCGCAAGCGGTGACGCCCTGCGCCTTGGAATTCATCGACGGCCGCGCCATCGACATGATCCGCGATTATGCGCAAATTCCCTTGCCGCGCGGGGCGGGCGCCATGCTGATGATAGAAGTGGACGGCCAGCTCGCCGCCATCGACGCGGCGGCCGACTGCGTGCTGCGCGCCGCGCGAGTCGACGGCCTGCTCGACATCAGCGCCGCGCGCACGCCGGAGGAAACCGCGGCGCTGTGGGCGACGCGCAAGGCGCTCTCGCCCGCGCTGCGCACCATCGCGCCGAAGAAGATCAACGAAGACGTGGTGGTGCCGGTGTCGCGCATGGCGGACTTGATCGGCGGACTGGAAAATCTTGCGCGCGAATTCGCCATCACCATCGTCAACTTCGGCCACGCGGGCAATGGCAATATTCACGTCAATCTCTTGGTCAATCCCGATGACCCGGCGGAAATGACGCGGGCCGAACACTGCCTCGACCGGGTCTTCGATTTAGTGCTCGAACTCAAGGGCACGCTGTCGGGCGAACACGGCGTGGGCATGGAAAAACGCGGCTTCGTCGACCGCGAGATCGAACCGGCAACGCTGCAAGTGATGCACGAGATCAAACGGGTGTTCGATCCCAAGGGCATACTCAACCCCGAAAAAATGCTGCCCGCGGAAAAGTAGCGCGGGCGCGGGCTTATTTCACCACTTTCAATTTCGGCTTGACCGGCGTGTCACCTGGAGTATGCGGTCCATCCGGCGGCGCGTCGCCACCCCCCTCTTCGCGGAACATCATGCCCTCGCCGTTCTCGCGCGCGTAAATGGCCACCACCGCCCGCGGCGGCAGCGAGACCTGCATCTCCGCGCCGCCGAAGCGCGCGCTGAACGCCACCTCATCATTGCTGAGGCGCAGATGATTGATGGCGCGCGGACTGATATTGAGCACGATCTGCCCCTCACGCACATGCTGAGTGGGCACCACGATACCCTCAACCAGCGCGTCCACCACGATATACGGCGTCATATCGTTCTCGACGATCCACTCGTACAAGGCGCGGATCAGGTAAGGCCGGCTCGAAGTCATTTTGTGCAAAGAACTCACTCCTGTACTACTCAAGCCGCCACGCCGCTTGTTTCACGCTCAACGTCCGCCGCGCGGGAACTTGAGAACATGCATGCGCCGCTCCGCGTCATCGACGTGCACGCGCCCGCTTTGCACCGCATCGTAAAGGTGTTCGAACACCACGCCGGGTTTGCGCCCGCTTTGGTCGTGCAGGAAATACGAATGGCCCTTGATGGGGTCGTAACTGGTGTTAACGTCATCGCAATCGACGGCGAACACGTTGCGGTGCACCCGGTCCATCCGCTCCGGGCCGGTATGCCCCAAACGCCGCGAGGCCACTTTGTTTTTTAGATTGGCCACCTTGCTCGCACGCAACGCCAAATCATCGGAGGCGAAATACACCACCACGTTACGTGAGCTATGCGAGATCAACTCCCCCTCATGGCCCGGCTCCAGGCTTTCGTTGACGATATCCGCCGCCACCAGAAATGTATTCCGGAACAGCAACGGCACTTCGCCGCCGCGATCGTACTTGGCCCACGCCGCCAAGGTCTGGCGCAACACGCGATTACCCATGGAGTGGGCGAGCAGATTGATGCGTTTGAGGCAAGGCGCCTCCTCGTTTTGCGGCTGGCCGCGCCACTCCATGAACATCTCCAGCAAACGCGAGTAGGCGAAGGCGCTGGCGTCGGCGGATTTCTGATCGTCCCAATAATCTTTGATCACCCCGGGGTCATCGTCGCAGGGCCAAATCAAGGGCACGACATGGACGAGATTTTTTTGTTTTTTATCGAACAGGGCTTGCAGCGCTTCGCTGCGGGGAAAGATATCCTCTTCCGGCAGGTTTGAGAAACCATGCAGGTATATCAAGATTTGCTCAGCGGCGGATGCCTTGAGGTCCGCCATGAAATTAAAGCCACCGACTTCGGCGTATTCACTTTTAGACTCGCGCCGGCAGAAATATACCGATTGGCTGGACATATTGTTCTTGAAATCGAAATCAATAGCGCGGCCCACCTTGAGTTTCAGACCCTGCTTGATCGCGCGATTAGTGATGAATAACATGTGCTGCCCTCCCTGCAAATTCGCCGCTTCAACGGCCTTTGCTCATCGCTTCATCCGGTAGTATACCCACCCCGCCTAACGGGTCTAGCGGGCCGGCAATAAAAAACCGCCGCGGACAAACTGCTCGCGGCGGCCGGATTGGACCTTAAGTCTTACACCCGCCTGTTATACAGGACGCATTTCTTTCTCCGCGGCACTAAGACTTTGCCTGAACCCGGCGCGGTTGAAAAAACGCTCCGCGTACTTTTGCAGGGCCTTGGCCTGGGGCGGCAATTCAATATCGAAGCTGGGCAAACGCCACAACAAAGGCAGCAAGGTGCAATCGGCCAAGCTGAGTTCATCACTCATGAAAAAGGGTTTTTGCTCAAAGACCGGCGCGATGACCGTCAACCCCTCGCGGATGATTTTGCGGGCAGCGGCCGCGGCCTTGGCGTCATCACCCTCCAGATCGGGCAGCAGGCCGTACCAGTCTTTTTCCATGCGATGCACATAGAGCTTGATGCGCGCCCGCGACACCGGGTCCACCGGTAACAGCGGGGGATGCGGATAACGTTCGTCCAAGTATTCCATGATGATTTGCGTGTTGTAGAGCACCAAGTCGCGATCAACCAAGGTGGGCACCGCGCCATAAGGACTCAACTCGCTCAAATCCTCCGGCAGGACATCACCGTTCGCGTCGACGATATCTACGGTGATGCCTTTTTCCGCCAACACCAGGCGCACGCGGTGGCTATGGGGGCAATTGGACCGGGAGTACAGCGTCATAACGGGTCTTCTACTGGCCGATATCGCCATGGGTACCTCTCTCATTTCACATCTCGGGCCGTTATCACGGCCCATGGACTTGCGCGGGTTTCAGCCAACACGCGCAAAAACAGCCTTACACCTAACCCATCGCGGGGAAGAACCGCGCTGATTATACCGTATAGCACCCTGGACGTGGGGATACGCATCAATCCGGTACGGCGCCCTTAAAAACCCCGCGCCTCACGGATGCGTTCGTAGGCCGACCGGATTTGGTGCGTGCGCTCGGCGGCCATCTTCATCATCTCCTCCGGCAAGCCCTTGGCCACCAATTTATCGGGATGATGCTGACTGAGCAGGCGCCGGTAGGCCTTCTTCACTTCATCGTCACTGGCCTCGGGATTGACGCTCAATACCGCGTACGCGTCCTCCAGACTACTCTTTTCCTGCGCCGCGGAACGCCGTCCGCCCGCGCCAGCGCCAAACTCGTGAGTGGCGCGGATCATCGCCTCCAGTTGCTCGAATTCCTTCGCGGAAAAACCCAGCTCGGCGCTCACCCGTAACAGCAAATTTCTCTCGGAAGGATGCATCAGACCGTCGGCATAGGCGGCTTGAAGCAGCAGCTCGAGAAAGATACGCAGTAAATTGCGCCGCCGCAGACACTCGCGCTTGAACTGCGCCAGCACGGCGTCCAAGGGAAAATCATCACGCTTGCCTTCATTGAACAGGCGCATCGCCGCCTGTTGCAGGGTGCTGTTCAAACCAAGCCGCGACATCACCCTGCGCGCGATTTCGATCTCGTTTTCACACACCCGGCCGTCGGCCTTGGCCACATGCCCCATCACCGAAAACAGCGCGGTGAAAAACGCGGTCTGCACCCGCTGCTGATCGCCAGGCTCGACACCGTCCACCAAATGCAGACTGTATTCCTCGGTCTTGCGATCCAAGCCATGACCCAGCGCCGCGCCGATCAAGCCGCCCAAAGGACCGCCGATCAGAAACCCCATGGCGCCGCCCAGCGCCTTGCCCCACCAGCTCACGTTTCTCTCCTCTTGTATGAGTACACCCCAAGCAGCGGCTCGCGCTAGACTTGGGTGCTCCTGATTTGAATTTTAATCAACCCGTCTCTTCCCTCACGCAACACGGCAGAGACATGCACTATTTTGCCACCACGCTGCCGCGATACATGCGCATCTCGCAGGTGAAGACGTATTCCCCCGGCGCCGGCGGCGTCAAGCGCACATCGTACGGCTTACCAATAGGCAGTTCGGCGCTCAATTGTAAATCATCGAAGATCACTTTCTCCGCGCAGTGGCTGGCGTCCTTACGCAGGAACCGCAGCACCAGCGGCTCGCCCGCGCGGGCCTCGATACGCGCGGGGGTGTACACCCCGTCCGCCACCACCACGGTGACGGGCGCGGCACCCGCCGCGTGCGCCCGCGGCCGCGACAGCCAAAACCACCACACGATAAAACCGGCCAGCGCCACGCCCAGCAAATTTATCAGCGCGCTCATGCCGCGGCCTCGCGCAGTTTAAACCAACGCAGGCGATTGGCGTTGCTCACCACCGTCACCGACGATAAAGCCATGGCCGCGCCGGCGATCATGGGGTTGAGCAAAACCCCGGCCAGCGGATACAACAGCCCCGCCGCCACGGGGATGCCCACGCCGTTATAAATAAACGCGCCGAACAAATTTTGTTTAATGTTGCGCAGCGTCGCCTGCGACACGGCGATGGCGTCGACCACGCCGTGCAGCGAGCCGCCCATCAGCGCCACGTCGGCGCTCTCGATGGCGACATCGGTGCCGGTGCCGATGGCGTAACCCACATCGGCCTGCGCCAAGGCCGGCGCGTCATTCACCCCGTCGCCCACCATCGCCACCACCGCGCCACTGGCCTGCAAGTCAGTAACGCACGCCGCCTTGTCCTGCGGCAGCACCTCGGCGATCACTTCATCGATGCCCACGCGCCGCGCTACCGCCGCCGCGGTCAACCGATGGTCGCCGGTAATCATCACCACCTTCAAACCCAGCTTGTGCATGCGCGCGATGGCGGCCTCTGAATCTTCTTTAATTGGATCGGCCACGGCAATCAGCCCAGCGAGCACGCCGTCCACCGCCAGATACATGGGCGTGGCCGCCTCCTGCGCCAGCGCGTCTATTTGCTGCTCGACCACGGCCGCCGCCACGCCGCGCTCGTCCATCAGCTTGCGATTGCCGAATAAAACCGTTTTGCCGCCAACGCGCGCGCACACGCCGCGGCCGCTGAGCGCCTCGAACTGTTCGACGGCGGACGCTGACAACGCACGCGTCTTGGCCGCCGCCGTCACCGCCGCGGCCAGCGGGTGTTCCGAACCCGCCTCCACGCTAGCGGCCAATTGCAACAATGCGTTCTCGTCCCAGCCCGCCAGCGGCAAAATCCGCGTCACCGCCGGCCGGCCTTCGGTGACCGTGCCGGTTTTATCCAGCACCACCGTGGTCAGCCGCGCCGCCTGCTGCAGCGCCTCGCCGTTGCGGATCAAGATGCCGAATTCCGCCGCCTTGCCCACACCGACCATGATCGAAATGGGCGTGGCCAAACCCAGGGCGCAGGGGCAGGCGATGATGAGCACGGTCATCGCCGTCACCACCGCGAAACTCAAGCGCGGCTCGGGTCCGAAGTTGTACCACAGCAAAAAGGTGACGACGGCGATGAGCATGATGCTGGGCACGAACACCGCCGAGACCTTGTCGGCCAAGCGGCCGATGGCGGGTTTTGTGGCCTGAGCGCGGCGCACCATCTCGATGATGCGCGCCAGCACCGTGTCGCGGCCGATGCGTTTGGCCTGAAACAAAAAGCTGCCGCTGAGATTGATGGTGCCGCCCACGACCTCGTCGCCGGGTTTTTTCGTCACCGGCATGGGCTCGCCACTGAGCATGGATTCGTCGATCGTCGACTGGCCGTCGATCACAACCCCATCCACCGGCACGCGTTCGCCGGGCCGCACCCGCACCGTGTCGTCCAGCCCCAGTTTCGCAAACGGGATGTCGCGCTCCTCGCCCTCGCGCAGCACGCGCGCGGTCTTGGCCTGCAAACCAATGAGGCGGCGTATGGCCTCCGAGGTGCGGCCGCGCGCGCGCATCTCCAGCGCCGCGCCGAAATTGACCAAGGCGATGATGATGACCGCCGCCTCGAAATAGGCATGCTGCGCCAAGCTGGGCACGGCCGCGGGAAAGACCGCGACGATCATCGAATACACCCAGGCCGCGCCGGTGCCCAGGGCGATGAGGGTGTCCATATTAGCGTTGTGGACCTTGAAGGCCTTCCACGCCCCCGCAAATAAATGCCCCGCGGAATACACCATCGCCGCCAGCGACATCGCGCCCACCGCCAGCCAGAAAATCTGGCCGCCCGCCGTGCTCAAGGGCGGCAGCCAGCCCAGCATTTCGCCGAGGAACAACGGCACGCCGATGGCCGCCGCCACCGCCGTCTTGCGCAATAGACGCCGGTAATGGGCCTGCTCCGCCGCTTGCTTCGCCTCATCGTCCTCCACGCCGCGCAGCTCCGCCGCGTCATAGCTGGCGGCCTTCACCGCCGCGATCAGCGCCTCGGGCGCCGCCGTGCCGCTCACCTCGGCGGTACGCTCGCCCAGATTCACCGTGGCCGCGGTCACGCCGGGCACGCCGCGCAAGGCCGTCTCCACCGAGGAGACGCAGCCCGCGCAGCTCATGCCGCCGATGGAGAGACGGATGTGTGAGGAATCCTGCGCGGAATGATGGTGAGTCGCACTCATAGACACACTAGCTTACCCTCACTTGTGATTAATTTGCCGGAGAATTCAAGTAACTCATCCCCAAGCCGAACAAATTACTTGATTTATTTCGGCGAAACACCGTAGATTCAACGGGGGCAGGGCCATGGCGAACGGGGAGAATACGCCTCTCGCGGCAGCCAAGGAAAGCGGCCCGCTCACACCACCCGCCCGCTCAGAACTCGCTGCGCGATGGCCGGTGTGATGCGCGGTGTGGGAACGCGGCCATTATTACGCCAGTAACACCCACAGGATAAATAGAAGGACTGGATGAAATGAGCTTGAGCCCAAAAGAGATGGTCGCCGGCGCCATCGAAATCGCCTCCCTGCCCGAGGTGTTTCTGCGGGTCAATGAAATGATAGACAGTCCGCGATATTCCGCGGCCGACATCGGCCACGTCATCAGCCGCGACCCGGGCCTCACCGCCCGCCTGCTCAAAATCGTCAACAGCGCCTTTTACAGCTTCCCCTCGCAGATCGACAGCGTCTCGCGCGCCATCACCATCGTCGGCACCCGCGAACTGCGCGATCTCATCCTGGCCACCTCGGTAGTCCGCGTCTTCAAAGGACTGCCCAACGATCTGGTGACCATGGACGACTTCTGGCGCCACAGCGTGTGCACCGGCCTGGCCGCCCGCGCCCTCGCCGCCAAGCGCGGCGAACGCATGGTCGAGCGTTTCTTCATCGCCGGCCTGCTCCACGACATCGGCAGCCTGCTCATCTACCGCAAAATACCCGAACTCGCACGTGAAGCCCTGCTGCGCTGCCGCCACAATGACGTGCCGCTATACCGCGCCGAACAAGACATCATGGGTTTCGATCACGCCGCGGTGGGCGGTGAAATCCTGCGCAAATGGAAACTGCCGGAGCAATTGCAGGAAGCGGTGGAGTTTCACCATAATCCCAGCAACGCCATGCACTTTCCCCGTGACACCGCCCTCGTGCATATCGCCGACGTCATAGCCGAGGCCATGCAACACGGCAATTCCGGCGACCCGCGCGTGCCGCCGATGGATGAAAACGCCTGGCGCTACGCCGAACTCAATGACGACATCGTCGTCGCGGTGATGGACGAGGTGGAAACCCAGTTCGCTGACACCATGGAAATGATACGCGGCGAACCAACAAACGTCGTCGCCAATATTCACTGACGCGCGCCCCGCCAAAGATAACGGATAAAATTTACCCGGCCCGCGTCTCCAGCCAATCCTTCATTCCGGGGAAATAATGGGCCACGCCCTCCAGCACCCCGGCGCTGTAATTCCCGTTCATACCCGCCCAATCACCCCGCGCCGTATAGAGCGTGCCGTGATGACCGGCCGCCGCCAGTTGCGCCTCCGCCTCCGCGCGCACCTCGGCGGTAGCATTGCGCACCAAAATCGCTTGCAGTCCGCCGCTCAACACCTGCACGTCATTGCCGCTGTCACCGGCGAACACGGTTTCGCGCGCGCTGTAACCGCGCCGCGCCATTAAAAAGCGGATGGCGTGCAGTTTATTCGCGGACGCGGGCAAGACGTCGAGCAGACCCTGATGACGGGTCTCGTCTATGCTCCAGATTAAATTGGCCCGCAATTTTTCGGCGGCGAGGCGGGCGCGCACCTCGTCCAACAAGGCGCCACGGGCCACGGCGGGATCGAGGTAATAACTCAGCTTGAAGGCATTCTGCTTTTCGCTTTCCTGCAACACCAGCTCGCCGATGTCATCCAGCAAGCGCGCCAGTTCATCATGACGGCGGCCGCGCCAATCGGGCGCGATCTCGTCCGCCCAGGCATCCCACAGCCGCCAGCCCGCGGCGCCCACTTCATAAATCGTCGTGCCCACGTCACCAATGGCGAAATCAGGTTGTGGAATAGCATATTCGGCGATCGCCGCCTGCACCAAGGCGAGATGGCGGCCGCTGACATAGGCCAAGCTCACGTCCGGCCGCGCGGCGAAGGCGCGCAACAACGGCCGTGCGCGCGGCGACTCCGCTTGCGCGCCATTGGGCAGCAGGGTGCGATCAAGATCGCTGCACAATAAGATTCGCCGCTCCATCTCCCCTCCGCTAAGACATCACGGCACTATGCTACCATACGATTTCCTTAGCGCCGGCGTGCGCACTCAAGCTCATTACACGGGAGATGATATTGGAATCCCTGCGGCAAAAATGGCACGAGCTATATGACCGCCTCGCGCAGCGGGCGCGCAAACTGCCTCCGGTGCTGCTGGGCCGTGAAGACACGCGAGGCAGTTCCGAAACACTCACGCAACGCGCGGGATGCCCGCTCTTGGATATGCCGCGCTGGCAGCAAATCAGCGCGCGCCAGCGCCTCTTGCCGGCGCGTTATCGCGCCGCCTTTAATTTGGCGCCCGTGGCCGCCGATACCCCTTGGGCCATTCCGCGCGAACAAAAACTCCAGCAATTCCACGCCGCGCTCGCACGCTGGCAACGTCAACTGCCAACCTTGCTGGCGGTGGTCGGCCCGGACGGCTGCGGCCGCACCTCGTTTCTGAATGCGCTGGAGGCACGGCTGCCCGAGGCCACGCCGGTGCATCGCTTGAACTTGAGCAGCGGCATCCGTGATGAAACCGTGCTGGCGAAATTGTTCGCGCCGCTCTACGAACTCGACGCCGATGCATCCTGGCCGGAAGTCCAAGCCCAGCTCACGCGGCCGCGCGATCAAATCATCCTGCTGGACAATATCGATGCCTTGCTGCTGCGCACACCCGGTGCCTACCGCGCGTTCAAAACCCTCCTCGCCACCATGCTCGCCAGCCAGTCCCGCACCCTGTGGGTAGTCAGCTTCGGCGCGCAAGCTTGGCGCCGCGCCGACCATACTTATCAGGTAGGGCGTTATTTCTCCTCGCTGATCACGCTGGACTATTTCACCCAGGAAGAATTTCATGCCGTGTTGCGCTCGCGCATCACACATACCGGTTTGACCTTGCGGTTTAACGCAGCGGCGCCAGATGATGGCGGTGTAACCGGCGCGGCGCCAGACACAGCGCCTGACGCGGCTGAAATGGACGCCGCGGTCACGGCCTATCTCGACAAACTCTACGAACTCAGCGGCGGCAATCTGCCCGCGGCATTATTGCATTGGCACTGCGCCACCCATATCGACGCCGGCGCGCAAACCATTCAGGCTGACGCGCTGGAGGGCGTGGACTTCGGCGCAATCAAATCCTTTGCCGCGCCGCATCATTTCACCCTCGCGGAAATGCTGACCCACGGCGGACTGACTCTAGCTGAACATCAAACGCTGTTTCGCCTGAGCGAAACCGAAAGCCGTATCATTCTCTACCACCTCCACGCCCACCGCGTGGTTGAACGACGGGAAGCCGACGGGGAAAACATCTACTACGTCGATCCGGCGTTGTATACGCCGATCGCCAATGCGCTGATTACCGCGCATGTGTTGTATTGAGGCTCGCCGTGGATAACCTCAAAGCCATCGCCGAACAACTCTCACTGGGCACCCTGCTGGCGGCGGCCTTGTGGCTGGGCTTGGCGGGCGGTCTCGTCGCGCTGCTGCGCTGGGCGCTGGATAAACTGGCGCGGCGTTTCAACCGTTACCGGCTGCAAATCTCCCGCTTGTTTCCGCTGCTGCGCTTAATCATCTGGACTTTCGCGCTGCTGATGACGGTGTTCGTCATCCTCCACTTGCCGCAAGGCGCCTTGCTCGCGGTGGCCGCCACGGTGGGCGTGGCGCTTGGCCTGGCGGCGCAAGACATGCTGCGCAATCTGATTGCCGGTGTCATCATGCTCTTCGACCGCCCTTACCGCGTCGGCGATATGGTGCGCATCGGCGAACATTACGGCGAGGTCAAAAGCATCGATCTCAACTTGACCCGCCTGCACACCTTCACCGATGACATCGTCACCATCCCCAATGCCGAGGTCATGAAGCAAGCGGTGGTCAACTCCAATGCTGGTGAACTCACCGAAATGATCGCCGTTCCTTTCCACGTGCCGGCCGCCAGCGATATCGCCACACTCAAGACCCTGGCCCACGAGGCCGCGTTCTGCTGCCCCTATAGCTATCTAAAAAAGCCTGTCGTCATCGTCCTGGAGGACGAGGTGGATTATCACTACATCACCAAGGTCACCATCAAGGCCTATGTAGTGGACGTGCGTTACGAACGCGCCATGGCCAGCGACATCATCGAGCGGGTTAAAAGCGCGCTGCAACAACACGGCATCACTCCTATCGAAGCCAACTCTCAGCGCAAATAGGCCTCGCTGGCATAGCGGCGCATCATGCGGTGTGAATTAAAGAACGAGGCGTTCTTACAGATGGCGCCCTTCATCACCGCGACCCAGCCCGGCTGATTGGTGTAGTAGAGCGGCAGCACGACATTCTCCAGCTTGTCATAAAAGGCATTGGCGTCATTGCCATTGACCGATTCGCTGCTGTCGCCAATCGCCCAGCCGGTGACGCCTTCGATGCAGGCCTCCGCCCACCAGCCGTCGAGCACGCTGAATTGCGGCACGCCGTTGAAGGCCGCCTTCATGCCGCTGGTGCCGCTGGCCTCATAAGGCCGCAAGGGCGTGTTGAGCCAAACATCCACCCCCGCCACCATTTCCAAGGCCAAGGCCATATCGTAACCGGGCAGATACACGCCGCGCACATCCGCTTGCAACTCGCGCAGGTAATAGTGAATTTGTTCGATGAGCCGCTTGCCGCCTTCATCATGCGGATGGGCCTTGCCCGCCAGCACTAATTGGAATGGCCATTGCTGGGCGATATTTTTCAAACGCGCCAGATCCGAGAACAATAAATCGGGGCGTTTATACGCGGTCATGCGCCGGGCGAAGCCGATGATGGGCTCTTTAGGACTGAGCACCGCGCCAGTCAACGCCTTCACCTTGTCGATGAGCGCGGCCTTGGCCGCGCGATGCGCCTCCCAGATCACCGCGTCGGGAATACAGCAATCGGCGCGGATCAATAATTCAGGCTCATGACTCCAGCCGGGCAGGTGCTGATCGTACAGTTTGCTGAAGCTGGGACTGGTCCAGGTAATGGGATGCACGCCATTCGTCACCGCCCGCACCCGGTAACCGGGGAACATGCGCCGCGACACCTCGGCGTGAGTCTTGGCCACGCCATTGACGTAATCACTCAAATTGAGCGCGAGCCGCGTCATATTCAAGGCATCGTCACCGGCCAGCCGCTTCAAGGTCGCCAGATCCATAAAGTCTTCGCCCAATACCCGCCGCACCACCTCGTAACTGAAGCGATCATGCCCCGCCTCCACCGGTGTATGCGTGGTGAAGTTGCACAGCTCCCGCACCCGCGGCACATCGTAGGCGGATTCTCCCGGACGCAATTCTTCTTTGGGGAAGGCGTAGCGATTCAATAATTCCGCCGCCAGCAAGGCCGAGTGGCCTTCGTTCATATGATATTGGCTGATGGTAAAACCCAATGCCTGCAACATCCGCAGCCCGCCTATGCCCAGCACCGCTTCTTGTTTTAAGCGGTACACCTCATCACCGCCGTAGAGGTGATCGGTAATGCGCCGGTCTGCTTCGCTGTTTTCCTCTTGATTGGTATCGAGCAGAATCACCGGCTGATGGCTGTTATCCGCCAAGCCGTTCACCGAATACAGCCAGGCACCGACCCATACCCGGCGTCCTTCGATGAGCACCACCACTTTGGCATTCAGCGGCGTGGCCGCGCTGGCGGGATCCCACACCGCGGGCAGTTCGCGTTGCCGGCCTTGTTCATCCAGCTCTTGGCGGAAATAACCGGCGGTGCTGACCAGGGTCACCGCCACCATGGGGATTTCTAAATCGGCGGCGGAACGCAGGGTGTCGCCCGCCAGCACCCCGAGACCGCCCGCATAAGTGGGGATATCGGATCGCAAGGCGATCTCCATGGAGAAATAAGCGACGCGGGGTCCGTAGGTGTAACGATTCAACATTGTCATGTCCTCCGTGCCTAATTCAATTTCCCGCGCCACCCCGTGCTTGGGCACGCGAGTACGCGCCACCAATATTCAGCCGCGGGGTTTACGTTTCACGGCCTTGTAACAATGACGCCAATTTAGACCCTAACACCTGCTCCGTTTGCATCATGGCCGCGGCTTGCACTTCGGCGCCGCCTTCACTCAAAGGCCAATGCAATTCCGGCAAGGCCGGTTCCAAGATGATCAACGGCGCGCCGCAACCCCCCGGACAGCGCTGCAACGAGAGCGGCACGCCGCCCAAATACCAAGGCTTGCGGCGGTACAGCAGGAGATACAAAATTTCCACCATGGACCAAGGATGACTCATCACCCGTTGCAGACCTTCGCGGCCTTCGCGCTTGACCGAGACGTGATGCAAGATCAGCGCATCGAGCCCATGCTTACAACAAATGGCCTCACTGGGCGCCAGGTCGATGGTGGCGCCATCAACGTACAAATCATCATCAATCGCTACGGGACGGTATAACACCGGCATCGCGGCGCTGGCCATGATGCGCGGCGCCAGTTCGCCGCTGGAAAAAAAACTTTTAGCGCCCGTGCCCAGATTCATCGCTAGGGCGTAAAAAGGAATGGCACACTGCTCGAAGTCACGCACGGCAAGATTGCGGCGTAAAAATGCGAGCGCCGCCGCCGTATCCGACAGCCCGGTGTAACCGCGCCCCTTGTGCACCGCGAGCCGCCACGCCATGCGCAACCAGCCATCGGGCGCCCAATAGTCTTTGGTCTCCACCGCGCGCAACGCCTCCGCCCACCGCGGCAAGGGCGTGCCGCTCGCGGCGATGCCACCCACCAGCGCGCCGGCGCTGGAGCCGGCGACGGCGCTCACGGTAACACCCAATTTCTCCAAGGCCAGCAAAAAACCGGTGTGGGCATAGACGCCGCGGCCGCCACCGGAACTCAGCACCACGCCGATACGCGGCCCATCATTCATCAACAATCACAACCTCCCGCGCACATGCATTTATGTTTGCGATATGAACCAGTCGGCCTCAATATTGCCAGCGCCATTCACGCACCTCGGGCAGATCCTGGCCGTGTTTCGTGATGTAGTGTTTGTGCTCGATGAGTTTGTCACGCATCGTCTGTTTCAAATACGCCGCCTTGTAACCCAGCTTGGGCACGCGGTCGATGACGTCGGCGACCAGATGAAAACGGTCCAGGTCATTGCGCACCACCATGTCGAAGGGCGTGGAGGTCGTGCCCTCCTCTTTATAGCCGCGCACGTGCAGATTACGGTGATTGCTGCGCCGGTAGGTGAGACGGTGGATCAGCCAGGGATAACCGTGATAGGCGAAGATGACCGGCTTGTCGGTGGTGAACAAGGTATCGAAGTCCTTATCGGACAAGCCATGCGGATGCTCTTCCTTTTGTTGCAACGTCATCAAATCCACGATGTTCACCAAGCGCACCTTGAGTTCGGGCACATGCTGGCGCAGCAGATCCACCGCCGCCAAGGCCTCCAGCGTGGGCACGTCGCCGGCGCAGGCCAGCACCACATCGGGCTCGGCGCCGTCGTCGTTGCTGGCCCATTTCCAGATGCCGATGCCCGCCGAGCAATGCTTCTCCGCCGCGTCCATGTCCAGCCATTGCAACTGCGGCTGCTTGCCGGCGACGATGACATTGACGAAATCGCGCGAGCGCAGACAACGGTCGGTGACGTACAGCAAGGTGTTGGCATCGGGCGGCAGATAGACGCGGATGATGTCGGCCTTCTTGTTCACCACATGGTCGATGAAGCCGGGATCTTGATGCGAAAAGCCATTGTGATCCTGGCGCCACACATGCGAGGTGAGTAAATAATTTAGCGAGGCAATGGGGCGGCGCCACGGGATCTCCTTACTGGTCACCTTGAGCCATTTGGCGTGCTGATTGAACATCGAGTCGATGATGTGGATGAAGGCCTCGTAGCAGGAAAACAGACCATGGCGGCCGGTGAGCAGATAACCTTCCAGCCAGCCCTGACAGGTATGCTCCGAAAGGATTTCCATCACCCGCCCGTCGGGGGCGAGATGATCGTCTTCGGGAATGGTTTCCGCCAGCCAGGTGCGATCGGTCACCTCAAACAAGGCACCGAGACGATTAGACGCGGTCTCGTCGGGGCCGAAGACGCGGAAATTGCGCTGCTTGGCATTGAGCTGCATCACATCGCGCAACAACTGCCCCATCACCCGCGTCGCCTCGGCTTCCGCGCGTCCCGGCTGCGGCACGGCCACCGCGTAGTCGCGGTAATCGGGCATTTTCAAATTCTTCAGTAACACGCCGCCGTTGGCATGCGGATTGGCGCCCATGCGCCGCTCGCCGCTGGGCGCCAGCGCTTGCAGCTCGGGGATCAGCGTCCCGTTGTCGTCAAACAACTCTTCAGCGCGATACGTCTTCAGCCACTGTTCGAGCAACGCCAAATGCCCCGGCTTGCTCGCCAATTCTCCAAAGGGCACTTGATGCGAACGCCAGTAATCCTCGGTCTTTTTACCGTCCACTTCTTTCGGCCCGGTCCAGCCCTTGGGGGTGCGCATAATAATCATGGGCCAGGTGGGCCGGCTCACCACGCCGTTGGCGCGCGCCGCGCGTTGGATATCGTGTATCTCATCCATGACCGCATCCAAGGTCGCGGCCATCTGCTGATGCACTACCGCGGGATCGTGGCCTTCGACGAAATAAGGCCGGTAACCATAGCCGGTGAAGAGGCTCGTCAACTCCGCGCGCGGCATGCGCGCCAGCACGGTGGGGTTGGCGATCTTGTAACCGTTTAAATGCAGAATGGGCAGCACCGCGCCGTCGCGCGCCGGATTGAGAAATTTATTGGAATGCCAGGCCGTGGCCATCGGCCCGGTCTCCGCCTCACCGTCGCCCACCACGCACGCGACGACCAAGTCCGGGTTATCAAAGGCCGCGCCATAGGCATGCGACAGCGCGTAACCCAACTCGCCGCCTTCGTGTATCGAGCCTGGTGTCTCGGGCGCCACGTGACTGGGAATGCCGCCGGGAAAAGAGAACTGCTTGAACAGCCGCCTCATGCCCATGCCGTCCTGGCTGATGTTGGGATAGAACTCGCTGTACGTGCCTTCGAGATAGGTATTGGCCACCAGCGCGGGGCCGCCGTGGCCGGGACCGCAGACGTAGATCATACTGAGATCACGCGCCTTGATGAGGCGGTTCAGATGCACGTAGATAAAATTCAAGCCCGGCGTCGTCCCCCAATGGCCGAGCAGACGCGGCTTGACGTGCGCCAGGCTGAGCGGCTCCTTGAGCAGCGGATTATCGAGCAGATAGATCTGCCCCACCGAGAGGTAATTCGCCGCGCGCCAGTAGGCGTTGATCGTGTCGAGCTCAGCCGCGGAAAGAGGCTTGTCATGGGTCACGCTTGCATCGCTCATTGCTGTTCCCTCCGTGGCTGGACGCGCTGCCGCACCCCGAAACACCCGTGGCGGCGCGTCATTATCATTCGTCTCTCAATATACCCGCATCGTTCCAATAGTGCATAATTCTCCCATGATTCACGAGCAACACGTTTGGCTGCTATGGTCCACCGCGTTTCTCCTTCCTTGGACCCTCATCTACTGGCTATTTCCCAGTCAGCGGCGCGTGATGTGGCGGGCTAGCTTACTCACCGCGCCCTTTGGCCTCACGGAGCCTTTATTCGTACCCGAATACTGGAATCCGCCCAGCTTATTCGATCTAGCACAGCGCACCGGCTTCGACATCGAAAGCTTAATATTCTGTTTCGCCATCGGCGGCGTAGGCGTAACGCTATACAACGTCATCAACCGCAAACGGTTCGCCAGCATGCGCGGCGCGGATCACCATTCTCCGCGTCACCGTTATCATCGCTACGCCCTCGCCACACCCTTCATCGTATTCCTCTTACTCTACTTCCTGCCTTGGAACCCCATCTACCCAGGCATCGCCGCCATGGCGGCGGGGGCGCTGGCCACCATGATCTGCCGGCCGGATTTAACTACGAAAACATGGCGCGGCGGCCTGCTCTTTCTCATCTACTACATAATTTTCCTGATGGGATTGGAATGGACCGCCCCAGGCTACATTGATCGCGTCTGGAATCTGGACGCGCTCTCGGGCATAGCGCTCTTCAACATGCCGATCGAAGAGCTGCTGTTCGCTTTCAGCTTTGGCATGTATTGGTCCAGCGTCTATGAACACATCAGCTGGTCGCAACTCCGTCCGGCGCAAACCGCGCATCACCACGCAGGCTGATGCCGATAAATGGCGCCCTCTATCCCATAGGCTCCGCGGAGCAAGCTTGGCCTTGCCACCTTCGCCTTACGTCACGTTGGCGCCTCGCCTACGGCCAAATAGGCAAAGCCGAAATAATATTCCTGGTACGAGGTATTGACCAAATACCTCTCGACTGACTCCCAGGCATGCCGCCCGGTAATATCCAAGCTGACGGCGAACGGCCGTGTCAGCCACACGCCCAGCTTCACCAGCCACGGCGGGGCGTGCTCGGGTTGTTTGAGATCGAGAATGGCGCAGCGCCGCCCCACGGCCAGCGCGGCGGCGGCGCGCTGAATGATGCGATCATAATCAGCGCTCAGACTAATGGCGAAGGTGGATAGAACGCCCGCGACATCGTGTGGAAATTCATACTTCGCCGCGTCGCCGTGAACCAACTCCACATTGGACCAAGCTTGCGCCCGCACCCGCCGCCGCGCCTGTTCCAGCATCGCGTCCGTCAAATCCACGCCGATCAACCGGCCCGCAGGGCCGATCGCCGCTTGCAGCAGTGAAAAATTCAGGCCCGTGCCGCAGCCTATCTCGACGACGGTATCGCCAGGCCGGAGCTTAAGCGCCGCCACCGCCTTGCGGCGATAGGCGTATTCGCGAAAGCCAAGAAGGTAATAAAGATTGGCGCTGACATCGTAATGCCGCGCGCGTCGACGATAGATATCCACGACGGCATGTGGCGGGAATGGCATAGCTTCCTCCTTCGAAGCAAGGCGACCACAAAATCTTTTACGTGCCCCGGGTCTTGCGGCGCGTCACTACAAGCACAAGAAAATCTTCGTCACTTACAACATCACCACTACGCCTAAGGTCTCGGCACTTGCCCGAAGGACGGAAAAAATCCGGGCGTATGCGCGGCGTAACGCGCGTACCTATCAGCGAACTCCGCCCGCGCCAGGTTCTCTTCATAACGCGCCAGCCTGACACACATGGAGACCAGCACGGGGAACATCAGCAGCGTGAGTAGCGTCGGCCACTGCAGCAGGAAGCCGAACATGATAAGGATGAATGCCACATATTGCGGATGGCGGATCCGGGCATAGGGTCCGGTAGTGGCTAAATTGCGGGCACTCCGCGCCGGGTACAGCACTTGCCAGGCGGAGGCCAGCAACCAGAACCCGCCACCGATGAAGATCATGCTCAGAATATGAAACGGCCCCCAATGGGGGTTAGCGCGCCAACCGAACAACATCTCCATTAGATGTCCCGCATCATGGGACAACCAATCCACCTGCGGATAGTGGCTCTGCAACCAACCCGAAAGAAAATAAATCGTCAGGGGAAAACCGTACATCTCGGTGAACAGCGCCACTAGAAACGCCGAGAAGGCGCCGAAGGAGCGCCAGTCGCGTTTCGTCTGCGGGTTGAAGAAACTGAAGGCGAAGAAGATGAACACCAGCGAGTTGATGATCACCAGCGACCAGAGGCCATAGCCTGACGATTCAGTCATGACGGTGCTCTTCTTTGCCATGGCCGCCGTGCATGAAGACATGCAACAGCGGACAGGCGAGCAAGATCAGCCAGGGCAGCCACCCCAGCGCGTGGGCGCGGTGTTCGCTGAGCAAAAAAAACCCGGCGACCGCCGCGAAGCCGATCAGTACCAGACCGGAACGCGAACGCCACCGCGCCTCGCCATGCTCGACATTCCTCTTCATCTATCCACCACCTCCTTTATTCACCTGCCACTTACAGACTGACACGCTTCAACCGTAGCGCATTAGCGATCACCGACACCGAGCTGAAGCTCATGGCCGCCGCGGCGATCATCGGCGAGAGCAGCAGACCGAAGACGGGATAGAGCACGCCGGCCGCCACGGGCACACCCAGCGCGTTGTAGATGAAGGCGAAGAACAGGTTCTGACGGATATTGCGCATGGTGGCGCGCGACAGCCGCCGGGCGCGGACGATGCCGCGTAAATCCCCCTTGACCAGCGTCACCCCCGCGCTCTCCATGGCGACATCGGTGCCGGTGCCCATGGCGATGCCCACTTGGGCCTGGGCCAGGGCCGGCGCGTCATTGATACCATCACCGGCCATGGCGACGATGCGGCCTTCGGCCTGCAGCTGCTTGACCACGCCGGCCTTTTGATCCGGCAACACCTCGGCATGGATCTCATCGATGTTGAGCTTGGCGGCCACCGCCTCGGCGGTCTTGCGGCTGTCGCCGGTGAGCATGACAATGCGGATTCCTTCACCGTGCAGCAATTTGATCGCCTCAGCCGTAGTGGCCTTGATCGGATCGGCCACGCCTATGAGTCCGGCGGCGCGGCCATCGATGCCGAGAAACATCACCGTCTGGCCCTCGCCGCGCAGGGCATCGGCCTTAGCCGGCAGATCGCCCGCATCGATACCGAGCCCCTGTAATAATTTGAGATTGCCCAGGGCCAGCTTGCGGCCGTCCACCACTCCAGTGACGCCCTTGCCGGTAACGGATTGAAAATCTTCCGCCGTTACCAGCGGCGCGCCACGCTGCTCCGCGCCGCGGACTATGGCGGCGGCCAGCGGATGCTCGCTGGCGCGTTCGACGCTGGCGGCCAGGCGCACGATCTCTTGTTCATCGAAGTCCGTGGCCGGGGTCACGCTCACCAGCTCGGGGCGGCCTTCGGTAAGAGTACCGGTCTTGTCCACCACCAGGGTGTCGACCTTGCGCATGACCTCCAGCGCCTCGGCGTTCTTGAACAACACCCCCATCATCGCGCCGCGCCCGGTGCCCACCATGATCGACACCGGCGTCGCCAACCCCAGGGCGCAGGGACAGGCGATGATGAGCACGGCCACGGCGTTGATCACGGCATGGGCCAGACGCGGTTCCGGCCCGAACATCCCCCAAACGATGAGCGTGATGACGGCGATGAGCACCACCGCCGGGACGAAATACCCGGATACCACATCCGCCAACTTCTGGATCGGCGCGCGGGAACGCTGCGCCTCCGCCACCATGCGGACGATCTGCGCCAGCAGGGTTTCGCTGCCGACCTTCTCCGCCGTCATCAGCAGACCGCCGGTGCCGTTCACCGTGGCGCCGATGAGCTTGGCGCCGGCACGTTTTTCCACCGGGACCGGTTCGCCGGTGACCATGGATTCATCGACGTTACTCTGCCCTTCGGCCACCGTGCCGTCCACCGGCACCTTTTCGCCGGGACGGACGCGCAGACGGTCGCCGGGTTGCACCCGTTCCAGCGGGATGTCTTCTTCGCTGCCGTCGACGCGGACGATGCGCGCCGTTTTCGGCGCCAGCCCCAGCAACAGCTTGATGGCGGCATTGGTCTGGCTGCGGGCGCGCAGCTCCAGCACCTGTCCCAGCAGCACCAGCGCGGTAATCACGGCGGCGGCCTCGAAGTACACCGGCACCACGCCCCGCTCGTTAAATACGGCGCGCGGGAAGATACCGGGGACGAGAACCGCCACCACGCTATAGCCCCAGGCCACGGCGATCCCTAAGCCGATGAGGGTGAACATATTGAGATTGCGCGTGAGCAGCGAGCGCCAGCCGCGCACGAAGAAGGGCCAGCCGCCCCACAGCACCACCGGCGTCGCCAGCAGCAGCTCCAGCCACTGCCGCGTGCGCGGCTGCACGATCTCCGCGAAGGACTCCGGCCAAAACTCCGCGCCCATGGCGCTGAAGAACACGGGGATGGCAAGCACCGCGCTGATCCAAAAACGGCGGGTCATATCACGCAGCTCGGCGTTGTCTTCCTCTCCCGCCGCCACCGTGCGCGGCTCCAGCGTCATGCCGCACTTAGGGCAATTCCCGGGATGATCCTGTACCACCTCCGGGTGCATGGGGCAGGTGTATTCGGTCTGCGCCGCGGGCGCGGACGGCGCCAGCGGTTCCAGCGCCATACCGCATTTCGGGCAAGCGCCTGGGCCAGCTTGCTGAACTTCGGGATGCATGGGACAGGTGTAGAGGGTGGGGGCATCCCGCCGTTGGTTTTTAGTGGATGAGTCCAGCATCGCGTGCGGCCGCATCACGGGCGCCTTGTCTACGACGTCATCCTCGGCGGCATGGTGCTGGACATGATCCCGCCCCGCCGCGCCTTGGCTATATGACCGCGGCGCCCGCTTAAATTTTTGCAGGCAGTTAGCGCTGCAAAAATAATAGCGCCGCCCCGCATGTTCGGCGTGATGCGCTGAAGCCGTAGTGACATCCATACCGCAAACGGGATCTTTTAGCGGCGCCATATCAGCCTCCTTAAGATGCGATCGCTCATTCCCTATCGAGTATCACCATCTGATGCGCGACACCCGCGCCAATATCAATTTCCTTCAATATCCGCAAACTCGCGGGATCGATCACCCAAATCAGCGGATTCTTACGGCTGGACACATAGAGCTTGTTGACGGCGGCGGCGTATTCCACGTGATAGGGCGCGGGCCGCAAATCAATGGCAAGTTGCTCATCGTTACTGAGGTCGATGCGCACCAGCCTCCCCTCGCCCTTGCTTGAGGCGAACAGCCAGCGCCCATCCGCGGAGAGAGCGGCACCGTGCGTCTCCGCGCCGATCTGATAGCGTTTGACCACCTCGGCTTTGCGCAGATCCACCGCCGCCACCGCGCCAGCGGCAACATCGACGACGTAAAGTCTGCTGTCATCCTTGGGCGCCAGCGCCAAATGTTCAGGTTCCTTGCCCGCGGCGACATCACGCAGCACGCTCCAATCGCGAGTATCGAGCTCACTGACCGTGCCGCTGCGCGCATTGGAGACATACAAACGCCGGCCGTCGCCGCTGAACACGGCATAATTGGGCCACTCACCGGTCTGCACGGTTTTCACCACCGCCATCGTGTCCAGATCAACGACCGAGATGCCGCCCGCGCCGGAATGCACGGCGATGGCGGTTTTGCCATCGGGCGCCACCGCGGTGTGGTGCGTCAAAGCGCGCACCTCGACGCGGCGCATGACGTGGCCGTGTTTGGGATGGATGATGGCCAGATAACTGGGACTGGCCGGGGCCGGGGCCGCGCTCTCGGTACCGGCGGCATGATGCGCCGCATGCTCGGCCTCACTCACGGCGGCGGGTCTGCCCGCGGCTCGTGACCCGCTGGCGTCTATCTGCTGCATGCTGCCGGCCACGAGATAGTCACTCTTGGCACTGGCGGCGAGACCGTGCGCGTTTTCCAATTCATCAATGCGGCCAACGATGCTATCGCTTCGCACATCAATGATCACCAGATCATTGGCCTCGCCAGTGGGCACGTACAGTAATGGCGCGGCCGTGGCGCCATAGGAAGCCAACAACATCACCGCGAGCATGGAACTCATGAATTTCATCATGGCGTAATTCCTTTAGCTTGATATATAGCGCGCCTCACTTACGAACCACGTATTTGATCAGCGCGGCGATCGCCAGGATAATCACCAGCCAAAATAGAATACCTAGCGCCCAGTGGCCAAAACCAAAACCCCAATGCCAATCGTTCATCTCGTGCATCATCGTCATCCCCCCTTTGGGGTTAACGCCGCTTGCGTCGCGTCAAAGCCCCAGCAGCGCGAACTGCAACGCCATCATCTCCTCCAGCATTTGCTGTAGCGGATCGATTTGATCCGCCATGCGATGCCGCAGCTCCATCAGGGCCGTCGCGGGCGCCGTGACAGGCCCGGCCGCACCCCGCGCAAGCGCGCCATGCTGCCCGCGCAAGCGGGTCATGGCCTGGCTCATTGCAAGCTGATATTGCTGTACCAAATCACGGCGCTCGGCCTGGTCTTGCGTCGCCCGCAGCCGCTGCGTCAATGAACCTAATGCGGCGATATCGCCACGGACCTCATCCACCGCCGGCAGATGCGCCCCTTCATCGCCCCCCTGCCCCATGATGGTATGCTGGGGCAGCTCACGCACATGCTTTCCCGCCGCATAAGCCGGCGTTATCGTTACCGCCAGCGCCAGCATCACTAGCCAGACACCGCACTTCATTTCGCCACCTCCATCACCGCGGGCCAGCCTTGCATCAATGCGCGTGCCCGTCATCGTGACCGCCGGCCTCATGCACGGCCTCGTTCATCACACCAGTTTCCCCGTCCAGATTCATGTCTTCATCGTGTGCATGCGCATGCCCGTCATCATGACCCTGAGCGGATGAACTCATACTAGGCGCCTTTTCCATATCCATGCCCGGCATGCCTTCCATGCCGATGCCGGACGCACCCGCTGCATGCGCGTGACCCTCCGCGCCGTGCGCCGCCGCGCCATGCTGATGCGTATCCGTCTTGGGCAGCGACATCACGCCCAAGCCATAGCGATAGACCAGCTCGCCGCCGTGCCAGGCGGTCGATCCCAACAAGCCGGCGGCGACCGCCATCAGGCCTACGAAGCTCGCGCCCATTATTTGATTACGCCGCGCACGCAGCGCGGACCACACGGCCAGGGACAGAAACAGAATGATGGCGGCGAGGGCCCAGTTGCGATGCTCGGTCATCGCCGCGTGCGAGGGCGCGTCATGCGCCACGGTGCTGTAGGCGTACCATCCGCTCAAACCGGTGATGACGGTAATGCCCGCGCCAAACCACAAGGCCCAGCGCGCCACGATGCGCCATTGATCTTGCAAGGGTGGCTTAATGAAAGGCGTGATGACGAACAGCCCTGCCGCCAGCGAGAATAAGGCCACGGTGAAGTGAACGAAGATGGGGTGCCAATTGGGAATAATTTCAGGCATGGCGCTGCTCCACGGCGGTTACACAAATAATAGGGTGTGTTGAAAAATAATTAAGACGGCCCCGCTCAAAACCAAAAACGCAGCCCCGCCACGACCCGCATCTCATCCGTATTCTTGCCCGCGGCGCGGGCATAATCCGCGCTGCCGCCGTAGGTGCCGACCCATTCCATGCCGATGTAAGGCGCGAATTCACGGCGAATCTCATAACGCAGCCGCAAGCCCAGCACCACATCGGACAGGCCCGAACCCAGCCCGCGTTCACCATCGTCCTTGGCGTAGGCCGTCATCTCGACGTGCGGCTGCAAGATCAAATTTTGCGTCAATAGCAGTTCGTATTCCGCCTCTACGCTCACGGCGCCGCGGCCCGCCGCACCCACATAGGCCGCGGCATCCACTTCGAACCAATAGGGCGCCAGCCCTTGAATACCGAATGCCAGCCAGCCTTGATCCGGCGCCTCACCCGTGTCGTAACGCAGACCCAGCTGCGTATCCCAGAATGGCGCCACGGCATGGCCCCACAGCAATTGCGTACTGCCTTCCTCTAATGCGCCGTCACTGACATCGCCCTCGGCCTTCAATACCAGCCGGTCATAGTCACGGCCGTAACGCGCTTGCAGATCGTAAGCGACGAAGTCATCGTCATCCGCGCGCACCGCCTCTAAGCGATCGACCAAGAGCGCGCCGAAATTGTGTCTATCAGCGAGCCGCAACGGGAAAGGCCCGAAGTCATGGCCGCCGGAATATGCATGCGGGTCACGCGCATCAAGTGGCGCCGCGCCCCCTTGCATGGACATGGCGCCCCTGTCCGTCATGTCATCCTTCTTCTCCAGCGCCGCGCCTTCATGCGTCATGCCGGGCGCCATCTCGCCGTTCCTATCCATAGTGGACATATCATCCATATTCATGTCCATCTCCATGGACATCGCATCATGAGACACGGCGCCGTGATTCATCTCTTCCATAGTCTTGGCACTCGCACCATGACCGGCGTGCGCCTCGGCCTCCGCGTCTTGCGCCCACGACGGCGCCACGGACAGACTCAAGAGCACGGCGGCGCCGAGGGCCGGCAGATGAGACGGCTTATCCGTTATTTTGGGTGTGAAGGCGCGCAGCTTCATGCCACCACCACCTGGCGGAACATGCCCGCATCCATGTGATAGAGCAGATGGCAGTGCCAGGCCCAGCGGCCGGGCGCGTCCGCGGTGACGAGAAAACTGATGCGCTGCGCCGGTTGCACGCTGATGGTGTGTTTGCGCGCTTGAAATTCGCCCTTGGCGTTTTCCAGCTCGCTCCACATGCCGTGCAAATGCATGGGATGGGTCATCATGGTGTCGTTGTGCAATATCACCCGCAGACGTTCGCCGTGACGGAAATGCACGGGCGTGGACTTGCCGAATTCCAGCCCGTCGAGAGACCAGGTGTAGCGTTCCATATTGCCGGTGAGATGCAATTCGATTTCGCGCTCCGCGGGGCGCGGGTCCAGCGCGCCGCCGACGGTGCGCAGATCGGCATAGGTGAGCACGCGGCGGCCGTTGTTGCGCAGACCCACGCCCGGATCGTCGAGATTGGCGCGCGGCGTATCGACGCGCATATCGACGCTGGGACCGTATTCCGTGGTGGCGTGACGCACGCGCACCGTAGTCGCGCCCATGGCATGAGCACCGTGATCCATGGCCATGGCGCCATCGCCGCCGTGCGGCATCGCGGCCATGCCACCGCCCATCGCGCCCATCATATCGCCCATGCTCAGCGGCTCGGGCGCATCCAAGGCGGGCACGCCGGCCGTCATGCCTTCACGCACGGCCAAGGTGCCGCGCGCATAGCCACTGCGGTCCATAGACTGGGCGAAGATGGTGTAGACCTCGTCCTGGGGTTCGACGATGACGTCATAAGTTTCGGCGACGCCGATGCGCATCTCATCGACCGTGACCGGTTCGACATCGACGCCGTCGTTCTGCACCACGGTCATCTTGAGCCCAGGAATACGCACGTCGAAAAACGTCATCGCGGAACCATTGATGAAACGCAGACGCACGCGCTCGCCGGGCTTGAACAGACCCGTCCAATTCCCCGCCGGGGTGGTGCCGTTGGTGAGATAGGTGTAGGTGTAAGCGGAGATGTCGGCGAGATCCGTCGGATTCATGCGCATCTGATTCCACATGCGGCGCTTGGCCATCGCCGCCGTCAGACCGTCCTGGCTGACATCGCGGAAAAAATTCCCCGCCGTGGGCTGATTGAAATTGTAGTAATCGCTCTGGGCTTTGAGCTTGGCGAAGATCCGCATCGGGTCTTCATCGGTCCAGTCGGATAATTGCACCACATAATCACGCTCGGCGCGCCGCGCGGCGCCGGCGGCGGGATCGATGATGATGGCGCCGAACAGTCCGGTCTGCTCTTGCATGCCGGAGTGCGAGTGATACCAATAGGTGCCGCTTTGCGCGACCTTGAAGCGATAGGTAAAGGTTTCGCCCGGCGCGATGCCCTTGAAGCTGATGCCCGGCACCCCGTCCATTTGAGAAGGCAGGATCATGCCGTGCCAATGAATGGAGGTGTCTTCACGCAAGCGATTGGTCACGCGGATGGTGACGGTGTCGCCTTCGCGCCAGCGCAGGGTCGGTGCGGGCAAGGAGCCGTTCACGGTCGTCGCGATGCACGGCGCGCCGGTGAAGTTGACCCGGCTCTCGGCAATGGTCAAATCGAATTCCGTACCCCTCAGCTCGGGGGCGTAACCGCTCGCCGCGGCGGCCGCCGCTTGCGCCCGCGCCGGTTTGAGCAGCGGCGCCAAGCCCGCGAGCACGCCGCCGGCGGCCAAGCCTTGCAGAAAACGCCGCCGCGGCAAGTTCGGCAGCACGAGAGCGGGGTGGGACGGACGCTTCATCTCAAGGTATCCTCCAAAAAAATCAGGGTGCCGGCCCGCAGGCGCACGGAAGCGGATCAAGTGACTTAAGCATAGCCAAGCGTCCCTGACTTGGGGATGACGCGATCATTACAATTTTGTAATGTGGCCGTCATGGCGCGGGCGGACTCGTGGCGGTAAGCTTGCACCCTCGCTTTGACGCCGCCTGCTAGACCTTATGAAACCGGCGCGAATGCCATTACTTAGGTGACGCCACATCCCCATGAAAATTCTGATCGTCGAAGACGAAAGCAAGATCGGCGACTATCTCCGCCTCGGTCTGAGCGAAGCCGGCTTCGTGGTCGATGTGGCGCGCAACGGCTTGGACGGCCAGCACCTCGCCATGACAGGACACTATGACCTGCTCATCCTCGACATCATGCTGCCGGATGTCGACGGCTGGCGGCTATTGCAAACCCTGCGCGAGTCCGGCCATTCCACCCCGGTGCTGTTTCTCACCGCCCGCGACAGCGTCGATGACCGCGTCAAGGGGCTGGAACTGGGCGCGGATGATTATCTCGTCAAACCCTTCGCCTTCGCCGAGCTGCTGGCGCGGGTACGTAGCTTGTTGCGCCGCGGCGTCGCACCGGTCAGCGAGACCCTATTTATAATCGCCGATCTCGAACTCGACGTGGCGCGCCGCCGCATTACCCGCGCGGGACGGCGCATCACCCTCACCGCCAAGGAATTCGCATTGATGGAGCTGCTCGTGCGCCGCCGCGGTGAAGTGCTGCCGCGTTCGCTGATCGCCTCGCAAATCTGGGACATGAACTTCGACGGCAACACCAATGTCATCGATGTCGCCATCCGCCGTCTGCGCGCCAAGGTCGACGACGATTTCGCGGTCAAACTCATACACACCGTACGCGGCATGGGCTATATGCTCGACGCCCCGGGCGACGCCGTCACCTGATGCGCCGCCCTCTGTCACTCGCGTTACGTTTAACCTTACTGTTCGGCATCGCCTCAGCCGTGGTTTTTTCCACTTTCGGCTGGATCGTCATCCGCTCCATCGAACATCATTTCGAAATCGAAGACGTCAAAGAACTCAGCGTCACCGCGCTGGCCGCGGAGCGCGCCTTGGCCGCGTTACCCAAGGATCAGGGCTACAGCGCGCTCGAAACGCGCTTCGACGATTTGATAGTGGGCCACCACGGCGCCTCCCTCTATCTATTCGATCAAGATAAGCGGCCGCTCTTCGCCAGCACAGGCCCCGACCTTGCCACATTTATTCAAATAGCAATGCCAGGCGGCGATGACGAGAGCGTGCACATATGGGGCGATGCGGCGCACACCTACCGCATATTGTTGCGGCGCATTGGGCAACAAGATCACATCCTCGCCGTGGCGGTGGCCATCGACCATCATCTACGTTTCCTCGAAGACTTTCGTCAGACACTATGGCTGATGATCGCGGGCAGCATTAGTCTGATGGGGTTGATGGGCTGGATCGCGGTGCGGCGCGGACATGCGCCGCTGCATGAAATCGTCACCACCATCCGCCACCTCAGCGCGCAGCAACTCGATACCCGCCTTGATCCTAACAAGGTGCCGGCGGAACTGGCGGACCTTGCGGCGTCGTTTAATGATATGTTCGCGCGGATTGAGGAATCCTTCCAGCGGCTGTCGAATTTCTCCGCCGACATCGCCCACGAGCTGCGCACGCCGGTCACCAGCTTGCTGACCCAAACTCAAGTCGCCCTGTCGCAAGCGCGCACCCCGGACGCGTACCGCGAAATCCTCTATTCCAATATCGAGGAATACGAACGCATGGCGCGGATGATCGGCGATATGCTGTTTCTGGCGCAGGCGGACCATGGCCTGACCATCCCCGATGCCACCGAAGTGGACCTCGGCAATGAAGTACGCGCACTGTTCGACTACTACGAAGCCTGGGCGGAAGAGCGCGGCGTCACTCTGAGCTTGGAGGGCGCGGCGTGCATACCCGGCGATAGACTGATGCTGCGCCGCGCGCTGGGCAACCTGCTATCCAACGCCATCCGCCACACCCCGGCCGGTGCAGCGGTACGGGTACACATCGACACCGGTGCAAAAGACAAGATCTCTATTTTGGTCGAGAACCCCGGCACCATCCCCGCCGGGCATCTAGCGAAACTCTTCGACCGTTTTTATCGCGTCGATGCTTCGCGGCAGCGCGGCGGCGAGGGCGCGGGCTTAGGTTTGGCCATCGTCAAATCCATCGTCGCGGCGCACGGCGGTACCGTCGTGGCAAACACCCGCGCGGATCACGTCCAATTCCGCATCACGCTACCGGTACGGGCGCAATCAGCGACGTGACGCCGGCGGTTTGGCTATGTGAGCCCCCGCAACCGCGCCGTAACGGCGTCGCTGGTCCCAGAAAAACAGGCGCGCATACCAGGGAAAACGATATTGCGGCGGCGTGACGATGACAGGCATGGCCGCTCCTTTCATGCGGACCGGGTAAGCGAATTAAATCAACCATACCCAAGACCCAAAACGAACGCTCAATTCTCGCTCAGTCACCGTAAAATACGCCGCCCTTGTGTTTGGCGCCATCCGCCGTTTTAAAGAGCACCATCAGCTGATGCTTGCCGTCATGACCAAGGTCGTAACCCGCCATCAACCAATCGCCCATCTTCATCATCATCTTGCTTTCTTCCTGCTGATTGGGATGGATGACCTTGGAGTTGGCCACTACGTCGCGCAGCGCCTTACCATCCTTCTCTACCTTGAGCATAAAATCATGACTGCCGCCCATTTCCTTGCCGGGTTGTGCTGGCATGACGTGAAAGGTGACGCTGTAGCCGTCGATGTCTTGCCGCTCTTCCAACATGCCATCGGCCGCACTTAAGGCGGAGGATGACAAGACCGTGGCCAGGGCCGCGGCAGCGGCAAAATTGCGTAATGTACTCATATCATTCTCCTCATAGATGCCATGTGGCGTACAAAAAAAACGGTTAAATCTCTTTTGAAATAACAGCGGGCTCCGCCGAACGCTCGCGAATTTGTAACACCCAAGCATAAATCACCGGCAACACCAGCAAGCTCAACAGCGTCACGGTAAGCATGCCGCCCACCATGGGCGCGGCGATGCGGCTCATCACCTCCGAACCCGTGCCCGTACCCCACAAGATGGGCAGCAAACCGGCGATGATGGCGGTCGCGGTCATGGCGATGGGACGTACACGTTCGGCCGTGCCGGTTTGAGCGGCGGCAACCAAGGCCGCGGCATCCATCACCTCACCCGCCGCGCGGCGGCGCGCGATCTCCTGATCGATGAAGGTGAGTACGAGCACACCGATCTCCGCCGCGACGCCCGCCAGGGCGATAAACCCCACGGCCACGGCGACGGAGACGTTATAGCCCAGCAGATACACCAGCCACACGCCACCGATCAAACCGAAAGGAATCGACAACATCACCACCAATGGCGCCACCACGTTGCGAAAATTCCAATACAGCAGCACGAAGATGATGAGCAAGGTAGCGGGCACGACGATTTTCATGCGCGCGGCCACGCGTTCCAGGTATTCGTACTGCCCCGACCACGCCAAGGTGTAACCGGCCGGGAGGACGAGCTCGCGCGTAACAACGTCTTTTGCCCGTGCGACATAGCCGCCCAAATCGCTGGTGTCGATATCGACGTAGATCCAGGCATTGGGACGCGCATTCTCGCTCTTGATGTCCGGCGGACCGCGGCGCAATTCTAGATCCGCAAGCAATGACAACGGTATCTGCGCCCCCGTGGACGTAGGCACCAAGACCCGGCGCAAATCCTCGAGATTATCGCGCAACTCGCGCGGGTAACGCAGATTGACGCTGTAGCGTTCGAGCCCTTCAACTGTCTGGGTAACGTTCATGCCACCAATGGCCGTTTGAATCACATCCTGCACATCCCCCACGGTCAGACCATAACGCGCGGCCGCGTCGCGCTGGATAGCGAAATCCAAGTAATAGCCGCCCACGGCGCGATCACCCAAGGCGGAACGTGTCCCAGGCACCTGCTTCAATATCCGCTCCAGCTGGGTGACTAGCTCCTGCAATACGTTGAGATCGGGTCCGCTCACCTTCAAGCCGACCGGAGTTTTAATACCGGTAGAGAGCATGTCGATACGGTTCTTGATCGGCAAGGTCCAGACATTGGCGACGCCGGGGAAATTAATCGCCGCATCCATTTCCTGCACCAAGTCCCGCGTGCGCTTGAGTGGATTAGGCCACGCCGCGCGCGGCTTTAATTTCACCGTAGTCTCAAGCATCGACAAGGGCGCCATATCGGTGGCGGTTTCCGCGCGCCCCACCTTGCCGAATACCGCTTCCACCTCGGGAAAGGTTTTGAGGATCTTGTCCGTCTGCTGCGTCAGCTCGCGCGCCTTGGTGATGGAAATACCCGGGTAGGTCGTCGGCATGTACAGCAAGTCACCCTCGTCCAAGGGTGGCATGAATTCCGTCCCTAACTTCGCGGCCGGATACACCGTCACCGCCAGCAGCCCCGCCGCCAAAAACAGCGTGACCCAACGCCAGCGCATGGCCAGCCGCAACGCTGGCGTGTGCACGGCATGCAGCGCGCGGTTTAAAGGATTGCGGCTTTCAGCCGGGATTTTGCCGCGGATGAAATACCCCATCAACACCGGCACCAAGGTAATGGCCAGCACCGCCGCCGCCGCCATGGCGTAAGACTTGGTGTAGGCCAGCGGCGCGAACAAACGCCCTTCCTGCGCTTGCAGGGTAAACACCGGCAGGAATGAAACCGTAATGATGAGCAAGGAAAAGAACAGGGCCGGCCCCACTTCCTTGGCCGCATCACCGCAGGCTTGCCAGCGTTCAGCGCCGCTCAATGCGCCACCTTTTACCCGCACGGCACGTTCGAGATGTTTGTGGGCATTCTCGATCATAACGATGGCGCCATCCACCATCGCGCCGATGGCGATGGCGATGCCACCCAGCGACATGATATTGGCATTGATGCCCTGCCAGCGCATGATGAGCAGCGCGGCGAGGATACCCAGCGGCAGGGTAATGATCGCGACCAGGGCCGAACGCGCGTGCAATAAAAATATTAAACACACCAGCGAGACTACGATCGACTCTTCAATGAGCACCCGCGTCAGCGTGCCCACCGCGCGCTCGATCAAGGCGCCGCGATCGTACACCGGCACGATCTCCACGCCAGGCGGCAAACTGGGTTTGAGTTCGTCCAATTTGGCGCGCACCTTCTCGATCACCGCCATGGCATTCTCGCCGTAGCGCATCACCACCACGCCGCCCGCGACTTCACCTTCGCCGTTGAGCTCCGCGAGACCGCGCCGCAACTCGGGCCCAAGGTGAACGTGGGCAATGTCTTTGACGCGGACAGGCACGCCACCCTGGTTTACCGCCAGCGGAATGCCTTCGATATCGGCGATGCCGCGGAGATAACCCCGTCCACGCACCATGTACTCGGTCTCGGCCAATTCGAGCACACTCCCGCCCACATCGTTATTGGAACGCGCAATGGCCTCGCGCACTTGCATCAAGGAAATATTGTAGGACGCCAGCAAACGCGGATCGATGTCTACTTGGTATTGTTTGACGAAACCGCCGATAGACGCGACCTCGGCGACACCCGCCACGGCCTGTAATTGATAACGTAAAAACCAATCTTGCAAGGAACGCAGCTGCGCCAAATCGTGCTGACCAGTCTTATCCACCAAGGCATATTCGTACACCCAACCCACACCCGTGGCATCCGGCCCCAGCGTGGGATTGACGCTGGCGGGCAAGCGCTCACTCACATAATTCAAATACTCCAGCACGCGCGTGCGCGCCCAGTACAAATCCGTGCCTTCATCAAAGATGATGTACACGAAGGACATGCCGAACAACGAATAGCCGCGCACGACCTTGGCATGCGGCACGGCGAGCAGCGCCGTGGTGAGCGGATAGGTGACTTGATCTTCCACCACTTGCGGCGCCTGGCCACTGTAGTCGGTGAACACGATCACTTGCACATCGGATAGATCGGGAATCGCGTCCAAAGACGTGGTACGCAACGCCCAAACGCCGGCCGCGATCAGTAATAACGTAGCCAGCCATACCTGAAATTTATTGCGCAGAGTCGCGTCGATGATGGCTCTAATCATGCTGCTGCGCTCCGGGTGCGGCGGGATGCGGCCCATGTATTTTCATACCCATATCCGACATATCCATGTCAGACATATCCATGTCAGACATATCCATGTCCGTTATTTCCGCTGACGTCATCTCCAGGTCCGACATATCCAACCCCGCCTCCGGCGCGTTATTCGTTTGCTCGCGCATCTTGCCTCCCGCCTCACGCAAGGTGGATTCCGCATCGATGAGGAACTGCGCCGAGGTCACCACGTCTTCGCCAGCGCTAAGACCCTTTTTGATCTCGGTCCATCCGTCGGCGCTCACGCCCAAGCTCACCTCACGCGGCTCGAACTTACCCGGCGCGCGCACCACGAATACCCGCTCGCGCGTACCCGAACGCACAATGGCTTCACTGGGCACCGCCACGGTTTCTATGCGCTTGCCGCCGCGCAGAGTCACTTCGGCGAACATCTCGGGCTTGAGCACGCCATCCGCGTTGGCGAACTCCAAGCGTAGGCGCGCGGTGCGGGTCTGGGGATCGACGCTGGGATAGAGATAGGTGACCTTGCCCGCAAACACCCGACCCGGCGCGGCCTTGATACGCATTTGCGCGGCATCACCCACGGCCACCCAGGGCAGTTCATTTTCATACACATCCACATAGACCCACAGCCTGCTGAGATCAGCGATTTGATACAGCTCGCTTGCGGGCATGACGTACTCGCCAGGACGCGCGCCGACACTCACGACCACGCCGTCGAAGGGCGAACGGATCTGCACCGCCTTCATTACTTTACCGCCGCGCTCCAAATCATGGATCTGCTCAATGGGCATATCCAGCAAGGCCAAACGCCCCCGCGACGCCTCGGCCAACTGCGCGGCATTGCCGCGCAGTTCGGCATAGGGACTCGCCTCAAGCACCGCGCGGTTTTGCAGCGCAAGCAGATACTCCTGCTGCGCCGTCACCAATTGCGGTGAGTACAAACTCAACAAGGCATCGCCGCGCTTCACCTGTTGACCCGTGTTAGAGACCATGAGTTTTTCCACCCAGCCCTCAGTCTTGGGATTGAGCCGCGTCAAGCGCTCCTCGTTGTAATCCACCCGGCCAACGGCACGCAGCGTATGGCCGATGACGCGCCGCTCGGCGCGGGCACTGCGCACGCCGATGTTCTGCACCGTAACCGGATCAATCTTCACCGTCCCGGCCGGACCAGAATCATCCTCGGCGTAAACGGGAATGTAATCCATGTTCATGGCATCCTTCGCCGGCACTGGCGAGGTGATCCCGGGTGTCATGGGGTGTCTATAAAACAAAGGTTGGCGCTCCGCCGCAAGTTGCGCTGCCGGCGTGGACACCGCCGATGACGACACAGTGCGCGCATACCAATAGCCGCCGCCCGCGCCGAGGGTCAGCATCACCAATGCGATCATTAATGCTTGCTTATTCATGCGCCGCCTCCTTCCCCACTGTCGCCATTAAGCGGGCAAGCAGGATTTGCGCGTCGCTCAAGGCCTGCCAATAACGCGTTTCAGAATCGTACAAGGTGATTTGCGCTTGAGATAAACTCAAGTAATCCACTTTGCCGGTTTGATACCCCGCCAGCATGGCCGACACGGTTTGTTGCGCCTGCGGCAATAGGCTGGTTTTCAGCAGCACGACCCGTTGGCGCATATGCGCATAATGCGCCCGCAACGCGGCGATCTCCGCTTTCAACTGCGCCTCTTCTTCTTGCAAGGCATAGCCTTGCGCCAGCCGCTCGGCATTACGCTGATCAAGTGCTTTATCTTGGCGGCTGCCGCTACGCAAGGGCAGACTCATGGCGAACATAATGCTTTTCATATCCGTCTCCGTTTCACGCCACTCGTAATTCGCACCCACCATAAAATCGGGGCGATAGTCCTTATGAGCGAGGTCCACCTGCGCTTGAGCGGCTTGCATACGTTGCTTGCGTGCAAGCAGCAAGGGCCGCGCGGCCAGGGCCTGTTCGATGAGTTGCTGTTCCTCGGCCACGTCGGGCAATATTTCAAGCTCATACGTGGCCAGCACTACCGGTGTCGAGGCCTGCCTGTAGAGCAGCGCGTTGATCTTCGCGGCGGCGGCATGACGTTCGCCATCGAGCCTGAGCTCTTCCTCCAGTGATTTAGAAAGCTCGAGCTGGGCCTGAAGCACATCTTGCTGCAAACCCTCGCCCACGCGATAACGCACTGCAGCGACTTGGATGAGTTGACGTAAGACCGCCTGATTACGCTGGAGCGTCTCCAGTGCGTGATCAAGAAAAAATACCTGCCACCACGCCCGCTTTACTTGAGCAGCGATATCCAATTCCGCCTCGCCTACCGTAAACCGCAAGGCTTCGGCCTCATGCCGCGCAACCTCGCCGGTCAAGGCGAGTTTGCCCGGATAGGGCAATGCCTGACTGATGCCGATTTTTAATTGGCTCATATCCGCCCGGCCCGGCTCTACGCTCAACCACGGATCGGGCAGGCTGCCTAACTGCGCGGGCATCGCGGCGCTCGCGTTTGCCAGTTCACGCCGTTGCTGCAAACCTGGATAAACGGCCAAGGCCTGCGCCACCGCCGCCTCCACGCTGAGCGCATCATTGGCGGACGCCGGCGCGGCGAATAGATACAAAACAAAACAAGCCGCGGCATAGCGCCTGCCCGCGTGATATAGAAGGTTCATTAAAGTCTCCACGCCACGTACCAGCTTTGCGTCAAACGCAGCCGTACGCGGGAGTCACACATGAGAATGGATGACGGACGCTGCGCGCTACGCGCAGCGTCTCATCGCCTCGGTAATAAGAATCAGGCGCGGGGAGGTTCGATTTCGGAGGGAAGGTCGGGCTGAATCCAAGCCGGGGAAGCCCACGATGCAAGCACCACGGGCGCTTGGAATTTAAACGAGGGAATATGGCTTATTAATACGGGGACACAGTGCCCCGGTGTCGAACAGCCATCGGCGAGATTACAATGCGCGGGGTGATCGCCAGCGGGGGCTGGTTCGTAAGATCCGTTCATCGCCATATCATCGTCACCGCTAGACATGGCCATCCCCTCCCCACCGCATTGGGGGCCGCCACCCAGTGACAGGCTGGACTGACCCGCCAATAGCGCGGCGATCATAATGATGTGGACCAATACACGCACAGTCTGTTCTCGGATTTGGCGGGGTGTTACTACTCTATGCCAAGTTGAGCGTCACAGGCAAGCCGTCCCGCTGCTCAGCGCAAGGACTCACACACCCGCAAAAGTTTATCGCGCACCTCCATGCCGAGCGCGCCCAATTCCGCCTTATTCACCAGACCCAGCACCACCGCCGGGTCCATAAAAGCGACGGTAATAGCGCCGCCCTCTTCTTCACGCACCACGACATTACAGGGCAACAATAAACCGATGTCGGGATCGGCTTGCAAGGCGCGATGCGCCAGCGGTGGATTGCAGGCGCCGAGGATGCGATAAGGGCGGCCGTCGATGTTCAGCTTTTTCTTGAGCGTGGCCTGCACGTCGATGTCGCTGAGCACACCAAAACCCTCGCGCGCCAAGGCCTCGCCGACCCGGCTCACCGCGGCATCAAAGGAACCAGATAATTGGGTATGAAATCCGTATACGCTCATTACACCTCTCCTTGTTTCAACTTGGGGCAAGACGGGCATCAAACGCAACGCGATGAACGCCGCGCCCTGCGCGCCTATCGGCGATTTACATCGTGCCGCTTGACTCAAGACACACGGGCATCAATTCGATTTACTTGTCCTGGGCGCGCTGCTGCATATCATACCAAGCGGCATACACCTGATCGGGCCAGCGCGATTGAAACCACTCGACTACCGCGGCGATCTCATCCTCCGTGAGTCTATCGCCCCAGGCCGGCATCCTGCCTTTGCCCGGCGGACTGCCGTTGCGGATCATGTCGCGCAACATCGCCGTGGGATGATGCCAGGCATGGCCGCTGCCATTCAGCGGCGGCGGCGGAAACAAACCCTCGGCGTCGCGCTGCCGCCAATTAAACGCGCCCTGAGCATTTTCACCGTGACAGGCCGTGCAATATTGCTTGAATACTTGCTCTCCCAAAGCCACTTGCCGCGCATCATGATGCCGTACGAGCTTACTGCCCGAGAGGGTCCCCACCTCCGCCGGGGCACGGCCGGCATCGCAACCCGCCAGATTAACGACCAGCGCGGCCATGATGGCAACAAGGCCCGCGCTGCGGAATTCACCCATAAATTTATTACTCATTCCTCTATCACGCATTTCATCAATGGCTATGATCGTGGCCATCATCATGTTCGTCCAGGATCTCGACTGGCGTATCCTGCATCGGCGCGGATTCCGCTGCATCATGCCCGTGGCCGTCCTCATCATGAGGATGCGGCGCGCCCGCGTCCAGCGTCATAGTCGCGGGCGCTGCGCCGGACGGCGCGGCATGCGCGTGTTCACCTCCACCAGCGTGTTCATGCGCATGCCCTTCACCTTCCACTTTCGGTAACGACATCACGCCCAAACCATGGCGATACACCAGCTCCGCGCCATGCCAGGCCGTGGACATCAACAAACCCGCGCCTAACACCATCGCCGCGACAAATACCGTGGACACGCCCAGCGTCCGCCGCGCGTCGCGCCAAGCCCAAACCGCCATAGCCAAAAAATACACGAAGGTGGGCAGCGCCCAATTACGGTGTTCGATCATGGCCTCGTGAGAAGGCGTATCGTGGTCCACGGTGTTGAACGCATAGATTCCCGCGCCCACCGTCAACAAGGAAATCGCCACGCCCAGCCATAGATTCCATTGCCCCAGCGTCAGCCAGCGCTCACGCCGCGCCGCGGCGGGATCAACACGGCTGAGGAGAAAAAACAATACCGAACTACTGAGTAAGGCCACCGTGAAGTGGACGAAGATGGGATGCCAGTTGGGAATAATTTCAATCATGGGGAACTCCTCGACTGAATAAGGCACGCGGAGAGAAGCGCGGAACCAAGAACGCCACCGAGAAATACATTGATGTTCGCGCCGTCACGCCTCGCGAGCGAAGTCTGTGTAAACTTTTTCTATTACCACTAAGCATAGCCGCCATTTCATCCATGACCACATTGCATGGAAAAATCTTTGCGAGTCGCCCTCAGCGGATTTTCCCAAAAAACGGCCGCGACTAAGCTAATCCCGGCATGCGCACGGTGCTCGCGCCTTCGGTGAGCACGAAATCCTTAAACACCTGCGCCACGGGAGACAACCGTTTACCCTGCAAGTGCACCACATACCAGTGGCGCACGATGGGGAAATCCTCCACATCCAACACCACCAGCCGTTTCAATTCCAGCTCCAAGGCCAGGGTGTGAATCGACACGATACCCAGACCCAAACCCGCCTCCACCGCCTGTTTGATCGCCTCATTACTGCTCATCTCCATGCCGGTGGATAACTCCACGCCCTTGTCGGCGAAAAAACGCTCCATGGCGTTGCGCGTACCCGAACCGCGCTCACGCACCACGAAGGTTTCCTGTTGCAAGCGTGTCAGCGATATCTTTTTCTCTCCCATCAAGGGATGCTGAGGCGGCGCGATGATGACCAAGGGATTATCCATAAAGGAGTCGAAGGCTAAGTTCAGACCCATCTCTGGCGGCCGCCCCATGATGACCAGGTCGGTATCATTCGACTCCAAGTGGCGCAGCAAACCTTCGCGATTGGTTACGTCCAAACTGATGGTGATATTTTCGTAACGCTGACTGAAGGTGGCTAACAAGCGCGTGGCGAAATAATTGGCGGTACTTGCCACCGCAATCGCCAAGCGGCCGCGCCGCACTCCCTTGAGTTCCTCCACCACGCGCTCGGCCTCGTCCAATTGCTGCGCGATGGCACGGCTGTAATAGTGCATCTCCCGCCCCGCGTCCGTGAGATAGATCTTTTTTCCGATCTGTTCAAACAGCGGCAAACCCACTTGCTCTTCCAGTAATTTGACCTGCATCGACACCGCCGGCTGGGTAAGATGCAGCTCCTCCGCAGCGCGGGTATAACTGGTGAGACGGGCCACCGCCTCAAAAACCTTTAATTGTCTAAAGGTTACATTCATAAACCACTCTCATGCTCCACCCGGGCCCCATAAATTACATAAGCTATAACTTATGCAATCTATCATAATTGCTGAATATACATTATGCAAACAGCCGCTATAATTTTGCTCATAGCGCAGCACAGTGGGCGCTTCAAATTACAACCGGCCCCAAGGTTTCGAATGGCGGCCGGGAACACACGAGTCCACCACACCTTTAATCTAAGGAGACCGACCTCATGGCAGTGAAGACTTACAAAGCGGGCGTCAAAGAGTACCGCGAAACATATTGGATGCCCAATTACACCCCGCTGGATACCGATATCCTCGCCTGCTTCAAGATCACCCCGCAGCCGGGCGTGCCCCGTGAAGAAGCCGCCGCCGCCGTGGCCGCTGAATCCTCCACCGGCACTTGGACCACGGTGTGGACCGACCTGCTGACCGACATGGACTATTACAAAGGCCGCGCCTATCGCATCGAAGACGTGCCGGGCGATGACACCTGCTACTACGCCTTCGTGGCCTACCCCATCGACCTCTTCGAAGAAGGCTCCGTGGTCAACGTCTTCACCTCCTTGGTCGGTAACGTGTTCGGCTTCAAGGCCATCCGCGCCCTGCGTCTCGAAGACGTGCGCTTCCCCATCGCCTACGTCAAGACCTGCGGCGGCCCGCCCAACGGCATCCAGGTCGAGCGGGACATCATGAACAAGTACGGCCGTCCGCTGCTGGGTTGCACCATCAAGCCCAAGCTCGGCCTGTCCGCCAAGAACTACGGCCGCGCCGTGTACGAATGTCTGCGTGGCGGTTTGGACTTCACCAAGGACGACGAGAACATCAACAGCCAGCCCTTCATGCGCTGGCGCCAGCGCTTCGACTTCGTCATGGACGCCATCGACAAGTCCGAGCGTGAGACCGGCGAACGCAAGGGTCACTACCTGAACGTCACCGCGCCCACCCCCGAAGAGATGTACAAGCGCGCCGAATACGCCAAGGAAATCGGCGCCCCCATCATCATGCACGATTACATCACCGGCGGCTTCACCGCCAACACGGGTCTGGCCAACTGGTGCCGTGACAACGGCATGCTGCTGCACATCCATCGCGCCATGCACGCCGTGCTCGACCGCAACCCCCACCACGGCATCCACTTCCGCGTACTCGCCAAAATCTTGCGCCTGTCCGGCGGTGACCACCTGCACTCCGGCACCGTGGTCGGCAAGCTCGAAGGCGACCGCGAAGCAACCTTGGGCTGGATCGACATCATGCGCGACAGCTTCATCAAGGAAGACCGTTCACGCGGCATCTTCTTCGATCAAGACTGGGGCTCCATGCCCGGCGTGCTGCCCGTCGCCTCCGGCGGTATCCACGTGTGGCACATGCCCGCGCTGACCAACATCTTCGGTGACGACTCCGTGCTGCAATTCGGCGGCGGCACCCTGGGCCACCCCTGGGGCAACGCGGCCGGCGCCGCGGCCAACCGCGTCGCGCTGGAAGCCTGCGTCGAGGCCCGCAATCAAGGCCGCGCCTTGGAGAAGGAAGGCAAAGAGATCCTCACCAATGCGGCCAAGAGCAGCCCCGAGCTGAAGATCGCCATGGAGACCTGGAAAGAGATCAAGTTCGAATTCGACACCGTGGACAAGCTGGACGTGGCCCATAAATAAAGGCGCCTTAGACCGACCCCCCCTCTCCCGCATGCGGGAGAGGGATGGGGAGAGGGCACCAGCCAGCACAGCAATCTGAATCGAACCGGACTTTAACCAATTGGAGTTTGAACAATGAGCGAAATGCAAGATTACAAATCCTCGCTGGAAGATCCCAGCAGCCGCAAGTTCGAGACCTTCTCCTACTTGCCCGAGATGAGCAAAGAGCAGATCCGCAAGCAGGTCGAATACATCGTCAGCAAGGGCTGGAACCCGGCCGTCGAACACGTCGAACCGGAAAACGCCTTCGACCATTACTGGTATATGTGGAAACTGCCCCTGTTCGGTGAAACCAACGTCGACAAAATTCTGGCCGAAGCCGAGGCTTGCCACAAGGCGCACCCCAACAACCACGTGCGTCTGATCGGTTACGACAACTACGCCCAGTCCAAGGGTGCGGAGATGGTCGTGTTCCGCGGCAAATCCGTTTAAGCGCTGGACCAGGCTGAGCTTGGAAACGAAGCCCCTGGCCGGCCATGCTGGTCGGGGGCTTTTTTTATGTCCGCCACAATGAATGGCGGCTTACGAATGATCGCGCTACCGGACCCTTATTCACCCGGCCGGCCTATCATTCGTAAACCGCAACGCGCAACGAGGGAAAGCACATGAGTGACAGCAACGCCGACCAATACCGCATCAAGGAAGAACCCTATTACCGCCCCGTCGCCGACGAGGTGGAATTGTATGAAGCGGCCTACGCCGCGCGCCTGCCGATGATGCTCAAAGGCCCCACCGGCTGCGGCAAATCGCGCTTCGTGGAATACATCGCCTGGAAACTCGGCAAACCGCTCATCACCGTCGCCTGCAACGAAGACATGACCGCCTCCGATCTGGTCGGCCGCTTCCTGCTCGACGCCAACGGCACGCGCTGGCAGGACGGTCCGCTCACCACCGCCGCGCGCATCGGCGCCATTTGTTACCTTGATGAAGTCGTAGAGGCGCGCCAGGACACCACGGTGGTCATCCATCCGCTCACCGATCACCGCCGCCAATTGCCGCTGGAAAAGAAGGGCGAACTGGTCAACGCGCACCCCGATTTTCAATTGGTGATCTCTTACAACCCCGGCTATCAGAACTTGATGAAGGACCTGAAGCAATCCACCAAGCAACGCTTCGCCGCGCTGGACTTTGATTATCCCGAAAGTGAAATTGAAACGGACATCGTCGCCCACGAAACCGGCGCCGACGCCGACACCGCGGCTAAGCTGGTGCAGATTGCCCACCGCGCCCGCAACCTCAAGGGCCACGGCTTGGACGAAGGCATCTCCACGCGCCTGCTGGTGTACGCCGGCAACTTGATCGCCAAGGGCATCGAGCCCAAGGCCGCCTGCCGCATGACCCTGGTGCGTCCGCTCACCGACGACCCGGATATGCGCGACACCTTGGACGCGGCGATAGCGACGTATTTTTAAATAAATGTAGGGTGGGTTAGGCGCTAGGCGCCGTAACCCACCAAATCGTCGCACAGCGACTCCTTGTGTGCCTTACAAGGCGCGCCTAACGGCGCGAATCGGTGGGTTACGCTACGCTAACCCACCCTACATTGAAGAAAGAAACCATGAGCGTAAAACTCGACGATTACCGCGAATTGCTGGAAGGGATCAACCCGGCGCTGCGCGATACGCTGGAGGCGAACTTCACCGAGGCCGCGCGGGTGATGTCGCCGCAAGGCCTGCACCATTATCTCGAAGGCGCGCGCGGCCTGTCACAGCTCGGCCGCGGCACCGACCTCATCGAATCCTATCTCGCCAACATGCCCGCCGTGGTCAAGGAATGCGGCGAAGAAATTATCAGCGACATGGTGAACGCCGCGCTGAAACTGGTCTCCATGGTCAGCGGCGAAGTCATCAGCCTGCTCTTCGCCACCCTGCCCACCGCCGCGCGGCGTTTGGGTGATGCCGAATTATTGCGCGGCTATCTCGGGCTGATCCATCAGCTCTCCGCCAAGGCGCCGCGCGGCTTGCGGCCCATGCTCGCGCATCTCGACGAACTCTTCTCCAAACTCACCCTCGGCGGTCTGCGCCGCTGGGCCTTGTGGGGCGCGCAGGCCCACGCCCGCGACTTTGACGCGCAAATTAAATTCTTCAACTTGGAAAGCGGCGATAGCCAGGCCGTGCTGCAAAAAGAACGGCGCGGCACCTTATTCGTCGACAACCAGCGCAAATTGAATTTTTATCTGCGCGCCTTGTGGGCGCGGGACTTTTTCATGCGCCCCACGTCCGGCGACTATGAAAGCCGTGAAGGCTACAAACCCTTCATCGAGAACCGCGTCATCCATTTACCCGACGCCTTCGACGACTACGTCGGCATCCCCGGCAAGGAGTTGTACCGCGCCAGCGCCGCCCACGCCGCCGCGCACTTGGTGTATGCCCGCAAACCGCTCTCCGCCGAGGCGCTGACGCCGGCGAAGATGGTATTCATCGCCCTCTTCGAAGACGCGCGCGTCGAGCACTTGGCCATCCGCGAATTCCCCGGCCTCAAACAGCTGTGGCGCCAATTCCACGAAACCTTGCTCGAGGTCAGCTGCCCGGTGGACCCGGTAGTGAAATTACTGGAACGCGCCGCCTTCGCCATGCTCGATGATTCCTATGTGGACGTCGATCCCTGGGTGCGTGAGGTCGCCGCGGTCTTCCGCGAGGAGTTCGCCGCGCGCCCTGACGACAACCAGCTCAGCTGGGATTTAGGCATCACCTTCTACAATAAACTGAGCAGCCGCCACAGCATTCCAAGTTTGCGCGTGCTCGAATCGGCGGCCATCCCCTATCACGACGATAACCGCTACATTTGGGCCTTCGATGAAGCCGAATGGCACGAGGCCGAATACATCCCCGCCAGCCAGCGCCAGGTGCGCAAATACGTCAGCGCCATCGAAATGGCCAACGAAGTGGATTGCGAACTGGCCGGCGACGACGCGCAGGAAATCTGGATCTGCGATACCGAGCTCTACCCCTACGAAGATGAAGGCGTCAGTTATAACGCGATGTGGGGCAAGGAACCGGCCAGCGAACCCTACCACTATCAGGAATGGGATTACCAAGTGCAACTGCATCGCCCCGACTGGGTCACGGTGCTGGAAAAACGCGCCAGCAAGGGCGATCACGCGCTCATCGACCAGACCCTGACCGAGCACCACCCCATCGCCAGCCGCTTGAAACACCTCATCGACGCCATGCAACCGCGCGGCGTGGTGCGTCAGCGCCGCCAAGAGGACGGTGACGACATCGATATCAACGCCGCGATTCGCGCCATGGTGGATTTGCGCCTGGGCGAGACCCCCGATCCGCGCATCAATATCCGCTACATCCGCAAGACGCGCGACCTCGCCGTGCTGGTGCTGCTCGACCTGTCCGAGTCCACCAACGAAACCCTGGGCGGCAGCGACAAGCCGGTGCTGCAACTAGCGCGCGAGGCCACGGCGCTGTTGTCGTGGGCGATAGACGGCATCGGCGACCCCTTCGCCATCCACGGCTTCGCCTCCGACGGCCGCCATGACGTGCAGTACTACCGCTTCAAGGATTTCGCGCAACCCTACGACGACGACGCCAAGGCGCGCCTCGCCGGCATGAAGGGCGGCCTGTCGACGCGCATGGGCGGCGCGCTGCGTCACGCCGGGCATTACCTGTTGCAGCAGCCGCAGCGGCGCAAACTCATCCTGCTGGTGAGTGACGGCGAGCCGGCCGACATCGACGTGCGCGATCCGCAGTATCTGCGTCACGACACCAAAAAGGCGGTGGAGGAATTGAACACGCGCGGCGTCACCACCTATTGTTTGACGCTGGATCCCAATGCCGACGATTACGTGGGCCGCGTCTTCGGCGCCAACCACTACACCGTGGTGGATCACGTCGATCGTCTGCCGGAACGCCTGCCCGCCTTGTTCATGGGCTTGACCCGGTAGCCGCCTGCTGGACGCGCGTCACATCGCTGGGGATATACTGAAGCCTGATCCGGTCAAAGTCCGAGATGTGTTCATGCGAGGAAGCGACGCGCGCCATGCCCTATCGATCCCGGCTCAATAGCATCCCCGTACTCAACTCCGCGCCATGCAGCGTGCCCGCCGCGCGTTACAACCAGGTCCGTCTCGCCTTGCGGCGCTTGGCCAATCCCCTGCGTTTCGAACTGCCCGGCCTGCGCAGTCTCGACATGATCCTCGAAGATGGCCTGTGGGTCATAGTCGACCGCGACCTCAATGACATCCCCATCGTAGCGTGGACGGACTTTGAAGCACGCGACAGCTTGCACACCCCGCTGCAATGCACCCTGCGCCATTATCACGCCCACGCCACGGTCATCATCGACAAGGCGCTCAAGGCGCTGGATGGCATCCTCGCCCAGCGCCTGGCCAGCTCCGGTTGAAACCCGAGACCCGGCCCCCGCCGCGCCCGCGCAAACTTGCCGTGGGCTAAACCCCCCGCCACTGGTAAAATTCGCCCATGTCTTTGCGCTACGACGCCCTAAATCTTCTCAGTGACGGCAACTTCCACTCCGGTGCCCGGCTCGGCGGCACCTTGGGCGTCAGCCGCACCGCGGTGTGGAAACAGCTGCGCGCCCTGAGCGAACTCGGCTTGGACATTTACGCCGTGCCCGGCAAAGGTTATCGCCTCGCCCACCCCATCGAGCTGCTGGATGCACGGGCCATCAGCCAAGCCATGAGCGCGGAAAGCCGCGCCCTGCTCGGCGGCTTGGAGCTCCACCCTCGTCTTGATTCCACCAATACCTATTTAATGCAGCGCGCCGCCGGCGGCCTGCCCTCGGGCCATGCCTGTTTCGCGGAATATCAAACCGCCGGGCGCGGACGGCGCGGACGGCAGTGGGTCTCGCCCTTCGCCGCCAATATTTATCTCTCGGTCTTGTGGCGCTTCACCCTCGACCCCGCCCAGCTCGGCGGACTGGGTTTAGCGGTGGGTGTGGGCATGATCCGCGCCTTGCGCGCGGCGGGCGTCGCTGATCTCAGCCTCAAATGGCCCAACGATCTCTTATGGCAAGGGCGGAAACTGGCTGGCATCCTGCTGGAAATGAGCGGCGAATCCTTCGGCGCCAGCACCGTCGTGACAGGCCTCGGCGTCAACTGCCGCATGCCTAAAGAAGCGGGCAGCCACATCACCCAAGCCTGGGCCGATCTCGAAGAAGCCTTGGGTGAGCGCTTGTCGCGCAACACCCTCGCGGGCGGCTTACTCAGTCACGTTTTAATCGTGCTGCGCGATTATCAACGCCACGGCCTTGCGCCCTTCCTCGATGAATGGCGAGACTACGACGCCGTGCGCGGCAAAACCATCAACCTGCAATTGCCCAATGAAAACATCACCGGCGTCGCCGCCGGCGTGGACCGTAGCGGCGCCTTATTGTTGAGCCGCGACGGCGCCACTCAACGTTATCTCGCTGGAGAAATCAGCGTGAGGATCACCTGAGCCGCCGCGCCACCAACGGCCTCCCCCCCAAAGGAAATTGTTTTGATACTGCTGCTCGACCTCGGCAATAGCCGCGTGAAATGGACCACCCTCAGCCGCGGCAAGCGCACACAAACCCGCACCGCCGCAAGCCCGCCCATTGAAACATGGGCGGACTTCGCCAAACAGGCGTGGGGCAGGCTGCGCGCGCCGGCAAAAATCTTGCTCTGCAATGTCGCGGGCGCGGCGCAGGCCGCGGCCCTGCGTGAGTGGACGCTGCAACGCTGGCAGATCGAACCGCGGCTGCTCGTCGCGCAAGCAACGGCCTGCGGCGTGCGCAACGCCTACACCCTGCCCGAACGCCTCGGCGCCGACCGCTGGGCCGCCCTCATCGCCGCGCGCGCGCAGTGGCATGAAGCCGCGTGCATCGTCGATGCGGGCACCGCCATCACGATAGACGTCATGGACGCGGAAGGCAGCCATCTCGGCGGTTTGATCCTGCCCGGCATTGAGTTAATGCGCCGCAGTTTGTTGGAGCGTAGCGAAGCTATACGTCTCGCTACGGACACCCCCGCGCAAGGTGACAACCGCCTGCTCGCCCGCGACACCCGCGACGGCGTGGACGGCGGCACCCTCTACGCCGCGGTCGCCGCGATCGATCGCATCATCGCCGACACCAGCGCCGCGCTGAACACCCCCCTCACCCGCATCATCACCGGCGGCGACGCGCAGACCGTGCTACCCTTATTGGCCGGCCCCTATCACCACGCGCCGGACTTGGTGCTCGACGGCCTGGCCGTCATCGCGGAGGAAAAATGAGAATCCTGTTTCTACTGCTCATCATCGCCAACCTCAGCCTCTTCGCCTGGCATATGCAAGGCCCGCGCGACAGCGATAAGGCCATGAGCATCGGCCCGCAGCCGGTGGACGCTAACACCCCGCCGCTGCTGTTGCTCAGCGAACTGCCCAAACAAGACGCGCCCGCCGAAGCACACGCGCCCCGCGAAGCCGCGCTGCAAGAAATCCCGCCCGACAACGCGCCTTGAATAAGGTGCGATTGCCATCACCGAGGTGATTACATACAATTCCCGCAGCATCCGCTAACCACACCGTATCCCACGCTGGCGTAGCTCAGTCGGTAGAGCAACTGATTTGTAATCAGTAGGTCACGGGTTCGACTCCTGTCGCCAGCACCATTTATTATCGCCGTCCATTTCAAATTCTTCGCCCGCGTCAAACCCGTGCGTGACTCCGATGTGTCGCGGCCCTCAGGAAACGATTCGCGCATCCGCGTGCAATTCGACCTCGGTCTCGTAACGTTGATTTCTTTTGCCCCGGACGCGCTGCGTCCGCCCCGATGACTGACGCTGCTTCGCATCTACCGCAGGCTTCTCGCCTTCGCTTCGCTCTCCATAGCTCGGCAATCGCATAAAACGCATATTCAGCCTGATAAAGTGCAAACCATTGTCAAACCCTGCCGCCAGCTATTGAAAGCCGGGACGCATCGGCCTAACGTTAGTTATCCGCGGCGATGAATTTTCCGGCAAGCACCATGAGGACTGGGTGCTTCAATCAGGAGGACGGCTATGATGACGAATATGATCGAACAAGTACTGGGTAATAAACTTGCCCCGCTCTTGGGGCAACTGGAAAACCTGGGGCTAAACAGCGAACAGGCACGGCAGCTTTTAGGCGAGGCCAGTGAACAAACCGTGGCGGGCTTACATGAAGCAGCCGCCAAGACGGATTTATCCACCCAACCCGAACAGCATTTACTCAGCGCGCTGATAGGGAAAATTGATATCAAGGCCCTGGCCGACACGGCAGGCATCTCCAGTGATTTGGCCGGCAAGGCCCTGCAAACCATCATGCCTAGCCTCATCAAGGCATTTTCCAGCACCAGCGCGCTGGGCAGCCTGGAAGGCATGTTGAAACAGGGGCAAGGCGGTATGGCCGACAAGCTGAAAAGCGGTCTCGGAAAATTCTTGAGCTAAACATCCACATTCAATTTCATGTCACCCCTAACAAAGTGAAAGGAGTTACCCATGGCAAAACCAATCCGCGCGGTCGAAGGCATCGGTCTCAATTATGCGCAGGCACTCTCCGCGGCGGGCATCACCACCACGGAGTCTTTACTCCGCGCCGGGTGTAACCCTCAAGGCCGGCGGCAACTGGCGACGCAAACCGGCCTGACCGAAACGGCGATCTTGAAGTGGGTCAATATGTGTGATCTATTCCGCGTCAAAGGCATTGCCAGCCAATATGCCGAGCTGCTCGAAGCCGCCGGCATCGATACGGTGAAGGAGCTGCGCACTCGTAACGCGGACAATCTCACCGCGAAAATGGCCGAGGTCAACGCCGAGAAACGCCTGGTGCGGCAAGTACCCACCTTGAAGCTGGTGCAGGGCTGGATTGAACAGGCGCAGAAACTCGAACCCATGATCACGCATTGAGCTCAATCATCAACGCAGAGTGATTCTGGCAAAAAAAAGCCCTCCCGTCATGGGAGGGCTTTTTGATTTTTACCGCGCGGCGGCGCGGCGGCATACTGGCTTAGTCTCTATTGCGCCGACTCCTTGCGCAACTCTTCATTAGGCACGATGTGAATTTCAACGCGGCGGTTTTGACCGCGGCCTTCGGCGGTGTCATTACCCGCCACCGGCCGCTCGAAACCGAAACCCATGATGCGCATGCGCTCGCGGCTGACGCCCAAACTCGCGAGATAATCCGCCACCGATTTGGCGCGGCGCTCGGACAATTGCAAGTTGTAACTGGCCGCGCCGACATTGTCGGTGTGTCCGGTCACCGTCATATCGGTCTTGTCGTATTTTTTGAATACATCGGCCATCTTTTGCAGCGCGGCGCGCGAATCGGCCTTGACATCCGAACTATTAAAATCAAAAAGGATCTTGTCCTTCATGGTGACGATGATGCCGTCATCGACACGCTCGGTTTGCGCCACTTGCTCCAATTCCTTGGCCTGTTTGTCCATGTATTGACCCGCGACGCCGCCGATCACCGCGCCGGCCATACCGCCGATGACCGCGCCCTTGCCCGCATTCCCTTTTTTACTGCCGATCAAACCGCCCACGGCGGCACCGGTCGCGCCGCCGATCAACACGCCTTTTTGCGTGCGATCCAATGAGCCATCCGTGGCGCAGCCGAGCTGTAACAAGGCCGCCGCCAATAAGACGCCCGTAGCCCGCAAAGAATAATGTTTCATGCCGCTCATGGAATGCTTCCAGTTCAAGTTAAGAGGGCGCCTATTACACAGAATGCGCCGTCTGAGTGTCAATGCACCCAGCGGATCACCGGGCAAATATATATCGTCTTAGTTTGGCGACGCGCCGCGTCGCTTCACCCTCGCCCGCCAGCCTGGGGTAGAATGAGCACCCCCTGACCAGCAGCGCGCCGCCCATGTCTCATATTGCATTTTTCGCCACCACCCCCAAGGGGCAGGAATCGCTCTTGGCCGCCGAATTGAGCGCCCTCGGCGCCACCGGCGTGAAAGAGACCCGCGCCGGCGTCAATTTCTCCGGCCCTTTAAGCGTGGCCTATCGCGCCTGCCTGTGGTCGCGCCTGGCCAGCCGGATATTATTACCCGTGCAACACGTCGCCGCGCCCACGCCCGAGGCCTTGTACCAGGGCGTGCGCGATATAAGCTGGGAGGAGCACCTCGGCCCCGACGACAGCCTGACGGTGGACTTCGCCACGGTGCAATCGCAAATCAGCCACAGCCACTACGGCGCGCTCAAGGTCAAAGACGCCATCGTCGACCGCTTCCGTGACATCAGCGGCCGCCGTCCCTCGGTGGCGCGCGAACAGCCCACCGTGCGCATCAACGTCTATCTCTACCGCGATCAGGCCACGGTCTACCTCGACCTCTCCGGCGACAGCCTGCACCGCCGCCGTTATCGCGTGCAATCGGTCACCGCGCCCTTGAAGGAAAACACCGCCGCCGCGATGCTGCTGCGCGCCGGCTGGCCCGAGGTGGCGCAGGCGGGCGGCACCTTGCTCGACCCCATGTGCGGCAGCGGCACCCTGCTGATCGAAGGCGCGCTGATCGCCGCCGACATCGCCCCGGGCCTGTTGCGCGATCATTTCGGTTTTCTCGGCTGGCGCGGCCATGACGCGGCGATTTGGGCCGGACTCATCGCCGAGGCGCAGCAACGGCGCGCGGCGGGTCTGCAACAACTCACCACCCTCTACGGCTACGACGCCGATCCGCGCGCCGTGCAGGCCGCGCGGCAAAATGCCGCCGCCGCGCAATTGGCGGAGCACATCGTCATCGCGCAAACAAGCCTGCGCGATTTGAGCGCGCCGCCCGCGGACCGGCCCGGCCTGCTCGCGGTCAATCCGCCCTATGGCGAACGCCTGGGTGAAACCGAAGCGCTCAAGCCCTTGTACGCCGAACTCGGCGCGAAACTCAAAGAACACTTCAGCGGCTGGCGCGCGGCGGTGCTCACCGCCGATCCCGAGCTCGGCAAAAACATGGGCATCCGCGCGCGCAAACGCTACACCCTCTACAACGGCGCGCTGGAGTGCAAGCTGCTGTGCTTCGAAGTCGTGCCCGAGTGGTTCGTCACCGCGCGCGCGGTAGAAGACGAAGCACCGCTCAGTCCCGGCGCGGAAATGCTGGCCAATCGCCTGCGCAAAAATCTGAAAACCCTCGGACGCTGGGCCGAAAAAGAAGACATCACCTGCTACCGCCTCTACGACGCCGACCTGCCCGAATACGCGGTGGCGATCGATCTCTATCGCGGTGAAAAACTCTGGGTGCATGTGCAGGAATACGCCCCGCCCGCCAGCATCGATCCCAAAAAGGCCGAGGCGCGTTTGCGCGACGCCTTGCGCGCCATCCCCGTGGCCTTGGAGATTCCGCGCGAGCAACTCTATTTCAAAATCCGCCAGCGGCAAAAAGGCAGCGCGCAATACCAGGCCAGCGAAGAGAGCGGCGAATTCCACGAGGTGCGCGAAGGACCGTGCCGCTTGCTAGTGAACCTCGGCGCCTATCTCGACACCGGCCTGTTTCTCGATCACCGCCCAGTGCGCGCCCTCATCCGCGAACTGGCGCGCGGCAAGGAATTTTTAAATCTTTTCGCCTACACCGGCAGCGCCAGCGTGCATGCGGCGGCGGGCGGCGCCAGCGGCACCACCACGGTCGACATGTCGCGCACCTACCTCGAATGGGCGCGGCGCAATATGGCGCTCAACGGCTTCACCGGCCCGCAACACCGCTATCTGCAAGCCGATTGCGTGAGCTGGCTGAACGAACAAAGCGCGCTGAAAATCCCGCCGCGCTACGGCCTCATCTTTCTCGACCCGCCCACCTTCTCCAATTCAAAACGCATGGAAGACAACTTCGACGTGCAACGCGACCACGTCGCCTTCATCCGCCACGCCGCCGCCCTGCTCGCGCCGCGCGGCATGCTGTTGTTCTCCACCAACAACCGCCGCTTCAAGCTCGACCACGAGGCCTTGGCCGACCTGCAACTCGAAGACCTCTCGCGCGCGCTGCTGCCCCAAGACTTCGCGCGCAACCCGCGCATACATCAAGTGTGGCGGATACAAACAGGCAAGGCGTAAAAGTGTGGCGAGATAAGTCGATGTAGGGTGGGTTAGCGCAGCGTAACCCACCAAGCGTCGCGCAGCGACACCAATCAACATATATATCGAGCGCCTGACGGCGCGTTTGGTGGGTTACGCCGCTCACGCGTCTAACCCACCCTACATTGATTTGCTCAATACCACGACGCAGCGGTGTTGATTTTAAATCCCCGTCGCTGGCGCCGAGCAACTGCAGGGTGGCGCGGATCAGGCCCGCAGGGGCGAAGCCAAGGAAGGCGAGCTTTTTCAGGCAGGCCACGGGGCGGCCTGTCTGAAAAACCCCGCGCCACCCGAAGCGCGCAGGGTATTCCGCGCAGCGCGCGGAACGTCACCGCCGGGCGGCCTTTTCTTTGGGTACTTTCTTTTGGCCGCGCAAAAGAAAGTGCCTCGCCCGCGGGGGCGAGACCCCGCAGTCAATTCAAGGGGGTCGAAGGTGACATTCAAACATTCGGCGCGATGTGCTTCGCTTATTGGTGCCTTACGTGTTGCGCTTGTTCTACATAAATTACTGGCTATCTATACCAAAGCTTTTAACTAAACATGAGCCTGGGATAGTTTCTGAGTCGTAATACACATATATATCTTTACCTCCCATTTTGGCAGCAAGAATGGTAGACCAAAATCTATTTTTATCTTCCTTAGTCGCATTAGAAACCAACGTAAGTTGGCCATTTGAACATGGTGATCCTGTATACCACGCCACTACGCCATCAGGAATATAATTTTGCAATCTCCACGAAGATGGGTTGGATTTTAGAAATAATTCATTTGCGTTACCCATCATTGAAGTCGTTATTAATACAACTCCGCCCACTAAAATAACAATAGCCTTTTCCATGGAATCTCCCCCATACAGAATCTATCCAGCACCTGCGCTACCAGCCATCCCCTCACCTCGCCGGCGTCAACAACAACTCCCGCCGCCCGCTGGCCGGTGAATCCGCATCCGGGCTGTTGCGATCGACCCACTCCTGGCCGCGCCGCGCCAGCCATTCGGCTTCTTCTTCCGGCAGCGGCCCGCGCTTGAGGGTGTTCTCCCATTCCCACAAGGCGGCGCGGGCGCGGCGCACGTAGTCCTGCGAGGCGGGATCGGAGGGCGCGAGGTGAATATAGGTGCGCATGGCGCCGAGGGCGATGGGCAGATCGTTCATGCCTTCGGCGGCGGCGGCGAGGCCCCAATAGGCGTTGGCTTGATAGGGGCGCAAATCAATGGCGGTTTGGAAGAAGTCGCGCGCGGCCTTGTAGTCCTTCAGCCCCAGCAGGGCGTAGCCCATATTGACGTAGGCCTCGGGCATGCGCGGCGCGAGGGCGATGACGCGGTGCAGCGCGGTGATGGCGAAGTCGTATTGCCCGGCGTGCAGCATCATCACCGCTTGCTGAAAGCGCTCGGCGACTTGTGCTTCGCGCGCGGCGCTGGCGTGGCCGCGCGGATCGAGATTGGGGTCGATGCGCTGTTTGCTGGCGGCCACTTCGAGGGTGGCCAGCTCGGGGCTGCGGCTCAGCGCGCCCAGCAGGGCGATGATGCACACCAGCAACAACACCGAGAGACCGGATGCGGTTTTGTCTTGGCCGTTGGCCAGGATTGTTATAGAACTCATATCACACCTTTATGCGCGGCGGAGCTGTAGAAGGGGGTGCCGAAATAAGTGAGGAAGGCGATGATGAACACGACGATGATGAACACCGCGCCCGCGCGCATGGGCAGACGGTAGGTGAGCCGCGCGTGGATGGCACCGCCCAAGGCCAGCCAGGTGAGGAACGATGAAGTTTCCAAGGCATCCCACGACCAGTAACGGCCCCAGGCGTCTTGCGCCCACACGGCGCCGGCGATGAGCATGGCGCTGTGAAAAATAAAGGCGAGCAGCATGAAGCGCCACGCGAGATGATCGACCATGGCGTCGCTGGGCAGCTGGCGGAACCAAGGCTCCAGACGCGGCGCACCGCGCAGCAATAAAGCGCCCGCGAGACCCGTGCCCACCAAACAGAAGCCGAGGAAGAATTTACCCAAGCCGACGTGGGCCCACAGCCAGTTGTTGTAATAGGTGGGAGGAAACGGCGTGGCCTTGGGCTCTAAGGTAAGCACCCACACGCCGAGGATCCACATCAAAGGCAAGGCCACGACCGCGCTGGCGCGGATGGCGGGGTAACGCCAATAGGAGAAGGCGTAAATCAAACCCAGGCTGAAGAGCTGGCTCATCAATAACTCGAAGAGGTTGACGAAGGGACCGTGGCCGATACGAATCCAGCGCTCCGCCAAGGCCATGGCCAACAGCGCCACCGCGGCGATGATGAAGATCAGCACCGGCATTTCGTAGGTGCGATTCACCGCCGCGCCCGCCGCGCCGCCGCGCGTGGAAATCACGCCGCGTATAGCGATGAAGGTCGCCAAGGCATAGGCGCTCATGCCCGCCCATAACCACGGTAATTCCGTTGCGCTGTCCCACGCATTCATATTGCTTCCCCCTTGGGCCCTTGTGAATATTTGCGCGGCTTCACCGGCGTGGCCGCCACCACGCCCGGCATCTGCGCCGCGAATTTACGCCAAAAATGCACCGACATGCCCAGCACGCCGATCAAGGACGTCACGAACATCCACTGCAATGTCGGATCATAAAACAGCTTGTAGCCCATCCACGTGGACAAACGCTCATAACGCAAGCGCCCGCCCGGGAGCGCCGCGGTCTCGCCCGGCTGCAACTCGATACGCTCGTCGCCGGTGTTGAGCACCAGCACGCCCCGTGCCTTTTGCCCGTCCAAGACCCATGCGGTTTTTTCATTCAAACCGGTGTCGAGCCGCAACCAGAATTTGATCTCCGGCCCGCCCGGCGGCGCCCAAGTGTTGTCTTGCTTGAACTCGAACAAGGGATAGGCCGGCATATGCACCGTACCGGTCTGCGGCGCGCCTTTATCGGGCAGCCAAGTAAGAATCGGGGCGAAACCTTTATTGAACGAGGTGTAAAAACGGTAGCCGTCCAAAATCAAGGGCCGGTCATCACCCACCACCTGCCGCTCCCAGCCGCCGCGCCCATCGGGAATGCGCACTTCACTGTGGGTCAAGCCGCGCACCATGCCCGGCGCGTAGTCCACGGTGTAAGGGCCTTGCACGAAGGACAGCTCGTCCAAACCGCCCAGATGCAAGGGGCCGCGGCTCACGTCGAATATTTCCGTGGCGGAAAAGGCCGTGTCTTGCACCATCTCCACATGCGCCTCTAAATGGGTGAGGCGGCCCACCGCGGCGAGCAGTACGACGCCCAATAACGCAAGATGAAATGTGAGCAGACCGCCGCGGCGGTTAATCCGCGGGTTGGTGATGATGGCGGCGAGCAGATTGACCGCGAGCAGCGCCATGGGCACGACCAGCACCCACACCGGCGTGGTCACGGGATTGCCGTAACTCAAGGCCGCGCCGATGGCCAGCAACACCATGCCCGCCAAGGTAAGGCGTAGCGAGGCTAGCGGTCTTAGCAGGGCGGTCATGGTATGTTGCTGCAGGTCTCTTCACCGCTGCCGTTCATCCAATTGATACCGACCTTGCCATTGCCAGGCGCACCAGCGGAACCGCAGCTCACGGGCGTCCATTCGCCGCTGCGTTTGAAAGCGACCACTTTCAACACCGAGCCGTTGTAATAAGGGCCGCGATAATAACGCTGCGGGCTGGGCGTGCGCACTTGCGTGCCCGGCGGCAGGCCGGCCTCCAGCCCCACGTCATTCAGATTGACCAGGAAGTTTTTATTCTTCCAGCCGTGGGGCACGGCGATGTGACAGAAGTTACAGCGCAAGTTTTGCACCACGCCTTGCTTGGCATGGCCGGTATGAAGGTTGGTATTGGGCACGCCGACGCAAGAAGGCCCGCCGCTCGCGCGGCGGAAACCACTCTGCAGGGTTTGACTATCAAGCAACGGCCCGGTCGGGAATGATTTGCCGTAGTAGTTGTAGTCGTGACAGCGGAAACACAGGCCGTCGGTTTGCGTCGTGCCGGTATTTTCGTTCCAGGGACCCTTTAGAAGAAAGTCGTTATTGGAGCCATGCGGACCCCAGACACTGCCCTGCGCGCCGCCGCGCGGCACCGCGCCGTCGTTGACGTCGGTGTCGGAGCCATGGCAATCGGTGCAATACATGGTCTGCGTGCCGACGCCGGCATTGAAGGGTGAACGCCAGACATCGGGGTTGTTGATCTGTCTCACCGTCGTCGTGCGGCCGGTCTCTTTTATGACGGGATGCCAGGCGCGGTGGTTATTGGCAACGTAGTTCACTACATTTCCCGCCGGATCTTGACCCTGGAACGCGCCGCTGGGGGAGGATAATTCCAGCGGACCGGTGACTAACTCCGTTCCTGGCACTTCGCCCATATGCTCATCCGGCGACTGATATTCCATGGCCTGGTTGGTGTATTGGAACATGGCGTTGGTGCCCGGCGGCGTGCCGCCGCGGAAGGAGCCGAGATTGGGCGGGGTGTCATAGGCATTATTGGAATGGCACTTCATGCAGACCTGGTATTCACGCGTGACATAGGGCGCGCTGACCGCGGTGCTGCCGCCCACGCCGGGGTCGCCACGTTTGATCTCGAAAGTGGTCGGCTCGCTGCCGAATTCCGTGGAGGGCCAGCCGCCCGGTTCCACCCCGGAGATGCCGCGCAAGACACCCGAGGCCAGATTGGTATGGATGCCCGTGGTGCCGGCGAGTTGGGCGATGGTGTGATTATGCGTGCCTTCCTCGGGATCAGGCACATTGGGATCGTCATTGAATTGGCGGTTGCGGGTGACGCGGTGCGGATTGTGGCAATCGGTGCACTCCGCATGACGGTTATTGGGATCACCCTTGCCCATATTGGTGGTGGACTCGACGAAGTCCTTGCCGCCTTGCTGGCTTCTCAATTCGCCAGTGCCGATGTCGTGCATCTCGCGGCCGGCGGCCTGGTCGCTGTTGGCGATCGGCATGTGCCGCGCCATGGTGGTGAAGTCGGTCTTGATGTCCGGCACGCCGAAACCTGGCCGGGTGCTTTGCAAGCCGCCGGTGTGACCGCCGCGCAGCACATCACCGTCCGCCGAGTGACAGGCATAACAGGTCTGTTCGATGGCGGGCTGGCCGCCGTGACGGAATTTGGCGCCGCTGGCGGTCACCGCCGGCGCGCCGTCGGCGCCTTCGCGCAAAATACGCCGCGAACCTTGAATGGTGTGCGGGTCATGACAGTTCAAACACGCGGCCTGCCACACTTGAATACCACGGGGAAACTCGCGCAGGTCCGCCGCGGGGTCTTGGTATTCGTAGGTCGCGACCGTGGAGTTGGCGTGGGCCGAACCCACCCAGCCCGCCTTGTTATGACAGCCGAGACAAATGATGTCGTTATTGGCGTCGAACTGACTGTCCACCGGCTCGGCTTTCTGGAAGCGGTTCACCCGCAAGAATTTCACATTCTCCCCGGAGGTATCGCGGATGTGCGGATCGTGGCAACTAATACATTCGACGCGATTCTCTTCCAGCGGCAACAGCGGCGCCGGCTGACCTTGCACGCGATCACCCACCTGTGTTGCGGCGGCGGGGTCGTACAGTTCGCCGTCACGCACGGCTTGCGCGCTATCGAAGGTGAACGAGATCGGGTGATCGTTGGTTAAATCCACGCCGAGTTTGCGGGTGAAGCCCGTCAAGGGACCCATGCCTTCGGGGATGGTGTCGCCGGGGCCGATGCCCGGACCGGTGAAATCAATACTGGGGTCCTCGACCCGATTGAGCACATTCACCGCGCCGAGGGCAAGGGTGCCGTCGTGACAAGACAAACACAATTTTGATTTGGCGCGCGGCTGGCCCAAATCAATGGCGTCAAGCGAGCCGGATGAATAGGGCGTATACGTCGTACCCGACAGTTTGCGGTTCCACAAAGGAGCTTTGGGGGCCTTGGTTGCGCCGTGCGGGGTGTGGCAAAAGGCGCAAATCTGCGATTCGCTGGAGGCGGCGGCATTACGCTGCGCGCCGTCGGGCAGTATGGGGATCACCGTCGCCGAGAAATTATGCTTGGTGTTGCGAATGTCGGCGATCCGCTCCGCCTGTGCTGGCAGAGCGGATATCAATAAACAAGCAGCGGCCAGCGCGAGGATGCCTCTGTTTCGCAGCGTCCGTCTCATGCGCCCTCTCTCAGGAACTGAAGTATGACTACCCGGCCATTAAAACTGTCGGCGATGTAGACACGATCTCGATAGTCGGTCCACACACCCGCCGGCAGGTAATATTGTCCGAGTCCCCCGCCCGTACCCCCGATAGGCAACAACAACTCGCCTTCGGGATTGAATACTAACAAATAATCGAAATAGGATTCTACCACATAGACGTTGCCGTCTTTATCCGCGGCCACGCCTTTGGGCCGCGGCATATCGCCCATGAAAATGCCGCGACGGCCGAACACCTGCGCGGGCGCTCCATCGGCGGACAGTATTTGCACGCGGGCATTGAGCGTATCGCTCACGTAGAGCCGGTCATGACTGAAACTCAAAAAGGTCGGCGAGTTGAATTCACCGGCATCCTCACCGCGGCGGCCCAAGGTCCGCAACAATTCACCAGCATCACTGAATACTTTGATGTCATGGCCATGGGTATCCGCCACATAGATCCAGCCCCGCGCCGCGTCCCGCGCCACACCGGTGGGCCGCTGCAGCTGCCCCTTGCCGATGGTGCCGAGCGCCACGCCGTTTTTATCCAAGCGGGTAACATAACCCAGCTCCGCGTCAGCCACCAAAATCTGCCCGTCCGCGCCCAAGGCTATGCCGATGGGTGCTAAAAAGCGGACATTCTCGGCGGCCATCTCCCACACCTGCAAGCTGCCCGCCTGCTCATCGAACACATACACCGCCTGACGGCTGACATCCGTGACATACACCCGCCCCGCCGGATCCACCACGCCGCCTTGGGGGCGCTGCAACACCACGGGAACATGCTTGGGTGAGCTGAGGCCGACCAGCCATTTGAAGAAGCGCGTGCCGGCGGAGGCGAAGCCACCGCCAGCGACATGAATATTTTGTTCGCCGACAAGCTCACCCACGTAGCGGTAACGCGGCGCTTCGGGCGGCGCTGGCCACACGGCGGTGAAAGGCGGATCAGGCTGATAACGCAGCGTGCTCTGCGTCGGCGCACAACCGATCAACAGCGCAGACGCAACGATCAAACCCGCCGCGAACATGGCGCGCCTTGACACACTCCCCCCTTACCTTACATCGGCTATTGAGTTTTGATTTCGCCCGCGGCGATCTTGAACACTTGGATGCGCCCGTTGAGGCTATCGGCGACATACAAGGAACCGCCCTCCACCCAGACATCACTGATGCCCTTGAAATGGCCGGGGCCTACGCCCGTGCCGCCGAGGGTCGCGACCAGCTTTCCCCGCTCAAACAACTTAATCGTGTTATCGATGAAATCGGTGACATAAACCCGGTTGCCCGCGTCCACCGCGACACTATTGGGAAAGACCACGGTATCGGGGTCGAAGGCATAGAGAAACTCGCCGGTCTCCGAAAGCGTCTGCGCGCGGTGGGCGAAACGCGCGGTCACGTAGATTCCCTCCGTGCCGCGCGTCATCGAGGTGATGTTCAGAAACTTGCCCTCGTCCTCACCACGGCCGCCGATGCCACGCCACAAGCCGCCCACGCTGGTGAAGATCACCACATGATCGAGCACGCCATCGGCGACGTAAACATCACCGGTGGTTTCATCCACGGACACGGCCACGGGCCGGCGCAGATTCATCGGGTCTTTGAAGGTGGCCCGCAAGTTACCATTACGATCGAACTTGAGCACTTTGCCACCGACGCTGTCGGCGAGGTAGAAACTGCGGTCACCGGTGACGAAGATATCCGCCACATCGCCCGTGACCACGCCCTTGAGATCGGCGAGCACTTCCAGATTTCCCGAGAAGCGGTCGTAGAGCAAGACTTGCTGCTGATCGGCGTCGACCACGTAGATCCAGTGATCCTTCGCCGCCACCGCCACCGGGCGGCGGAAGCGGGCATCTTGCAAATTCACTAAACCGCCGGTATCGCCGGTCACCACCGGACGCAATTCACCGGTGCCAAAAAAGGCGTTACCCACCCGGCCGCCGCCGATGCTTTCTTCATAGAAAAGGAAGGCGGCACCCTCACCCGGCAAGGCGGCGCGCGGTTCGCCGGAGGCAGTGTTGGGCGGCCCGAATACCGCGCAGGCATTCAGGAGCACCGTGCCCGCGGCGAGCAGCGCGCTTAGCGCAACCCGGCGGTATCGCGCGGCACGGAGTGGCATCGTCCACAATTCATGGTGGGGGGGAAGGCGACCTTGCCGTGGCAAACACCACAGTATTTACCTTGGATGATGTCCGACATGGTGATCGGGTTGGAACCTTTCTGCGGCAGGAAAATCGCGGGATGACAGTTGGCGCAGGTCAACCACTCTGTGTGCGGCAAGTGCGGAAAGCGCACGAAGGGCATGGAACCGGTGTTCTTAAAAATGATATCGAAGTCGGCGGCGTACATATCCTTGTCGCCGAGCTTGCTCTCCCTGGCGTCGATCATACCCTTCTGCAGCACTTGCACCCAATCGATGATGCCGGCGCTATCGCGGGGGAAGTTTCTCATCGACTCCACCGGCTCTTGAAAGATTTTCACCGCATTATTATTCGGATCGTGGATACCGTCCTCCAACACCGGCACCACTTCACCCTCGGTTTGGAAGTGCAGACCCTTGGTCCACACCGGGCCGTCCTCCGCTTGCGCCGCAACGGCCCACCCGAAAAACAGGACAAGGGCCATTGCCAAATAGCCGCCCGCATTATTCTTAAACGCGTATCGCTCGACGCCTTTATTCATGCTATCCCCATTTCACACACCCGGCCTGTTGGGACGGGCCCCGGTAATATAGCGTGTTTTCGACGCAAGTCACACCCAAAAACGTAAAACCATTCCGCGACGATAAACACGGTAAAAGCGAATGTCTATTGCACACCCGCCAAGCGCAAGGCTCGCTGGACTTTATCGGTCGCGGCCTGCAAGGCCATTACCGCCATTTTATGATCACCCTTATTGGCCAAAGCCACAGCCTCATCATGGATTTCCTGGGCGCGTTTCGTTTGCCCGTCCATCAAAGCGACCGTCTGCGGCGATGGCTGGCGCTGTTCGATAGCGACCGGCACCAAGTCAACATAACTGTTGTAACGCGACAACTCGAAATCATACTCGTCTTTAACGGAGGCAAAGGTTTTATCGTATACCACGGTTTGCGATTCGAGCATCGCGCTCAATGCGGTGGTAATCATCTCATTGGCCGATTCAAGCCGCTTGACCGCGCCCTCGTGCTCACCTTGACCCGCCAGGCTTTGCGCCTCACTCATCAAACCCGAGAACTTGACTTTATCCAGCTCCGCCCCCGATTTTGATTTTACGCCGCTAGCGAGGTTTTTTTGATACGAGGTCTCGAAGCCACGAATCTGATCCAGCAACCCGGTGTAACGCGATTTGTTATCGACCACCACATGATCGGGCACCAAACGGGTCGCATTATTCATCAGCCGCAAAGCTTCGTTGACGGCATCCATGGCGCGATTGCTCTCGCCCGCGGCCGACGCGGAACGCGCCCCGTCAAGCTGCGCCTTGGCTTGCGCCATTAAACCCTTGGCCTCGGCATTATCACTGGCCGAGACCCGCTTGGCGGAGGCGGAGGAACCGATCACCATCTCCGCGAAGCCGAGCTTCTGCTTGACCTGCGCCGCCGTGTAATTGCGCGCCACCTTGGGCGCCTCTTCGGGGAAATCCTCCGTCGCGCCACCCACGGTCACCTTCTCGCCCGCGTTGACGACATGGATTTTCCCACCCATATAGGCATGGTTACGGCATTCGTAATACACCACGGCAGGCGTATTCGCGGTCGGAGTGAAGACCGCATCACCCTCAAAAATGAACTGGCCGGTGATACCTTCGGTCAAGGTTCCCGCGCCACGGCCCACCGGACTGGTGGTGAAATAAAAATCGTGCATCACCCCGGTATTCAGCCTAAAGGTGTAGGTCACGCCCCGGGTCAGCACCAGCTCTTTCCCCTGCATCCCGTCCGTGACAAAAGCCATTTCCGAACCACGCCCGAAATAGGGATGGCTCGCGTCCTTGGTCTCGGCCACCAGATTGAAGATGCGCGGGGTGCGATCCGCCATCACGGTGGTGACAGCGCGCGGCTGCGCCGGCGTGCTCGCCATCGTCTTGGGCGCGACGCTCGGTGTCACGGCGGGCGGGACAACGGCCGCTGGCGCGATTTCAGCCGGTGGGGGTGATGATAAAACGGGAGACTCGGCCGGAGGAGGCTCAACTACCGCCGTGACGACCTGGTCCGGGGTAACAACACTAGGCTCCAGTGCCGGCTCAGCAACGGGGCTGGCCTCGGCGGCAACCGGAGGCGATGCCACTGAGGCTGGTGCCGGCTGCACCGCGGGCGCTGGACGCACCTGCATACTGAGCGGCTCATTCTTTTCGCCGCCACCACAACCCACCATCACCACAACAATGGCGAGATAAATTAATTTACGCTTCGAGTTCATAAGTCTCCTTGCCGAATCTCATGGCCATACCTAGCCGCAAAGCGCTCCCGACCTGGTTCAGCCTCTACCCGGCCAGCGGGTTGACCGCGGGACCGCGAGTTCGCTCAAAGCATGTCCGTAAACACAGCGTCAGAAACTACGTAAATGCGGCGGCGCCACAATTACTTGTGGCGCCGCACTTCTTATCGGACTATCGCCAGGGATTCTTAAGCGTCGCGTCGCTGAGCGGCGGCGACCAATCCGCGGGCTTAGGTTTGGAGTGGCACTTGGAGCAGGTTTTAGTGGTGATCGGGAAGGAGACTTTCCCATGACACACACCGCACTTTTGCCCTAACAGAATGGCCGACATATTGATTTGATTGGCGCCCTTCTGCGGGATAAAGATGGCGGGATGGCAGTTGGCGCAGGCCAGCCACTCGGTGTGTTGGCGATGCGGGAACACCACGTCAGGCACGGAGGCCTTCACTGGACGGACAATGTCCAGATCCATCACGAAGGGCGCTTCGCTGGAGCTGATGCGATCCCAACGAGGCGAGAGCTTCTTTTCATCGATCGCCTTCACCCAGTCGACATGATTACCAAACTCCGTCGTCGGCAAACCGATATAGGACTCTTTCGGCGGCTGCAAAATATGCGTGCCTTCGTTTTCCGGGTCGTGATAGCCATCTTCCGGAGGCGGCGCGTTGGGATCCTTCTCCTTTTTGAGATTCCGGTTGAAGGTATTGGCGGAAGACACATCCGCCACTATCAGCCGCTCGGCGGGTGCCGCCGCCTGCTGCATCACATTGATCCGGCTCATATCCGCGCCCGCTGCGGGCAGTGAAACGATCAGCGACAAGGCCGCTGATCCGATGAAGGTTTTCAATTGTTGTCTCATGACCACGTTCCTCACATTAACCGGTTACTGTTGGGGTTGTTGCGGAGCGTTGAGCGCCTTGTAGGGTGGCGACACTAAGCGCTGCACGGTACTCCCGTGAATGTGGGTGGGCGTTCCAGGTATGCCGGAGTGACACATATTGCAGTTCTCCACCGACCATGCCACTTCACCGTTATGGCAAGCGCCGCAGAACTTACCGTCGATGATCTTGGCCATGGTGATCTTGTTGCCGCCGGCCTTGAACTGGAAGCCCAAATCCGCGTGACAGACTTTGCAACGGAAACGAATACGGTGAAACCAGTGGGGGAATACCACCGGGCGCATACCGGCCGCATCGGCATAATTATTAATAATTACATCGGCATATTCCGCTTTGGCGGGGGTCATGGCCAGCAGGGCCAGTCCCGCCAACACCCCCAAAATGGAAAATCTCCATTTGATGCTACGGTCAGCTTTGTAGGACATCATGCACGGTCTCCTCGGTTAATTTGACGTATTATAATTAATCAGCAGCAAACGTGGTAATTGTTTAAGCTCAACCCAATTAGAATCGGCGAGCTACCCGGAAATATAAGAGGCGCGAACTCTCGTCGCCATTCTCCATCAACCTCAGACTCAAACTAGTATCGACCAAGCCAATGGTGTAATCGAGGCGGTTCTCCCACTCATTACGATCCAAGCCCTCGTCCGTGGAGGCTTGTGAGAGGCGCAAATCCGAGTTGAATTGCAAACGCGGGATATTGAAGAGCGTCTGCTGCAGGTAGCTGAGCTGGCCCGTCGTGGTCGTGACGGTGCCATCATTGGAGCCCCCGGAAAAATCCCGCATCACGGTCTGCACGGTCAAGTGGCCGGAGAGCGTGCTGCGCTGACTGATGTTCTGATAACGCGAGGCCTGAAAGTTGATGAGCTGCTGCTCATCACTCAAATCACCGAAGTTCCGCGAATCAGACAAGGTAACCTGCGCCAGCGTGGTCGCGTTCGCCGCCGATTGATTCCAACCCAGGCTCGCGCTGTGATCCAGACGGTGCGCGGTATCATTATCGCCAGTGCTCAACACCTCGTTAAGCGACTGGCTCAGATTCAAACGCAAAGAAGATTGCTCGCTAAGCAGCCACATCCTCTGCCCGTCGTGCCCCAATGAGGCTAGCACCGAGAGGGCATCGTCATCGGGATCACTCTGATTCTCCAGCGCGGCGCTGGCATACCACTGATAGGTGAAGCTCCGCAGCTCGACAAGATCGGATTGCAGCAGGGCGCCGATGCGCTCGCGGTGCGCGGTTTGATCGGCGCTGTTGACGTCCGCCTTGGTGAAATTGAGGCTGCCATCAAAACGCAGCCGCTTGGAGTATTGATAATACGTGCCAGCGGTGGCGCCATAACTGGTTTGCTCACTGGATTGCGCCGAATTTTCGCCGGACATGGTGTAAACGCGCGCGCCCGCGCTGACGGTCCAGCGCCGGTCGGCGGGCCGCCAGAAGGTGAAGCCGGACAACTGCGAAATTTCCGTGGTCGTGGTATCCACCAAGCCCGTGGCGCCCTCGAAGGTGGTGTCGAGGTGATAGCTGCTGGCCTTGGTATCGAAACGCAAATCGTCATTGGGAAAATAGTAATGATCTAGATCGAGGATCAGATTTTCCTGATGGCGATCGGTGTTTGATTGATCGGTGTTTTCCACATTGCCGCGGAACAACAAGCGCTGCCGCGGCGGCCGCCAGTCCAGCTCCAGGCCCACGACATCGTTTTCATACGTGCCATTTCTGTCCGAGTCCCAAGTGCGCGCGCCATAACGCAGCTGCGCGCGATGCCCCTCTTCGGTGAGAAATGACTGCCGCAAATCCAGGTTGGTGGTTTGGAATTCCGAGCCGAACACCCGCACCAAGGGATTGTAGACCACGGTATTGTCCACGCGGCTATCGGTGGCCTGATAGATCAAGCGGAACGGCATGCGGCTTTCGGGCAAGAGATTGAGCAGCACATCGCCAGAATAGATATCCGAGGTCGTACTGGTACTGGTGCTGCCATCGTCCAGCTCGGAGCTATCCTTGGTAAGGACCGCGCCCGCCTCGAAGGTACCGAACCACGGCTGCCAGATATAGGAACGCAAACGCAGATTACCCAGCAATTGATTGCTGGTGGCATCAGTGGAGTCGGTGGCCAAGGAACGGAAGCTGTAACCTACGCTGCCCGAGACGTCCACGGGCAATGCGCGCGCGCCGGAGCACACGGACAACAGCGCCGCCACGGCCAGGCCATGGGTGGCACGAAATCTAAACGCAGCACAAACCCGTCTCATTGTTATTATCGCGCGCCCCTCAGTGAGCTTTTCCCTCGAAGCCGCCATCCGGCACCCCCCCGGACGACGCGCCACAACGCACGCGCGGGCGCCATCTCCCGCCCGCCGGCCGCGCGCATTTTTGCGCGCCGTAAACCTTTTCACCTTAAGCGACCTTGCGTTACGGCGCAAGATCAATCACCTTATCGGACGGATGGACGTTACTCATTACATCCATTTCACTATTCGGTAAAGACACAGCCCCGCTCCCTCCCCGACCGCGATGCCCCAGCGCCCAATCACCGCCTCATAAAAACCGGGCGGCCATTCCCCAACCGCTTATTTATTGTGACAAGTCAAACACACCGCGCTGCCAGCGGGATTGACGCGCAGAAAGGTGGGGTTCTCGTCCACATGCGGGTCATGACACGAGGCGCATTCCACATAAGGCTGGGCCTCGCCCACATAGGCGCCCCGGGTCGCCACCCGCGTATAAAGCTTCATATCCGTGCGCTCGAAAGATTGCGTGCCTTCCGGCGTGTTCACCCACCATACCCGGCTGGTGCCCATAATCTCTGAATTGGCGGTGTGAAAATCTTTGTCCGTGCCCGGCCCCCCGGCATTGGACAGGGAATAACCGCCGCCCGCGAACTGAATGCCGATGGGGTGATCGTTAGTTAAATCCTTACCGAGATTGGTCACGACCGCGGGCCGGCCGATGCGGCCTTGCGCGGGCCGCGCCTGACCGCTCCACGCACCATTGCGGAAACCGGGCACTTGCACGCCGGAGCCCGGCTCGTTAATCAAGGTATCCATCGCTTGGGTGCCGTCGTGACAAGACAAGCAGGCCACCGAGACCGAGCCTATGGGTTCAATGGAGGCATCGAGGGTCGTGGTGCCGAGTTGATCGTAGGTTTCGTAACCGGTGGGATCGATATTGCGATTCCACAGCGGAACGGCGGCATTCGCATTACCACCGTGAGGCGTATGACAAAAGACGCAGATCTCGCGCGTCCCATCGTCATTGCTCACGGCGTTAAGGCCGCCCGCACTTAGGTTGTGCTTGGTATTGAATACGCCGCCGAGGCTCACGCCCCCCGCCAACCACAGCAGCGCCGCTCCGGTAAAAACCAGAACGCGGTAACCCGTCTTCATCCGCTCGCCCCCTTAAGGGATTTCTGCCCACAGATTTTGTCAACTTAGGCGACAGCTTACAAGCACTAACGCGCAAATGTATACCCTATCGGCCGCTCACGCCGTTTTTTTCACCACAATTTTGAAGCCGCAACAAAAAATGGGCGCCCTTGCGGGCACCCATTCAAAGCCAAGACGCGTCTCAGATTATTTAGAAGAGAAGTTATGATTAATACCAAAAGACAGCGAGGAGACATCTTCGCCCGTCACGCCGCTTACTCCGACCACGGTGTAGGCCGCACTCGCGTCATTGCTCACCAAGCTGTACAACGCATACACCTCGGTGCTTTTGCTCAGTTTGTGAAACGCGGCCAAGGTGTAGTGCGAGGCGCCGGTGTCGGCGACGGAACCCTCTTCACCGGCGACACCGATACCCGCGGCCAAGGTGGTCGCGCCGATCTTGTGGGTCGCGTTGAGGTAGAAAGCGTCACGATCACCATTGGCGCCGCCGCGATCCGCACCCTCCCAAACGCCGCCGATCGTGGTGGCCCCGGCGATGGTGTAGGAGCCGCCCAGCTTCATGGCGCTGCGGTCATCACCGCCCGTGCCCGCCGCGTTTTGTGACTCATACGCCGCCGTCACGAACAAGGGACCGGCGTCATAACTCGCATTCAAGGCGTACACGTCCTTGTCGCTTTGCGCCGTGGTCATGGGCAGGTCATCATCGGTACCGTTATCCGCCAAGGCATAACCCGCCGACGCGCTAAAGCCATTCATATCGGGCGTCATATAAACGATGTTATTGCTATGGCGCTTGTCAAACACTTCTTTGCTGCCGTTCATGCTGCCCACAATGGCGTTGTAATCACCCCGGGTGTCGGTGAACACGTCCAATTTTGAGGTGGCCTTCTTATAGGGCGAATCAAAGCGGCCCAAGATCACCTGGCCGAAATTACCGCCCAGACCCACGAAGGTATTACGCGTGCCGCTGAACGTGGCGCCGGTATCCAGATCAAATTTCTGCTCCAGCTATCACATCAGCGACAAGCCGTTACCCAAATCGTCGTCACCCTTAAAACCCCAGCGCGAGGAATTACTGGACAGACTGATGGCGCTGTCTTCATTGCCAGCAGTCATCATTATTGGTATTGAAATCCAAAGAGGCACGCGCCTTACCGTACACCTCCACACCGGCCTGCGCCGCAAAAGAGGCCAGCAACGCAGCCGCGACACCCGCGGCGATCAAAGCTCTATTCATGTGTTTCCCCCTTAAAGAAAATAGCTTTCCAAAACCATCTTGTTCAAAACTTAAAACAAGGGCGTGCTCACGGCCCTCGCAGCACCTTCACCCCGCCGCCCCAGTAAAACGATGATGATAGATAGGCAGTGAGCAGATTCAAGGAGTCGTCGCAACACAGGCTTGTTGAGCTGAGTATAGTAGCTCATTGAGCGCCTCGGCAGGCGTCGTCCATCCGAGTGTCTTGCGGGGTCTGTTGTTGAGGGTGGCGGCGACCG
>CAMYKQ010000054.1 GCA_947259075.1 uncultured Gammaproteobacteria bacterium | reverse complement strand
CTACTGCGCCGGTGGGAGAGCGGTCCATTTTTCCGATCCTTCTCGTCAAATAGCGACGGCTCCACCCTTCGCTTCGCTCTTCCCTCGAACGATCGAAAAACTGGCCTCGCCCTCCCGCCTTGCTCGCTACGATCGCCCAAGTCCGACAGGCTCCTAGTGATCGGACGGTGAAACTCACACATCCCCAAACCGCGCCGCCTCGCCCAGCCAGCGGCGGATCAGCGGCGCGGCGTGATCGGGATAATCGCGCAACAACTGCCGCGCCGCCGCGTCCACCTTCGGAATCAAATCCTGGTCGCGCGACAAGTCAGCGATCTTCAATTGCAACAGGCCGCTCTGGCGCGTGCCCAGCACCTCGCCGGGGCCGCGGATTTCCAAATCACGGCGCGCGATCTCGAAGCCGTCGCTGGTCTCGCGCAAGCTCGCCAGGCGCGCGCGGCCCTGGCGCGACAGCGGCGGCTGATACAGCAGCACGCAGGCGCTCTTTTGCGTACCGCGTCCCACACGGCCGCGCAATTGATGCAACTGCGCCAAGCCCAGCCGTTCAGCGTTTTCGATCACCATCAAACTGGCGTTGGGCACGTCCACGCCCACTTCGATCACCGTGGTCGCCACCAGCACATCCACTTCGCCCGCCTTGAACGCGGCCATCACCACCTCTTTGTCCGCGCCCTTCATGCGCCCATGCACCAAGGCCACGCGCAAATCGGGCAGGGCCGCGCTGAGCTGCACCGCCGTGTCTTCCGCCGCTTGGCATTGCAGCGCCTCGGACTCTTCGATGAGGGTACACACCCAATAAGCCTGCCGGCCCGCGCGGCAGGCGGCCAGCACCCGCTGCACGACTTCGTCGCGGCGGCTGCCGGGCAGCACCACGGTCTCCACCGGCTGGCGGCCGGGCGGCAATTCGTCGATCACCGACACATCGAGGTCGGCGTAGGCCGTCATCGCCAAGGTGCGCGGGATGGGCGTGGCGGTCATGATGAGTTGATGCGGGTACTCACCGCCGCGATTGCCCTTCTCCCACAGCGCGAGGCGTTGATGCACGCCGAAGCGGTGTTGCTCGTCGATCACCACCAGGCCGAGTTTGTTGAAGCGCACTTCGTCTTGAAACAAGGCATGGGTGCCGATCGTCACCTGCGTCTCGCCAGCCGCCAAGCGTGCGACGGCGGCGGCGCGCGCCTTGGTTTTGGGCTTACCTGTCAGCGGCTCCACGGCGAGTCCGAGCGGCGCGAGCCAGGCGCCGAAGTTGCGCAGATGCTGTTCCGCCAGCAATTCCGTCGGCGCCATCACCGCCGCCTGATAACCCGCCTCCACCGCCGCCAGCACCGCCGCGGCGGCCACCAGGGTCTTGCCCGAACCGACATCGCCCTGCACCAGACGCTGCATGGGATGGGCGCGTTGCAAGTCGGCGCGGATCTCCGCGATCACCCGCTGTTGCGCGGCGGTGAGTTGAAAAGGCAGAGCGGCCTGCAAGGCGGAGAACAAATCGCCGGGCGGATGCAATGCGGGCGCGCGATGACGCTGCACCCGTTCGCGCAATTGGCGCAGGCTCAAATGATGCGCGAGCAATTCCTCGAAGGCCAAACGCTGCTGCGCGGGGTGGCGGCCGGCGAGCAATAAATCCACCGGCGCGCCCACCGGCGGGCGATGCACATAACGCAGCGCCGCGGCCAAACTGGGTAAACGGAATGAGCTCAGCAGCGCCGCGGGCAGCCACTCCTCCACGCCCTCATCCGTGCTCAAACGCGCCAGCGCCTGGGTGGTGAGATTACGCAGACTGAGCTGATGCAGTCCCTCGGTCGTGGGATAAATCGGCGTGAGTGTTTCTTCCATCTGCGCCGCGCCCTCATCTTCCGCCGCCAGCAAGGGCCGGTATTCGGGATGCACCATTTCCAGCGTCACCGGACCCGTGCGCACCTCGCCGTAACAGCGCAAGCGCACACCGCGCTGCAAGGCGTCGCGCTGTTTGGCGTTGAAGTGAAAGAAACGCAGGGTGAGGCTGCCGGTGCCGTCGCTGATGCGGCTCAACAGCGTCGGGCGCTTGCCGTAGCGCAACTCGGTGAGCTGCACCTCGCCCTCGATCACCGCCTCGTCTCCCACGCTCAGCGCGCCGATGGGCACGACGCGGGTGCGGTCTTGATAACGCAGCGGCAGGTGGAACAAGACGTCTTGCGCGCTGAAAATACCGAGGCGTTCCAGCCGCGCCGCCAAGCGCGGACCCACGCCTTTGAGACCGGTGACCGGCGCGCTCATCGCGGCGAGGGCAGCCTCCCGCGCGGGCTGGAAAGAGGAGTGCGTCACGACGCGGCCTCGAATGATTGAATGAAGATCAGCGCGCGGCGAGACGGCGCACGCTAGCCGCGCAACACCATCACCGCGTCCGCCTCCACCGCCGCGCCCTTGGGCAGCGAGGCGACGCCGATGGCGGCGCGGGCGGGATAGGGTGCGCTGAAATACTGGGCCATCACTTCGTTGACCAGCGGGAAATGCGCGAGATCGGTGAGAAAGACGTTGAGCTTGACGACATCGGCGAGTCCGCCGCCCGCCGCCTCGGCCACGGCCTTGAGGTTATCGAAGACCTGGGTGATCTGCGCCCGCATATCGCCCTCTACTAATTGCATGGTCGCGGGCAGCAGCGGGATTTGGCCGGATAAATAAACCGTGTCGCCCGCGCGCACCGCTTGGGAATAGGTGCCGATGGCGGCCGGGGCCTGATGGGTGTTGATGATCTTGCGGGTCATGATGTCCTAGCCTTTGGTTCGCGCGATACGCGCCACGATGTCGATGGAGCGCACGCGGCGTATCACCCGCGCCAAGTGGCGGCGGTCATGCACCTCCACCAGCAGCGTCATGGCGCTGTAACGGCCGTCGCGCTCGTCCATGATCACATTGTCGATGTTCGCCTCCATCTCGGCAATGGCGGCGGCCACCGTGGCCAAGGCGCCGCGCTGATTGGCGACCTCGAGGCGGATCTCCACCGGAAATTCACCTTTGATCTCCGGCGCCCAGGCCACGTCGATCCACTTCTCCGGGCGGCCGCGCAATTCCGCGAGATTTTTGCAATTCTCGGTATGCACGACGATGCCGCGCCCGGTGGTGACGAAGCCGACGATGGGATCGCCGGGAATGGGGCGGCAGCATTTGGCATAGGTCACCACCATGCCCTCGGTGCCCTTGATGGCCAGCGGCCGCGGTGAACCCGGTTCCGCGCCGCCGCGCAGCCAAGCGGGAACATAACGTGTAATCGCCTTTTTGAAGGCGCCGGGTTTACCCGCGGGCTCACGCGTGACTTCTTTATCCGAGACCAGGTAACGCGCCACCAAGGCCGCGACGCGATTACCGAGACCGATATTTTCCAAGAGGTCATCGAGCGTATTGAATTTGAGCTCCTTGAGCGCGGCAGCGAGACGCGGCGGCGGCACTTGCTCGAAACTCAGCGAACTCGCGGCCAAGGAACGGTCGAGCAAACGGCGGCCAAGCTGGACCGCTTCATCCTGTTTAAGGTTTTTCAAATAGTGGCGGATATTGACCCGCGCCTTACCGCTGACCACGAAGTTGAGCCAGGCCGGGTTGGGGCGCGCGCCGGGCGCGGTGATGATTTCCACGGTCTGGCCGTTGCCCAGCTGGCTGCGCAGCGGCGCGAGGCGTCTATCAATCTTGGCGGCGACACAGGTGTTGCCGACATCAGTGTGCACGGTGTAGGCGAAGTCCACCGCGGTGGCGCCGCGCGGCAGCTTGATGATTTCGCCGCGCGGGGTGAAGACGTAGACCTCATCGGGGAAGAGGTCGATCTTGACGTTCTCCAAAAACTCCAGGGAATTGCCCGCGCTCTTTTGCATCTCCAGCAAGCCGCGCAGCCATTCGCGCGCGCGCACTTGGGCGCTGGCGCCGCTGCCATCACCGGTTTTGTACAACCAGTGCGCGGCGATGCCCGCCTCGGCGACGGTGTCCATCTCTTCGGTGCGGATCTGCACCTCGATGGGCACGCCGTAAGGTCCGAACAGCACGGTGTGCAGCGATTGATAGCCGTTGGATTTGGGAATGGCGATGTAGTCTTTGAATTTGCCGGGCACCGGCTTGTAGAGATTATGCACCGCGCCCAGCGCACGGTAACAGGTGTCGACCTTGTCGACGACGATGCGGAAGGCGTAGACGTCGAACACCTCGGCGAAGGGCAGATTTTTTTGGCGCATCTTGCGGTAGATGCTGTAGAGGTGTTTCTCGCGGCCGATGATCCGCCCCGGCGGACCTTCCTCGCGCAGGCGCTGCTCCATCACGTTTTGAATCTTCTGCACGATCTCCTTGCGATTGCCGCGCGCCTTTTTCACCGCCTCGGCGAGGATGCGGTGGCGCAAGGGATAGAGACCGGCGAAGCCGAGGTCTTCCAACTCCAAACGGATGGCATTCATGCCCAAGCGGTTGGCGATGGGCACGTAGATTTCCAGGGTCTCGCGGGCGATGCGGCGGCGCTTGGGCGGTGGCAGCGCCGACACGGTGCGCATATTGTGCACGCGGTCGGCGAGCTTGACCAAGATGACGCGGATGTCGCGCACCATGGCCAGCATCATCTTGCGGAAGTTTTCCGCCTGGGCCTCGGCCTTGCTGGAGAAGCGGATTTGCGTGAGCTTGCTCACCCCATCGACCAGTTCCGCCACCTCGTTGCCGAACTGGCTCACCAATTGATCCTTGGCGGTGGGGGTGTCTTCGATCACATCATGGAGGATGGCCGCCATGATGCTCTCGTGGTCCATGCGCATCTCGGCGAGGATACGGGCCACGGCGATGGGGTGTTGCACATAGGGCTCGCCCGAGGCGCGCTGCTGCCCGACGTGGGCGGCGGCGGCGAAATCGCAGGCGCGGCCCACGGCCTCGACCTGCGAAGACTCAAGATAGCTGGCCAGCAACGCGCTCAGATCGTCGATGGCGGCGCGGGTGGAATCCTGTGGCGGATCGGTGGGGACGGGGCCGGGCGCGGGCTTATTCAAGGTGGCGGAGCAAAGGGAGCAGGATTACTCCTCCCCCGCGTCCTCCCGGCCGGCGGCGACCGCCACGGCCGCTTTTTCGCCCACCTCGGCCTCGAGCTCGGCACGCTGGGCCTCGGTCATCTCGGCGGAATGGACGAACTCATCGGCGGGCACCTCATCCAAGATCGACACATCGACCAGGCCCTCGGCGATTTCGCGCAAGGCCATGACGGTGGGCTTGTCATTTTCCCAGGGCAGACCGGGCTGCGCCGTGCCATTGGCCAATTGGCGCGCGCGCCGGGTGGCGATCAAAACCAATTGAAAACGGTTGTCGACGTTGTCCAGACAATCTTCTACAGTGACTCGCGCCATGAAATTCCCCTACACGGAAGACAATATAAATAGTAACGCGGGAGTATACCCCGTCTTTGGGACGATTTGGAATGGCGGCAGCGCTCAGTCTTCGAGCAAGGACTTCAAAATCCCGGAATGGCGGGCGGCCTGTTCCGCCTGGCGCAGATGGCGCGCGCGCACCACGGCCTCCATATCACCCTCGGCGCGGGCGAAGTCGTCATTGATAATCAGGTAATCGTATTCGTCATAATGCGACATCTCCGCCACCGCGTCGCGCATGCGGCGGGCGATCACTTCCTCGCCATCCTGGCCGCGGGCGCGCAAGCGCTGCGCCAAGGCCTGGCGCGAGGGCGGCAGAATGAATATACCCACCGCGTCGGGAAAGGCGGCCCGCACCTGGCGCGCGCCCTGCCAATCGATCTCCAGCAGCACATCGCGCCGCGCCGCGAGCTGGCCTTCGATGCCCGCCTTGGAGGTGCCGTAAAAATTATCGAAGACCTGCGCATGCTCCAAAAAGGCCCCGGCGGCGGCCATGGCCTTGAATTCCGCCAGCGCCACGAAATGATAATCGACGCCGTCGCGCTCCCCCGGACGCATCGCGCGGGTGGTGTGGGACACCGACAAGCTCAGCTCGGGCATGCGCGCCAGGAGCTTGCGCACCAGGCTGGTTTTGCCGGCGCCGGAGGGGGCGGAGATGATGAACAAGGTTCCTTGGGCCATGATTTAATTTCGGGTTTCGGGCTACGGTTTAGGTTCAGCGGCGCCACGGCGCGCGGAACCGGCTTGTTTAAAGCTAGCGGACTGTTCCGCCAAGAATTTAGAGCGGGCCGCCGCCGCGCTTATTCTATTCCTTACGCTATATTCCTCACTCTATATTCTTTTACTACTCGATATTCTGCACTTGCTCACGCATTTGCTCGATCAGCACCTTTAACTCCACCGAGGCGCGGGTGGTCTCCACGTCCGCCGATTTCGAGCCGATGGTATTGGCCTCGCGATTGAGCTCCTGCATCAAAAAGTCCAGACGGCGGCCCACCGGCTCTTTTTGCTTGAGCACCCGGCGCACCTCGGCGACGTGGGCGCCGAGGCGGTCTATTTCTTCTTCCACGTCCAAACGCTGGCTGAACAGCACCATTTCCAGCTCCAGACGCGCGGGGTCCAGCTCGGCGCGCACCTCGGCGAGCCGGGCCAGCAGCTTTTCGCGCAGCCGCGTCATCACCTCGGGCACACGTTGCTTCACCTCGGCCACTTGGGTCTCGATGCCCTCGCAGCGCTGCTCGATCAAGGCGCTCAACTGCGCCCCCTCGCGCGCGCGGGTCTCGACCAGCTCCATCAACGCGGCATCGAAGGCGGCCATCACTTCTTCGGCGAGGCCTTCGTAATCAAGCGGCGCCGCCTGCACCACGCCCGGCCAGCGCAACACATCGAGGGGATTGACCGCCGCCGCGTTGGGCGTCACCGCCGACACCTCGCCGGCGGCGGCCACCACGCCGGCAATCAACTCGCGATTGAGCGCGATACCTCTCGCGGCGGCTTCCAGCGAGCGAAAACGCAGCTGACATTCCAGCTTGCCGCGGCCCAAGGCGGCGTTGGCGCGCTCGCGCACCCGCGTCTCCAAGGCGCGCAATTCCTCCGGCAACCGCGGCGTCACCTCTAAATAGCGGTGATTCACCGAACGCAGCTCCCAAGTGAGCGTCCCCCATGGCGTCTCACGCTCGTGGCGGGCAAAGGCCGTCATGCTGCGAATCATGTGTGCGTCTCCGAAGGCAAATTGCGATGAGGCGCAATAGTACGCCCTTCACCCTAAATTGAGAAACCCGCCACGGGCTTTATTACCGTGACCCGCATCGCGGCCGCGGGCTATAATGCCCGGCCTTTCAGCAGTACCTATGAGGAATACCCATGCGTCCCAGCGGCCGACAGCCCGATCAACTCCGCGCCATCAAACTCACCCGCAACTACACCAAGCACGCCGAAGGCGCGGTGCTGGTGGAGTTCGGCGACACCCGCGTGCTCTGCACCGCCAGCGTCGACGAGCGCACGCCGCGCTGGATCAAAGGCAGCGGCAAAGGCTGGGTCACCGCCGAATACGGCATGCTGCCCCGCGCCACCGGCCAGCGCACCCAGCGCGAAGCGGCGCAGGGCAAACAAGGCGGCCGCACCCTGGAGATCCAACGCCTCATCGGCCGCTCACTGCGCGCGGTGGTGGACTTGAACGCGCTGGGCGAACGCACCATCACCGTCGACTGCGACGTGCTCCAAGCCGACGGCGGCACCCGCACCGCCTCCATCACCGGCGGCTACGTCGCCTTGATGGACGCGATACAACATTTAATCCAACGCGGCGCGATCAAGAAAAGCCCCATCTACGGCCAAGTGGCCTCGGTGTCGGTGGGCATTTTTCAAGGCGTGCCGGTGCTCGACCTCGACTACGCCGAAGACTCCAACGCCGAGACCGATATGAACGTAGTGATGAACGAGACCGGCGCCTTCATCGAGGTGCAGGGCACAGCAGAGGGCCATGCCTTCCGCATGGATGAACTGCAAGCCATGCTCGCCCTGGCGCAGGGCGGCATCGCCGAGCTCATCGAAAAACAGCGCGCGGCGCTGGCGGGCTGAGCCCCGCCATGCAACGGCGCGAATACGCTTTAAAGCCATAAGCTAAAAGAGCAAAGAGACAGAGATAGAGAGGACTGTGCGATGACATCTCACCCGCAGCGGCATGTGGTAACTCAGCGCGCGACGCGTTGCGCTGGTGCAGTAAAAGCGCGCCGCGCATGAAACGCATCGTCCTCGCCACCGGCAACGCAGGCAAGGTCCGCGAAATCAACGAAGTCCTCGCGGGCCTCGGCCTCCATGTCGACCCGCAATCGCAGTTCGGCGTCACTGAGGCGGAAGAAACCGGCCTCAGCTTCGTCGAGAACGCCATCATCAAGGCGCGCAACGCCGCGCAGCACACCGGCCTTCCCGCCATCGCCGACGACTCCGGCCTGGAAGTCGACGCGCTCAAAGGCGCGCCCGGCATTTATTCATCGCGCTACGCCGGCCCACACGCCAACGACCGCGACAACCTGCAAAAACTCCTGGCCGATCTCGTTAACGTCCCCGAGCAACAACGCGGCGCACGCTTCCAATGCGTGATGGTTTATCTCCGCCACGCCAGCGACCCCACCCCGCTCATCTGCCAAGGCACCTGGGAAGGCCGCATCCTGTTTTCACCACGCGGCGAAAACGGCTTCGGCTACGACCCGGTGTTCTACGTCCCCACCCACGACTGCTCCTCCGCCGAACTCTCACCCGAAATCAAAAACAGCTTGAGCCATCGCGGGCAGGCGTTGCGGAAGTTGATTGAGGGGTTGCGGGGGTAAGTGCGCCGCAATTCACCTGATGCCGCAAGCAGGACGCGCTAAACTCCATCCGACCCAGTTTCAGCACTAGCTTATTATCCCTCGCGTTGAGTGGTGAATTTTTGCGGGTTGATTAGGCTGACGCCAGTTAAAGTAAAGGGTTATAGGTATGCTGGCAGAATAAGGCGCCAAGAGTGGTGTGTCACAGCATCTCAATGCTAGGATCAAATTTTAGTTAGCTACAACAGGAACTCCGAATGACCTCCGAAGAAATAAAAAAGCGATTTCGAAACCGCGCGAACCGGAACCGGCAGGCTCTACTAAAAGAAAAAGAACAACACGGATATATCAATGATGGTTCTGGAAAGCGCTACCGGGCCGGCGTCTTTTTTGTCCTTGCTGGCGAAAATCGCAAAGCACTGGAGTTCTTCTCATGGTTTGAATCTGAATTCCCGGACGATATCGGAGAGCCAATTTTTAATTTGTATTGGGCGCTGGCGGAATACAGAAATGGCAATGAGGAGCAGGCACGTGATCGGTTACAACATGCCATGCTCAGTCAGCTTTACATGCTGCCATTCCTGTTCGCAGAGCCACTTGGTTCGTTAGATATCTGGCACTCTTCCAATCGAGATCAATCAGATTATTTATGGGAGGTCGAAGAGTATCTGAACGAACCTACTGAGAAGGAACGACAATGGATTAAGCAAGAATACAATAGCGCCCCGTTCGTAAGTCTCAGGGACGTATATATAGACACATATCGCGCCCTCAAGTACGAGCACGATTTCGAGCGGCGTGGGGCTTTGTTACGCAATTGGAACCAATATGCGGCACGCTTTTTCAGTCATCGTTAGCCCTCTCATAAATGAGGCCACATCGAAATAAATGGACCCCGAATTCAAGACAAGATGGATTGAAGAGCTGGGGTGCTTGAAGGACAACGAACGGCGTGGGTTTGTTGTTGGGGTTGAAATCTCGAAACCCAAGCCGTGGCCACCTGCCGCCGAAATGGTTCAACTCCACGAAGCGGGCATGGATACAAAAGCAATTGCGAAGAAAACCGGCTATTCCGTGCCTGCAGTGGAACGGAATCTCAAAACCCGCGGTGAAGACCCAAGAACGGGACCGCAGTGCGAAAAGTATTCCGGAAAGGTATTTTCCGTGGATGAAGCTCTGAAAAAAATGCCTTTGCCTTGCGGCCCAAACTGCATTTGCAGTTGGCGTCCAATTTTCCGACCACATCGAGAAACCAAATAGGTGTCCAGTGACCGGTCGGAGAGCAAGCGCAGGGTGAACTGTGCGCACGATCAAATCGTGCTCATGGATTCGATACTCATTGTCATTGAGTCGCCAGCATTGTCGGTCTTGATTACCATTAAAAACGCGCGCATTGCACGGAATACCCTGCGCGCTTCGGGTGACGCGGGCCTTTGCCAGCAGCACATCCTGTGCTGCTGGCAAAGGCTCCCCCTCCCTGGCTTCGCCCCTGCGGGCCTGATCCGCGCCACCCTGCAGTGCTCGGCGGCCCCGACGGGATATAAAATCAACGGCAGCGCATTTTTGCATTGAACAAATCAATGTAGGGTGGGTTAGCGTAGCGTAACCCACCAACCCGCGCCGCAGGCGCTCCCTATGTGTTGATTCTTGTGTCGATCCGCGACGCTTGGTGGGTTACGCAATGCTGGCGCATCGCTAACCCACCCTACATCTGGCGAGGCAAATGCGCTTTCAACCTTGAGCGGATCACCACCCCGCCCCTGCGGGGCACCCCTCCTCGGAGAGGAGGGGAGGAAGATAAGTCACCTGCTCCTGCGCCAACATCTGCGCCAACATCTGCACCAACACCTGCACCAACACCAACACCTGCGCCTGCGATTGCGATTGCGATTGCGCTTGGGCAGGGGAAAAATTTTAGCTGCGCTTCAGCGTTTCAGCTGCATTCGCATCACGTGATTTGAGTTGTGTGTCGAGCGGTGACACGGCCGTGACCTCCAAGGTCGCGGCGGTGATGGCGACGCGGCCCTGAGTTTGGGCGAATTCGTCGAGGATGCGGGTATAGAGCCGGTCTTTGGTGAGGCGGCGTTTTTTGTAGTCGACGACGTAGCGCACCGAGAATTCTAGCCAACCGTCGGTGACGACCAGGGCGATCATGGGTTCTACTTGCGCGTCTTCGATGAGGTATTTTTTCACCAACTCGTTCCACGCCGTTTGGGCATAGCCGGCGTAGTCGCCGACGATCTCGTGCGCCACGCGCTGAAGTATCTCACGCGCCAGCTGATGATCGCTGCCGTGTTTGACCGGTATGCTGATTTCATCCCACAAAAAAGGAAAATCGCCGGAGTAGTTGAACACGGGCTCCTTGAAAACAAAGCTGTTGGCGATGCGCACGACGCGGCCGTTGTATTGATCGCCTTTCACCCAATCGCCGACCTCCATCACCGTGGTTCGCAGGATGCCGATGTCGATGACGTCGCCCTTGATGCCGCCCAATTGCACGCGGTCGCCGGTGTTGTAAAACTTGGCGAAGCTGATAGCGAACCAGCCGGCGACGCTGGCGATGATTTCTTGCAGGGCGAAGGCGATGCCCGCGCCCGCCACGCCCAGCGCCACGGTGAAGCCGCCCAGCTTGTCGCTGAAGATGACGACGATGATCAGAAAGCCGATGAGGTAACCGGCGAAGGAGACGAATTTGCGGGTACGGTAGCGAGTGTTGCTGTCTTTAATATAGCGTGACAAGGAGCCTTGCGCGAAGCGCACCAAAACCACGATGAGGATGATGCCAATGACCGCGGCAACGACTTTGCCCATCATGGGGTCAAATAACCACCGAACATCACTGCCTTCCATGAGCGCGCCTCGTTATGGGTCGCGGTGATTTACCGCGAGGAAGCAGCTTACCATAACCATTGTGGGATGAGGCGCGCCAGCTGGGCGAGGTGTCTAAGTTAGAATTTTACACGCTACCACATCGTAGGCAGGGAGTCGGTCGCCGCGAACCGCTTAGCGCAACGACGGCGATACGGGTACGGCAAAGAGCGGGGAAGGATTACTCAGCGCCAAGCTGTGACTTTGGACGCGCTTTCAAAGACGCCACCGCGCCTTAGTTGCGATCGCGAGACTTCCCCCCTCGCCACGCGCTAAAATGACATTCTCATAAACGGCAAGGAGCCGTGTCATGCCTTCCCCAAAACGATCCCGCTATGTTGCCTTTACCCTCACCACGGCCGCATTGGCGCAAGTTGCGATCTGGTGTACGCCTGCCGCCGCCGCGCAACTGGTCAGCTTCAGCCTCGACGTGTTGCCCATCATCGAGAGCCATTGCGTGAAGTGCCACCAGCCCGGCGGACCGGGCCATGAGGCCAGCGGTCTCGATCTGCGCAGTTACGAAGGTTTGATGAAAGGCACCAAGCACGGGCGGATCGTCACGCCGGGTGAGCCATTGACCAGCAATTTGATGGTGCTGATCGAGGGGCGCGCCGACCCCAGCATTCGCATGCCGCACCACGCGCGGCCGTTGCTCAAACAGCAGGTCGAGATTCTGCGCGAGTGGGTGAAGCAGGGCGCGAAGGACAACTGAGCTCCCAGCGCAAACGGGCGACAACCGCGATATAATCGCGGCTCCCATTACTGTTAAGCTGCTGCCATGTTTCATTTCACCGCCCTGCCGCCCCTCTCGCTGTACGTGCACCTGCCCTGGTGCGTGCGCAAATGTCCGTATTGCGACTTCAATTCGCACGAGGCGAAGGGCGTGGTGCCGGAGCGGGCTTACATCGACGCGCTGCTCGCCGATCTCGAACAGGAGCTGCCCGCGATTTGGGGGCGCTCTATTGAGTCGGTGTTTCTCGGCGGCGGCACGCCCAGCCTGTTTTCACCCGAGAGCATCGACCGTTTGTTTTCGCAGTTGCGCGCGCTGCTGAGCCTGCCCGCGCGCGCCGAGATCACCATGGAGGCCAATCCCGGCGCAATGGAGGCGGGCAAGTTCGCGGAGTTCCGCGCCGCGGGCATCAACCGCCTTTCCATCGGCGTGCAGAGTTTCGACGACGGCATGCTGCAAAAACTCGGGCGCATCCACGGCCGCCGCGAGGCCATCACCGCCGCCGAACGCGCGCATGACGCCGGTTTCGATGAATTGAATTTGGATTTAATGTTCGGCCTGCCCGGCCAAACCGCGGCGCAAGCCCTGGCCGATCTCGAAACCGCCATCGCGCTAGCGCCCACGCACTTGTCGCACTATCAGCTCACTTTGGAACCCAATACCGCCTTCGCCCACGCGCCGCCGGCGCACTTGCCGGACCATGACGCGCTGTGGGAAATCCAGCAACAGTGCCAGGCGCGCATCGCTGAAGCGGGCTACCGGCAATACGAGGTCTCGGCCTATGCGCGCGAGGGGCATCAGTGCCGCCACAATCTCAACTATTGGCAGTTCGGCGATTACCTCGGCATCGGCGCCGGCGCCCACGGCAAGATCAGCAGCGCGCAACAGCAGCACATCCTGCGCCGTGCCAAGCTGCGTCACCCGCGCGAGTATTTGGAAAAAGCGGCGAGTCCCGCGCGCATCGCCAGCGAGCACGCGCTGAAGCGCCGCGAGGCGGGCTTCGATTTTATGCTCAACGCGCTGCGATTAAATGACGGCTTTCCCGCACCCTTGTTCGCACAGCACACCGGCCTGCCGCTGAGCGTCGTCGAAGCGCCGTTGCGCCGCGCCGAAGAAAAAGGCTTGATCGAATGGACGCTGCAGCGCATCCGCCCCACGGAATTGGGCCAGCGTTTTCTCAACGATCTCACCGCGCTATTTCTGCCCAATGATAAAAGCGAAGCACGGGCACGGCGCTGAGAAGTTCTTTATTGCCCCTTCTCCCGCTGGGTGAAGACGAATGTGATGCGTTATTCCATTTTGACCTTATGGCGCGCGCTGCGCACATGCGCACACCTTAACTTAAGAACATCACTTCTCATCCAAGGAGAAGCACAGAATGAGGGGATCAATCCAAAGCTATCGTATTTAACTCCCCTCACCCTACCCTCTCCCTGGGGGAGAGGGAAACTAAATGCACTGTTAAATTCCAGTCCGGCTTTTAATCAGGAGACCAAGCCATGTTGCGCGCACTCATCGCTACACTTTTCTTAGTCACCGTCTGCGGCCTTGCCCATGCCGAGGAGCTGCAATACGATCAAGTGGACTTCAGCGTGGCGGCGGAAACCGAGTTGCAAAACGACCTCGCCGAAGTGACGCTGGCGGCGGAGGCGGAACACGCGGACCCGGCGCAACTGGCCGCCGAGATCAACCGCGCCATGGACTGGGCACTGACCGAGGCGCGCAAATCAGCGGCAATTGAAGCGCGCAGCGGTGACTACCAAACCTTTCCGGTCTACGACAAAAACCGCCTGCTATCTTGGCGCGCGGCGCAAAGCCTGGTGCTGCGCAGCGAAAATATCGCAAGCCTCAATGCCGTGGCCGGCGCCCTGCAACAAAAGCTGCAAATTAAGAGCATGCGCTTCTTGGTATCTCCGGCAAAACAGCGCGCCGCGGAGACGCAATTGCTGGATCAACTCATGGACAATTTCAAGGAACGCGCCGCGCGCATCCAACGCGGCCTGGGGGCGAAGGCCTACCGCATCGTCCGCCTCAGCGTGCAGCGCGGCGGCGCGCAACCGCCCGTCATCATGCAATCACGCATGGCCATGGCGGAGATGGACAGCCCCGCGCCGGTGGCGAGCGAGGCGGGCAGCAGCCACGCCAGCGTAACGGCCCAGGCCGTGATTCAACTTTTATTTTGAAGCCGCCGCGCTGCCCAAGCCCGCGCCGGGCTGCTAGAATGCGCCTCTGTTTTTCGCGGCGGTGAACCCCATGGCAACCCTCATCTTACAAGGCCCGCAACTCAACGCCGGCATCGCGGAAGCAGCGGCGCGACGGCTCTCCGGCACGGTGGATCAACGCGCCGATCATTACCGCGTGCATAGCGCGCACGCACCCGCGCCCGAGCTATTGGCGCGCCTGCGCGCGGAGCTGCCTTGCGATATCAATTTACTGCCAGCGGATTTCGATCCCGCGCGCGCGCGCTTGCTGATCACCGATATGGACTCCACGCTGATCAATATCGAGTGCATCGACGAGATCGCCGACTTCGCCGGACTCAAGCCGCAAGTGGCCGCCATTACCGAAGCGGCGATGCGCGGCGAACTGAACTTCGAACAATCGCTGACACGCCGCGTCGGCCTGCTCGCCGGCCTCGATGCCGCCGCCTTGGAGCATGTTTATCAGGAACGCCTGCGTCCCAACCCCGGCGCCGAGGTCATGCTCGCGGGGCTACAGGCGCACGGCATTAAAATCGCCTTGGTCTCCGGCGGCTTCACCTATTTCACCGAGCGCTTGAAGACCCGTCTGCAACTCGATTACGCGCGCGCCAACACCTTGGAGATCATCGGCGGCAAACTCACGGGGCGGGTGCAGGGCAACATCATCGGCGCCGAAGCCAAGCGCCAATTTCTGCTTGAACTGTGCAAAACCTTAAACATCACCCCGGCGCAAACCATCGCCATGGGCGATGGCGCCAATGATTTGCTGATGATGGACGCAGCGGGTCTCAGCATCGCCTATCACGCCAAGCCCAAGGTGCAAGCCCAAGCCCGTGCCGCCTTGAATCATTGCGGCTTGGAAGGGACGCTGGCTTTTCTCGCTACGGTTTGAGCGGCGGACTACACCCGGCCCTCAACGAAAATGCGCGGCGGCGAATTGCGCCGCGGGCAGTGGATGCCCGAATAAATAACCCTGATATTCGAAACACTCCATCGCCCGTAGATCTCGCACTTGGGCCTCGTTCTCCACCCCCTCGGCGATGACGCTCAGCCGCAGACCTTCCGCCATACTGACGATGGCGCGGATAATCGCGCCTCCCGTGTCGCCGGGTTTAATCGGCAAATCGCGCACGAAAGACTGATCTATCTTCAAGGTGTCGAAAGGGAATGACTGCAATAAACTCAGCGATGAGTAACCCGTACCGAAATCATCTATGGAAATACCCACGCCTAAATCACGAATGCCCCGCATAACGTTCTGACTTAAATCCGGGTCATTCATCATGATGCTCTCGGTAATTTCCAGCTCGAGGTTGCGGCCGGCTAAACCTGCCTCACGCAACACATCCTGCAGCAATCGCGGCAAATGTTCTTGCACTTGCACCAAGGATAAATTGACCGCGGTCTTGAAGGTTTCATGCCCCGCCCGCACCCATTCCCGCGCTTGCCCGCACGCCTTGCGCAGCACCCACGCGCCCAGATCCACGATCATGCCCGTCTCTTCGGCCAAGGGAATGAAGGCCGCCGGCAGGAGCAAGCCCTTTTCAGGGTGATTCCAGCGCACCAAGGCCTCCACGCCCGTCATCTTGCCCGCGCGTGCATCGATCTTGGGCTGGTAATGCAAAATAAATTCATTATTCCTCAAACCGTGGCGCATCGCGTTTTCCATGGCCAGCCGTTCGACCACCCTGTCATTCATCTCTTTGCTGAAAAATTGATAACGATCGCGCCCCATGGCCTTGGCGTGATACATGGCGGTATCCGCATTACGCACCAGAGTATCGGCGTTGCCGCCGTCACCGGGGAAGATGCTGACACCCACGGTGGCGTGAACAACGAGGGTCATGCCCTTTACTTCACAGGGGCGCCGCATCACATCGAGCACCTTACACAAAAGCGGATGCACCTGCGAGACATGACTAAAACCGCCCAGCACCATCACGAACTCATCACCGCCGATGCGCGCGAGGGTATCGCGCTCGCGTATGCAGGAAAGCATGCGTTGCGTGGTGCTGCGCAGCACCACATCACCCACATCATGCCCATGCGAGTCGTTAATGAATTTGAAATTATCGAGATCGATGAACAACACCGCGAGCACATGGGCCTCGCGGCGCGCCTCCGCCAAATGTTGCTCCAGATGATCGAATAAAGAGGTGCGGTTGGGTAATCCCGTAAGGTGATCGCGGGTGGCGAGGAACTCGATTCGCGCCGCCGCGTCCTTACGCTGACTCACATCCTGACCCACGCCTCGAAAACCAATCAGTTCACCGCGCTGATTGAGCAAGGGCAAACCGCTGATCTCCAAACACACCTTGGCGCCTGATTGCGTGATCGCGTTGTATTCCAGCCCTTTAAAAGGCGCTTTATCACGCGCGATGGCACGCAGGCGTTCATCGAAAAGCGATTTTTCATCCGGTGGCAAGTGCGCGCTCATGGCTTGAGCGAGTATCTCTTTATCACCGTAACCCAGCACACCCTTAAAACGCGTGGAGACATAGCTATAACGCCACGCCGCATCCACCTCCCACACATATTCGCCGGCGGCCTCCACCACGTCACGGAAACGCCTCTCACTCACGCGCAAGGCGTTCTCATTGGATTTTAATTCCGCGATATCGACGAACATCAATGTCACGCCCATCGCCGCGGACATACGATGCGGGCTGGCCCTCAAACTCGCATAGCCCTCATCGCCATTTACATCGAGCAACACGACTTCAACGCCGGGCGGCAAAGTGCTTTCACCCGCCATGGCGCGCTCGATCGCCCTTTGGATGAGCGCGCGCTCCGAAACGCCACCGGGCATCAACGCCTCCATCCACGGCAAACCTATCGCCTTGGCCTCATCAACACGGAGGAAACGCTTAGCTGCCCGGTTGACAAGCACGACCCGGCCGTCGGCATCAAGCGTAATGACCGCGTCTGAAATCAAGGTCAGGGAATCACAGGCCAAGGCCTTGGCACGCAACTCCCGCTCGGCCGCGGCTTTATAAATGGCGATGGAGATGACGGCGTGCAATTCCCGCAGCGAGGCCGGCTTGACCACGTAGCCGAAGGGGTCGGTCACGCGCGCCCGCTCCAATAATGCCTCGTCGGTATACGCGGTGAGATACACAATGGGAATATCTACCTGCGCTTGTATGCCCCGCGCGGCTTCGATGCCGTCGATATCCCCTTCAAGCACGATATCCATCAGCACCAAATCCGGGCGTTCAGCCAAAACCGCGCGCACTGCCTCCGTAGCATTCGCGGCGCTGCCCACGACCGTATAACCCAGACCCTCCAGCTTAAGGCCCAGATCCGCCACCAACAATTCATCGTCATCAACGATAAAAATACGCGATGCGTCCATGCGCACGATCCTTCAGGTCTTGGGTATCACTACACTCCGGGTAAGCCCGCCCCGCATCATGCTAAAGACCCCATGCCGATTATTGCTATTTCACTCTCACTACGTGAGTAAACTATAGTCGAGTTCATCGGATTAGATAGGATCAGGAAGAGGGAAGCCGCGCCGCCTATCTCTCTCGCTGGCGCCTTATCCAAGTTATTGCGGCGGGCAGATCGACCGCAAGAGGGGGATAATCACGCGCGGCAACGCAGGCTGGCGCGGGCATGCGGCATCACCAAGAAAAAACAACAACACCAGAAGTTATCGCTAGAAAATATTCCCTCAGCATACCCACTTGCTAATTTAGCTTGAAGTTTCGCGCGGCACTCCAAGTCATTGCACCTCTTTATTCACAATAACCATGCTGGTATTGAAGCCAAGCGCCACGCCAATCCGGCACGATATTCCCCGTCACCTTTCCATTGCATACCTCGCGCGCATAAGACTCACCGCCATTTTGTCCACGCGGCAAACTGTAAGCTTAAATTAAGGAAAATCGTCTACTCTTCTAAGGAAACTCTGAATAATTCCATCCTGGAATTCTCAGAGTACGGAAAGCGAAAAATACGATTTTCGCCTTCCTTCATTGTCAATGGCCCGCTGCCATTGACAATGGCGGCACATCCCTGTGCCGCAGGAACCTCTGAATAAATCAGAGGCTCCCTTAAATAACAGCTCAACCCTACCGGAGGCATCTCATATGAAAGCAGCAGGCACCTGGAGCCTACCAACCCGCTGGCTACACATAGGTTTGGCGTCAACCGTCAGCCTGCAACTCGCGATCAGCCTGTTCATGGAGCCGCCGGATGAAGAATCGGCCACCGCGCTCGCCCGCGCCGCCTTCGAGGCACATGAATTTGCGGGCATGACGGCCTTAGTGATTGTATTACTCCATTGGGCGTGGAATTTTGCCAGCCGCGCCCATGGCGGCCTGTCGCATCTCTTTCCCTGGACGGGTGCCGCGTGGGCGGAGGTCAAATCCGATATTGGCCTGCTGCTGAAGCGCCAACTGCCGGAGGGCGGCCCTCGCGGCGGCCTGCCTGGCTTGGTCCATGGCCTGGGTTTTCTCGCGGTGACCGGCATGGTGCTGACCGGCGCCACACTGTTCTTCATCTTCCCCGAGACCGGCAAGCCCAACGACACGGTGGAGTTTTTCGCCGAGACACATGAGATTATCGCCAACTTCGTGTGGGTCTACTGGGGCGGCCATATCGCTCTCGCCCTGTTCCACAAATGGGCGGGGCACAAGACCCTGCAGCTGATGTTCAATCTCAAACCCTGATCGGCGCGCCGCCACCTCCCTTGCAAGGAGGTGGCGGCAAACATGCCAGCAGCCTCATCCCGCCCACCGGCATAGGCTTTAATTGCGTCATTTGAGAACCCTTAATAAACTCAACCCACCAGGCGGGCACGGATGCGGCATCCAGCGCTGCTTTGTAATGAGTGTTAACAGGCCCTAGCGAGTTGAATTCGAGATTGAAAATAGCGGCGCGCCCTTGCGCCGCACGCAAGCTCTAACAAATCAGAGACTCCTTAAGCTTAGTTACAAATCCAAAGTCTCGCCTTCATCATCCGCGGCGGACGGCTGCACCAGCACCTTATCGATGCGACGCCCATCCATGTCGACGATCTCAAAGCGGGTGCCATCGTAAATAAAATGTTCCGCGACGACCGGGAAGCGCCCCAGGATATGCAGCACGAAACCCCCCACGGTTTCGAATCTACCCAATTCACGCAAACCTTGCAGGCCGACGCGGTCCTCGAACTCATCGATGGGCATCGCCCCATCCACCAGCCATGAGCCGTCCTCTCGCCGTATGACATCGGGGATGGGTATTTCACCCTGTTCCGGCAATTCACCAACGATGGATTCCATAATATCCGTCAGCGTGACCACCCCTTCGAACATACCGAACTCATCGACCACCAAAGCAATATGTTCACCCGTTTTTTTGAATTGTTCGAGCAGGCGCAGTATCGGCGTGTTTTCCGACACCACCATGGATTCGATGAGGCTATTGGACAAGGACAGTGCTTCTCCGCTTAGCGCAACGTCGAGCAAATCTTTCGCCTGCACGATGCCCAGCAACTCATCCACCTCACCGCGGCAAACCGGAAATCGCGAAAAATTCGACGCGCGGATCTTTTCACGAATGCGTTCCGGTGACTCATCGACGTCCAGCCACACCAATTCATTACGCGGCGTCATGATCACCCGCACCGCGCGATCGGCCAAACGCAATACGCCTTCAATCATTTCCCGCTCCGCGGGAACGAAAATGCCGGCCAAAGTGCCTTCGGTGATGAGCGACTTCACCTCATCCTCCGTCACCGCCGTATCACGCGCCGTATCGCGCTTGAGCAGGCGCAACACCGTATCAATGGAAATTTTCAGCAGCCACACCAAGGGCGCCGCCGCTCTGGCGATCCACATCATGGGCGGAGCCGCCAATACCGCGATGCGTTCGGGATTATGCAAGGCTACGCGCTTGGGCACGAGCTCGCCGAAGACGAGTGAACAATAGGTGATGGCCATAATGACGACGGCAAAACCCAAGGCCGCGCCGTGGGGTGCGATAAGCGCAAACGTATCGAGCCAAGCACCCAAAGCCGCGCCCAGAGTGGCGCCGCCATAGGCGCCCGCCACGATACCGATCAAGGTAATGCCGATCTGTACCGTCGAAAGAAAACGGCTGGGGTCAGCGATCAAACGTAAAGCCACCGCCGCCCCGCTCGAACCCTGCGCCGCCATGCGTTTCAAACGCGCCTTGCGTGAGGAGACCACCGCCAGCTCGGACATGGCGAAAGCGCCGTTCAACAAAATCAATATGAAAATGATGAACACTTCCCAAATGAACATCGCAAAACCCCCGTTTCCGCCAGCAAGTCATGATGCCGCACGGCCTAGATTCATAAACTGAGGCGCTATTGTACACACTGAATTCCCTGCCGATCTAAAAATACGGCATGCTCTCTAGCACGGATGAGGACTTCAACCCGCCGCTTTATCTGGAAGCCAAGATTTCATTGAACCGGGAAAGACTACGAACCAGCACGGCGGCCGCGAATCATATTGAATAAAATCGAGCTTGCGGACTCACCGCCTAAATAAACACGATGCAATTCCACTATGCGCGTTTTTTAGCGTATTGGCGCTTCAAACCAGAAAGATTTATGCACGGCGGCCATCGCTCTAAACTTATTTCTCAATTATCAACGCACCCAGAAGCTATTCCTTATCCCGCGGCGCCTCCAGCAAAACACCGGTATCCCGCGGCAAATGCCACGACACCAGCACGGTGGCGATGATCACCAGCACCCCCAGCCAGATCATCGTCGCCACCGGGTCGACGCCCGCGCCGGCGATCAAGGCGTACATACCTGAGGCCAACAGCATCGCCAGGTTCTCAAAAAAGTTTTGAATGGCGACCGCGCCGCCGCTGCCGATGGTCTTGTGGCCGATCTCCTGCAGCGCGGCGTTGATGGGCACGACGAACAACCCGCCGCAGAGGCCGGCGAGAAACAGCGCGATGCGCGCGGCCCACAGGCTGTCAAGCGTTGCCAGGATCGCGATCACCGCACCCATGGCATACGCCGCCATGCGCGCGCGACGCAGATAGGCCATGGGGATGAGGCGCGGCACCAGCACGGAACCGGCGGCGATGCCGATGGCGACGAACAGCGTCAACATGGCGATGTCGGTGGTGGAATGAATCAATAACACCGCCGGCGCCCAGGCCACCAGCAGCACGCGCAACACGGTGGCGGCGGCCCAAAACAAACTCACGCCCAAGGTCGAAAAACGCGCGCGCGGCGTGGCCAGCAGCCCGCGCATTTGCGAAACGAAGTTGCGCAGCGCGCGCCCGGCGGCGGGACCGGCGATCAGTTGATGACGGATGGTCAACGCGATCAGCGCCGAGGCGATATATAAAGCGATGATCAGCGCCAGCGCCAGCATCACGGAATAATTCGCCAGTGCCGCACCCGCCAAGGTGCCGCTGAGAATGGCGAGTATCGTCGAGCCTTCGATCCAGCCATTGGCCTTCACCAAACTGTGCTCGTCCACCAGTTCCGGCAGGATGCCGTATTTGGCCGGGCTGTAGGCCGCCGCGCCGAGTCCGATCAGCGCGTAGGCGATCAAAGGCTCGACGTGCAGCAGCAACAAACCCGCGCCCATGGCCTTGATGATGTTGGCGCCGAACAAGACCCGCGGTTTGGGCCGCGCATCGGCATAACGCCCCACCCACGGCGCGCACAAAACAAAGGCCACCAGAAACGAGGCCTGCAAGGCGGGCACATACCAGCCGCCCACCGCCGTCTGCTGCATCACCATGGTGATGGCGGTGAACAACACGGCGTTGTCGGCGAAGGCGGTAAGAAATTGGGTGGCTAACACGCGATAGAGCACGGGATTCACGGCGCGCGCTCCAACAGCCTTTTAGCGGCGACATAATCGATTTTGCCGGTGCCGAGCACGGGCATATTGGCCACATGCCGCAACTGCCGCGGCACATTGATTTCTCCAATGCCGTCGGCCTGCGCCTGCGCGAGCAAGGCCGCGCGTTCCGCGCCCGCCGCGGTGGTGAGCAACACCACCTGCTCACCCTTGCGCGCATCGGGAATGGCGATGGCCGCGTGCAGGGCCTTGGGCCAAACCTTGCTGGCCAAGACCTCCACCGAGGTGAGCGAGACCATTTCGCCCGCCACTTTGGCGAAACGTTTGGCGCGGCCGCAGATGCGTACGAAACCTTCGGCGTCGATGGTGACGATGTCGCCGGTGTCGTACCAGCCCGCGCCCAACTCGGTGACCGGCGGCACCAGCACGCCGGGACGGTCGCTGAGCAAATAACCCAGCATCACGTTGGGACCGCGCACCTGTAAACGTTGGCCTTCATCCAAGCCGGGCACCTTGAGCAAACGGTATTCGATGCCGGGCATCAAGCGGCCGACGCTGCCGGGACGATTGGCCAGCGGCGTGTTGCCGGCGATCACCGGACTGGTCTCGGTCGCGCCGTAGCCCTCAAAGATGCGCACGCCGAACTTGTCGGACCAGATGCGGCGCACCTCTTCCTGCAATTTCTCGGCGCCGGCGAAGACGTACCGCAGGCTGTAAAAATCGTAGGGATCGGCGAATTGCGCATACTTGCCGAGAAAGGTATTGGTGCCGAACAGAATGGTGGCATTGATATCGTAGGCCACCTCGGGGATGACGCGGTAGTGCAACGGCGAGGGATAGAAAAACACGCGCACGCCGGAGGTGAGCGGCAGCAACATGCCCGCGGTCATGCCGAAGGAGTGAAACAGCGGCAGCGCATTAAGCGCGACGTCTTGCGCGTTGAAGTCGATGCGCGATACCAGCTGATGGATATTCGCTGACAAATTGCGATGCGATAACACCACGCCTTTGGGCACGCCTTCCGAACCAGAGGTGAATAACACCACGGCGCGCTGCTTGGCATCGCGGTGCGCCAGGCGCAGCAAGCCGCGATCGAAACGGCTTTGCACCCAACCCGTCAACTTATCCATCCAATCAATGGTGGCCGCGATATCTTCGAGATAAATCAATTCGACTTTCTCAGCCAGCTCGGCCACGGCCTCCTGCAACTTGGCCTTCTCGATAAATTGACGCGAGGTGATGACGCGGCGCAACACCGCGGTGTCACATGCCGAACGCATGCCTTGCGCGCCGACGGTGTAATTGAGCATGGCGGGCACGCGGCCATGGAGCTGCAAACCCCAAAAGGTGGCGACGGTGGCGAGCGTGCTGGGCAGCAATAAGCCGAGGGTCTCCTGCGCTTCGCTGCGTTTGGCCAATTGCGCGCCCAACACGGCCGCGCGAGTGATGAGCGTGTTGTATGTCCAGGGCCTGCGGGTGACGTCTTCGGCGACGATGTGCGCGCCGCCGTGCAGGCGGCGCGCTTCCAACAATCGTTCCACCAAGGTTTGATCTTTATTGGCGGTCTCGAACATCAACTCGGCCATCAAATCCGTCAACTGGCGGCCGGCTTCTTCGCGGCGGGCGCGGCCGCGATAGCGTCCGTCCACGTACAGGCAGCGCGGGGCTTGCACGTTCAAGGTGATTTTTGGAAACCAGCTCAAGCGCACGCGGCCGCTCAAGCGCGAAAAGGGCGTGTATTGCGCGCCGTCGATGCGTATCGGCAAAACCGTGGCGCGCGAACGTTCGGCCACCAGGCCGGGGCCGTGATAGACCTTCATCAAGGAACCGGTGACGGTGATCCGCCCCTCGGGAAAGATCACCACGCAGCCGCCTTGCTCGACGCGGCGGATCAAGGCGCGGATGGAAAGCGGGTTGGCGGGATCCAGCGGAAAAAGGCTGCAAAACCAGCCCGCCGCCCGGCCCATCCAACTGCGCGCCACATAGGTATTGATGGCGAAGGTGGCCGTCACCGGCAAAAAGGCATAAAACAAGAGCGCATCGAGAAAGGAGGTGTGGTTGGCCACCACCATGGTGCGCTCGCTGAAATTATCTAAGTGCTCGGCGCCCCTGAGTTCGACCCGGTACAGCTTGAGCAACAGCCAGCGCAGCATCGTCTTCAACATCGTGGTCTCCTTTTTATCGCTTTGAACTTATCGAGCCGCCGCGGTCTTTCATGAACCGGCCGCGCGCCGGCTTGGGGACATCATCATCAAAGGCGGCGTCCGCATAAAGCATTTCGGGATTGATAGCGGGATGCTGACCGGCCGGTATCGTTTCAATAGCCTATTCACGCCCCTTACGCCGCAAGGGCCGGAAGACCTCCAGCTCCCAGGGCCGCAGCGCCAGCATGAAACCGATGTTGTGGCGCTTGTCCAAGGGCAGGCGCGCATCGCGCCGGTGCAGCTCGGTGAACTCCTTGGCCAGGGCCTGCATCTTGTCGATCACCAGCTGGACTGAGGCGTCACCCAGCAAACCGAAGAGGAACAAACGCCGCTCCAATTCGGCGTTAAACCCTGATTTCAAGAACTGGCTCTGAATCTGTTTTTCGAAGAAGCGCTCGATGGGGCCGTTGGGCAGCCAGCGGAAGCCCTCGTCGATGCGCAGCTTGATGCGGTTGTCCGGCAAGAGATCGATGATTTTGAGCCGGTCGAGCTTGGCCAGGGCGCGGATGCACTCGCTCTTGGTGATTTGATAGTGAGCAATGATGTCATCAAAACCGAGGCGGTTGCGCACACTCACCGCTACCAGCAGCAGCTTGGTATCGCGCACCAACTCCTCTTCCTGCTCCAGGCTCAGCTGAGTGATGCGCTGGCGCGACTCTTCATAGAGCTGAAACAAATCGCTCAACTCCATCCGCATCAGCTTGCACACCTCCTCCAGCCGCTCCAGCGTGAACCGCTTCGAGGCGAACATGCGCTTGACGTTGGCCTCGCTCATATCCAGCTTGCGCGCCACCTCGGCATAGGTGAGACGATGGCTTTTCAGCGCCTGTTTGAGCACGTCGATCAATGCCGCGATTTGAGCCATGCCTTACCCCGCCCCCCCCCTGAAAGTATAGATTTGATAGACCCCCGGCACACGATCGGGGAACGTATCACGATACAGTTTATTTATCCAATCCCCCGACCAACAATGACTCCGTGAACACAAACAAACGGAGGAAAACACAATGTCCATCATCAAACGTCTCACCACCACCCTGGTTTCGCGCATCGACCACGTGGTCGGCGAAATCGAAAACCACGACGCCCTCATTCAAGTCAGCCTCGGCGAGATACGCAAAAAAGTAGCCGAGGCCAAGTTGCGCATGGACCAGCTGCATCGCGAGGAAGAGCGCATCAAGAATCAGATAGAAGAAGAAAACAATAAAGCTCAGCGCTGGCGGCAGCGGGCGCGTGAATGCGCGGCCAGCGACGAAGCCAAGGCGCTGGCGTGTTTACGCCGCGCCCAGCATTGCCAAGCACGAACGGAACAACTGGGCCACGCCTTATCACAATACGAAGGCAAAACCTTGACGCTGGCGCGCGACATCGAAACCAGCGAACGGCGGCTGGCCGAGATGAAGCAGAAACACCTTTTGCTACGCGCCCGCCAATCGGCCAGCTCGGCGCTCATTGCGACCGGCGAGACGGACGACCGGACCGCGCGCCTTTTGGACGACAGTTTCGAGCGCTGGGAAATCAACCTCAGCCAGGCGGAGCTGGCGCTCAACACGCACGCCACGGCAGACGCGCTGGAACATGAATTCATCACCCAGGAACAACAACAGGCCTTGCGTGAAGAACTGGCCGCGCTGCTAACTGGGGAGGAGAAACCATGAACACGCAAAGCTCGATACTCAATCAAACGAAGCCCAATGCCGGCGCATCTACCACGCATCACAACACCAACTCGGCCGCGGATGGCGCTCACGCCGGCGCGTGGCAGGTCGAATCCATCGGAGAAAACGGCGCGCCCGGCGCAATGAAAAAATTTCCCATGCTGTTGCGCACGCTGGGCGCCGCCGCGCTGGTGATCGCGATATACAGCTTCCTCGTCCAGGGCTGGCAAAACGGTAATGACGTGCTGCGCTATCTGCTGCTGCTCGCTCACACCGGCGCGCTGGCGGCCATCGGCTTGGCCAGCGGCCACTGGCTCAAGGAGAGTAAAGGCGCGCGCTTATTGCTAAGCCTGGCGCTGGTCGCGGTACCGGCCAACTTCGCCATCCTCGGCGCCTTCATTTTTTCGCAAACCGCGGCAAAACTCGGCGACTACCCGCACTACGTCGCCTGGCACGTCGACAGCCTGCAAAGCGCATTACTCACCACGGGCGGCGCACTGTTGATATTGACGCCAGTGGTACTGCTCGGCTTCAGCGTGCTGGCGCGCAGCCTATCGAAAAATCTGTCGCTGCTGTTTTTAATCAGCAACGCGGCCTTGCTGCTGCCGCTGCGCGACCCGCAACTGATCGGCCTGCTGGGCCTCGCCCTCTGCGCCATCACGCTCATCCTCAACCGCAGCACCGCGACGCAACACAGCGCGGCGAAAACGCAGGAAGGCGTTACCGCCCTAGCCCTGCAATTTCTGCCGCTGGCCGTACTCATGGGCCGCAGCCTCTGGCTTTACTCGGCGGATTTTTTCCTCATGAGCGCGCTGTCCGTCAGCGTCTTTCTCATCCTGCGCCAGACCTCTTTCTATTTTGAAAATGACTCGACAACGCGTCACACACTTGATCTGCTGTCCGTCATTCCAGCCATCTCATCCGGCCTCTGGTTCGCCTGCATGTTGAGCAAAGGCGCGGCTTTCCCCGATGCACTGGTGCTCCCCGTGGGCACGTTCACCACGGCGGTCATGGTGTACGACATCGCCGCGCGCAATCAAAACAACGGCGGTCTTTATCGCCGCATCGCCGTCAGCACGCTCTTGCTGGGCATGCTAGTCAACCTACTTTTCTTCAGCGGCCAACTCGCCGCCTTCGCCTGCCTCGTCACCGGAATCATGCTCCTGCTCCGCGGCTATCGTGCGCGGCAACGCAGCCTCTTCAGCGGCGGCGCGGTGTTAACAACGGCGGGCCTGCTGCATCAAGTCTACCAACTGGTGCATCACTTCGACCTCGGCGGCTGGACGGCCCTGACCGCCCTCGGCATCAGCGCAATCGTCATCGCCTCGGTCATGGAATCGCAAAGCGGCAATATCCGCGTTCGCATGGAGACGTGGAAGGCCAAATTGCAGGCATGGGAAATGTAAGCGCGCACAAACACACAAGTCACCCACACATCCTACTACCAAGGAGACGCAATATGTTTCACTACCGTACATTCATCGCAGGCATTACTTTCTTCACACTTGCCATTCTCAGTGGCTGCGGCTCGTTCGCCACGAAAGGCTCGGCGTCAGAGCCGCTTAACTCCATGCTTGAAACCACCAAGGACTCGAGGCAATCGACCACGCGAGCGCCACTGAGCTTCCCGGCCTCGGTGGCCATCATTTTTATTCCCAGCAAACATCAGGATGTACCCGCGACTACGCTCCGTCTAGCCGGAGACCAGCTCAAGCAACAGCTTCTCGCCCAAACCAAATATATTAGGTCCGTCGCTGTGGTAGCCGTCGAGGACGCAAAAACCAAGATCGATCTGAGTAAGATACGGGCCATGTATGACGCGGACATCGCCATCATTCTCTCCTATCAGCAAGATCAGCAAAGCCAGCAAAGCGGGCCGGGCGGTCTGGTCGACGCCACGATAGTGGGCGCGTTTCTCGTGCCCTCGGTCAAAACGATGACGTCAACTCTCATTGACGGCAAAATCGTCCACATCGATAGCGACGCTTTGATGTTCCGAACCAGCGGCATCGATAGCCGTTCAACCCATTCAACGAGCTATGGGAGAGACGCTGCTTTTTCGCAACAATCCATCAAAGGCATACTGGCCGCGACCGAAGACCTTGGCAACACCCTTACCACCACCTTAACGCAGTTCGACCACTACGATCTTTCACAAGCCGTCTCCATGTCGGCACTAACTGTCGCTGATACCGAAGCGGCCGTCGCGGATGGATCGCATGACGACCAATGGCGCAAGGTGAATAACTTTAAATTCAGTGGCGGCGGCGGCATCGACATACTGAGCTTGGTCCTTATTGCGTGTGCATGGACCGCACGCGTTTTGTTTGGAAATTCAAAACCGGCAGTTTAATCATCGATGAAAAAACACATTAAATAATCAAAGGCGCACATCAATAGTTGGCCCCCGAAGAACCGCAGCGGCCAAAGCCTCGCGGTTTCTTCGGGACCACCTAATCAAACACCCCAAGCCGCCCGCGCTTTGACAGCACATTCCGCCGGGGCGCAGAATGGCCCCCAGCACGCTTGAGGCCGAGTCCAATACCATGCCGCAATTCCAGCACAAAAAACTCATTGCGTTTGCTTTGCTCGCCACCCTGTATTTAACGGCTTGCGCCACCTCGCCCGCTTCCTTGTCCGCGGCATCCACCGCCCCACAAAATGAGGACGGCGTCTGCCTCGAACAAGGCTACACCGCTGGCAGCATGGACTACTGGGCCTGCCGCGAAAGCAAGCGCATGCTCCAGGTCATGGGGCAAAAAAATGACGAGAACTGGGATACGTGGTTAACCCTGCGCGCACGCTACTCGGGGCTGGTGGGGCCGGGTCATTTCGTGAGCGGCTGTGGTGGACTCTCTTCGCTGTCCTTGGGCGGCTTCGTCGGCAAGGGAGGAAGTGGGGGCGGTCCCGGATATGATTCATGGTCGATCACGCAAGGCCTAGTCTGTTAATCCACCACGCCCATCACACCGCCGCTTCTTCCGCCTTAACCCGCCCCTCCCCAATCCGCAGCAAACTCGGCAGCAATATCAAAGTAAACACCATGCTCACGCTCATGCCGCCGACGATGACCGCGGCGAGGCCGCGATACAACTCCGTGCCGGCGCCGGGCACGAACCACAGCGGCAGCATGCCGAAGGTGGTGGTGAGGGTGCTCATCAAGATCGGCCGCAGACGCAGGCGTACCGCATGCTCCACCGCCTCGCGGCGCGCCAAACCCTCGCGCTCGCCATTGCGGGTTTGATAGACCAGCAGAATCGCGTTGTTCACCACCAGACCCAGCAGAATAATGAAGCCGATCATCGTGAGCAGATCCATGGCTTGAATGGTGGGCAGTCCGCCCCACATGGGCACGACATTGACCATCCACAGATTGGTGGCTTGCAGGGCGATGATGCCGCCCACCGCCGCCAGCGGAATGGCCAGCAGCACCAGCCAACTGTCGCGGAAGGATTGAAACAGCGCGCTCATCAATAAATATAAAATCGCGATGGCCAACAGAAACGAACCGCCCATGCTGCGCAAGGCGTCTTCGAGTTTATCAGCGGTGCCGCCGTAACTGACGCTGCCGTCCTCGGGCAGCATGTCCAGCAGCATCGGCTCAACCTGCTCGCGCAATACGGCCAGCGCCTCTTCCAGCGACATGGTGTCCGGCGGCCGCACTTGCAGGGTCACGGTGCGGCGGCGGTCGATGCGGCGCAATTCTTCCGGCCCTGCAGTGCGTTCTAGTTTTACCAGCTGCCCCAAAGGCTGAATACCCGCATCGGGCGTCGCCAGCGGCAGGGCGGCCAGGTCTTCGGGATTCTCCCAACGCTCGGAACGCAGAATGATATCGAGACGTTTCTCGCCGTCGAAGTAATCGCCCACGTACAGGCCATCGCCCAAGGCGCGCACCACGCCGCCCATGGTGGCGCGGTTCCAGCCGGCCTCGGCGATGGCGCGTTCATTGGGCAGCAGGCGCAGTTCCGGTTCGGCGAGCGCCAGCCCGGGGAAGGGCCGCACCGAGGAGCCGGGAATGACTTCGCGGATTATGCCGAAGGCCGCGCCCGCCGCCTGCAGCACGGACTCGACATCGCGGCTTTGGATGTCGACGTCGATACTGTGGCCGCCGCCGAAGCCGCCGAACAAAGAGGCGCGGAAGGCGAAGCCGAGGGTGTCGGGAAAACCTTGCACGATTTGATTGATGACCGGCAGCAGCGCGCCGGTGCTCGCCGGGTCGCTGGTGCGCGCGCCCATGAACATGCCGCTGGCGAAGGCGACGAAAAAGTAATTGTCCACCTGCGGCTGTTTCTCGCCCGTCAAATAAGGCTGCATCTCGCGGGCGATGACCTGCCCCATTTCTTTTTCCATCGCATCGATGTTCTGCCCCGGCGGCGGGTTGATGAAGGTGAACACCAGATTGCGATTGCCCTCGGGCAGATAATCCGCCGCGGGTTTGATGAAATACGCCAAGGCCAGCGGCAGGGAGATCAAGGCGGCGATCCACAGCGCGCGCCGCGCCGGGGTCGCGGTCAGACGCATGATGCGCGCGGTGATCGCGTCCCACCAGCCACGGTGCGGATCGGCGAGTTGCACATTCCGCAACCACGTCATGGCCGCGGCGGGCAACACCGTCACCGCTACGATCAAGGACAGACTCACGGCCACGGCGATGGTGAGCGCCAAGTCGGCGAACAACTGCCCCGCCTCGTCCTGCAAGAACACCACGGGCAAAAAGATCGCGACCGTCGTCGCGGTGGACGCGAGCAGCGCGCCCCACACTTGCCCCGCCCCCTGCAGCGCCGCCTCGCGCGCCGCCACGCCCTGCTCGCGCAGACGCACGGTGTTCTCCAGCACCACGATGGCCGCGTCCAGCACCATGCCCACCGCGAAGGCGAGACCGGCGAGCGAAATCACATTGATGGTGCGCCCGGCGCCGTTGAGAAAAACGAAGGCGCCGATCACGCACACAGGAATCGCCAAGGCGACGATGAGCGTCGCGCGCAGCTTACGCAGAAACCACCACAACACGCCCACCGCCAGCAGGATGCCCATGATGAGATTGGCGCGCACCATGGCGACGGAATCATCGATGTACACCGTCTCGTCGTAGACCTGCTCGAAGGACAGGCCGGCCTTGGCCAGCGGCCCGGCGCGCAACTCCTCCGCGGCCTCGCGCAGACCCTGCATCACCTCCAAAACATTCACGCCGGTCTCGCGGTGGGCATTGATCGCCATGGCGGGCGCGCCGTTTTGAATGACGAAACTGCTGCGGTCCACCAGACGCAGCTCCACCTCGGCGACATCGCGCAGCAGCACCGGGCGGCCGTCGCGCCAATCGATCACCATCTCCGCCAAATCATTCACGCCGTAGGCGCCGGTGAAACGCAGGGTGTAACGGCGCTTGCCTACATTGGCGAAGCCGCCGGTGACATCCTTGCTGCCCGCCAAGTCGATCACCTTGGGCAATTCCACGCCGAGGGACGCCGCCTTGTAGGAATCGAAGGTGATGCGCAGCTCCTGTTCGCGGCCGCCGCGCACCTCGGACATGGCGACGCCGGGCACGCGCTCGAAGCGCGCTTGTATCACCTCCTCGGCGAAATCCTCGTAGCTGGCGATGTCGCGCTCATTACCCGGCAGCGGTTTCAAGATAAACCAGGCGATGGCGCGGCTGTTTTCGCCCACGGCGCTAATCACCGGCTCGTTGGCATCGGCGGGATAACGCGCCACGCGGTTGAGGCGGTTGAGCACTTCGAGCAGGGCGCGGCGCAGATCGGTGCCCACGGCGAAGGTAATCGTGATCTTGCCTTGGCCGCGCTGCGCTTGTGATAGCAACTTGGTGGCGCCGGGCAGACCGCGCAGCGCGTCTTCCTGCGGCTCGATGATGTCCGCCTCCACTTCCTCCGGCGCGGCGGCGCGCCAGCTGGTGGAGATGCTGATCTCCGGTTCTTCCACCTCGGGGGTGAGTTGCACGGGCAGACGGTCGAGACTGATGAAGCCGAACAGCAAGACCAGCAGCACGGCCACCGCCACCGCCACGGTGTTACTGAGCGATAAACGCGTCAGGGTCACGGCGCGCCAGTGCCCGGCAGGATCCGCAGCTTTTGTCCGGGCCGCATGCGTTCGCCGCCGCGGATCACCACGCGGTCGCCGGCGCGCAACTCACCGCTGACCTCGATGAGTTCACCCGAGGCGACGCCGGTGTTCACCGCCACGCGCTCGGCCGTGTCATCCGCATTAACGCGAAACACCGCCGCGCCCTCGCGGCGCAGCACCAAGGCATCGCGCGGCACGGCCAAGACTTTGCGCGGCGCGGCGCTGGGCAGGGCCAGCCGCACCGCGGCCCCGGCGTTCCACTCGCGGCCGTTCACATCCAAGCGCATCTCCATCAAGCGCGAACGCGCATCGCCCACCGGCACCACGGTGCGCAGCTTGGCCAGGGCTTGCAGCTCGCCCGCACGCACCATCACCCGCATACCGGACGACAAATACGGCGCCAGCTCCATCGGCACGAAGGCCACCACTTCCAAGCGCTGGGTATCGACCAAGCGTAAAATCTCATCGCCGGCGCCCACCCATTCACCGGCACGGCGCGCCCGCTCCGCCACCACCCCGTCAAAGGGCGCCGGCACCGTGGCGCGCCGCAGCTGCTCGCGCGCCTCACCCATGCGCGCCTCGGCGGCGGCCAGCTCGCTGCGCGCCACGTCACGCTCCGATTCGGTTTGCTCCAAGCGGGTACGCGCCGCGTTATTTTCTTGGGCGAGACGAGCTAAACGCTGCGCCTCCTGTTCGAGGAATTTCAGCCGCGCCTGCTCGCGCGCCGCTTCCGCCTCGAACTCGCTGAGTTTCAAACGCACTGTAGTGTCATCGAGCCGCGCCAGCGCCGCGCCGGCCTTGACGCGTTCACCCACCTCGGCCACCCAAGTGAGGCGGCCGCCCAGTTCCGCGGCGATGCGCGCGTCATTGCGGCTGGCCACCGTGCCCGCCACCCAGGTCATGGGGGCAAGCTGCGTCTCGCGGGCCTCCGCCACCACGACCGGCGCGGGCGGCGGGCCGCCGCCCGGCG
>CAMYKQ010000053.1 GCA_947259075.1 uncultured Gammaproteobacteria bacterium | reverse complement strand
GTTGAGCCTGTAGAAAAACCCCATTCGAGCCTATAATTACCGTGATCTGAATGTACCCAAAACACATGCAGACCGGTTAGCCGGATAAGGAGGAAGGATGGCTCGCTACAAGGACTACAACTACGAGCAAGGCAAGATGATCCCGATCTCCTTTCGGGAACAAATTCTCCCCGGCACCTTTGAGCACACCCTGAATTATCTGATCGACCACGAGCTGGACTTGTCGATCTTCGATCAGCGCGATGCGCGCGAGGTCAGCACTGAACTGGTAGAACGTGAAGAGAAATACATCGCCACCTTGAAACATCAGGTAAAGAAACTCAAAGCCTGGCTCAGTGACAACGACGACAAACCGGGCAAAACCGGTAAGCCGCGCAAGAGCAATGTTACCGATAACGACAGCGCCAAGATGAAGACCAGTCACGGTGTGATCCAGGGCTATGACGGCGTGGCCGCCGTCGATGATCGGCACCAAGTCATCGTCCACGCCGAAGCGTACGGCGAGGCGCAGGAACATGAACTGTTGCAACCGATGTTGCAAGCGAGCGAAGGGCACTTCACTGCACTCAATGATCCCGCGATCTATAAGAAGGTAAAGATCACCGCCGACAGCGGCTTTCATACTGAACGCAACGTCGAGTATCTGTACACGCATCACATCGACGGCTATCTTGCCGATAACCGCATGCGCAGCCGCGATCCGCGCTTCCTTGATGTGGACAAGTACAAGACGCGCAGCCGGGAAGAGAAGCGGCAGTGGGAAGGCCGACCGGATCGGTTCAGCAACAAGGACTTCCGCTACGATGTGGACCAACACACCTGTATCTGCCCGGCCGGTAAATCACTCTACAGCAACGGCAGCAACATCACCGTCAACGGCTATGCGGCCGTAAAGTTCACCGCGCCGAAGTCCGCGTGCCGCCCGTGTCACCTGCGCAGCCGTTGCCTGAAGTTCCCCGACAAGACCAAAGTGCGCCAAGTTGCGTTCTTCAGTGGCGAGTTCCGCAAGCCCGAAACCTTCACCCAGGCGATGAAGCGCAAGATCGACTCACTGGCGGGCAAAGCCGTCTACCACCGGCGGATCGCCACTGTCGAACCGGTGTTCGGGCACCTACGCAACATCGGTCTGGATCGCTTCACCCTCCGAGGCAAAAAGAAGGTCGATGCCCAGTGGAAGCTGTACTGTATTGTGCATAATATGCTGAAGATCCACCGCTACGGGGTGGAGTTTGGGTGAAGACGGGGATATGAATGCAAGAAACCACCGTCATCACGAACACACAACAACAAAACACAGAGACCGACGGAAAATCCACCCATGATGCGCATGTTCACAGTCGATGAAAGGATGCGTTGTCGTGGATGCGTTTTTCTACAGGCTCGTTAGGTGCGTTTCACGTGACCGCATGGAAACAATCCTTGCCAGCTAAATAAATAGCTGCCACCCATCGCCCCGCTTCACGCCATCGCCACCAAGATTTCCCGCTCACCCTCGAAGGGCCGGCGGCCGTGCGCCACCAGCACATTGTCCAGCACCAGCACATCACCCTGACGCCAGGGAAAGCTGATTTGCCGCGCCGCATAGGCCTGACGGATCGCCGCTAAATCACTTGCGGCGATCAGGCCGCCATCACCATGGAGTGCATTGCGCGGCAAAGAGCGCTCATCGCATACCCGCAGCAAAGCCGCGCTCTCCTTTTCACCGCGGCTCGACACATGCCACAGATGCGCCTGATTGAACCACACCTCTTCACCGCTAATGGGGTGGTTAATCAGCGCGGGACGCCGCGCCCGCGTCACCATGCCCTCAGCGCTCCAGTGAAATTCAATGGCCTCCTCGCGGCAAAACGCCTCCACCACCGCGCGGTCATCGGTCTCGAACACGGCTTGCCAGGATTTGCCCAAGCCCCAGCCGCCATGCAGGTTTTGCAGATAACACACGCCGCGTTCGCGAAAACGCGCCACCACCTCCTCGGGCAAGGATCGCAACACGTCATGGCTATTGGCCAAGGGCGTTTCACCATCACGTCGCGGTGGACGCTGACAATAAAAAAACACCTTGCGCGGCCAGGTCCGCGCATACGACATTTCATTGTGCAGTGGAATTTCTAAATGACTGGGATATTCAGTCGAGGTGTAAACCCGGCCGGCGACGCTGCGGCGCGGCGACTCGCCGCCGGCATAGGCGCGCAAGGGGAGCGCGAAACTTTGCGACACCCGCGCGAAATCCTCGGGCGACTCAAGCGTAAAGCCGCGAAACAAGAGGCCGCCATGCGCCAGCAAGCGCGCCTCCAGCGCGGGCAGCTGGTCCGCGATCCACGCGCACAAGGCCTCGCATCCCGCGTCCCGCCGCCCCTCCGGTTCGATCACCCAGGGCAAGGGCCCGTCACTGAATAGATTCGCCGTTCTCATTCCAATAGCCTTTCACGGATTAGCGCCGGGGCAACGCACGCTCAAGCCGGCAGAAACACGCCCACGCCGCGCAGAAACAGCCGCAACAAGTCCCACTGAGTACCGCCCTCCACCGGACGCGCGAAGATATGGATCAAGGCAAAATACTGCAGGGTCAAATACACCGCCACTACATCGGTGATCCACCAGCGGTCGGCGCGCCAGGGTTTACGGGTGCGCTTCTTATTCATCAGTACAATCTGCGTCAAACCGATGCCGAGCCCGAGCAAGAAAAAATACGGCCAGGTGCCCAGCACATGAGCAAGGTTTTCCACATCCATCTCACGAAAGAACACGCGCTCGCTGATATGCCAGATCAAATTACCCAAACCGGCGGCGGCCATGCTCGCCAGCAGCACCCGCAGACGCGGCCTGCGTTTGAACCAGCGGAAGAACACCGGGTAATAAAAGGCGCGCACCAGAAATTCGCGGTAGTGATAGGCGAAGCGCCCCCAGAAATTCACCAGATTGGTCGCCAGCCAGGGCTTGTTGTAATACGCCTCGACGCGATAACCGCACAAGCGCCACACCGCCACCTTGAAATGCACCACGCCGGCGAAGAACATCATGAAGCGGATCAAATCCAGCAAGGTCGTCGCCAGCACCGAGGCCGTGCCCACGTCTTCACCCGCAACGAAGGCGCGCACCATCGCCCGGGTATAGCCGTCGTAGACCTCCACGCCAAAGCCGGTGGCGATGCCCACGAAATAATGGTGCAGCCAGTCCCAAAACACGAGATAGCCGATGGCGAGCAGCATCAAGCGCACGCCGCTCATCACGATCTGGTTTTTGTTCTCGCAAAGAAAATTATTGGCGAGGTAGGCATAACCCTGCGGGATGGTCACGCCCCAGCCCCAATTGGGCACGACCCCGGGGCTGATGAACACCGCGAGATAATCGAGCAGGGAAATATCCTTGGGCACCAAACCGTCGGCGCGGTCGATGGCGTACATCACCAGGCGCGCCCACTGCCAGAAAAACATCAAAAAACCTAGCGATAAACTAATGACGCCGGCGCCCGCCGCATTCCAAAACACGCTGAGGGCAATCACCACCAAGGCCGCATGCACGGCCAGCGCGCGCATGAACGCGGCAAGCCGCGCCACTTGCAATAGCCGCAATACGAGGTAGCGGTAAGCTAAGAAAACGCTCACGGCGCCCGCCGCCATCATCAAAAAGACGCTCTCCGCGGCGGCGCCATCACTGAGCACATAGGCCGCCGCCGCGCCCGCCAAGACACTGGGTACACGCCCGCGGCGGGCGTCCGGGTGCAAGATCAAGTAAACGCCAAAATGCGCCGCCAGCAAGCCCGCCAGCGCCGGCGGCCCGTGCAGGAAGTAAATGGCCACGAGGGTCCAGCCCACCAAGGCGGCTTGCTTGTAACGCAGCGGCAAAAAATAGGCGGACAAAAACGCGGCGGCCAGCACCAGACCAAACACCAAGCGCTCGGCCTCGGGCGTAGCGTAGCGCTGGGCCATCAAGATGCCGACATTGGAATCGACATTGCTGTCCTCATCGAACACATGTTCCAAGACCACGCCCGCCCGCTCCAAGAGCTGCTGCGGCCGCGGCAGGCCGAAGGGGTCGCCCAGAAAAGTAAAGAGATAAAAATAAACGCCCAAGACCGCGAGCACGCACAAGACCACCGGCACGCTGTGCGTGTCGTTGCGGCGCCGCGCCTCATCGCTGGGCGGGGCATGACTCAGCAGGCCCGGCATGGCCGCGCTTAACTCGCCAGACGCGCCGCGATGTACGCACTCAGCGTCGCGATGCTTTTGAAATTCGCGCCATTGATATCGGCACGGGATACGTTCACGGCGAAAGCCTTCTCGATAAACAGCACCGTCTCGATGATGCCGAGGGAATCCACGAACCATTCTCGCAACAAGTCGGTGTCTTCATTGAGTTCCACGCCTTGATTGGGAAATTCCGTTTCCAAAAATTCACGCAGCCTCGCGACTATCGTCTGCCGGTCCATATTTATCCTTCAGTGTTTGAATAGAGTTCCGCGGCGCGGCGCCGGTCCGGCTTACCCGAGCCGGTCAAGGGCAGCGCCGCGACCACCCGCAGCGCGCGCGGCACCATATACGCGGGCAGGCGCTGCCGCGCCGCCTTGAGAAAAATACCCGCCTGCCAACTCGCCGCATCATCGGGCACCAGCAAGGCCACCGGCACTTGCCCCAGCACGGCGCGGGGATCCGGCACGCCAATGACGAGGTACTGCGACACGCCCTCCACTGGACCCAGCAAGGCCTCGGCCTCCGAGGGGAAAAAGCTGAAACCGCCGCAGTTGATTAAATCATCCGCGCGGCCCAGATAGACAAGAAAACCCTCTTCGTCCAGGCTGCCATAATCACCCGTCGCCAGCCAGCCTTCGCTGAAGCGCGCGTGATTCAGCTCATCGCGATTCCAATAGCCATCGCTGCGCTGCGCGCCTTGCAAAAATATCTGTCCCGCCGCGCCGCTCGGCACCTCGCGCCCGCTCTCATCACGCAGACTCACGCGCACCCCGGGCGCGGGCCTGCCCACGGTGTGCAATTTATCCGCGTGCGCGCGCGCGTCGAGCACCACGGCGCGCGAACATTCAGTGAGGCCGTAGTGAAAAAACACCCGGGACTCGGGCAGCAAATCCAGCATGGCCGCCAGTTCATCCGCCACCAAGGGCGCGCTGCCGATTTCGATGGAGCGGCAGGATTGCAAACCTTCGCGCACCCGCGCGCGCGGCGCGCTCAATAAACTGCGCAACAGCGGCGGCGGCGTGAAAAAACCCGTGGCTCGGTGCGCCGCCGCGTCATCCAGCACGGCGGCGACCGACAACGGGCCCTCGGAAAAAATCACGCAACCGCCGCCATACAAGGTGGCGGCCACCCGCTGCCACGCGCCCGAATGGGCGATGGGCGCGAAGACCAGCTCGCGATGCTGCCCGTTCAAACCAAACACGTCCGCCAGCATGCACGCGGTCCACATGGCCTGGCCATGACTCAGCATCACCCCTTTGGGCACACCGGTGGAACCGGAGGAATAACGGATATAGGCCATGCTGCCGGCCGCGACGTCTTTAGACATCGTGGCGAATTCATCGCGCAAAATTTCGAAGGCAATCGCATCAGCGGGCGGCAACTCCGTCAGCCGCAGCACGTTCACTCCACCGGGAATTTGCACAGCGTCATCGGCCACGCACCAGGTTGCGCCGGTGTCCTCTAGCGCGTGAGCAAGGCGCGCATGACCCGCCTCCGCGCTCAAGGGCACCGCCACGGCGCCGAGCGACGTCAGCGCCAATAGCGCCAACACCGGTTCGATTGCATTGGGCGCGATCACGACTACGCGCTCCCCCGCCCTCACTCCCAATGAACGCATATGCCGCGCGCAGGCCATGACGGCTTGGCCTAACTCGGCATAATTCAGTACCCGGTGGCCGGCGCGTAAAGCGGGCCGGTCACCGCGGCCCGCCGCCGCGAGCCAGCGCGGGATCGTCAAACGTCCGGCTGCATTCGCATCAAGCAAACTCATCGCTCGCGGCGGCGCGATTGCTCGCGCGCGCCTCGCCGAAGAGCCGCAGCGCCTCATGGCCATGGTGGCGATAGAGTCCATATAAATGGCCTATCAACAACACAACGGACAGCCCGGGCGTCCACAATAAAAAGGGCATGCCTAGCATCGTGAAGCCGACGAACACCGCGATGATGCCCAGCAAAAATCCATTGTTCTCATGAAAGAACAAGCGGTCGGCGCCGGAAAACAAAGGCAGCATCACCACGAAGAAGCGCCCGGCCCACAGGCCGGTCACCGCCACGCCGAAGGTGGCGATGGGCAAGGTCGTGGGCGCCAGCGGATCGCTCACCACTAAGAGATACACCGCGTAGTAACTCAGACCGCCCGCCAGCAGGGCCACGCCCGCGCGTAACCGCGGCAATAACAATCCGATGATGGTGCCTATCATCCAGGCGATCACGACGGAGATATACGTCACATAGGTCGAGGTGACGTTGACCAGCAAGATAAAGAAAAAGCAAAACTGCATCACCGCGAGGTGCAAACCGGTCAAGGTGGCGAATAGATTAAGGCCCATTAAAAATATCTCCGCACGAACCGCTCCCAGCCGCGGCGCAACACCAAGTCCATGGAATTCACCGAGAGCGGTACGGCGCGGGTCAAATAGGTATCGATGCGCTCGGGCGCGATGATATTGACCTGCCCGTCATTCTTGACCTGTTCCCGCATCTGCGCCTCCGTGAAGGGCAGCTTGCGCGAGGCATAGGCAAAACCCCGGTCCGCCTCGCGGCTATCGAGGGCCATCACCTCGGGGAAGACCGCGCGCAAGGCCGCGGCGACCCGCGCCGGGGTGCGGTCGTTGAGTTCCAAGGGTCCGCTGAGCTGCACCGCCAATACCCCGCGTTCGGTCAAATGCTCATTGCACAAAGCGTAAAATTCCTTGGAGTGGAGATAGGCCTCTTGAATCGTGAGCGGCGAAGGCACGTCGACGATGATGAGGTCGTAGCGCTCGTCGTTATCGCGCAGAAAATGTTTGCCGTCGTCCACCAACAGGCGCCAGTTAGTAAAACCGGCGAGCGATTCGGGTGAAGTGAAATGACGCCGCCCCGCCTCCAGCACGCCGCCGTCCAGCTCAACGGAGACCACCGAACCTGAGTGCGGGTAGACCCGGCGCACGGAGGAGAGCGTGCCATTACCGATCAGCAGGGTCTTCTCCGGCTTGATCAAGATCGCGGGCACTTCGGCGATGAAGTAATTCAATTCGGCGAGGTCGGTCGAATTGAGATTCTGCAGGCCGTCGAGATAGAGATAGCGGGTGCCGCGGGTGTCCTCGATGACCTCCACCCGCTGGTAGGGCGAATTCACCGAATAAAGCACCTTGGGCAGATTGATGCCGTGCTTGAACATATAGAGCAGGGCCGTGCTCTGCCGGTCCAGCAGCGGGAGAAACATCACCGCGGACACGGCCAACACGGCATAGGCCGCGAGCAGCAGTTTGCTGCGCGCGACGAAGAACAACACCAAGCCGATGATGAGCCAATACGGCGCCAGCAAATACTCCAGCGGACGGTTCCAACTGAAGATGATGATGGCGAAGCCGGTGATGAACCCCGCCAACTCCAAACCGTAATAACGTTGCAGCCGTTGCAGGGGCGTCAACCGTTCAGCGGCATCCGTATGCACCAGACGCGGCAGAAAGGTGGCGAACATGGTGTTAAAGACCAGCGCGTAAAAAAACAGCAAGCTGAGATAGGCTATGCCCCCGGCATTGGACCAGGCCAGCCAGGACGCGATCCAACGGTAGGAAAAAGGAAAGGTGAGATGAATAAAAACGGAGAAGATAAATAAAAAACGGAACGCCTTGAGTGAGAGCTTATTGGCAAGCAGGTAACCGGCCGACAGGCCCAAGAAAAATGAGGCCGTGACCATGACGATGACGACTTCTTCGCCGTACAAGATGCTGACGAAGTCGCGGATCATCACGAACTGAGCGATGCTCAAGGCGGCGCCCACCAGGAACAAAATGAAATAAGTCGCGCCCGCGCCCAAGCCCGCGGCGACGGCATGCACAGGTGGCGCGGCAATATTTCTTTGAACTTCTTCCGAGGCCACACTCATCGCTATTGATAACACTCCCTCATTTGCCTATCCCCGCAAAAACACCGAAGGCTGATTATATGCCGAGCGTCAGCCCCACCGCGAATCATGCCGTAAAAAATATGCAAAAAAAATCAGGCGGCGCTGTGAGACGCCGCCTGATCGATTTGCAACTACAATCGCCGCCTTTACTGGCGCATAGCCAGGAGGAGCGGTTTACTTGAACAAAGTGCTAAAGCTGCCCCAGTACGAGCCGCTGCTGGTACCCGTGCTGCTACTGGTGCTGCTGTCATTATCTTTGTCTTTGTCCTTATCTTTATCCTTATCCTTATCTTTGTCGCTATCACCACCACAGGAGTAACAGACCTTACCGAAGTAATTGGCATTGTCCGTCGCGCTGACGGTCGTGCCATTACCCACCGCGGTGATCTTAGCGGTGTCCGTGTGTTGCCCCGCGATCGCGGGCACGGGTCCGACTACACACATGGCGGTAGCGCCTTTGGCCAAGGAGCTAGGCCACACACAGCTGCTGACATCCACTTTATCCCCCACCACGGCGGAGATATCGGTCAATTTCAGCGTACTCAAGGACACGGAACCGGTATTGGTCACCACGAACTTGAAGTACACACTGGTCACACACGGACCACCGGTGTCGCTGTCTTTATCTTTGTCCTTATCTTTATCTTTGTCTTTGTCTTTGTCCTTATCTGAGCCACTAGTACCGCTGGTGCTCGTACTGAACTTGCTACTATCGCTGTCTTTGTCTTTATCTTTGTCCTTATCTTTGTCTTTGTCTTTGTCCTTATCGCCATCCATGCCGGGTTTCGGGCACACGCGCGCTACCGGACCGGTTGCGAAATTGGCGTCTTCCCAAATGTGCATGCCGCTGGGATCCTTCTCCACGGAGACATACTTCTTGAGACTCACACCCGGTGTGGTACGGCGCAAGCCCGCGTCCCAACGGAGATCTACTTGACCCGCCACCAAGGTGATACAGGCGGTACGGCCCGTCGTGGTATCGGCATCGCTGTCGATAGTGTCGTTGGTACCCACATCGCGTGTAGTAAAGACCGTGTCCGTCGGTCTCACAAAGGCCACCATATAACTGCCCGGAGCCAAATCGGTAAAGCTATAGATGCCGCTGGCATTGGTGGTAGTGGTGTTCAATACCACGGTGCCCGCGCAGTTCATCAGGTTCACCGTGACACCGCCCACACCCGGCTCACCGGTATCTTGCAGGCCGTTGCCGTTGCTGTCTTCCCACACCCGGTCACCCAGGCTGGCGGGCAGTCTGCGGAAACCCGCATCCCAGCTCGTGTCATTCTGGCCGGATTTGAGAGTGATGCAGACCGTGCGGCCGGTGGTGACATCGGCATCGCTGTCGATTAGCTCGCTGGTGACGGTATTGCCACCCGCGTCCTTCGGCGTTGCCATATAACCAGCCGGCTTCACGAAGCCAAGCATATAGCTGCCCGGCAGCAGACCGGTGAAGCTATAGATGCCGCTGGCATTGGTGACGGTGGTCTTCAATACCGTGCCCGTACAATCCATCAGATTGACGGTCACCCCGGGGATACCCGGCTCACCGTTGTCTTGCAGACCATTGCCATTGGTATCTTCCCAGACCTGGTCACCCAAGGACGCCAAACGGTACACACCCGCGTCCACCGTCAGATTGCTTCCACCCGCCGCCAAGGTGACGCAGGGCGAACTCACGCCGGTGGTGGTATTGGCATCGCTGTCCAAGGCATCATCGCCGCCCGCATCTTTGGTGGTGAAGATCAAGCCCGCCGGACCCGTGCTCACGTCGAAGACGACGAAGTAGCTGCCTGCGGCCAGACCAGTGAACAGGTAGTGCCCCGTACCATCGGTCAACATCGTCGCGATGGGCGCGCCCGCCGGATCGGCGTTACAGGCGAACAACTTGACGGTGACGCCCGCCACGCCCGCGGTGCTGGGTTCGTTCTGCACGCCATCGAGGTTCAGGTCTTCCCAAACATAATCACCCAATTGCGCGGTGGCCGGGACATACAAGCCCGCGTCCACGCTGTTGTTGGTTTCACCGGAAACCAGAGTGACGCAATCAGTCAGGCCGTTGGAGTCGGCATCGCTATCAACGAGATCATCACCCGGCACATTGTCCTGCGGACTGAAGACACTGCCCGAGGGCGCGGTGAATTTCACCTTATAACCACCCGGCACCAAGTTGGTGAAGTGGTACAGACCAGCGGCATCGGTGGTAACCGCCAGCACGGGGTTGCCGAAGATGTCATTGACCGGATTACCGTTGCAATCGAACAACTCCACTTTGACCCCGGAGATGCCCGGCTCACCACCGTCTTGACGGCCATTGGTGTTGAGGTCACTCCATACCTTATCGCCCAAGGCGGCGGGACGGAACACACCGGCATCCACGGTGTTATTGACGTCGCTCACGCCCAAGGTCACGCAGCCTTCGGATTTGCCGGTAACGGGATTGGCATCACTGTCGATCGTGTCGTTGCCACCGACATTCTGTTTGGTGAACACATAACCCGGCGCGGCCGTGCTCAGATCGAACACGACGTAGTATTGGCCCGCGGTCAGACCGGTAAACTTGTACAAACCAGAGGCATCGGTCGTGGTGGTATTACCCGTGGCGGTACCGTCGCACCTGAACAAGGTCACGGTCACATTGGGCACGCCAGTGTCGCCATCGTCTTGCAGACCGTTGGCGTTGGTATCTACCCACACGTAATCACCCAATTGCGATTCCGGCGGACGGTTCATGCCCGCGTCCACGGTCAGATCAGTCTCACCCGCGTCCAACGTTACACACGGCGACACCACGCCCGTGGCGGTATTGGCGTCACTGTCTAGTGCGTCGCTGCCGACATTCATGGGACTGAAGACATATCCCGTGGGCAAGGTGAATTTAACGAAATAATCACCCGGGGTCAGATTGGTGAACAAATACTTTCCACCGCCGGCGGTGATTTGGAATACGGTGGACGGAATAGTGGGATCGTCACCGCAGGTGTAGAGATCCACCCGCACGCCGTTGAGGCCGGGTTCGCCATTATCCTGCACGCCATTGCGGTTGAGATCATCCCACACGAAATCGCCCAAGGACGCGGGCGGCTGACGGTAACCGAAGTCGATACTCAAATCTTGGGTGTTGCTTGGCAGCGCCACCAAGGCGGGACTGCCGTTGCTATCCAGCAAGGGATTACCCGCTAAGCTGGTGGTGGGCACGAAGCCGGCAGGCAAGGTCGCCGCCGTCACCGTCACTGAATAATTGCCGGCGCACAGGCCGCTGAAGAGATATTGACCACCGCCCGCGGTGGTGGTGGTCGCGATCAAGGCATTGGTATCGCCATTGCGCAATACGATTTGAACATTATCGATACCCGGCTCGCCAAGGTCTTGCAGGCCGTTATTATTGAGATCGTTCCATACAAAATCGCCGATCTGGCTAGTGCATTGCGGCGCGGTGAAGCTGTTATTGGCATCCACCTGCTGTTGGAAGTCGGGGCCGGATTGGCCGTTGACCGCGCCTAGATTCGGCGTGAAGCTCGGATGACCTTCCACCACCGAAGCACGCACGAAGCTCCTTGAGGGATTGGTCTGTTGAAAGAAATTCTTCAAAGACTGATTAAAGAACAGCGTGGTCGCGCCCACCGGCAAGGAATTATTTACGAAAAAGTCCGTGTTAACCTCGTTCACGCGGGCGGTTAACTGCATGCCACCAATCCCACTGACCGCCTGCTTGCCGCCGAAATTGTCACCGTCACTGGATTGGTCGAAGGTGACCAGCTGCCCGTTAATAGGCAGCGGACTCTTGCTGATATTGACGATCTCGCCGCGCATGATCAAGGTGCTGCCACCCGCGAACCCGAGACCCGACAAAGCGTTGCTCTTCACCGAGGGACCCTGGTCATACCAGACCTCGAAGAAGCGTTTGAATTTGGGGTCCGTATCAATGGGACCGAATTCCAAGGTGCCATTGTTATTGGTCACCACCATCCCCACGCCCACGACGAAGGTGATTTCGAAGCTGCTATTCAGCCCCGCGGGCGCACCAGCCGGATCGCCATTCTCGTCGGCGTAACCGTTCAAGTTGCCGTGGCTCAACAGCTGCACCGAGGTCGTTTGGCCAGGCGCCAAGGGAAAAGCCGGGCCCTCGCCAGGCGCCGCGGTCAACACATTGCTAGAGGGCGCCCAATCAAACGCCGCCACGGGCACAGAATTATTGGCCGCCGCGGTGCCATCCGCATCAAACTGGATGATATCGGCGGACCAGACCGCAGGGCTTGCGGTAAATCCTAAAAGACATACGCCCAAAGCCCATCCCTTCAGCTTTGTGATAGCCATAACTGATCTCCTTAGTGTGTTTTTCTTACTTCTTAACTGTGTATTTTTATACTGTGTTTTTATACCTATCTCTGGACAATCATTACCAAAAATCGACCAGCAAACATCTCATGACAGGCAGGTGGAGCTAAAACGGCCACGCCCTACAGGCAACGGCTTCGAGGCTACAAGCACCCAGCCTTAATCATTCCGAGGCATTTCACTAGCATTTTCCAGTCCATAAATAATAAGTGGCTGATAGATAGCCTATTTATTTGACGGCCGCCACACCGAAGCCACCCCGGCCACTCGGATCAAGCGATGAATGTTAAAATAATCGACGGTTTTAAATGCGACGCGAGGATGCGGTTGTGCCTTGTGACCGGAATACCCCATCCGACCGAAATGCATCGTCGCCGTGAAGACCAGCCATTGTTCGCAGTGGAGTTGCATCAGACCGCCCGATGCAATCGAGTGGAGTATGCTCTTTGCGTAGATCGCGAAGCGGGCGCCATCGAGACGAGCCGGTAAGCCGTGCCCAGCCGCTCAAAAAGGACCGAATCCAGCCGTCGAAATACTTTACATTTTCTTCCCGGCCATACTCACAACGCCTGCACTAAATATATAACCCAATAAAAAATAAAAACATTATTATTTTGGCACGCGGCATGCTTTGTTAGGGGCAGAACCTTGGCGTTCACGATTGGCGAACCAACCGCAATACAACATTTCACTTAGGAGCTAAGAAGATGAAAAAGACACTATTACAAGGAAGCTGCCTCGCAATTGCGATGGGGCTGTCGGTTACGGCCAACGCCACCGCGCCCATCCAATTCGACGCCGATGGCACCGGTGCTGCTAACGGCACGACCACCGTGTCCGCCTTCGATTGGGCCCCGGGCAATGCCCTATTGACCCCCAATCCTGCCCCAGGCCTGCCCATCGGCGGCCAAGGCGCCGGCCAACTTTACGTACATTCCTCGCTGACCGGCTTCCTGGACGCAGGCGGTGATCCCGCGGGCGCCCCCACCGGTCTCAATTCCGCATTCGAGATCACCTTCGTCGCCGGCTGGCGCGAACTGGTCACCGTAGACAGCGCCACCAGCGTCAAGCTCGACGCCATTGCCGGCGGCGTCAACTTCTTTGAAGTCTGGTTTGACGATATCACCGTGGCCAACCCTGACGGCGGCGTGAAATCCAGCTCGCTCTCCGGCCTCGGCTACAACGACGGCAAAATAATCATGTCCGGCACGGTGAACACCTTGTTGGCCCCGCCGCCGCCCGCCCTGGCCGGCACCTCGGGTTCTTTCGCCATTGATCCGTTGGCCGCCCCGACCGCGCTGGACAGCTCCGGTGTTGACAACTATGTCGGCATCTTGTCCCTCACGGGCTCCGGCGGCACCGACGTCGACGTGGACGTGACCTTCCGTGACTCGGACTTCTTCAAGACCGACATCACCAAGCTGATCATGGACTTACTATTCAACAGCTCGCAGGTCATCCCTTACAGCCAGACCAATCCGTCAGCGAGCTTCACCCCCGGCCCCGGTGGTGCAGCGCCCATCCTGATCGGTGCGGGTTCGGCCGGTATCCCGGTTGGCAGCATCAACGGTTTGACGAGTTCCGACCTGATGTTGCAGGCTGACAGCAATATGGCCTTCAACGTCGTGCCTGAGCCGACCAGCTTGGCGCTGTTAGGCATGGGTCTGCTGGGTCTGGGCGCCGCCGGCCTCCGCCGCCGCCGTCAAGCGGTCTAATCACCCGCTAAACAACCTCAAATAATCAAGCGTTAAAATTCGAGGGAGCCTAAGGGCTCCCTCTTTTTTTTGTCCGTGTTAAAAACCCCCTATAAAATAGGATCACGGAATAAAAAGCCACGCATAAAGCTGTAAACTTGCCAGGCGATCATCACTACGCCATGCAAGGAGCCCTACGTGAAAACCAGCCCATGGGATTTCATTCTCTCCGGTCTCATCCTGCTGAGTCTGACCGGTTCGGCGATCTACTTCATCGCCCTGATCGACCCCGCTTTGCAAAACTGGCTGGGCGACTTTCACATCCTGGCCGCCGCCGCCTTGTTTCTTTTGCTATTTGGCCTGGGCGCCGGTCTCATCACGCACCTCTTGATCCGCGCCCGCCCCTTGCAAGCCGGCGATTACGCCATGGAGCACTCTCAATTCACCTATTGGAAGTTGCTCACCGTGATTTATGAATTCGGCCGCGGCGCGCTGCTGCCCTTCACCACGGTCTTCGCCAAACCGGGGGTGGAAGCCTTATTCGGCGCAAAACTGGGATCCGGCGTCGCCTTGGGCGGCCGCCTCGCGGAACCTTATTTGATCACGGTGGAAGAAGGCGCGGTCCTGGGCCATAACTCCGTGCTCACCTGTCACGCGATTACCAGCGGCCAGATCATCCTGCGCGGCATCCGCGTCGGCGCGCGCGCGACGGTGGGGGTGAACGTCATCATCATGCCCGGGGTGGAGATCGGCGCCGACGCCGTGGTGGCGGGCGGCTCGGTAGTGCCGATGAACACCAAGATTCCCGCTGGCGAATTATGGGGTGGCATCCCGGCGCGCAAACTCAAAGACATTGCGCCCGGCGAAGTGAGGGCGTGAGCGGCGCACGCAAACCCTGCGAGCAATCTCACCACAAACCGAACTTCACACCTCATCCAAGTGGCGCAGCTGCCGCGCCGGCACCCCGCCCCAGAGTTCGCGCGAACCGATATGTGTATCCTTAGGCACCACCGCGCCCACCGCGACGATGGCGCCGTTTTCGATCACCACGCCGGGCATGATGACCGCTTTGGCGCCGATGGTGACATCATCGCCGATGCGGATCGGCGCCAAGGATAAATCCGCGCCCTCCACCACGTGCGAGAACAACACCGCGTCATGCCCGATGATGCTGCGCGCGCCCACCTCGGTGAGCGGCGGATCGAGAATAGTGCCGGCGCTGTAGGTTTCCGCGCCCAGGCGCGCGCCCAAGCCGAGATAGATCAGCCGCATCACCGGCACCGGCACCCACAGGCCGCGCGTGAGTGGATGAAACAGCACGAGATGAAATAATAAATAGACGTGATAAACAAATTCAGCGCGCGACCCTGGCGCAATCGCACCGGGCCGTAACGGTGAAAAATTTAAATACACGCGGTATACCGCAATGGCATAGGCGTAGAGCAGCACTATCGCTGCTAACGATAAAACCACGCCGCGAAAATCACCCAAAGGCAAGAAGCCGAACACCAGTCCGGTGGTGAGCAGCGCCAGCATGGTCGCCACGCTCAGCAACAGCACGAACACGCCCACCTGCGCCGCTGCGATCTTACGCATGCGTCAACGCCCCTCCGGCGGGCGGAACATGCGGCCCACTTGTTCGATCACCGTGCGCGGCGGAAATAATCCAGCGAAAAAACGCTGTTTGAAAAGCCCCTTGGCGGCGGCCACCACCGGTTGATCTTGCCCGAGCTGTTGTAAGGCCACGCGCACCACGTCCGCTGGCGCGGCGCGGCCTTTGAGCGCGCTGTCGTAGGCCCCGGCCTTGGCGTCGAACTCAGTGTCAGTGGGCCCGGGCACCAAGGTTTGCACCCGCACCCCCCGCGCGCGCCATTCACCGTACAAGGCCTGGCTGAAACTATGAACGAAGGCCTTACTCGCCGCGTACACCGCCATATACGGCACGGGCTGGTAGGCGGCGGGCGAGGAGACATTAATGATCGCGCTGCTGGGATGGCTGCTCAATGCGGGCAACATGCGATGGCACAGCGTCACCACCGCGCAGGTATTGAGGCGGATCATTTCGCAATACGCCTCCGCCTCGGTCTGCTCGAAACGCCCCCAGCGGCCCGCGGCGGCGTTATTGCACAGCAGGCGGATTTGAATGCCATCCCGCGCCAGGCGTGACTGTATCTTCCCGGCGCTGTCTTCCAGGGCAAGATCGGCGGCGATCACCCGCGTTTCAATACCGTGGCCCGCCGTCAATTCCGCCGCCAGCTCTTCGAGCAAAGCCTCGCGCCGCGCCACCATGACTAGATTCATTTTCGCGGCGGCGAGCTGCACGCAAAATTCGCGGCCGATGCCGCTGGAGGCGCCGGTCACCAGGGCCCATGCACCCGCGCATTGTGTTAGATCCATTCGCACTCCTTTGCCGCGGATATCAGCTCACGGCGTCCGCAAAATATGTTCCGCCACCCTCAAGGCATTGGCCGCGATGGTGAGCGAAGGATTGGTGCCCCCGGACGAAGGGAAAAACGAAGCGTCCACTACGTATAAATTCGCCAGGCCGTGGGCGCGATTATTGGCATCCAGCACGCTGTCCCTTGGGTCATCGCCGAAACGGCAGGTGCCGCACACATGCGCCAACTGTTGATTGTTCTCCGCCTGCTTAAGCAACAGATAACGCCGCGGCTTAAGAATAGCATCCATGCGCGCGCGCATGAACGCGATGCGCTCGCGGTCATGCGCCGAGATGCGGTAACGCAGACGGATAGTGTCACTGTGCTCCTCAGCCAGTACTTGATTATCGCGGTAGGGCAAATCCTCCATGATGCTGGCCAGCACCACGCTGCCGGCAAACTTGCCAGTCAGCACGCGGCGCAACACGGGCGCGAGCGGCCGCAACAGCCGGCCGGCCCAAGGCAGCGCGCCATGACGCATATCATCAAGCAAACTCGCGGTGAGCATCGCCACCGGCGGCAACAGGCCGAAGGACTGCACCGAACCGAGTTTGCGGCCGTCCGTCTGATACAGATCATTGAAGGCCAGTTCTTTGAGATTGCCGCGCGCGCCGCGCGCCGCCTGCGGCCACAGTACATACAGGTCGACGAAGTGACGCATGAGATTGCGGCCTACCAAACCGGAGTCGTTGGCCAAGCCTTGCGGCCATAACGGCGAAGCCGAGGCCTGCAATAAACGCGGCGTCGCCAAGGCGCCCGCGGCCAGCACGATCACCCGGCCGCGCAGGCGCAGGCTGCGGCCGCGCCAGTCACACAGCACCCCCTTCACCGCCTCGCGGCTGGCCTCCAGCTTGATGACGCGGCACTCCGCTAATAACCGCGCGCCGTGTTCGCGCAACGCCGGTTGCAAACAGATGCGCGCGCTGTCGTTCTTGCAGGGCCGGGGACACAAATACCCCTGACAGCCTTGGCAGCCCGGCAGGTACTCACAGGCCAGCGGCAAGTGATAGGGATGCAGTCCCTTGGCAGCAAAATCATCGTACAGGGCTTGCGAGACAGGATTTAAAGCCGGGGGTGTTAAATAGTCCGGCGCCTCACCCGCGCGCAAGGCATCCGCCTCGCCGCGCACACGATATAGATGCTCGGCCTGTGCGTAGTAGGGTTTAAGCGTCGCGTAAGCGATGGGCCAGTGCGCGGGCAAACTCGATGCCGCATCGTCATGGTGCTGGCGCGGACTGAAGTCCGCCGGAAACAAGCGTTCCATGGCCATGCCGTACAGCGCCGTCGAACCGCCAGCGCCAGCACCGATGAAAGGCGTGAAGCTGCGCGGCCGCGCCGCCGACACATCCTCAACGTTTTGCCAGCCGCGGCCGGCGCGCGCCAAGATCTCCGCGTGCTGCGCTTGCGGCACCTCGGGCGTGGGAAAAAAGGTCTCGGCGTAGGCGCCGCACAATGCCTGCTCATCTTCCCGCGCGGCGCGCCCCTGTTCGCAGAACAACACCCGCCGCCCCGCCTTGGCCAAGGCGTAACCCAGGGTCGCGCCGCCCATGCCGCTGCCGATGACGATCACATCCCACTCTTGCGTTTCCGGCGCGTCGCTGGCGTTTATCACGGCTTCACCCATTGCCCCACCAAGTCAGCGAAACGCGCCGGTGCGTCATAGGTGGCAATCGCGCGCCGCGCCGCTTGCGCCGCCGTGCGAAATTCTGCTTCGTGCAATAAACGCATCACCGCCTCGCGCACCCGCCCGGCCGTGGCCTGCCCCGAGCGCAGCAATAAACCGGCGCCGCTGCGCGCCAGATAATCCATATTCAAATACTGGTCGAGATTGCTGGGCAGGCCCAAGACCGGCACCCCGGCGGCCAAGGCTTGATAGGCGGTGGGACTACCGCCGTTGCAGATCACCAGCGCCGCGCGCGCCGCGGCCGCGGCACCGGGCAGGTACTCCGCCACATAGGCATTGGCCGGCGGATGCAGCGCCGCGGCGCCGGGACCGGCGGCGGCGATCACCGTCACCGGCGCATCGGCCAAGGCCGCGAGCATCACCGGCAATAACGCGCCTTCCCCCGAGCTGCCCATGGTCACATAAATCAGCGGGCGCTCCGCTGGCAAGTCATGCCACCACGCGGGCACGGGCACGGCGGGCGACCAAATAATCGGGCCGAGATAATGATGATGCGCGGGCAAAGCCGTGGTGGGCACCAGCCCGGGCAGATCGGCGTAACAGGTGTAATCGGCTTGAGTGTAGACCGCGCGCAGATCACCGCCCAAGGCGGGCAGACCATGTTCACGGCGCAAGGTATTGAGCGGCGCGCAATGACGGGCAAAGGCGGAGGGCCGCGCCGCATTGAACAGCGCTTGCGCCACACGCACGCCTAAATAACGCACGAAGGGCAGTTCGGGCACGATGTAACGCGGCGCCGCATACGGGCTCCAATAGGCGTTGCTGATCGTCGCGTAGGGCACGCCCGCCAGCGGCGCGCTCACCGCCAGCGATAAACGGAAATCACCCACCACCAAGTCGGGGGCAACGTCGTTCAACAGCGCCTCATCGGCGTGCAGATACTCGCGCAAGGTGGCGAGATCAAATAAAGGACGCCCCGCCGCGAGCGCGGCGAAGAATTCCTCGCTGGAGATGGAATGCACGGGACGCGTCGCTAAACCGTCCCAATTGAACAGACGCGCGTACCGCGGGTCGGCGGCGAAGATCACCTCATAACGCGCCGGGTCCAAGCCCCGCGCTAAAACATAGGGCCGCGCCACGTGGGCCAGCGTAACCGCTTCGGCGATAAAGAGGATGCGCGGCCGCCGTTCCGCCATCGCCGCGCCGGCTCAGTTGCCGGCCTGTCCTTTCTTCAGCGACTCCAGCAAGGCCGCGGCCTCGGCCTTCTCCGCGAAGGGGGCTTTATTGCCCAGCAATGTCTCCAAGATTTTTTTCGCCCCGGCGCTGTCGCCATTACGCGCGGCGGCGGCGGCGCTGTGATATTGAATCGCGGGATCACGCGGCGCCAGCTCGGCGGCACGCTGCAACAGCCCCGCCGCGCGCGCGACATCGCCTCCCTGCAGCAACACCATGCCCGCGGTATCCATCACCACCGGGCTTTCCGGCAGCAATTTCAGCGCACGCTCGGCATAGGACCAGGCCTGCTTGTTATCGCTCTTGCGCAACTCCCACGCCAGGGCATTGAGGGCGGGCACGTAGTCCGGCGCTTGCTCCACCACCTTGCTCAGCGCGGCGCGGGCCTCTTTATCGCGCTTGCCCAGCAAATAGCCATTGGCCAGATTAAAACGCGCCAGCCAGTCATCAGGATGCTGCTTGAGCCAGTCTTCCAGCGTGGTGTAACCGCCTTGCTGATCGTTGGCCTGCCATTGCGCCAGGGCCAGGGCGATGACCCCCTTACGGGTGGGCGCGATCTTTTGCGCGGCTTGGTAGGCGGTCACCGCCTCCGCCGGCCGGCCGCGGCTCATGGCCACCCAGCCTTCCTGCGCCAACACCTCGGGATGATTGGGATAGGCCTTCTTCAATTCCGTCAGCAATTTCACCGCTTGCTCGGGTTTTTTCTCCAGCACCAGCAGGCGGGTCATGGCGATCTTGGCCAAGGCATGGTTGGGATCGAGCTTCAAGGCCTCATCGAGTTGCTGACGCGCGCGCGCCGCATCGCCTTGCGCCGCATAGGCCTTGGCCAAGAGAAAATGGGATGCCGCCGACCGCGGATGGGCCGCGGCCAAGCTGCTCAAGGTGGCCACCGCCTCGGTATATTGCTCCAGGGCGAGCTGCGCCTCGCCGATGGTGCCCAGCAAATCGCCGTGCTTCGGATATTGCTCACGGACTTCCTGCAGCAAGCGTAAGGCCACGGAAGGCTGACCGAATTGCAGCTGGTAACGGGCTTGCAGCAGCCGCGGCTCCACGGCGTCGGGGTTGGCCTTCTGCGCCTCTTGCAGCCGGGCGACGAAGGCCTGCTCGTGACCAAGCTGCCCTTCCAAATCGGCGAGCTTCAGCAGGGTTTGCAAATCGCCGGGCTGCGCCTTCAATAGGCCTTCGTAATAGGCGCTGGCCTGCTCCGGCTTACCGTCCTTCATGGCCATATTTGCCAAATTATAGACGGCGGTGTGGTCCCCTGGCGCCAGCTTCAAGGCCGCGGAAAAGGCCGCGCGCGCCTTATCGCTTTGCCCCTGGCCGAGATGGACCAAGCCAGTCAGATTGAGGGGCATGGGGTCTTTCGGGTCCTTGGCCCGCCACCGCTCGGTGACCTCCAGTGCCGAGCTGAAGTCACGCTGTTGCAGGTAGTTCAGCGCCATCAACAAATCCGCTTGGCGCAACTCCGGGTCGAGATCGACGGCCGCCTTCAACTCTTGAATGCCTAGCGAGGTCTTCCCGCCCAAGACCAGACTCAGGCCCAACTGCATGCGCGAGGTGGCGGACTGCGGGTCCAAGGCCGAGAGCTTGCGCAGATAGGCGGCGCTCTCGTCGGTCTTGCCCTGACGCGCCGCCGCCACCCCCAGCAGACTGAGTGCCTGGGGATTATCGGGGAAGGCGCCTAACACCGGCTTAATCATGCCCTCCGCCGCCGCGACATCCCCCCGGCGCAGCAAGGTGGCGCCCAGCACCAAACGGGCATCGACGGAGTTGGGCATGGCATTCACTACTTGCCGCAAGTATTGCTCCGCCTGCTCCAGATTGCCCTGGGAAAAATGCGTCACGCCCAGAGAATACATCGCGGGCATGTAGTTTTGATTCGCCTGCAGCGCCTGCTCAAAGGCATTCTGCGCCTCGGTGTATTGTTGAGCGCTATAGCTCAACAGGCCTTCCAGATAGCGCGCGGCGGGATGATTGGGTATGAGATCGCGCATCGCCTCGATGTCTTCACGGGCGGCCTCGGTCTTGTTCAGACTCACCCGCAACAGCGCGCGCTTGTAATAATCACGGTCACTGGCGGCGCCGGCTTCGATGGCCTTGGTATAGGCGGCCTCCGCCGCCTCGGGCTGCGCGGCGGCCTGTTCCAAGTCGCCCAATAAACTCCACGCCTCGGAGGACTTGCCATCTGTGGCGAGCACCTTATCTATCCAGGCGCGCGCACCGCCGGCATCACCGCGGGCGAGGGTCAGCGAAGCCTGGCCAAGTTGCGCATCACTGAAATCTGCTTTCAACTTCAGGGCGAGGCCGAAGGCCTCTTCCGCCTGATCCAATTTACCCTGGGCAAGATAGGCTCGGCCGCGCAAGCTCTGCAAACCCGGCATATCGTTGGCGCCAACGTTCAAGGCCGCGGTCTCTTTCAACACCCGCTCGGCATCGCCTTGCATCAACCATGCACGGGCCAAGGGCAAGGCCACCGCGGCGGCATCGACGCCCAAATCCTTGGCGCGTTGCAATTCCTTTTCCGCCGCCGCCCCTTGATCGAGCGTTAGATATAAATTACCCAGCAGCCAGCGCGCCTCGGTGTTATCCGGATTTTGCCGCAGGGCATTTTTTAATTCGATGACACCAGCGCGCAGCTTGCCTTCGTCCTGATATTCCTTGGCGCGCTGTACATGCTCGGCGTCGGTCAATTCGTTTTTGCCGCATGCGGTCAATTGCGCCGCGCCCATGAGCATCACTACAACCAAGGAAAGCCCGTTCACCGCCGCACGCAGACGTACGCTGTTCGTGAATCTCACGCACTCACCTCATGATCATAATTTATGGGAACCGGAATCAAGCCATGGCGGGCAAACCCGCCATGGCGGTTTTTTTATTTCCCCGCCCGCAAACGCTCGAGCAAGGCACGGGCATCATCTTTACCCGGGAAATCGTCATTCCCTTTCAGGACGCGCTCCAGCTCCTTGCGCGCATCGTCCTTGCGGCCGGTTTTTTCCAAGCCAACCGCCAAATGGTAGCGAATATCCCCCAGCTGCGGGGCGCGCAACGCCGCCTCTTGCAACACCGTCACGCCGCGGTTGGCGTCGGCGCCGCCACGCAGCACCAGCAACCAGCCCAAGGTATCGGCGATGCGGCCATCCTCGGGTTTGAGACGGTAGGCACGCTCGGCGTAGTCCACCGCGCGCTTGTCGCCTTGCTCTTGGTAGATCCACGCCAGATTATTGAGGGCGACTACGTTATCGGGGAATTTCTGCAAGACGCGCTCATAATGAGGGATGGCGTCTTTGGCGCGATTATCGGATTGATACACCATGGCCAAGGTCATGGCCACGCCGGCATCATCCGGGTTGGCCTTCAACCAGCGGGTGAGGGCTTCGGTGGCATCAGGCGCGCCGAGACCGCGCCGCGCCTGGTAAATCTTGACCGCCAAGGAACCCGCGGGGCCTTTGGCATACGCGGTTTCATAGGCCTTCGCCGCCTCGGCGAATTTACCATCCTTGACGTAGACATTGCCTTCCACCTCATAGCCGGTTCCGGCATCAGGATGGTATTTCTGGATGCGCTTGGCTGCTTCCAAGGCCTCTTTCTGCTGCCCGGCTTCCATCTTCATCGCCGCCAAGGCCACCAGCGCGGGCAAAAAGTCCGGCTGTACTTCCAGGGCCTTGTTCAAGCTGGCGGCCGCGCCCTTGCTATCACCCGCCAAGGCCTGCGCCGAGGCCAGAAGATAATGGGATTGCGGCGCCTTGGGGTGCTTGGTGACCAATTTGCGGAAATTGACCACGGCATTATTGGCCTCGTTGTTGGCCATTTGCGCCTTGCCCAAGGTTTCGATGACGGCCAGGTGATCCGGGTACATATTGCTCAGATCCCGCGCCGCGTTCAGTGCCTTGGGGGCATCACCGTGCTGCAAATGGTATTGCACCAGCACCAGACCCGGCTCGATGGAATCGGGCGCCTTGCTGCGCGCCTGCTCCAGCCAGGACAGCGCCTTGTCGGATTTGCCCTGCTGCTCCGCCAGGCGGGCCAGCGACAGCATGGCGCCCACGTGTTTTTCATCCTTAGCCAAAATGGCTTGGTAATGACGGCTAGCCTCATCGGGCTTACCCGCGGCTTCCTCGATCTTGGCCAAATTCATATGCGCCGGAGTGAACGCCGGATCCAGCTTCAATGCCTGGTCAAACTGTTTACGCGCCGCGGCGGTATCTTGCTTACCCAAATACGCCACGCCGATCATATTCACCGGCACCGGGTTATTCGGTTTTTTCTTCGCCAGCGCCTTCGCCGCCTTAATAGCCTCGTCGAATTCACGGCTCTGCAAATGGGTGAAGACCAGCAGCATATCGGCCTGCACCAATCCTTGACCCAAATCCACCGCCGACTCCAACTCGGAAACGGCATTCGCGCTTTCGCCCGAGGCAAGATAACCCAAGGCCAGCTGCGTGCGGATCGCCGCCGCGTCCGGCGCGATCTTGGCGGCGTGTTCCAGATACTCGACCCCCTTCGACAAATCGCCCTTCTGCATATAGGCGCTACCTAGCAAGGCCAGCAGCTGCGGGTCCTCAGCCGCTTGCTTGGCGATCACGTCCAAGGTCTCGACGGCGCGGTCGGGCTGCTTGAGTTTGAGCTGCACCGCGGCGTACAGCTTGCGGGAGGGCACATGCTCCGGCGCCGCGGCGATAAAGCGTTTCAAGGACTCCGCCGCCGATTCCAGTTCACCCTCCCGGTATTGAATGGCGCCCAGCAGCAAATAGGTCGGCATATGATTCGGCGCCACCGTGGCCGCTTGCTGCAACAGATCTTTGGCGGCGGGCAGCTTGTTCTGCTGAAAAGCGGACAAGCCCTTCAGATAAAGCGCGATGGGATGCTTGGGCAGGATTTGCATCACAGCGGTGACATCCTGCTCCGCCTCTGGATATTTTTGCTGGGCGATAAGCATCATGGCGCGGCCGAGATGCGCGCTCATATTGTCAGGTTCGAGCGTCAAGGCTTGTTGGTAAGCGTCTATCGCCGGTTGAACCTCACCATTGGAGCGATGCAACTCGCCCTTGAGGAGCCAGGCGTCCGCCAGCTTGGGCAGCTTCTTCACCAATTCATCGACACGCTGCACCGCCTCGGCGCGATTCTGCTGCAATAAGGCGACCCGCGCGCGGCCCAGCCACGCCTCTTGAGTATTGGCGTCCAGCTTAAGCGCGGCGTTGAATTTTTCCGAGGCTGGCGCGTACTCGCCCAAAGCCATGTGCGCCGTGCCTTGCACCGCGAGCAATTCGGCCTGCAATGGCGCCGGGGCATTCGCGTCAGGTTTGAGTTCATCCAGCACTTGCTTGAACTTGCGCTGAAGCAAATAAGCCTGCCCCAGCGAGGGCAGCACTTGTTGCGGCGCGGCGCCCAATTCGCGGGCGCGTTTCAACTCTTTTTCAGCCGAGGCGCCGTCACCCAACTTGAGGTAGCTTTGCGCGATCAGAAAACGGGCCTCGCGGTTGCCGCCCTCTTGCTGCAAGGCGTTCTTGAGCTGGATGATGGCGGCGCGATGCTCGCCTTTATTTTGATAGGCCTTGGCGTCTTCTAAAAATTTGTCGACGGACGCGGCCTGCGCGGCGGCCAGGCAGGCGAGACCAAAGCCTGCCGCTACCACGGCGCGTCCTAGGCGGATGTGCTTATGCATGGATTTCCCTCAGATTCCCGAGGGGTGCAAGCTTAACATGGATCACGGCCGGAGTGCAGACGCCCGGCGCCGCCGGCGCGGCGCTTTTTACGCGGGTTTCAATCCATACTTATTCATCAAATCGTAGATGGTGGGCCGGCTCACGCCGAGGGCCTCGGCCGCTTGTGAAATATTGCCGTGAAAGACGCTCAAGGCCCGCTGTACCGCGGCGCGCTCCGCCGCCTCGCGCACCTCGCGCAGATTGAGATTCAACTCGGGCTCACCCTCGGCCACGCTCAGCTCCAACTCTTCGGCGGTAATGCGCGTGCTCTCGGCCATGATGACCGCGCGTTTCATTTTATTCTCCAGCTCACGCACATTGCCGGGCCAGGCATGCGCCTCGATGGCCGCCACCGCGTCTTGGGCAAAGCCCTTTAAATTGCGGCGGTGCTGTTCGCTGTAACGGTCGAGAAAGGTGCGCGCCAATAACAGCGCATCACCCTCGCGCTCACGCAGCGGCGGAATGCGGACGGTGATTTCACTGATGCGGTAATACAAATCCTCGCGGAATTCCCCAGCCTGCACCAGGGCCGGTAAGTCTTGATGCGTGGCGCACACCACGCGCACGTCCACGGGTATTTCTCCCCGGCCGCCGAGGCGTTCGATCACCCGCTCCTGCAGAAAGCGCAGCAGCTTGACTTGCAGCGGCATGGGGATGTCGCCCACTTCATCGAGAAACAGGGTGCCGCCGTTGGCGTACTCAATCTTGCCGAGCGTCTGTTTGGCGGCGCCGGTAAACGCGCCCTTCTCGTAACCGAAGAGCTCGCTCTCCAAGAGGGTGTCGGGGATGGCGCCGCAGTTAATGGCGACGAAGCGGCTTTTAGCGCGCGAACTCAAGTCGTGCAAGGCGCGAGCGATCACTTCTTTACCGGTACCACTCTCGCCCAAGATCAAGGTAGTGGCGTCGGTGGGCGCGACTTTTTCCACGGTGCGGCACACCTTCAACATTTGCGGGCTGCTGGCGATCAAGCCGGACAGGGGCGAGCTGACGCTGGCGCTGAGGCGGCGGTTTTCCTGTTCGAGGGCGTAGACGTGATGGGCGCGCTCGACGATGAGGCGGAGTATCTCGGGATCGATGGGCTTTTGATAGAAATCATAAGCGCCCAAGCCGACGGCGCGCACCGCGTTTTCACGGTCCTCGTTCCCGGAGACCACGATGACCTTGGTGTCGGGCACGGCACTGAGAATTTGCTCCAGCGTGGCCAGACCCTCACTGGCGCCGTCGGCGTCGGGCGGCAAACCCAAATCCAGCGTCACCACCGGGGGTTGATGCTTTTTCAGTTCCGCCAAGGCCGCTTCGCGATCACCGGCCACCACCACATCGAAGCCCTCGAAGCTCCAGCGTAATTGGCTTTGCAGGCCGGGATCGTCCTCAACTATCAACAAGGTTGTTTGCTTATCACTCACTCAGACACACCCTCAATATCCACTCAGACAAGCCTCTCTCCAAGGTCAACGGCATTACTCCATTTCACCGCTCAAGGGGAGCCGGATCCGGAATGTGGTGCCGGCCCCCGGCTCGCTCTCCACATCCAATTGCCCGCCCATCTCACGCACGAATTCGCGGGTCTCGTAGGCGCCTATGCCCATGCCCGCCCGCCCTTTAGTGGAATCGAAGGGGCGGAAGAGACGATCGCGGATAAACTCCGCGTCCATGCCGCAACCCGTGTCCACCACTTCTATAACGGCCATCTCGTCCTGGCGCTGTAAAATGATTTCAAGCCTGCCCGCCGCGGGCGTCGCCTCCTGGGCATTCTGCACCACGTGACCCAGCACGTCCGCCAGACGCTCCCGCTCCACGGTGACCAGCAAGGGTGATTCCGCACACTTTAGCACAGGCACCGGCCGCGCGAAGGCATGCGCGGCGGCCACTTCGTTCAACAATTTACCTAAATCCACCCGCGCGAAATGGCGGGTTGCGGCGCCGCCCGAACGCAATTGCGTCAACATGCGGCTCATCTTGCTGGCGGCATGCTCCACGGTCTTGAACGCGTCATCGACGAAGGCGGGATTTTCCCGGTGCTTGGCGGCATTGCTCACCACCAGGGACAACTGCGCCACCACGTTTTTCAGGTCATGGATCAAAAAAGCCGAGAGGCGGTTAAAGGCCTCGAACTGACGGGCATTGACCAAGGCATCGGCCGCCTCCAGCTGCGCGATGTAGCTCGCGGCCTGACGCCCCGCGGTCTTAAGAAGATCGTTATCCTCCCAATTGCAGGTGCGCGGCGCGCGGGGCCGGGCCAGCAGAATAAAGCCATACAAGCCGTCGTGATGCATGAGCGGCACCACCAGCCAGGCGCGCTCCAATTCCCGCAGCCACGCGGGGAGCGGCAGATCGGCGTAGATTTCCGGCTTACTATCGTGCTCGCTGAGATCGACCACCCACTCGCGCTCGGCGAGAAAGCGGGCTAAGACACCGTCAGCGGGCTCGTTGGCCTTGCCCACCTCCACCATATTCCAGTGAGCGATCACCTCGAAATAGCCCGGCTCGCGCCGCCACCACAAGGCCCCGCCCGGACTGTCCATGATGTTGGCGACGGCCTCGATGGCCCGCTCGCGCAAAGGCACCCCCGGCTCACCGGCGGAAAGGGTGCGGATGAAGCGCAGCCATTCTTCGCGGTAATCGTAGCGGTAGTTGAAAAAGTGTTTATTGAGAAACACCCGCAGCCGCGCCTGCATCTGCCCGGAGAACAGCAACACCACCAGCACCAGACCGGCGCCAAATAAAAACACCGCCTGCGCCACATTACCCCAGGCGCCACCATAAAGACGGATGTAGACCCCGCCGGCGGCCATCGCCAGCAAGTAGAGGCCCGTGCCCACCACCGCGGCGGTGTGAAATACCATGCGCCGCGAAACGAACACATCCAAGGACCACTCGGGGTTGCGCGCCGCGGAGACGGCGATCAGCGGCACCACCAGGGCATTAATCAAGCCGCGCGCCTCCCACAGATTGAGGTCGAGCCGCTTGAACAAGAGGGCGTCGGAGTAAAGAAAGAAGTCGTAGGCGAACAGACCGCCCACGCCGAAGCACAGATATTTAATGGCCCAGCGCCGGTCGGGCCGGGTATTACGGAACAACTGCTCGACCAAGACCAAACCGACGACGGCCATGAGGATATGCACGAGGATACGGGCATCCACGCCCAAGGCGTCCACCAGCGGCTCACCCACGGCGAAGGGCAAACCCATCAGCGTCAGCAGCACCGCGCTCATGCTCAGCAGACCCCAGGTCCAGCCGCGGCCGCGGCCGCTGAACAAGGCCTGCCAGCCGCCGCCGGGGTTGAGCAGCTTCAGCAAACACACCGCCCACACCAAGGCGCGTAACACTTCCAGCACGCCCGCCAGGGGCAATAGCGCGACAAGCCCCCACTGCAACGCGGCGATGACCCCCGCCCAGCACAGGCTGATCACGGCGACCACCACCAGCAAACCGCCTTGCAAGCGTCCGCGCCAGCTGGTCAGCAATAGCAGCGACAAGACCGCGAAGGCCAGAGCCGCGCCGCCATAACTGATACTACCGAGATTAATGCTGGGTCCCGCTTCCATTCCCGCTCATTCTCAAGCCTGCGCGGCAAGTCCGCAACAGCCTTGCACCAGTACGGCCGCCGCGGAGTTACCGGGCGCCACGGCCCCAAATCACCACTTCCGCCGTCTGCAAGAGAATCAGCAGATCAAGAAAGAGGCTGTAATTTTTTACGTAATATAAATCGAATTGGAGCTTCTGCGCGGCATCCTCTTCCGAGGCGCCGTAGGGATAACAGATTTGCGCCCAGCCGGTGATGCCCGGTTTGACGCGGTGGCGTTCGGCGTAGAAGGGAATCTTTTCCGAGAGCTGCTCGACGAAGATGGGGCGCTCGGGACGCGGGCCGACGAAACTCATATCCCCCAACAGCACATTGAACAACTGCGGCAACTCGTCGATGCGGGTCTTGCGCATGAAGGCACCCGTCCGCGTCACCCTATTGTCATTTTTCTGCGCCCAGCGCGCCACGCCGTCGGACTCGGCGTCCACCCGCATGCTGCGGAACTTGGTCAACTGAAACAGGCGCCAATTCTCGCCCACGCGCACCTGGCGGTAAAAGATCGGGCCGCGGAAACCGCTCTCGATATAAACCGCCAAGGCCGCCAGCAGCATCAAGGGCCAGGTGAACAGCAAGACCGTGGAGCTCGCCACGATATCGAAGCTGCGCTTGCTCACCACCCGCAGCAAGCCATAACGGAATCCCTCGGAAAAAATCAGCCAGCTAGGATGGAGCAGATTGAGCATCACCAGGCCCAATTGCCGCTCCAAAAAAGAGAGGATATCCAAGACCTCGATACCCGCCATGCGGCAGTCGAGGATTTCATGCACGGGAAAACTCTTGCGGCGATCCTCGACGGCAATCACGATCTCATCGACCTTGCGCTGTTGCGCCAGTTCCAGCAAGGTGGTGTCGCGGCGGATCACCAGCTCCGGCTCCACCACATCATGCTCACCGGGCACATGCACATAACCGACGATGTGATAGCCGCGGCGATCGGATTTGCGCCGCAACCTGGAGATATGCTCCGCGCGCTTACCCGCGCCCAGCACCAGCACCCGGCGCTTGAGGGTCTCTTCGTCCGCCAAACGGAAAAACACCATGCGCGCCGCCGCCACCCCCACCACGGCGGTGAAGAAGGCGATCGCGAAGGCGCCGCGGCCGAGGAAGGTGGAGGGGAAGGCGTAAAACAGCGCGGACATAACTATTAGGCTCAGCACGGCGCTGATCGCCACGCGCAATAACACCCCACCCAATCCCTCGCGGAAATTCCGCTGATACATGCCCACCATGGTCATGGTGAAAATCATCACCACCGCGAACAGCAAGGCCTTGTACACCACCGGCTCCACCTCGAGACGGCCCAGCGGCTCATCGCGAAAACGCAACCAAACTCCCGCGTACACGGAAGCAATGAGTATCGCGAACTCGGCAAAGCCCAGCAGGATAAACGAGCGCGGAATATAGTGACCAAATAGCCGGATCACGCGCGGCCCTCCCACGGCCGGGCAGGCGCCAAACAACCGTGATCCATATACATCCCGCTCATAGAGCCGCTTTCCATATCAATCCTTCTCTATCCGGCCCGTCTCGCATAGCACGGAGTCGCCCCTCAAAAAAACAAGGCCCCAGACGGCCCCGGGGCACTGCATATCATTATTCGTCAAACACTGTTTTTACAAATGCTGGTCGATGCCTCGCATCTTAAGCCCCCAAGCAAATAGGGAAAAGATACGTTTATTCGCTTGCCGCAGACGCCCCACCATAGAATGAATGAGCTCTTTGTAGATGGGATACCCCACATCTGGGTGGGTATCCAAAAACGCCATGAGCCGGTCACCGTCCATCACCGCCAATTCGCACTCAGTAAGCGTCACCACCGTTGCCGAGCGCGGTTCGCCGTCAAACAACGGCATCTCGCCGAAGAGCTGCCCCGCGGCCAATTCACTGAAGCCGGGGTGCAGTTGCCGATGCGCGTCCAGATCCACATTCCCCACCACCCGCACGCTACCGGCGAGAATCAAATAGACCTCACGGCTAGGCTCACCTTCAGCGAACACGGTATGGTTGGCGGCCAGACGGCGGGTCTGCCACAACACGCCCTCCCGGAACCCCGGATGCTCCAGCAAATTATACAAGGCACTACGCACTGCCAGACTTACCCCAGGTAAGATACCTGTCAAGTATAACGGCCAGCCGCCGAACAAAATTTACTGACGCCCGCGGCGCGCGAGGCGGATGACGAAAAGAGACCTTTCTGTTATTCTGCGCGGTCCGTGTCCGCCGCGTAAAACAGGCGACATACTGGCATTTTTACCACTAACTAGCTAGAGCGCAGCAGCATGAAAGTCACTATCTTCGGTTCCGGTTATGTCGGCTTGGTGACCGGCGCCTGTCTCGCCGAGGTCGGCAACACGGTGCTGTGCGTCGATATCGACGAACGCAAGATCGGCATGCTTCAAGCCGGACGTATTCCTATCTACGAACCCGGCCTGGAAGAATTGGTGCAAAAAAACGCCGAGGCCGGCCGCCTGAGCTTCAGCAGCGACATCGCCGCCGGCGTCGCTCACGGCCTGTTCCAATTCATCGCGGTGGGCACGCCCCCGGACGAAGACGGCTCCGCCGACCTCAAACATGTGCTGGCGGTGGCCAATAGCATCGGCGAGCACATGAACGACTACCGCATCGTGGTCAACAAATCCACCGTGCCCGTCGGCACCGCCGACAAAGTCCGCGACGCGCTGGGCGCGGTGCTGAAGCAGCGCGGCGCGCAAATCGAATTCGACGTGGTCTCCAATCCCGAATTCCTCAAGGAAGGCGCGGCCATCGACGACTTCATGCGCCCCGACCGCATCATCGTCGGCACCGACAACCCGCGTACCACCGAGCTGCTGCGCGCGCTGTACTCGCCCTTCACCCGCAATCACGACCGCGTCATCGCCATGGACATCCGTTCCGCGGAACTGACCAAATACGCCGCCAACGCCATGCTCGCCACCAAGATCAGCTTCATGAACGAGCTGGCCAATCTCGCCGAGCGCCTCGGCGCCGACATCGAACGCGTGCGCGTCGGCATCGGCGCCGACCCCCGCATCGGTTACCACTTTATTTACCCCGGCTGCGGCTACGGCGGCTCCTGCTTCCCGAAAGATGTGAAGGCCCTGGAGCGCGCCGCGCGCGACGTCAGTTATAGCGCCGAATTATTACAGGCCGTCGAGTCGGTGAACGAGCGCCAGAAACAGGTACTGCTGGACAAGATCACGCGCCATTACGACGGCCAGCTCAAAGGCCGTACTTTCGCCCTGTGGGGCCTGGCCTTCAAACCCAATACCGACGATATGCGCGAGGCACCCAGCCGGGTGCTGATGGAGGCCCTGTGGGCCGCCGGCGCCACGGTGCGGGCCCACGACCCCGCCGCGATGGACGAGACCGCCCACCTCTACGGCGAGCGGAATGACCTCGTCCTGTGCGACACCCCGGCCGATACGCTGCAGGACGCCGACGCGCTGATCATCTGCACCGAATGGAATCTGTTCCGCAGCCCGGATTTCGCCGCGCTCAAGCAGAGCCTCAAACAGCCCGTCATATTCGACGGCCGTAATTTGTATGACCCCGCGCTGCTGGCGCGCGAAGGGTTCAGTTATTACGCCATCGGCAGGGGTCTCTAAACAACGGCGTCACGAGGTAAGCTGCGCATGTTCGACATCAATAACACCAAGATCGGCGTCATCGGCCTGGGCTATGTGGGTTTGCCCCTGGCGGTGGAATTCGGCAAACAACTGCCGGTGGTCGGCTTCGACATCAACGCCGCGCGCATCGCCGAGCTCAAGGCGGGCAAGGACAGCTCGCTGGAGGTCGAACCCCACGAATTAAAAGAGGCGACGCAACTCACCGTCACCACCGATGCGCAGGCCCTGGACGCCTGCAATTTCTACATCGTCACCGTGCCCACGCCCATCGACCGGCACAAACGCCCCGATCTCAGCCCGCTGCTCGGCGCCAGCCATGTCATCGGCAAGACTTTGAAGAAGGGGGACGTGGTGGTGTACGAATCCACGGTCTATCCCGGCTGTACCGAGGAGGACTGCGTGCCCATCCTCGAGCGCGAATCGGGGCTCAAATTCAACCAGGATTTCTTCGTGGGCTACAGCCCCGAGCGCATCAATCCGGGCGACAAGCAACACCGCGTCACCAATATCGTCAAGGTCACTTCCGGCTCCACGCCCGAGGTCGCCGACTATGTCGATACGGTCTACCGCCGCGTCATCACCGTGGGCACGCACAAGGCCAGCAGCATCCGCGTCGCCGAGGCGGCCAAGGTCATCGAGAACACCCAGCGCGACGTCAACATCGCCCTCATCAATGAGCTGGCGCTGCTGTTTCATCGCATGGGCATCGATACGCTCGAAGTGCTCGAGGCCGCGGGCAGCAAGTGGAATTTCCTGCCCTTCCGTCCCGGTTTGGTCGGCGGCCACTGCATCGGCGTCGATCCCTATTACCTGACGCACAAGGCGCAGGAGATCGGCTACAACCCCGAGATCATCCTCGCGGGACGGCGCATCAACGACAATATGGGCGCCCATGTCGCCGAGCGCGTGGTGAAGATGATGACCCGCCGCCGCATCGCGGTGGTCGATGCCCGGGTGCTGGTGCTGGGCCTGACCTTCAAGGAAAACTGCCCCGACATCCGCAACACCCGCGCCATCGACATCGTCCATGAGTTGGAGGGCTATCACGCCGCCGTGGACATCTACGATCCCTGGGCCAATCCCGATGAGGTCAAGCATGAGTACCAGGGCCTGACCCTGATCCCGACACTCAAGAACGGGCAATACGATGCCGTGATCGTCGCCGTGTCGCACCGCCAGTTCCTCGAAATGGGCACCGGGGCCATACGCAAACTCGGCAAGACCAACCATGTGCTGTTCGACGTCAAGGGCATCTTGCCGGCCGATCAAGTCGACGACCGGCTGTAAACCATAAGGCGGCCAGCGACGGCGCCGGCCGCCTCAGCGAAAAGAGACACAATGAAAGTATTAGTGACAGGCACCGCCGGCTTCATCGGCAACGCCCTCGCCCTTAAACTGCTGGCGCGCGGCGACGAGGTCATCGGCATCGACAATCTCAACGACTACTACGACGTCAATTTGAAAAAGGCGCGGCTGGCGCGCGCCACCGCGCATAAAAATTTCACCGATGTGCGGGCGAGCCTGGAAGACCGCGAGGCCATCACCGCCGTCTTCAGGCAACATCAACCCCAGCGCGTGGTGAATCTCGCGGCGCAGGCGGGCGTGCGTTATTCCATCGAAAACCCCCACGTGTACGTCGAAAGCAATGTCGTCGGCTTTCTCAATATCCTCGAAGGCTGCCGTCATCACGGCGTCGAGCATCTGGTCTACGCCTCCACCAGCTCGGTCTATGGCGCCAACACCAATATGCCCTTCTCGGTGCATCACAACGTCGATCACCCGGTGAGCCTCTACGCCGCCACTAAAAAAGCCAACGAATTGATGGCGCACACTTACAGCCATCTCTACGGCCTGCGCACCACCGGCCTGCGTTTCTTTACCGTGTACGGCCCCTGGGGCCGTCCGGACATGGCGCTGTTCATGTTCACCAAGAATATTCTCGAAGGCAAACCCATCAACGTCTTCAATCACGGCCAGCACAAGCGCGACTTCACCTACATCGACGACATCGTCGAGGGCGTGGTCCGCACCCTCGACCATCTGCCGCAGCCCAATCCGGACTGGAGCGGCGACGCGCCGGACTCCGCCACCAGCCATGCGCCCTACCGGCTCTACAACATCGGCAATAATCAGCCGGTGGAACTGATGCGCTACATCGAAGTGCTGGAACAATGCCTGGGCAAAAAAGCAGAGAAGAACATGCTGCCGCTGCAGCAGGGCGATGTGCCCGCCACCTATGCGGACATCGACGCCCTGGTGCAGGACGTGGGCTTCAAGCCCGACACCCCGATTGAGCAAGGGATAGAGAATTTCGTGCGCTGGTACAAGGACTATTACCGCGCCTGAACGGCATTCGTCCCGCTCACTTCAGACAACGCTCTTCCGCCAAGGCGGCGCTGATCTTGCCCAGGAGTTGATGCAGGGGCTGGCAAAGTATGTTCTCTTCGGGGCATTCGTGGGTGAGGTATACCCCGGCGGTACGCTGCACATTACCGACGTGCCAGATCAATTCGTTTTCCATCAGCTCCAGTTCATTGAGTTCCCGCAGGGCGCTGGCGTCATTATCCTGGGCGCAAGCATCCAGCCATTGCAGAATATCCTCGCCTTCCAAACCCGCCTGGGTGGTTTTGCTCAAGACGTTGTTCAATACCGCAAAGAGCGTGGCGCAAGACGCCGATAGCGTTTGCGGCGAAGTGCGCTCCGTCAAGAGCGCGTGCAACTGCATCAAGAGTCCACGGATTGTAAGCAGGATCGCCGCGCGCCTCCGCAGAAACTGCGCCATCGCCGCCACTGTGCCGTAACTGTTGATCAAGACCGGTTGTAATGACGATTTTTTCAGGATAGTCATCATTGCGCGATAGACCGGCAAGGAATAGGTGACATCATTCATTTGCAGATAGGGCATCAAATCTCGCAATGTACGCCCGCTTTTTTGAAATTGATTGACGCGGATGGCATAGACGCTGTCGGCCATGCCCAGCACCTTACCCAAGACCGCCAGCCGCTCGTCGCCGCGGCCGAGAGGATAGCCGGTGCCATCACAGCGTTCATGATGCTCGAGCACCGCGCGCGCGATATCGGGATTCACCCCAGAAATAGACTCCACGAAGACCCGCCCTATCACCACATGGGACTGAACCGCCCGCCATTCCTCGGGGCTGAGCGCGCCCTTTTTGTTCAGAAGATCGGGCAGGATATGCAGAAAACCGACATCATGGATCAAACCCGCGAGCAGCGCCGAAGATGCGCTGGACAGATCCATGCCCATCTCGCGCACGGTCAGCAGCGAGAGCCAGCCGCAGAACAAGGCGTTTTCAAACTGTTGGGGCAAGCGGCGTTTGAGCACCGAGAGCTTTTGGATCATGAGCGGAAAGATATCCGTCTTCGCCCAGACCTCGCGGCAGGATGGATCAAAATTCAATGCCGCATGGATCTGCGCCAAATCGGGATAACGCTGCAACATCGCCAAGGTGGCTTGGTAGAGGGCGTTTTTATCCAGGCTGTCGCTGAGCTGGACTTGTTGCTCCAGGGGCTTGAAGAGTTTGTGCTGCACCAGGCGCATGGCGGTAGCGTGATCGATGCATGCGCCTTTGCGGGTCAGCAGCACGCCGTTATTGTTGTAAATATCCTCGGTGGCGAGGACATCGGTCTCCTTGTTGACCTCGGCCAAATGCAAGGCATAGTGATCCGGCACGTCCTTCGCCAAGTTGAGCAAGCTATCGATATCCGGCATTTTCATAGCCGCCCCTTTCTTAACTAGCGCCTGCCACGCATGCCATTCGCAGCATGACCTCACAACCCAGTGAGCGTCATGCGGTCTTCCGCATCAGATTAAGCCCGGCCCCGGCGCGCCACGACGTCACGCTGCACTTAGCAAAAAAAAAGCGGGCGCAAGGCCCGCTTTTTATATCGTCGTCTAAAACGAATGGCTTTAACTTAGTTGACCTTGGGGTCCAGCTCGCCTTTATCGTAACGCTTGACCATCGCCTCAAGATTGAGGGGTTTGATCTTGGAGGCGTTGCCGGCGGTGCCGAAGGCCTCGTAACGCGCCTTGACGATGTCCTTCATCGCCTTGATGGTGGCGGAGAAAAATTTGCGCGGATCGAATTCCTTGGGGTTGTCGGCCATAGCCTTGCGCATCGCGCCGGTGGAGGCCATGCGCAGATCGGTGTCGATGTTGACCTTGCGCACGCCGTGCTTGATGCCTTCGACGATTTCCTCGACGGGCACGCCGTAGGTTTCGCCCATGTCGCCGCCGTAGCTGTTGATGATCTTCAGCCATTCCTGCGGCACGGAAGACGAACCGTGCATCACCAAGTGGGTGTTGGGGATGCGGGCGTGAATCTCCTTGATGCGGCCGATGGCGAGAATATCGCCGGTGGGCGGACGGGAGAACTTATACGCGCCGTGGCTGGTGCCGATGGCGATGGCCAGGGCGTCGACCTTGGTCTTCTTCACGAAGTCGGCGGCCTCTTCGGGGTCGGTGAGCAATTGGCTGTGATCCAAGGTGCCTTCGGCGCCAATGCCGTCTTCCTCACCGGCCATGCCGGTTTCCAGTGAACCCAAGCAACCCAGCTCACCTTCCACCGACACGCCGCAAGAGTGGGACATTTCCACGGTCTTGCGGGTCACTTCGACGTTGTAGTCATAAGAAGCCGGGGTCTTGCCGTCTTCTTTCAGCGAGCCGTCCATCATCACCGAGGTGAAGCCCAATTGGATGGAGCGCTGGCACACCGCCGGGCTGACGCCGTGGTCCTGGTGCATCACCACCGGAATTTCCGGCCATTCTTCAACGGCAGCCAAAATCAGGTGGCGCAGAAAGGGCGCGCCGGCGTATTTACGCGCGCCGGCGGAGGCCTGCACGATCACCGGGCTGTCGGTTTCGGCCGCGGCCTCCATGATGGCGCGCATCTGCTCCAGGTTGTTGACGTTGAACGCGGGGACGCCATAACTGTGTTCCGCCGCGTGGTCCAAGAGCTGGCGCAAAGATATCAGGGCCATAGTATTCTCCTCAATGTGTCTGTTGGTTACCGAATATTAACGTTTCATGCAAAATCTAAAGAACGCTTTCCGTGCGGGGCGGAATCAATCCGAGCCCGCGAGCATATCACCGACCCGCACGATCTTCATGGCATTGGTGCCACCATGCACCCCCATCAGATCGCCCTTGGCGATGATGACCAAATCCCCGTCACGCACCGCGCCACGCCGCACCAGCTCATCCACCGCCTCTTTGTTGACCACGGCGTGATTGGTGCTTTCCACTTTGAAACTCACGGGATAAACGCCGCGATAGAGTGTCACTTTTCTACGCGTCGCCACATGGGGCGTCAAGGCGTAGATGGGAATACCGGAACTGATGCGCGACATCCACAAAGGCGTGGAGCCGGATTCGGTCAAGGCGGCGATGGCGCGCACGCCCAAGTGATTCGCGGTATACATCGCCGCCATGGCGATGGCCTCGTCGGTGCGGCCGAAGCGGGTATTCAAACGGTGATCGGAGGTCTTCGCCAAGGGCTGCTTCTCCGCCTCGCGGCAGATGCGGTCCATGGCGCTCACCGCCTTCACCGGGTATTTTCCCGCCGCGGTCTCCGCCGAGAGCATCACCGCGTCGGTGCCGTCGAGCACGGCATTGGCCACATCGAAGACCTCGGCCCGGGTGGGGATGGGGTTTTCAATCATCGACTCCATCATCTGCGTCGCGGTGATCGAGACCCGGTTCATGGAGCGCGCCAAACGGATGATGTCTTTTTGCACCGCCGGCAGCTCGGCGTCGCCGATCTCCACGCCCAGGTCGCCGCGGGCGATCATCACTGCGTCGGTGGCGGCGATGATTTCCTCGATGGCCGTCACGGCCTCGGCGCGCTCGATCTTGGCGACGATGTCACCCTGACCGCCAGCCTCGCGCAACAAGCGCCGGGCCAAGTGAATATCGTCGGCGCAACGCGGGAAGGACACGGCGAGATAATCGGCCTGCAGCTCCGCCGCGGTTTTAATGTCGGCGATATCTTTTTCAGTCAAAGCGGCCGCGGACAAGCCGCCGCCCTGGCGATTGATGCCTTTGTTGTTGGAGAGCTTACCGGCCACCACCACTTTGCAAATGATCTCAGCGCCGTCGACCTTTTCCACCCACAAGACGATACGGCCGTCGTCGAGCAAGAGCGTATCGCCGCGGTTGACGTCGTTGGGCAGCTCCTTGTAGGTCAGTCCGACGCGTTCTTGATTACCCTCGGTGGCGGGCCAATTGGCATCCAGGGTGAAGCGCTCGCCTTCCACTAAGGTGATCGATTTATCTTTAAAACGATCGATGCGGATTTTCGGTCCCTGCAAATCCGCGAGCACGCCCACTTGGCGGCCGTGGGCGCGGGCGCGATTACGCACCGCTTCCACCCGCCGCTGATGGTCGGCCGGATCGCCATGGGAGAAATTGATGCGCACCACATCAACCCCGGCTTGAATGATACCGTCCAAGACCTTGAGGTCATCGGTGGCGGGGCCGAGAGTGGCCAGAATTTTGGTTCTTCTTAACATAAATGTGTCACTGCCTGTTATGGGCAACGCCCTCGATGGGAACGCCGCATTGACCGGCAGTGATCTGCCTCCTGATTAATATACGCGTATATTTTTGATTTAGCCCTTGGCGCGCTCTTTCAAGATCGCCACCGCGGGCAGCTCCTTGCCTTCCAAAAACTCCAGGAAGGCGCCGCCACCCGTTGAAATATAAGACACCTTGTCGGCGATACCGTATTTAGCCACCGCGGCCAAGGTATCGCCGCCGCCGGCGATGGAGAACGCCGGACTCTCGGCGATGGCCTGGGCCAGGGCCTTGGTGCCTTCACCGAATTGATCGAACTCGAAAACGCCGACCGGACCGTTCCAGACGATGGTACCGGCGTTCTTCAAAATTTGCGCGAATTGCTTGGAGGTCTCGGGACCGACGTCGAAGATCATGTCATCGTCGGCCACTTCGCTCACATGCTTCAACTCAGCGCGCGCGCTCTCGGAAAACTCCTTGCCGCAGACCACGTCCACCGGCACGGGGATATCGCCGCCGCGGGCACGCGCCTGCTCGGTGAGTTTCCGCGCCTGCGGAATAAGATCATTCTCGCACAGCGATTTGCCGACCTTGTTGCCGGCCGCGGCGATGAAGGTGTTGGCGATACCGCCGCCGACGATCAATTGATCGACGACCTTGGACAGCGATTCCAGCACGGTGAGCTTGGTCGAGACCTTCGAACCGCCGACGATGGCGACCATCGGCCGCTTGGGATTCTCCAGCGCATTCGCCAGCGCATCCAATTCCCCCGCCAGCAGCGGACCGGCGCAAGCCACCGGCGCGAATTTGGCGACGCCATGCGTGGAAGCCTCGGCGCGATGCGCGGTGCCGAAGGCGTCCATCACGAATACGTCGCAGAGCGCGGCGTATTGCTTGGCCAGCGCGTCGGCGTTTTTCTTCTCGCCCTTGTTGAAGCGCACGTTCTCGAACATCACCACCTCACCGGCGGCGACGTCCACGCCGTTCAAATAATCCTTCACCACCCGCACCGGCTGCCCCAGCAGACCGGCCATGTGTTCGGCCACGGGCCTCACGGAATTTTCCTCGCTGAACACGCCCTCCTCGGGACGGCCCAGGTGCGACATCACCATCACCTTGGCGCCCGCCTTCACGGCGCGCTGTATGGTGGGCAGCGAAGCGCGGATACGGGTGTCATCGGCCACTTGACCATTCTTCAACGGCACATTGAGATCTTCGCGCATCAATACACGCTTACCGGCCAGATCGAGACTGGTCATCTTGATTACGGGCATGGCTTACTCCTCACAAGTTAAGAATTATCTGGCAAGGCTGGCTCGGGGCCTTGCCGCATAACTCTCGGCAAAATGCGGGGTGGATTGAACGATGGCTCAGCATCGCGCACTCCATCGCGCTACAGTGCATCTTATCGACTTTCATATTCGGCGTGCGTTTGCCTGCGCCGGGCTTGGGCGGGTTAGGCCGCGAAAACACGGCCTAACCCGCACCCTTGTCCTCTTTACTTGGCGACGTGCTGCACCATGCGCATCATATTGCAGGTATAGCCGTATTCATTGTCGTACCACGACACCACCTTGACGAAGGTGCCATCCAAGGCGATACCGGCCTCGGCGTCGAAGATCGACGGCATGCTGACGCCGCGGAAATCGGTGGACACCACTTTCTCGTCGGTGTAACCCAGCACCCCTTTCATCTCACCTTCGGAGGCGGCCTTCATGGCGGCGCAGATGTCCTTGTAGGTGGTCGCCTTGTTCAACTCCACGGTCAGATCGACCACGGAGACGTCGGACGTGGGCACGCGGAAGGCCATGCCCGTCAGCTTGCCGTTCAGTTCGGGCAACACCACGCCCACCGCCTTGGCGGCGCCGGTCGAGGAAGGAATGATGTTTTCCAAAATACCGCGGCCGCCGCGCCAGTCTTTCATCGACGGGCCGTCGACGGTCTTCTGGGTGGCGGTGGCGGCGTGAACGGTGGTCATCAAGCCGCGCTTGATGCCGAACTTGTCGTTCAACACCTTGGCCACCGGGGCCAGGCAGTTGGTGGTGCACGAGGCGGCGGAGACGATGGCCTGCCCCTTGTAGGTATTGTGATTGACGCCGTACACGAACATCGGCGTGCTGTCTTTGGAGGGCGCGCTCTGCACTACTTTTTTGGCGCCGGCGGCGATGTGCTTCTGACAGGTCTCTTCAGTCAGAAACAGGCCGGTGGATTCGATCACGATGTCGGCGCCCACTTCGTTCCATTTCAGATTGGCGGGGTCACGCTCGGCGGTCAGACGAATCTTTTTACCGTTGACTATAAGGGTGTTGTTATCGACCTCGATGTCGCCCTTGAAGCGGCCATGGACGGAGTCATACCGCAGCATATAAGCCAAATAATCCGGTTCCAGCAGGTCGTTGATACCGACGATTTCGATATCCTTGAATTCCTGTGTGACCGCACGGAAAACCATGCGTCCGATACGGCCGAATCCGTTGATGCCAACTTTGATTGCCATGTCTACTCTCCCGATAGTTACTAGAAAACCTGGACTTCAACCACGGAGTTCACCGAGGGCGCGGAGAAGAACCCATTTTTGTCTCCGCGCCTCCGTGTTCTTCGTGGTTATTAAAATTCTTAAAGCTGCTCCTGGACCGCCTTGACCACGTTCTCCGCGGTGAAGCCGAACTCCTTGTACAAGGCGGCGATAGGCGCGGACTCGCCGAAGCGGTCGATGCCAATGACCTTGCCTTGATCGCCCACGAAACGCGCCCAGAATTCGCTGACGCCCGCCTCGATGGCCACCCGCGCCTTGACGGCCTTGGGCAACACGGCCTCTTTGTAGGCGGCATCTTGCTTATCGAAGACATTGGTGCAGGGCATGGACACCACGCGCACGCGCACGCCGTTATCGCTAAGGGTCTTGGCCGCGGCCACGGCGATCTCCACTTCGGAGCCGGTGGACATGATGATGGCCTGCGGCGCGCCCTGGCAGTCCAGCAAGGTGTAACCGCCGCGGCGGATATCGGCGATCTGCTGCTCATTGCGCGGCATATGGGCCAAGGCCTGACGCGAGAAGATCAAGCTGCTGGGACCGTCATTGCGCTCGACGGCCGCTTGCCAAGCTACGGCTGATTCCACGGTGTCGCACGGACGCCAGACTTGCATATTAGGGATGATACGCAAGGAGGTGACGTGCTCGATGGGTTGATGCGTCGGGCCGTCTTCGCCGAGACCGATGGAGTCGTGGGTGTAGACGAAGATGCTGCGGATCTTCATCAGCGCCGCCATGCGCACCGCGTTGCGGGCGTAGTCGGAGAAGGTGAGGAAGGTGGCGCCGTAGGGGATGAAACCGCCGTGCAGGCTGATGCCGTTCATGATGGCGGACATGGCGAATTCGCGCACGCCGTAATAGATGTAATTGCCATCGGACACGGTATTGCTGATGCCTTTGGCCTCTTTCCACAAGGTCAGATTGGAGCTGGCGAGGTCGGCCGAACCGCCGACGATTTCCGGCAGCAAGGGCGCGAAGGCGCTGATCGCGTTCTGCGAGGCCTTGCGGGTGGCGATCTTCTCGGCCTTGGTGTTGCACGCGGCGACGAATTCTTTGGCTTTCGCGGCCCAATTGCCCGGCAACTCACCCTTGACGACGCGGCGGTCGAACTCGGCGGCGAGATCGGGGAAAGCCGCTTTATATTTCGCGAATTTCTCCGCCCAAGCCGCCTCGGCCTTGGCGCCTTTGTCGCGCGCGTTCCAGCCGGCGTAGATATCGTCGGGCACTTCGAAAGGCGCGTGTTTCCAGCCCAGGTTTTCGCGGGTGGCGGCGACTTCATCCAAACCCAAGGCCGCGCCGTGGCAATCGTGGCTGCCGCACAAATTCGGCGCGCCCCAACCGATCACGGTCTTGGTGCAGATCATGGTGGGTTTGTCATTTACGGACCGGGCTTCCATCAGGGCCTTCTTCACCGCCTCGGCGTCATGACCGTCGACGTCGCGCACCACATGCCAGCCATAGGCCTCGAAACGCTTGGGGGTATCATCGGTAAACCAGCCCTCGACGTGACCGTCGATGGAGATGCCGTTGTCGTCCCAGAAGGCGATGAGCTTGCCCAAACCCAGCGTGCCCGCCAGCGAGCAGGCCTCGTGGGAGATGCCTTCCATCATGCAGCCGTCACCCATGAAGACATAGGTGTAGTGATCGACGATCTTGTGGCCGTCACGATTGAACTGGCCGGCCAGCATCTTCTCGGCGATGGCCATGCCCACGGCATTGGTGATGCCCTGGCCCAGCGGGCCGGTGGTGGTCTCGACGCCGGGGGTGTAGCCGTATTCAGGATGGCCCGGGGTGCGGGAATGCAGTTGACGGAACTGTTTGAGATCCTCGATGCCGAGGTCATAGCCGGTGAGGTGCAGCAGGGAATAGATCAACATCGAACCGTGACCATTCGACAGCACGAAGCGGTCGCGATTGGGCCACTTGGGATTGCTGGGGTTGTGGTGCATGAAGTCATTCCACAACACCTCGGCGATGTCCGCCATTCCCATGGGCGCTCCGGGATGACCGGAGTTGGCCTTTTGAACGGCGTCCATGCTCAGGGCACGAATGGCATTGGCTAGTTCTCTGCGCGAAGGCATGCGTCTCTCCTAAAATAAAAAATAAACGTCAGTAGTACCAAAAAAACTGGTTTCATCGCCCGTGACCGGCATCGGTCAGCATCACGGAGCGGCAATAATTCGATGTACGAAGGGAAAAAATTAGAGCGGCACCCCCACCCTCAGAGGCTCAAACCCACCCACCCCCGCGAGGCGCGTTTTTATCCTGCCGGTCCACATCCCGTCAGCTTAGGGCTATCTTACCCGGCAGCTCGGCGGGCGGACCCGTAGCGCCCATGGCGGCCATTTTATCAACATTCACTAACATATGGCGACGACCCAAAGACCCGCCACCCGCTAAGGACCGGTAATTCTCTCTCACCCGTCCCGTTTGGGCAAGGGCGGGGCCGTTCTCTTACCATTTCCCTAGGATATGCTCATCCATTCGGCCGATCCGCCGTTAAGCGCCCTATCATTGGAGAACTGGCACCCCAGGCTAGGGCAGGTTAATATGTGCCGTTTGGATGGGGTGAACCTGTGCCCAATGCTGCGGGCATGCGGTTTTTAAGACAACCCACTGTTATTACCTTCATGATTTATAGGGCCTGGCTGGCCTGGCCAGCACCCCGGCACGAGGACACGCGCACATGAGCAATTGGCATTTATTCACTTCCGAATCGGTCTCGGAAGGCCACCCCGACAAAGTCGCCGACCAGATCTCCGACGCGATCCTGGACGCCATCCTGGCCCAAGATAAGAAGGCCCGCGTGGCCTGCGAAACCCTGGTCAAGACCGGCATGGTGATGCTCGCGGGTGAAGTCACCACCGAGGCCTGGGTCGATTCCGAGGCCGTCGTGCGCCAAACCATCAAGGACATCGGCTATAACAGCTCGGAGATGGGTTTCGACTGGGAATCCTGCGCCGTGCTCACCGCCATCGGCAAACAGTCCGCCGACATCGCCATGGGCGTGGACGAATCCGAGAATCACGAACAAGGCGCCGGCGACCAAGGCATGATGTTCGGTTACGCCACCAACGAGACCGACGTGCTGATGCCCGCCCCCATCACCTACGCCCACCGCCTGGTGCGCCGCCAAGCCGAGCTGCGCAAGAACGGCGTCATGCCCTGGCTGCGCCCCGACGCCAAGAGCCAGGTCACCATCCGCTACGACGGCGCCACGCCGGTGGCGGTGGACGCGGTGGTGCTCTCCACCCAGCACAACCCCGATGTCAGCCACAAGGCCCTCACCGAGGCGGTGATCGAAGAGATCATCAAGCCGGTGCTGCCCGAAGAATGGCTCACGAAGACCACCAAGTATTTCGTCAACCCCACCGGGCGCTTCGTCATCGGCGGCCCCGTGGGCGACTGCGGCCTCACCGGCCGCAAGATCATCGTCGACACCTACGGCGGCATGGCCCGTCACGGCGGCGGCGCCTTCTCCGGCAAGGATCCGACCAAGGTCGACCGCTCCGCCGCTTACGCCGGCCGTTACGTCGCCAAGAACATCGTCGCCGCCGGCATCGCCGACCGCTGCGAGATTCAGGTCTCCTACGCCATCGGCGTGGCCGAGCCTACTTCCATCAGCGTCGACACCTTCGGCACCGGCAAGATCAGCGAGGCGCGCATCATCGAGTTGATCCGCGAGCAGTTCGATTTGCGTCCGCGCGGTATCGTCACCATGCTCAATCTGTTGCAGCCGATCTACAAGCAGACCGCCGCCTACGGCCACTTCGGCCGCGAGGACATCAATGTGCCGTGGGAAGCCACCGACAAGGCCGAAGCCTTGCGCGCCGCCGCGGGCCTGTAATCTTCACACCGCTTTCCTCGAGGGGCGCTGCAGCGGAGTCCCCGCCAGGCTCGAGGAAAGCGGTTCTGTAAAAACGGCGCTCTTAAGATATTTAGGAGATCCACTATGAACGCTGTCGCCAAAACCGCCGGTGATTTCAAAGTCGCCGATATGAAACTGGCCGGCTGGGGCCGCAAAGAACTCAACATCGCCGAGACCGAGATGCCCGGCCTGATGGCCCTGCGCGAGGAATATGGCGCGAGCAAGCCGCTGCAGGGCGCGCGTGTCGCCGGCTCGCTGCACATGACCATTCAGACCGCGGTATTGATCGAAACCCTCACCGCGCTGGGCGCCGAAGTGCGCTGGGCCTCGTGCAATATTTTCTCAACGCAGGATCACGCCGCCGCCGCCATCGCCGCCACCGGCGTGCCGGTGTTCGCCCACAAAGGTGAGAGCCTGGAGGAATATTGGGATTACAGCCACCGCATCTTCGAATGGCACGACGGCGGCGCGCCAAACATGATCTTGGACGACGGCGGCGACGCCACGCTGCTGTTGATCCTCGGTGCGCAAGCCGAGAAAGATAGTTCCGTCATCGCCAAACCCAGCAATGACGAAGAACGCGTGCTCTATGCCACGATCAAAAAACGCCTGGAAACGCATCCGGGCTGGTATTCCAAGACCCTGGCCAATATTCAAGGCGTGACGGAAGAGACCACCACCGGCGTGCACCGTCTGTATCAAATGCAGAAGGAAGGCCGCCTGCCCTTCCCCGCCATCAACGTCAACGACTCGGTGACCAAATCCAAGTTCGACAACCTCTACGGCTGCCGCGAATCCCTCATGGACGGCATCAAGCGCGCCACCGATGTGATGATCGCGGGCAAGATCGCCGTGATCCTGGGCTACGGCGACGTGGGCAAGGGTTGCGCGCAAGCCTTCCGCGGCCTCGGCGCCACGGTGTGGGTCACCGAGATCGATCCCATCTGCGCGCTGCAAGCCTCGATGGAAGGCTATCGCGTGGTCACCATGGACGAAGCGGCCGACAAGGCCGACATCTTCGTCACCGCCACCGGCAACCTCAGCGTCATCAGCCACGATCACATGATCCGCATGCGTAATAACACCATCGTCTGCAACATCGGCCACTTCGATTCCGAGATCGACATCGCCAGCATGCGCCAATACGAATGGGAAAACATCAAGCCGCAGGTCGATCACATCATCCTGCCCAATGGCAACCGCATCATCCTGCTCGCCGAGGGCCGCTTGGTGAATCTGGGCTGCGCCACCGGCCACCCCAGCTTCGTCATGTCCGCCTCCTTCACCAACCAGGTGCTGGCGCAGATCGAGCTGTTCAAATACGGCAGCAAATATCAGAAGCAGGTCTACGTGCTGCCCAAACAATTGGACGAAATGGTGGCGCGCCTGCATCTGAAAAAGATCGGCGCCCATCTCACCGAGCTCACCCCCGTGCAAGCGAAATACATCAGCGTGCCGGTGGCGGGACCGTACAAGCCGGATCACTATCGCTATTAAATGTAGGGTGGGTTAGCGGCGCAGCCGCGTAACCCACCAAACCGCGCCGCAAGGCGCACCTTGCACAATTGAAGGAGTCGCTACGCGACAAGTTGGCGGGTTACGGCGCGATATAGAGCCTCGCCCCATCCCTCTCCCGCAAGCGGGAGAGGGATGCCGGTCAAGAGGCGTAATATTGATGGCGCCCAACCCGTCCTGCATCTGAAATGGCGCCCCATGAAATCGCAAAAAAATTATCCCAAAGCCTATAGCGTCGAATTCTTTCCGCCAAAGTCGGAAGACAGCGCCGCGAAACTGCGTGAGACCTACACCCAGCTCGCGCCGCTCAAACCCTGCTTCGCCTCGGTGACCTTCGGCGCCGGCGGCTCGACACAGGAACGCACCTTCGACACCGTACGCGAGATCAAACTAGCGACCGGCATCGACGTCGCGCCGCACTTGTCCTGCATCGGATCAACCAAGCACAGCATTCGCGGCATCCTGCAAAACTACCAAGCCCAAGGCATCCGCCATTTGGTCGCCCTGCGCGGCGACATGCCCTCGGGCATGCGCGAGGCGGGCGAGTTCCGCTACGCCAATGAATTGGTCGAATTCATCCGCAAGGAGACCGGCGATCATTTCTTCATCGAAGTCGCGGCCTATCCGGAGTTTCATCCGCAAGCGAGCAACGCGCGCAAAGACCTGCTCAACTTCAAACGCAAAGTGGAGGCCGGCGCCGATGCCGCCATCACCCAATACTTCTACAACGCCGACGCCTATTTCCGTTTCGTCGACGACTGCGAGCAACTGGGCGTGGAATTGCCCATCGTGCCGGGCATCATGCCCATCACCAATCACATCCAGCTGGCGCGCTTCTCCGACGCCTGCGGCGCGGAAATCCCGCGCTGGATCCGCAAACGTCTCGAAGCCTACGGCGATGATCTGAAATCCCTGCGCGCCTTCGGCATGGACGTCACCACCGAGCTGTGCCGCACGCTCATGGACGGCGGCGCGCCGGGTCTGCATTTCTACACGATGAACCAGGCCGGCCCGACCACGACGATCTGGCAAAACCTCGGCATCATCTCCAAGCCGGGTTAAGTTCAGCCCGCTTCATCCGCAAAAAAAAAACGGCTCGTAATGAGCCGTTTCAATTTTTAGTTTTATGTTTGTAGTTATAATTTATGTTTTATTGCGCGCCCTGCGCCCGGTGAAAACCCCCAAAGCCGCGACCCCCAAACTCATCAAGATCAGCGTGCCCGGCTCGGGGACGCTGCTGACGGACAAAGAACTCTCCGCCGGTTCATCCTCGCGCTGCGCGCCAAGCACGGGGAATTGCGCGCCGCCCAGGCTGGCGCTCAAGACGTAGGCATACATAAATGAAACCGACTGCCCTCGCGCCAGATCCCCGAGATTAAAGCCTATGCCCAAGGCATTATCGCCATCGCCCTCATCGATGCCGGCGAGAAAGAAATCCGGATCGAGCAGCCAATCGTAGGAAACGCCGGTGTCGTGCGCATAGGGTGAATCCGAGTACAGCCCCACACTCAAACCGCTGCGCGCGCCTTGCGCATGCACCCAGTTTTGCGGCGCCACGTCACCCGCGCCGCCGAAATCGCCATCACCATTGGCGTCGTAACCACGGCCGTTGCGGGTTTCATAATCGCCGTACGTTTCGACGTCTTGATCGGGGTCGATGCTGCGCGCGAAACGCAGACCGCTGAGATCCAATAATGAGGTGATGGTCGTGCGGACTTGAATCGACTGATCGTCGTCATTGAAAAAGAAATCGTTACTCAACTGCATCGATTCACTGGTGCCGAGCCAACGCACATGCCGGTCGAAACCCTGCTGGCCGCTCAAATCCTCAATCAAGTTGAAGCGGAAATCGCGCATCCAAAAATCAGTGTCATTATTGTTGCCAGTGACGCCGACCTCGTTGGCCTTCACCGTGAAGAATTCCCAGGGAAAACCCGGCTTGAGAAAATCATCGCCGGTGAAATTGCGTGAACCCGTGGCGTCGTACAGCAAACCCGGTTCCGGCCCGTAGCCATTACCCAAGGTGCCGTCATCACCGATGGTGACGCGGATGAAATTGCCTTCCAATAACAGCGGCGCCGCGGCGGCGGTGCCGCTCACGCCCAGCAAAATGGCGGTGGAAAATAACAGCGACTTGATCATGAATTATCCCAATGCTTTGTGAAACCAAACAACGCGCAAAGCAGGGGGTCCGTCGCCCATTACATAGAGAGATACATCCTTGAGGTACATCCGTGGAAGGCTTTAGTGGTTACCCTAGACCGGGCAACCGGCGCGATACATCCGCGACAGGGTAATAGCAACATGCTTGCCAACTCGTTAAGCTGCTTTTTTTAAACGGCTTTAATGATCCCGCAAGCGGCCGTCACGCCAGCCTGTAAATAATCCCGACACGCTTTATCCTTGTTGTCACTGCCGCCACGGCGCGGGCGCTGTGCTAACCTAGCGCGCCTGCCCACAACCCATACAGCCGACACGGATGCCCGCCGCCAAACACACGAATGCCGCCCTGATGGCCCGCGACCTGGCCGTGCTCTGGCACCCCTGCACGCAAATGAAGGATCACGAAACCCTGCCGCTCATCCCCATCCGCCGCGGCGCGGGCGTGTGGCTGGAAGACTTCGACGGCAAGCGCTATCTCGACGCCATCAGCTCGTGGTGGGTGAATCTCTTCGGCCACGCCAATCCGCGCATCAACGCCGCGCTGCGCGATCAATTGGAAAATCTGGAACACGTGCTGCTGGCGGGCTTCACCCACACACCCGCGATCGAACTCGCAGAACGCCTCACCGCGCTGGCGCCGCCCGGCCTCAAGCGCTGTTTCTACGCCGACAACGGTTCCTCCGCGGTGGAGGTGGCGCTGAAGATGAGCTTTCACACCTGGCGCAATCGCGGCGCGCCGTGCAAGACCAAATTCATCAGCCTGAGCAACAGCTACCACGGCGAGACCCTCGGCGCGCTGGCGGTGGGCGACGTCGCGCTCTACAAAGAAATCTACCAACCCTTATTGATGCAGGCCATCACCGTGCCCTCGCCCGACTGCTTTGCGCGAGAGCCGGGCAGCGATTGGGCGGAACATTCCACCCGCATGTTCGAACACATGCGCCGCGCGCTGGCGCAGCACGCCGACGAGGTCTGCGCCGTCATCGTCGAACCGCTGGTGCAATGCGCCGGCAATATGCGCATGTACGACCCCGTGTATTTGACATTACTGCGCGCCGCCTGCGATGAATACGGCGTCCACCTTATCGCCGACGAAATCGCCGTGGGCTTCGGCCGCAGCGGCACGCTGTTCGCCTGCGAGCAGGCCGGCATCACGCCGGACTTCATGTGCCTCTCCAAAGGCCTCACCGGCGGTTATCTGCCCTTGGCCGCCGTGCTCACCCGCGAGGAAATCTATCAGGCGTTTTACGACGACTACGAAAAACTCAACGCCTTTCTGCACTCGCACAGCTACACCGGCAACCCGCTCGGCTGCCGCGCCGCACTGGCCACCCTCGACATCTTCGCGCAAGACGACATCATCGTCCGCAATCGCGCCCTCGCCGCGCATATGCACGCGGCCACGGCGCATTTCGCCGAGCACCCGCACGTCGCCGAAGTGCGCCAGCGCGGCATGATCGTCGCCATCGAGATGGTGAAAGATAAAAAAGCGCGCGAGCCTTACCCCTGGCAAGAACGCCGCGGCCTGCGCGTGTATCAACATGCCTTGGAAAAAGGCGTGCTGCTGCGGCCGCTGGGTAACGTAGTCTATTTCATGCCGCCTTACATCATCACGCCGGAAGAAATACAACTGATGGCGGAAGCGGCGTGGGCAGGGATACGGTTTGCCACTGAAGAATGAAAGAATGTGGGGTGGCGGCGAAAGGATAACACTCGCCGGCGTGGAATGAATCTATTGAACTCGATCGATGCGGTTCGTGCCTCACCGCATCCTACGAGCTCTTCAACGTTAAGCGAAAAAGACGATGAGAAAATCAAAGGACGACACGCTCACATTTGGTCATTACTTAGTGGCATTTGTTGATTTGCTTGGTCAAAGAGAAAGGCTAAGGAAGCTTGATGCCTTGCCAAGTGACGAGAATGGGCCTGAATATTCCGAGTTCGTTCAGGTGGTTAAGGATACTGTTGGCGCTGTCTATGATTTACAAAAAACTGCCTCTGACTATTTTAATTCATTCACAAAGAATGAAAAGAACAACCCACTAAATGCACTGTCGGGTTTTAATAAGCTAAATAAAGCAGAAATTAAATTTCAGCATTTTTCTGATGGATTGGTTATTTATGTGCCACTACGAATAGATGAGCAGTATTCCCCCTCAAAAGGGGTCTATGGCGCATTGGCGGCGTGTGGAGGATTGTGCTTGCTAGGACTGGCTAAAAAGAGGCCAGTTCGCATCGGCGTGTCAATAGGGGTGGCAGCCGAGTTACATAAAAATGAACTCTATGGGAAAGCTATAGCAGATGCTTATGAGCTCGAATCATATGTGGCTCAATATCCGCGTGTTGTGGTCTCAGATGAGGTTCTAAATTACCTACTTGGACATGCGAAAACAGAATGCAATGAAAATGACTTCGAGTGTCAAATAACAAAGAAAATGGCTGAGGCGAGTTTGAATATGCTTGCGCGGGATTTTGATGGAAGAGTGATTGTTAGCTATTTGGGAAAATTCTTCCGAAATCATCTGATGGGTGGTGCTGATGATGTAATTTACGATCGCGCAAAGTCTTTCATAGATGAACAACTGGAAATACATCAAGAGGCGCAGAATTCAAAGCTCGCCTTCAGGTATGCCATTTTGCATGGATATTTCTATGAGCATTTAGAGCAATATGAAAAATCGCTTAACAAATAGCTCCAGGGGACAGCAAAAAGCGCTGCTCGTTCCGAGAGCCCGTAGGATGCGGCGAATGCAATGAACCGCATCGATCGTGGAAGCCATGGCTTAATGTCGCGCCATCTCCGACCCATTGTATTGAATACGGGGTCTCGCCCCCGCGGGCGAGGTACTTTCTTCTACGCGGCTTCGGGACTTTCATTATCCAACTCACGCTCATCGCCGCGACCTCACCACCCCGCCCCTGCGGGGCACCCCTCCTCGAGGAGGAGGGGAGAAAAAAATAGCGATCCCCTCCTTGCCAAGGAGGGGTGGCGGCGCAGCCGACGGGGTGGTTAAGCCGCGCAGGGTGTGAGAAATAATAGTGAAAAATAAAGGGTAGCCCATGCAGGGCGGAAGCCCAACGGGCGTTCCGCCGGCTGTTTCCCCGTGAAGAATCAAGTGACCCCGGGACATTATGACGCCGACAAGCAGGTACATTCGCAACGTAATATCACGCCCTCATGCGGCGGATGCCGGCAGGACGATCCGCCGCATGAGGCCACCATGATGCGCTGCACCCACGCCGCGCTATCGCTACGATGATGTGAAAACGCAAGCAGAAATTGCATTCTCAACGACCGGCAATAGCCCACTATACGGATGACGATCTTTTAATTCTTGGCGTTCATCGAGCCATAAATTGAGTACGTGCGCGCAGGACGCGGCAATAAAGCGCAGCGACGATGACGGCTGAAAAATGCGCTGTCTAATCGCACCGCGATAGGCCGTAGACGCTTTCACCGTTATAATCCCCACCCCATGAGAATCCCGCGCATCTATCATCCCGCTCCCCTCGGCCACGGCGCCAGCGTGCTGCTCGATGATAAGGCCGCCAACCACGTCGCGCGCGTGTTGCGTCTGCCGGTCGGTGCGCCGCTGATTTTGTTCAACGGCGAGGGCGGTGAATTCGAAGCGGTCATCGATAGCGTGGATAAGCGCCATGTCAGCGTCCGCGTCGGCGCCTTTCACGCCACCGGACGCGAGCCGCCGCTCGAACTGTGGCTGGCGCAAGGCGTCTCGCGCGGCGAAAAAATGGATTACACCGTGCAAAAGGCGGTGGAGTTGGGCGTGAGCCGCATCATCCCTTTATTCACCGAGCGCTGCGGCGTGCAATTGAGCGGTGAGCGTTTGGACAAACGCGTGCAGCACTGGCAGGCCGTCGTCAGCGGCGCCTGTGAACAATGCGGCCGCAATCGCGTGCCAGAGATCGCCGCGCCGCGCCCGCTGCGCGATTGGCTGGCCGAGACCGCCACGGGCCTGGCGCTGGTGCTCGACCCGCAAGCGGACACCCAACTCAACGCGCTCGCCACTCCCACCGGACCCGTCACCCTGCTCGTCGGCCCCGAGGGCGGCTTGAGCGAGCAAGAAATCAATCTCGCCAAAGGCGCGGGCTATACCGGCCTGCGTTTAGGTCCGCGCATTCTGCGCACCGAAACCGCGGCGCTGGCGGCGCTCGCCGCCCTGCTGACGCGCTGGGGTGATTTCAGCTAGCGCCTGGCTTCAAAATTAAACGGGGGGTGGGTGCGCGCCGTGTTCAGTTAAGCGTGGCCCATTTTGTGCCTCGAATCCCAACAGGCATCCGGCGGAATCCGTCGCTTCGCCCTGCTCCGCGCGCCCAAGCTGGGACCGCTTTTTTTGCGCGCCCGGGTCTTCGCGCGCGAAATTATTTGTAGCGCATGGCGATGTGGGCGTCGATCAGGGATTGCGCCTTGCCGCGGATGAGGCTGCCGTCCGTGTCGGAAAGCCAGAGCTGAATTATCCCTTTTATAAATATATAACTGTCGAGGGCGCACTGGGCCGGATCGATGCCCTCGCGCAGCAATCCTCGTTTTTTCGCATCGCTGTAGGCGCCTATCATTTTTTGCACGAAGGCGCAGCCGGTTTTGTTGACGCGGATATCCAGCGAGGCGAATTCATCGACATATTCGCATTTCAGGACGACGATCTCGAAGGTGGTGCGTGCGACCATGTCTTCTTTGAGCAGCCGCAGGACTTCACTCATGCTGGCTTGCACCCCGCGCAGCGGGTCACCCGGATTTTCCTCGGGCAGGGTTTCGTCGATGCGGTCGATGAAGGGCAGGGACACCTGCTCCAGCATGGCGAAGAACAAGTCCGGCTTGTTTTTGAAGTGCCAGTAGATGGCACCGCGGGTGACGCCCGCCGCCTTGGCGATCTGCGCCAAGGTGGTACGGCTGACGCCGCGCTCGGCAAAGACCTCGCGCGCCGCGGCGATGATTTGCAACCGCGTCTGCGCGGTCTCGAATTTGGTTTTGCGCACCATAGGCTCAGCGTTGCGCCATGGGCGCATCGCCCTGGGGCGACCAGCCGCCGCCCAAGGCCTTCATCAGATCGACGCTGTATTCCAGTTGCGCCTGGCGGTTTTGCACCAAGGCCAGTTCGGCGGCATTGGCGCCGCGTTGCGCATCGAGCACGTCAAGATAGCCTGAATAACCCGCGTTGTAGCGCAGCTCCGACAACCGCAAGGCATTACGCGCCGCATCGAGCTTGATTTGCAGATCGCTGGCCGCGGCCGCGCCGTGCGCCGCGTTGCTCAAGGCGTCGGCCACTTCCTTGAAGGCGGTCTCGACGCTCTTTTGATAACTGGCCAATGCCTGGCGTTGCACCGCTTCGGCCTCGCGGGTGCGCGCCGCGTATTTACCGGCGTCGAAGATCGGCAACACGCCCGACAGACCCAAGGACCAAATGCGCGCGCCGGGTTCGAGGATGTCGCTCAATTCCTTGCTTGAACCGCCGAAGTTGCCGGTGAGGGAAAAGGTCGGCAATTGCGCCGCCTTGGCCGCGCCAATTTGGGCGTTGGCCGCGATCAGCACTTGCTCCGCCTGTTGCACATCGGGCCGGCGTTCCACCAAAGTCGAGGGCAGACCGGCCGGCGGCAATGCCGGCATGGGCAGCTGCATGAGATCCCCCGCCGCGATCCGCAAGTCCAGTTTGCCGGTGAGCGCGCCGAGCTGGTGATCCAGCAGGGCCCGTTGCCGCCGCAACTCGCGCAATTGCAGCGCGGCGTCGGCGCGCGCGCCCTGGGCTTGGTTGACGTCTAATTCCGAGACGAGACCGCCGGCGGCACGGCTCTTTACCACCGCAAGCGCTTCATCGCGTGAACGCAGGGTGGCTTGGGTCGAGGCGATCTGCGCATCCAGGGAACGCAACGCGAAATAAGCCTGCGCGGTGGTGCTGGCCAAACTCAATGCGGTAACGTCACGGGCATAGCGGGTGCTCAAGAGCTGGGCGCGCGCCGTCTCGGAGGCGCGGCGCAGCTTGCCCCACAAGTCGATTTCAAAGGATGTGGACAGCGCCAAGCGATTTGCGTTGGAAATCGCCGGCGTGCCCGAAAGCAGCGGCTGCGCGTTCAAGGTGCTGGTACGCGAACGGCTGCTGGAGGCCTCCAGATCGACTTGGGGGAAGTAGGCGGAACCGGTTTGCTCCAACACCGCCTGGGCCGCGTCGATCTGCGCCACCGCCCGGCGCAAGTCCGTGTTATTGCGCAGCGTGGCCGCCACCAAGCCGTTGAGCGTCGCATCACCGTACAGCGTCCACCAATCGGACGTGATCGCTGCTTGTTCCCGGACCGCATCGCCGCTCTGCGCAGCATCAGAATAAGCGGCGGGCAAGACCAGATCGGGGCGGGCGTAGTCCGGGCCCAGCGTGCAAGCGCTGAGCAAGGCGATCGCGGCCAGGCCGGTAATACCCGGTAACGCGGTAAAGCGGGATGGTGTACTCATGATTTATCCCCCTCCACTACGATGCTAGGCGGCGCGTCATGGTGATGAGAAGGCCGCGGCTTGCGCGCGAACAAGGTGAAGAACAGCGGCACGAAGATGGGGGCGATGAAGGTGGCGATAATCATGCCGCCGACCACGCCGGTGCCCATGGATTGCCGCGCCGCAGCGCCGGCGCCGGTGGCGAACACCAGCGGCAACACGCCGAAGACGAAGGCCAGCGAGGTCATGACGATGGGACGGAAGCGCAAGCGCGCCGCCTCCACCGCCGCCGCGGCGGCGTCCATGCCCTGCTCCATGCCCTGCATGGCGAACTCCGCGATGAGGATCGCGTTCTTCGCCGCCAGGCCGATCAGCACGATCAAGCCGATCTGAAAGTAGATGTCGTTATCCATGCCGCGCAGAAACACGAAACCGAGCGCGCCCAATAAGGCGAAGGGCACGGCGAGCACCACGGCCACCGGCACCCCCCAGCGTTCGTACAAGGCCGCCAGAATCAGATAGACCATGACCAGCGCGAAGCCGAAGGCGAACACCGAGGCGCTGCCCGTGCGTTTTTCCTGGAAGGCCTGGCCGGTCCATTCGATGTCGTACCCCTTGGGTAAAGACTGTTTCGCGAGCTGCTCCACCGCCTGTATCGCCTCACCCGAGCTGTAGCCGGCCTTGGCGCTGCCCAGCACCTTGGCGGCGATATAGCCATCGTAACGCTCGACCTGTTCCGGCCCGATGATGTTCTCCACCGTGATCAGCGTCTTGAGCGGGATCATGGTTTGCGTCGTCGTTGAACGCACATAGACATTGCCCAAGTCTTCGGGCTTGGCGCGGTACTGGGCATCGGCCTGGATGGTGACGCGATAGGTGCGCCCCGCCTTGTTGAAGTCATTGACGTAGAGCGAGCCCATCTGCGCCTGCAAGGCGCCGAAGACCTCGCTGACCGGCACCCCGAGCAGCAAGGCCTTCTCGCGATCCACCTCGACGCGCAGCTGCGGCACGGTGGGATGATAAAGAGTGCGCAAACCTTCCAAGGCCGGGTGTTGACCGAGCGCGGCGATGAAGTCGTTGGTCACTTGCGCGAGGCGTTGCGGATCGGGGTCGGTGCGGCCGCGCACATAGACCTCAAAGCCGCCGGTGGCGCCGAGGCCGCGTATGGCCGGCGGATTGAACGCGAAGGCGAGACCGTCGGAGAGCATGAAGCCTTTACCGCTGACTTCCTGCGCCAGTTGCTGCGCGGTTTGCTCGCGGTCTTCCCAAGGCTTCAGCGGCATGAAGATGGTGGCGGAATTGCTCTTGTTGCTACCGCTGATGAGGTCGAAGCCGTTGACGATGAAAATATTCTCTATCGCCTGATTGCCGTTCATCATCGTGCGTAACTGCGCCGTGGTCTTTTCGGTGCGCGCCAAGGTGGCGCCGTCGGGCAGCACCACGGCGCTGATGATGTAACCTTGATCTTCCGGCGGCACGAAGCTGCCGGGTATGCGCCAGAACAACAGCGCGACGATGCCGATGAACACCGCGAACACCGTCAGCGCGGTGATGCGCCAGCCCAAGGCCAATCTGACCGCCGCGAGAAAATGCTGCGTCACCCAATTGAAGCCGCGGTTGAAGGGGCGAAACAGTTTCGCCATTTTACCGTCCGCGTCATTGTGCGGTTTGAGCAGCATCGCGCACAGCGTCGGCGTCAAGGTCAGCGCCACGACCCCGGAGAGCGCCACGGCGATGGCCACGGTCACCGCGAATTGACGATAGAGCTGACCGGCGATACCGCCGAGAAAGGCGACGGGGATGAACACCGCGACCAAGGCCAGGACGATACCGATGACGGCGTTCTGCACCTCGCGCATGGCCTCGACCGCGGCATCGAAGGGTTTCAGCAGGCGTTCGCGCATCAGGCGCTCGACGTTTTCCAGCACCACGATGGCGTCGTCGACGACGATGCCCACCGCCAGCACCATGGCGAACAAGGTGAGCGTGTTGATCGAAAAACCGAACAGCCACAAACCGGCGAAGGTGCCGATCAGCGACACCGGCACCGCGATCATGGGGATCAAGGTGGCGCGCCAGGTTTGCAGGAAGAGGAACACCACCAGCAACACCAGGAGCGCGGCTTCGAGCAGGGTTTGTATCACCGCCTCGATCGAGGCCGAGACGAAGCGCGTGGTGTCGTAGGGGATCAGATAATCGACGTCCTCGGGGAAGTTTTCCTTTTTCAATTCCGCCATGGTGTCGCGAATGGATTGCGCCACCTCAATGGCGTTGGCGCCGGATTGCAGAAACACCGCGATGGCGATGGCGGGCTGGCCGTTGACGCTGTTGGCCTGGTCATAACTCTGCGCGCCGAGTTCGATGCGCGCCACGTCCTTGAGTTTCAGCACGCCGCCGGGGCCGTTGGAACGCAGGATGATATTGCCGAATTCCTCGGGCTGGAGCATGCGTCCGCGCGCGGTGACGGTGTAGACCAGTTGCTGGCCCGCGGGCGCGGGATCGGCGCCGATCTTGCCTGCGGCGTACTGCGCATTCTGTGAGTTGATGGCGCTGGTGATGTCGCTGACGGTGAGACCGAGCTGGGCCATGCGGTCCGGTTTCAGCCACACCCGCATCGAATAATCGCGCGCGCCAAAAATGAAGACATCCGCCGCGCCGGGGATACGTTTCAAATCATCGAGGACGTTCTGAGTCGCGTAGTTCGACAGATACAGCATGTCATAGGTGCTGTTCGGCGAATTGAGCGCCACCACCAGCAAGATATTCTGCGAGCGTTTGGCGACCGTGACGCCGTTGCGCCGCACCTCGTCCGGCAGGCGCGGCGCGGCGAGTTGCACCCGGTTATTGACGTTGAAGGTCGCCTTGTCGACGTCGGTGCCGACCTCGAAGGTGGCGGTGATATTGATCGAACCATTGGATGCCGCCGTCGAGTTGAAGTAGAGCAGGTTCTCGACGCCGGACAGTTGTTCTTCAATGGGCGCGGCCACGGTCTTGGCCAGGGTTTCCGCCGAGGCGCCGGGATACGACGCGGTGATGGTCACGGTCGGCGGCGAGATTTCGGGGTACTGCGCGATGGGCAGAATATTCGCGGCGACCAAACCGGCCAGCACGATGATGATGGCCAGGACGCTGGCGAAGATGGGACGATCAATGAAAAATTTTGACATGGTTTAGCCTTCGCTGAGATACCGGGCCGTGGGCATACTCGTTATTATTTCTGAGCCGGTTTATCCGCCGCCGCCGCATCGCCCGCGCCCGGACCTTCGCCGGGCGCATGCGGCATCACCGCCGCGCCGGGGCGCAGCTTCATGAGATTGTCGGTGATGATCTTGTCACCGGGCGCGAGGCCTTTGCTCACCACCCAATTATTGCCCGACCAGCCGTCGGTCTCGACTGGCCGCGGCGCCACGGTGTTGTCCGGGGTGACGGTGAACACCAGCTTGCCTTGATCGGTCTGGGCGAGGGCGGCCTGCGGCACCAGATAGGCCTCGCGCTCACCGATGGCGACTTGGACGCGGACCAGCTGGCCCGGCAACAGCAGGGTTTTGGGGTTGGGGAATTCCGCGCGCATCTCCACCATGCCGGTATCGGTGTTGACGGTCGAGGCGATAAAATTGAGCACGCCCGTTTTGCCGTACAGGCTGCCATCGGGCAACAGCAAATTGACTTCGGCCTTGCCGCCCGCGCGGCGCAGCTGCAAGGTTTCGCTTTCGGAGAAGGCGAAACGCACCCAGATCGGATCAATGATCTGCAGCGTGGTCAACACGCTCGACGCAGTGCCGGGAACAACCAGCGTGCCCTCGGAAAACTGGGCGCGGCCGGTGACGCCGGAGATCGGCGCGGTGATATGGGTATAAGACAGGTTCAACTCGGCGTCGCGCACGCGGGCCTCGTTGGCCGCGAGCGAGGCCTGCGCCGCGAGCAACGCGCTATTGGCATCATCCGCCTCCTTTTGGCTCACGGCCTTTTCGCCGACCAAAGGTTGCAAACGCGCCGCTTCGCGCTGCGCCTTTTCCAGATTGGCCTTATCCTGCTCCAAGGCGGCGCGGGCTTGCGCCAGCGCGATCTCGAAGGGCGCGCGGTCGATGCTGAACAAGGCGGCGCCTCGTTTAACCTTGTCGCCTTCTTCAAAGAGCTGCTTGGTTAAAACACCGGAGACCCGCGCCTGCACCTCGACCTCTTTCGAGCCCTCGGTCTGACCTACCGCCTCGATGATCCGCGGCAGCTGTTGCGGCTGGGCCTCGATCACCGTCACCGGCATGGGCGGCATGCCGCCCCCCTCCCCCGGCCCGGCGGCCTGGCCGCTATTGCCACAGGCGCCGAGCAGGGCCGCGACCGCCATGGCCCCGGCGGCAAACCACACTCGCCGGTTCATTGCCCGTCCGTCTTCGCCAGAAAATTTTATTAGGGGAGCACGCGTCATGGCCTGAGTCCAGTTGAGAACATGAAGCGACGATTATATACAAACATTCACGAATGTATATTGCGGCGGATAATGTGCTTTTATCGCTAGCGCGTGACCTGCCCGCCCCGGCGGCAGGCCAACGCCCCCGGCGCGTAAACAACGGCCCACGAGAAGGCGGTTCACTATCAGTTAAGTCTCAGCGCCCAGCGCGCGCAACGGGCGGCGGAAACGATACGGCCACTGGCCGGCGCTTATAAAATAGCCGCGAGAAGAACCCGGAAAATCACCCGCCCATCGCCGCGAACCGCCGCCCGGTAAAGACCATACTCAAGCACTCGCGGCGCGGAACGGCGGGCGGCTCATCGCGGGCATGTCCGCCACCGCGGTCATTTCACCGCTGTTGCGCCGCGCGGCGGCAAGATACGCTTCACGCGTCACCACGCTGAGCATTGCTCACGGGTTCGGCACTCTCACACCGATCCGGCACGGACACGCCGCTGCGCGGCCATCCCGCTTAAATGAATTACAAACACGGCGAGTGCGACCCTGGCCTGCGCCTCAAGCCATGCATTCCGCGCACGGCCGCCGCGGCACTGGCGGCGCGCCGCCCTGCCCCCTCCCACAACGCTGATTTCAATTGGAGCCGCGCATAACTTTGCGCATAGGCACTAGTAGTGTCCCGCGGTATCGCCTGGCACTCACCCCACTGGAAAATGTAAATAAACCACCTATTCTCTAGCTATAAATAAAAAACAAGAACGCCCGCGACAGCAACACCAGGGATGCCATCATGCACAGGCAAGGAGTGAATGCCGCCCAAAGCAGCCGCGCGGCCTCATCTCATCGCACGCGGGGCCGCTCCGCCGTCCTCATCACCTTCGCCGCCACGCTCCTGTTGCTGCCACTCTATTCCGCGGGCGATGATCCAGCCGGATTGGCGAGCAACGGCTTCAACAATAATGGCGAGGCCAGCGTGCCCGCCAGCGCCTACGAGGCCGGCAAAAAAGAACGCGACAGCAAAGAATACAAAAAAGAAAACGCCGATGCGGCGCAGCGCGATTATTACGAACGCGGCGGCGCCTCCTCCAACCACGACAGCGCCTGCCGCGCGCGCATCGCCTACAAGGCCGCGCGTTACCAAGGTCCGAAGAACGGCTACGAGGCGGCGCAAAGCCCCTCGCCGCTGCCCGGCGCGCCCGGTCACAAAGATGGTCCAAGGCCTAAAGCCGGCGGCGGCAACTACGCCGACAAAATGCCCGCCGACGCGGAGGCCATCATCAACAATATTTACAAATTCGTCGAAGACCTCACCTACCCCAAAGGCCAGCCCTCGGATTTTGAAGACGATGCCGACATCTGCAAGCTCGCCGACGACGGCACCATCGACATCGGCAAACCGCGCGCGGGCAATCAATTCATGTGCATCGAAACCGCGCTGTTCTTCACCTCGCTGGTACGGGAACTGGGCTTCCCCGTGCGCGAGAAAAACGTATTACCCTCCTTCGCCGACGGCAGCTATGACGTGCAAACCGCCGCGGCCAATGTGTGGTACGGCGGTAAATGGCATTTCTTCGACCCGTGGGAATCCTTCACTGACAGCAAGAGCTATCTCAGCGGCACGGGTCACGCCGGCTATGTTTTACCCACCAGTTTTCACGACGCCGACATTTGGGTGCGCACCACGCATCTGCGCGTCACCAGCACGCCAACCGACTTCGCCTTCACCGCCACCGGCACACCCGGCTTCAGCGGCTGGAAGAAATTGGAGTCCCATAAAAAAAACGGCGCGAAGATCGAGAGCCAAACCTTCGCCCTGCGCCTCGGCGTGAGTGACGGCCTGGGCCGCGTCACCGGCGATGTGGCGGGCACGCCGCTGAGCGAGATACCCAATTCCATTTATGTGCCGCACGACAAATTGGTGCAAGCCGATCACGCCAGCGCGACCGGACCCGGCACGTACGGCATTGAACTCGTCAGCCTGCTCTTCGCCGATGACGAACCCGCCGCGACGCATAATTACAACTTAATCATCACCAACCCCGGCACCAGCGCCCAGTCCTTTGAAGTCACGCTCGCCCCTTCCGCCGCGACCACGGAAATTCAAATCAGCCCGCCGCAAATCAGCGGCGTGCTCGCCCCGGGAGAAAGCCGGATTGTCCCCGTGCAAGTCATCATCGGCCCGCCGCTCACGCTGCCGCCAGCGGTGGTGGACGATCTGCGCATCGCGGCCAAGAACCGTGATTTAATGACACTGGTTTGGTCCGGCGTAGCGGCGGCCGCGGAGTACCACATCTACCGCAGCGCTGAATTATTTGATGACCCCGCCGCCCCCAGCGTTGAATTTCTCGGCGGCACGACGCAGACCAGCGTGCAATTGCAACTCCAGGACGGCGAGGTGATAGGCATCGTCGCGGTGGACGGCAACGGCCTGCCCAGCGCCTTCGACCCCGAAGACGGCTCGACCTTCGTGGCGCAAATATGCGACATCAATAACGACGACAGGGTGGACCGCGGCGACATCCGCTCCATCTTCGCGCAACGCAATGCGCGCGCCTTCGGCCCGGCGGACCCGCTCGATGCCGACGGCGACGGTTTAATCACCGTCAACGATGCGCGTTATTGCACCCTCAAATGTGACAAACCGCGGTGCGCACCCTAGCAATAGATCGCCGCCGCCCACGCACTTGACCCGGGGGCAAAACCTCGCCCCCGCAATACAGGAGTGACAACATGAAAGCATCAGCCGCAATCAGCATCTTCTTCGCCGCCATCATGGTTATTATGGCCGTGCCTCCGCCCGCCCATGCCGGTGAGATCATCGAAGTGAGAAACAACTCCGACACGGACACCTTCGTGCTCTCCGACCTCATCGTCAAGGGTAAAAATGGCGAGAAATCCACCGTCCTCAAATTAGGTGACGCCAGCGACGACACGACCTTGGCGCCACGCAAGAGCGTGACCTTCGACGTCGGCTTCGACATCGTCTCGTATTTTATCTCGCGCACCGGCAGCACCGGTGAACATGAAACCAATGTATTCGACGTCACCTTTCCCGGCTTCATAAAAGTGGGCATGGTCGAAAACGCCGATCTTGGTCCCGCGGTCTTCGCCGCCATGGATTTTAATTTTCCAGCCGCCGATCCGCTGGCGTCTGATTCCGTCACGCAGATCATCGACGGACTCAGCCCGCTCTTGCCCGGCTGGTTCTTCGGCACCAGTGTCGACTTCGACGCCTTCAACATCGGCAATCCCTTCACCGGCAATGTCCGTTTTCTCAGCGATGACATCTCCGTGGCCGTGCTGCCGCAACCCGCCACGCTCTTGCTGCTCATCGGCGGCGGCCTGGCCTTAATTATTTTAAAAATCACCGCGCGCCAAGGTCCACGGACGGAACTGAATCTGCCTCACCTCATCACTTAAACTTCATCACCTAAACCAAGGGTCATCACGCCATGCCTCGTTCACACCCGCTGCTGCCGCTGCTCGGCTTCCTCGTTCTGATTCATTTTCCTCAGATCACCGCGGCGGCGCCCGTGTTCGCTTATTTGACACCTGACGCGGCAACAGTCGCCGCGGGCGACGTGCTCAACGTTCAAGTGCGCGTCACTGGATTGGGCGCGGGCTTTGCGCCCTCGGTCGGCGCTTACGACATCGACATCGGCTATGACGGCGCGCTGTTTTCACTCAACGGCGTCAGCTTCAGCGGCGAGCTCGGCGACCCCGACCCCGCCGCCTTCGAAACCTTCAGCGAATTTTTATCATCCCCCGGCGCCGTCAATATCGCCGCCGTGTCCCTGCTCAGCGAGATCGAACTCGACCTGCTGCAATCCGCGGACGTGCTCTTGGCCACCCTCAGTTTCGACGCGCTCAGCAACGGCGGCGGCGCATTCGCCCTGCTCAAAACACGCGTCGACGACGCCTTCGGCAATAAACTGCCCACGCCCCACGGCCTCAGCCTGTTCGCCGCCGCGCTCATCGCTTGGCGCTTGACGCGCATGCGCGGCCCGCGCTGACCCGCCCGCATCACGCCCCCGCTTCGCCAGCACCCTCACCGCCCTGTGTTATGATGCCGTCTCCTCCGGCGGCTAATCAGTGGTGAATCATGAGCATCGAACACCTGCACGCAGTCCCGCACCTGACCACGGCCCTCACCGGCCCCTTGTTGATGATTGAACAACATTTACTCGAACGGCAGACCGCCATCGAGGGCTGGTTGCGCGGCCAGTGGCTGGAGACCCCCGCGCCCTTTTATTGTTCGGTGGATCTGCGTAACGCCGGCTTCAAGCTCGCGCCGGTGGACACCAATCTCTTTCCCGCCGGTTTCAATAATCTCACCCCCGCCTTCATGCCTTTGTGCATTCAAGCGGTGCAGTCGGCCATCGAGCGTGTGTGTCCGGCGGCGGCCAAGGTGTTGCTGATCCCCGAGAACCACACCCGCAATCTGTTTTACATGGAAAGCGTCGCCACCCTCACCGACATCCTCGGTAAGGCGGGCTTCGAGGTCCGCGTCGGCTCGCTGCTCGACGAAGTGACCGAGCCCAGCGAGATCCGCCTGCCCTCCGGCCGCCGCGTGCGCCTGGAACCCTTGACGCGCGAGGGCAACAAACTCGGCGTCGCCGGTTTTAACCCATGCATGGTGCTGCTCAATAATGATTTATCCAGCGGCCGCCCCGCGATCCTGGAAGGACTCGATCAACCGGTGATCCCGCCGCTCAATCTAGGCTGGTCCAACCGTCTCAAGTCCGATCACTTCAATCATTACCGCGCGGTGGCGCGCGAATTCGCCGAACTCACCGACCTCGACCCCTGGCTGGTCGATCCGCTGTTTCTGCAATGCGGCGAGATCAACTTCACCAAGCGCGAGGGCGAAGACTGCCTGGCGAAGAATGTCGAGACCCTCATCACCAACATCCAGCGCAAATACGACGAATACGGCATCGACAAACGCCCCTTCGTGGTGGTGAAGGCCGACGCCGGCACCTACGGCATGGGGGTGATGATGGTGCATTCGGCGCAAGAAATACGCGAACTCAACCGCAAGCAGCGCAGCCGCATGGCCGCCAGCAAGGGCGGGCAGCAGATCAGCAAAGTGATCTTGCAAGAAGGCGTCTACACCTTCGAGACTTGGGGTGACCATCAAGCCGTGGCCGAGCCGGTGGTGTATATGATGGATCACTTCGTCGTCGGCGGTTTTTACCGCATTCACACCGGCCGCGGCGTCGATGAAAATCTCAACGCCCCCGGCATGGCCTTCGAACCCCTGGCCTTCGCCGAGTGTTGCAACACCCCGGATGTGAACCGCGCGCCCGACGCTCATCCCAATCGTTTTTACGCTTACGGCGTCATCGCGCGCCTGGCCCTGCTGGCGGCGGCGCGGGAAATCGCGGCTTCCGTATAAAAGCGTAAACGCCGAGGCGCAGACGTGAAGACGTGAAGACGCAAACTGACTACAATTGCGTTTTATTCCAAGCCAGCTGCGGATGCACGCCATCATGAGACGCCATCGTTATTCGCCCAGCCGCCGCCACAGCTACGGCCTGCGTGCCGCCACGCTACGCCTGCGCGTTGGAAAAAAATCATGACCATCAAACTCGGGGTGGTAATGGACCCCATCGATGCCATCAAACCCAAAAAAGACAGCACCCTCGCCATGCTGCTGGCGGCGCAGGCGCGCGGCTGGGAGCTGTATTATCTCGAACTGGGTGATCTCAGCCTGCGCGACGGCGTTCCCTATGGCTGGACACGGCGGATCACGGTGCAAAGCGACGTGGACCGCTGGCATCACTTCGGCGCGCACGAGACCCTGCCGCTGGCGGCGCTGGATGTCATCCTCATGCGCAAAGACCCGCCAGTGGACAGCGAATATCTCTACGCTACGTATATGCTCGAACGCGCCGAAGCCGAGGGCGTGCTGGTGCTCAATAAACCGCAAAGCCTGCGCGACGCCAACGAAAAACTCTTCACCGCCTGGTTTCCGCAATGCACGCCGCCGACCTTGGTGACGCGCAGCGCCGCTGACCTCCGCGCCTTTTTGCAGGAGCACGGCGATGTCATTCTGAAACCCCTGCACGGCATGGGCGGCGAGGCGATCTTCCGTCTGCACAGCGGCGATCACAATATCAGCGTGGTGATCGAAACCCTCACCCAGCTCGGCTCACGCTACATCATGGCCCAGCGTTATCTGCCGGAGATCCGCGACGGCGACAAACGCATTCTGATGCTAGACGGCGAACCCGTGCCCTATGCCCTGGCACGCGTCCCCGCCGCCGGCGAGACCCGCGGCAATCTCGCCGCCGGCGGCAGCGGCGTGGGCGTGGCCTTGAGTGAACGCGACCGCTGGATCTGCGCCCAAGTCGGGCCCACTCTGCGCGAAAAAGGCTTGAGCTTCGTCGGCATCGACGTAATCGGCGACTATCTCACCGAGATCAACGTCACCAGCCCCACCTGCATCCGCGAACTGGACGCGCTCTACGGCCTGGACATCGGCGGGCAATTCATGGACTGCATCGAACAGAAACTCGCGGCGCGGCGCGCCGGGACGGCGTAGGCGTGAAGGGTTTGCTCGCGGCGCGCGCGTCCCGTTACATTGGGTTCTTCGCCCTACTCGGCGTCCTCGCGCTCAGCGCCTGCGGCCGCGCGCCCGAGCCCCTGCATCAAGAACAGGTGCTCGCCTTCGGCACCTTGGTGGACATCAGCATCTGGGGCACGGACGCCGCCAGCGCCCAGCAGGCCAGCGCGGCGGTCATCAGCACCCTGAATGCCTTGCATCACCGCTGGCACGCGTGGGAACCGGGTCCGCTCACCGAGATCAATACCCAGCTCGCCCGCGGCGGCACCGTGGACCTGGCGCCGGACCAAATCGAGGTGATCCGCGGCGCGCAAGCCCTCTCGCGCCAGAGCGGCGGCCTGTTCAACCCCGCCATCGGCCAATTGCTCGCCGAATGGGGTTTTCAAATGGACGAGCGCCCGGCCGATGTGCCCCCGCCCCACCCCGACGCCGTTAAAGAACGCGTGGCGCTGCAGCCAGCTATGGACGATTTGCAACTGGACGGCAATCAGCTGCGCAGCCGTAACCCCGCCGTGCAGCTGGACTTCGGCGCCTATGTGAAAAGCTACGGCGTCGATCAGGCCATCGCCGCCCTGCGCGCGCACGGCATCAGCAATGCCATCGTCAACGCCGGCGGCGACCTGCGCGCCATCGGCCAGCGCGGCGGACAGCCCTGGCGCATCGGCATCCGCGACCCGCGCGGCCCCGGCGTGCTCGCCTCGCTGGAAATACACGGCGACGAGAGCGTGTTCACCTCCGGCGATTACGAGCGGTATTTCGAATTCCAGGGCCAGCGTTACCAGCACATCCTCGACCCGCGCACGGGTTATCCCGCCAGCGGCGCGATGTCGGCGACGGTGGTCTATCCCGGTGGCGGCGTCGGCGGCGGCGCCTCCACCGCGCTGATGGTGGCCGGGCCGGACAACTGGCTGGAGGTGGTGCGCGGCATGGGCCTTAAAGAAGTGATGCTGGTGGGTGCCGACCGCACGGTGTACCTGACCCCGGCCATGGCCAAGCGCATTCACTTCGAGATCAAGCCCGAACCCAAGACCGTCATCGGTGAACCGTGATGACCCGCGCCGACTGGCTCGTGCTCCTGTTGGCCATCGCCCTGCTCCCCGTGCTGTACACGAAGTATTGGGGCGCAGGCGGCCCCGCCGACCGGGCGCGCATCGCCGCCAACGGCCAAGCCCCGCTGGAAATACCCTTGAGCCGCAACCAGCAACTGCATATCCACGGCCCGCTGGGCGACAGCGTGCTGGAGGTGAAAGACGGCCGCGCGCGTTTTCTCTCTTCGCCCTGTCCCGGCCAGCAATGCGTCCACAGCGGCTGGCTGGCCCGGGCCGGTGACTTAGCCGCCTGCCTGCCCAATGGCATCACCCTCAGCCTGCAGGGCGCGCGGCCGCGCTTTGACAGCATCAACTTTTAGGCGGAATACTGTCGGCATTAATACAACACCCCCGCGCGCCGTTAGGAAGGGGAAACAGCGCGCCCGGGACAGGCCAATGACGATCACGGCATGAGCGAAACCGTACACAGCACCCGCGACGACCACCGCATCGCCTGGCTCACCGCCCTGGCGATCAGCATTCATATCGCCGAAAGCGCCCTGCCCAGCCCCCTGCCCGGGGTCAAACCCGGCCTCGCCAATGTGGTCACCGTCATCGCCCTCATCCACTACGGCTGGTCCACCGCCGCCTGGGTGGCGCTGCTGCGGGTGCTGGTGGGCAGCATCGTCATCGGCACCTTTCTCTCCCCCACCTTCGCCCTCAGCCTGGCGGGGGCGGTGGCCAGCGTCGCGGTGCTGCGCCTCGCCAGCTGGGCGCCGGTCGGGCTGTTCGGCCCGGTGGGCTATAGCCTGCTGGCGGCCTTGGCGCATATGGCGGCGCAATTCTGGACCGCCTATTGGCTGTTCATTCCGCACGAGGCCTTGCTGCACCTGTTTCCGCTGCTGATGAGCGCGGCGGTGATCTTCGGCACGGTGAGCGGGGTCATCGCCCTGCTCACCCTCAAAGGCCTGCGGGCCGGGGCGTCACCATGAACGCCGCCGTCATCACCCCCGCCGACCGCTTGGGCCTGACCCTGTTCATCTCCATCGCCGTGCACGCCATCATCGTGCTGGGCATCGTCTTCGCCGCGCCGGACCCGGCCAAAAAAAATCCCTATCCCACCCTCGATGTCATCCTCGCTCAAGAGGAAAGCAAAAAGGCCCCGGACGAGGCGGATTATCTGGCGCAAACCAATCAAGACGGCGGCGGCAACACCGAGCAAGCCACCCGCCCCACCCGTCCGCCACCCACCCCCGCGCCGCTGCCCGTGAGCGGACAAAGCGACATCATCAGCCCGCCGCGCCAGGTGGCGGCGCCGCCGCTGCCGCAGACCACGAAACTCATCACCCGCGCAGCCGATGAGGCGGAGGTGCCCGACGTGGCGGCCGCCACCCCGGACGAGGAGGCGGCCGCCACCCCCAGCGCCGCCCAGCTCATCATGCGCAGCCGCGAGATCGCCCAGCTCAGCGCCGAGATCGAAGACGCCTCCCGGGCCTACAGCAAACTCCCGCGGCAATTGACCATCACCTCGCGCAGCAAGGCCTACCGCGATGCCGCCTACATGGAGGCTTGGCGCACCAAGGTGGAACGCATCGGCAACCTCAACTACCCCGAAGAGGCCAGGCGCCGCAACCTCTCCGGCAGCCTGGTGATGAACGTCGCCATCAACCCCGACGGCAGCGTGCGTCACGTTGAGATCACCCACTCCTCCGGTGAAAAGGCGCTGGACGACGCCGCCGTGCGCATCGTCCATCTCGCCGCCCCTTACGCCCCCTTCCTGCCGGAACACCGCAAGAACTACGACGTCATCAACATCACCCGCGCCTGGCAATTCCTGGGCGGCAACCGCTTCGCCTCCGACTAAAGCCGCGGCGCGCTCGCTTGTCAGCACGGCGCGATTCAGCGGATACTATCCGCCATCATGAGCACGCTTTCCCTCTCCAACCAATTTCTCATCGCCATGCCCACGCTGGAGGATCCCAACTTCCAGCGCACCGTCACCTATATCTGCGAGCACACCGGGCAAGGGGCCATGGGCATCGTCATCAACCGCCCGCTCAATCTCAGCCTGGGCGAGGTGCTGCAACACATGCACATCGACAGCGACGACGCGCAGGCCGGGCGGCACACGGTGTTCATGGGCGGCCCGGTGCAGACCGAGCGCGGCTTCGTGCTGCACACCCCGGCGGGGGACTGGGACAGCATGCTGCGCATCTCGGACGGGATCGGCCTCGCCACCTCCAAGGACATCCTCGAAGTCATCGCCCACGGCAAGGGCCCGCGCGACATCTTCGTCGCCCTGGGTTACGCCGGCTGGGGCGCGGGCCAGCTGGAGCAGGAAATGGCCGACAACGTTTGGCTCTCCGGCCCCGCCGACCAGCAGATTATTTTTCATACGCCGTGGCAACAGCGCTGGGAAGCGGCGGCGGCCTCGATGGGGGTCGACCTCAATCACCTCTCCAGCCAAATCGGTCACGCATGAACGGGACATCCGGCACCGTGCTCGGCTTCGATTACGGCAAAAGGCGCATCGGCGTCGCGGTGGGGCAAGGCATCACCGCCAGCGCCCGGCCGCTGGCCACGGTGGCGGCACGTGGTGAAGACGCCGACTGGCCGCTCATCGACGAATTGATCGCCGCCTGGCGGCCCGAGGCGCTGGTGGTGGGCCTGCCCACGCATCTGGATGAGAAAGAACATGACATGGCCGCGCCGGTGCGCGCCTTCGCGGCGGCGCTGCAACAGCGTTACGGTCTGCCGGTCCACTTGATCGACGAGCGGCTCTCCTCCCACGAGGCGGCGCAACGCGTCAGCCACCGCGGCCGCAAGGCGCCGCGCAGCCGCGCCGCCAAAGAAGAGCTGGACCGCATCGCCGCGCAAATCATTTTGGAAAGCTGGCTGGCGGATCATTCACACACCCTGGGCGCGACACGATGAGCCAAGACCACGACGTCGAAAAACTACTCGAACGAATGGCGGCGGAATTGCAAACGCAATGGACCGCGCGCGGCATCCGCGATCCCCTGCTGATCGGCATCCACACCGGCGGGGTGTGGGTGGCGGAACGCCTGCACACCCTGCTCAAACTCAGCGAGCCGCTGGGCAAACTCGATATTTCCTTTTATCGCGACGACTTCACCCGCATCGGCCTCAATCCCGCGGTGCGGCCCTCACAGTTGCCCGCCACGGTCGATGACCGCCACATCGTACTGGTCGATGACGTGCTCTATACCGGCCGCACCATCCGCGCGGCCTTGAATGAGATCTTCGACTACGGCCGCCCGGCGAGCATCATGCTGGTGGCCCTGGTCGATCGCGGCGGCCGCGAGCTGCCCATTCAAGCCGACGTCGCCGGGCTTTACATCGCGCTGGCGCCCACGGAACATATCAAGCTCTCCGGCCCGGCGCCGCTCAAGCTCAGCGTGCGCCGCGACGGATGAAGCTCACTCACTCACAGGCACAGGGAAGCCGCGCCCAACCATGATGTCGCGTAATCTGCAATTGGACGAACAGGGCCGCCTGCGCCACTTTCTCAGCATCGAAGGGCTGAAACGGGCGCTGCTGGTGGATATCCTCGACCTCGCCGAATCCTTCGCCGGCGTCACCGAACAGACGGTGAAAAAAGTGCCGCTGCTGCGCGGCAAGACCATCGTCAATCTTTTCTTCGAGTCCAGCACCCGCACCCGCACCACCTTCGAACTCGCGGCCAAGCGCCTGTCGGCGGACGTGCTCAATCTCAATATCACCGTCTCCGCCGCCACCAAGGGCGAGACCCTGCTGGACACGCTGCGCAACCTCGAGGCGATGCACTGCGATATGTTCGTGGTGCGCCACGCCGACTCGGGCGCGGCGCATTTCATCGCCGAACACGTCGCGCCGCACGTGCATGTGATCAACGCCGGCGACGGCCGCCACGCCCACCCCACGCAAGCGATGCTCGATATGTTCACCATCCGCCGGGTGAAGGGCGAGTTCGCGCCGCTGACCGTAGCCATCGTCGGCGATATCCTCCACTCGCGGGTCGCGCGCTCGCAAATCCACGCGCTCACCACCCTGGGGGTCAACGAGGTACGCGTGATCGGCCCGAAAACTTTGATCCCCGCCGAGGTGGAAACGCTGGGCGTGCATGTCTTTCACGATCTGCGCGCCGGATTGCAAGGCGCCGATGTCGTCATCGCCCTGCGCCTGCAAAATGAACGCATGCAGGGCGCCCTGCTGCCCAGTGAGCACGAATACTTTCAACTCTACGGCCTCACCGAGGACAAACTCGCGGCCGCCAAGCCCGACGCCATCGTCATGCACCCGGGTCCGATCAACCGCGGCGTGGAAATGGCCTCGGACGTCGCCGACGGCCCGCGCTCGGTGATCCTGCAGCAAGTCACCCACGGCATCGCGGTGCGCATGGCGGTGATGGCCATGGCCATGGGCACGGTCCCGCTGGGAGAAGGGAAGGCGGCATGATGCGGCTGCGCCTCTTTGGCGGCCGGGTGGTGGATCCGGCCAATGGTATCGACGCGCCGCTGGATCTGTGGATCGCCGGCGGCCACATCGCCGCCGTCGGCGCGGCGCCGGACGGTTTTCAGGCCGAGCGCGAGATCGACGTCAGCGGCCACATCGTCTGCCCCGGCCTGGTCGATCTGCGCGCCCACCTGCGCGAGCCGGGCGCGGAACACAAGGCCACCATCGCCAGCGAGACCGCGGCGGCGGTCTCAGGCGGCATCACCACCCTGTGCTGCCCGCCCGACACCGACCCGGTGGTGGACACCCCCGCGGTGGCGACGCTGATTCAGCGCCGCGCTCAAAAAGCGGGCCTGGCGCGGGTGCGCCCCCTCGGCGCCCTCACCCAAGGTCTGAAAGGCACGCACCTCAGCGAGATGGGCGCCCTCAAGGCCGCCGGCTGCGTCGGGGTGAGTAACGCCCGCCAGCCGCTCAGCAACACTTTAGTGATGCGCCGCGCCATGGAATACGCCGCCACCCATGATTTAACCGTCTTCCTCCACGCCGAGGACCCCTCGCTGCGCAATAACGGCTGCGTCCACGAAGGCCAAGTCAGCACCCGGCTGGGCCTGCCTGGCATCCCCGAGGCGGCGGAGACCGTGGCGGTGGCCCGGGACCTGGCGCTGATCCGCCAGACCGGGGTACGCGCGCATTTCTGCCAGCTCTCCACCGCCGAGGCGGTGCGCATGGTGGCGCGCGCGCAATATGACGGCCTGCCGGTGACGGCCGATGTCAGCGCCCACCATTTGCACCTCACCGAAATCGATTTGGGATTTTTCGACAGCCAGTGTCATGTGCAGCCGCCGCTGCGCACCGAACGCGACCGCGACGCCCTGCGCGCCGCCTTGGCCAAGGGCACCTTGAGCGCCATCTGCTCCGATCACCAGCCCCACGAGAGCGATGCCAAACTGCGGCCCTTCGCCGAAACCGCGGCGGGGCTGTCGGGCCTGGAAACCCTGTTGCCGCTCAGTCTGCGCATGGTGGAGGAAGGCGTGATGCCGCTGCGTGAGGTGATCGCGCGCCTAAGCCAGCAACCGGCGCGTCTGCTAGGGCTCAAGGCCGGCACCCTCGGCGCGGGGGCCGCCGCCGATGTCTGCGTTTTCGACCCCGAGGCCTACTGGGAATTGGACAAACGGACCCTGATCAGCCGCGGCCACAACACGCCCTTCATGGGCTGGCAGTTGAAGGGCCGGGTGAATTGGACGCTGTTCAAGGGGAAAATCGTCTTCGAGCGCGGCGCGCGCTGAAGCACACCGCCGTCACTACACTTTGACGGCGCCCACTTGGGTGATGGGCGGCTCCTCGTCCCGGTTGCGCACCAAGCCCGCCCGCTCCACCTCCGTGGCCAAGGCGCGCGGATCGCCACCCTTGTTGAGCTTGACCATCAAACGCACCTCATTGGTGGAGTCGGCGTGGGCAAGGGCGTCGTCGTAGCTGATCTCGCCTTGGTTATAGAGCTCGTACACCGCGTGATCGAAGGTGCGCATACCCAGCTCGGCGGAACGCTTCATCAAATCCTTGAGCAAATGGGTGTCGCCACGATGAATCATATCCGCCGCCAGCGGCGTGTTGAGTAAGACCTCCATCGCCACGCGCCGGCCGTTACCCTCGGCGCGAGGCACCAAGCGCTGGGCAACGACGGCCCGAAGATTGAGCGACAGGTCCAGCAAGAGATGATCGCGGCGGTCACGCGGAAATAAATGCACGATGCGGTCCAGGGTCTGCGCGGCATTAGTAGAGTGCAGGGTGGCCAAGCACAGGTGGCCGGTCTCGCTGAAGGCGAGGGCGTGCTCCATCGCCTCGCGCGAACGGATTTCGCCCACCAGCACCACGTCCGGCGCCTGGCGCAAGGCGTTTTTCAAGGCCGACTCGAAGGAGTCGGTGTCGATGCCCACTTCGCGTTGAGTGATGATGCAGCCTTGCGGCTGGTGGACGAATTCGATGGGGTCTTCGACGCAGACGATATGGCCGCGGTCATTGCGGTTGCGGTGACCGACCATGGCCGCGAGCGTAGTGGATTTGCCGGTGCCGGTGGCGCCGACCACCAGCACCAAGCCGCGCTTGGTCATGCTCAGCTCTTCAAGCAGCTGCGGCAGCCGCAATTCATCGATGGTGGGAATATGAGTCTCGATGCGGCGCAAGACCATGCCGATGTTGTTCTGGTGCTGAAACACGTTGACCCGGAACCGCCCCAGCCGCGGTTTGTGCAGGGCGAAATTGCATTCACGCGTGGCCTCGAACTCGCGTTGCTGGGCCTCGCTCATGATGGCGTAGATCATGCCGCGCGCCTGCTCCGGCCCCAGCACCTCGCTGCTGATACGCTCGACACTACCATGCACCTTCATGCTGGGCACCACGCCCGCGGTGACGAAAAGGTCAGACGCGCCCTCGTCGACCATCATTTGCAAGAAGAGATCGAGCTTCATATTGTCTCCCATCCAGCCCGCGTTATTAATTGTGATGCCCCTCTTTAGTCTCTGCCGCGAGGCGGACATATTTTTATGCGTGCCGGGGATTATATACCCCAAGCCCGCGTCCGCGCCGCCTAAGCTGTAAGGAATCGCCGTGATCCGCGACTCATTGTCCGATCATGCGCCAGCCTTCATGCACACGCCATCCGTCCCAACTAATTGCCCCACCGGCGGAAACCCGCTACGGTGATACGCGCCGCGCCATCACCGCGGGGCAATACCGCCAAGGAGCCACGCCATGAGTCAAACCGAATTCGATCTCTGCGTCATCGGCGGCGGCGCCGGCGGCCTGGTGGTCGCGGCGGGCGGCGCGGCCCTCGGCGCCAAGGTGGTCCTGGTGGAAAAACACCGCCTGGGCGGTGATTGCCTCTGGACCGGCTGCGTCCCCAGCAAGGCCCTGCTGCATGCCGCCAAGGTCGCGCATCTGGCGCGCACGGCGGCGGCCTACGGCCTGCCCGGCCACGCGCCCAAAATAGATATCGGCCAGGTCATGCTGCGGGTGAATTCGGTGATCCAAACCATCGAGGTCAACGACAGCCCCGAGCGTTTCCGCGGCATGGGCATCGAGGTGATCTTCGGCGCGGGTCACTTCACTAATCCCTACACCTTTGAGGTAGACGGCCGCGCGCTGCGCGCGAAAAATTTCGTCATCGCCACGGGTTCGCGCCCGGCAGCGCCGCCCGTCGAAGGACTGGACCGCGTCCCCTACCTCACTAACGAAAACGTTTTTGAGCTGCGCGAAGCGGTGCCGCGGCTGCTCGTACTGGGCGGCGGCCCCATCGGCGTGGAACTGGCCCAGGCCTTCGCCCGCCTCGGCAGCGAAGTCAGCCTGGTGCAGCGCGGACCGCAATTGCTGCCGGTGGAAGACCGCGACGTCGCCGCCGTGGTGGAAACGCGTTTACGCGCCGAAGGCGTGAATTTACATCTCAATAGCGATGCCCTGCGCGTCGGCGGCGAGGCCGGTGACATCCGCCTCACGCTCAAAGACGCCACCGGCGCGGAAATCACACTGCGCGGCACGCACCTGCTGATCGCCACCGGCCGCCGCGCCAACAGCGAGTCCCTGGGTTTGGAGGCCGCCGGCGTCGAGACCCAGCGCGGTTATATTCAGAGCGATGCGCGGCTGCGTACCAGCACGAAACACATCTACGCCTGCGGCGACGTCACCGGCCCCTATCTCTTCACGCATATGGCCGAACACCACGCCGGGGTGATCTTGCGCAATACCCTGTTCCGCCTGCCGGCCAAGGTCGAACGGCGCGTGATCCCCTGGTGTACCTACAGCGACCCCGAAGTCGCGCGGGTGGGCCTGTCGGAAAATGAAGCGCGGCAGCAAGGCATCGAACATCAAACCTTCACCTTTCCCTTTCACGAACTGGACCGCGCGCAAGCCGACGGCAACACCGAAGGCTTCGCCAAGATTCTCACCGGCCCCAAAGGCAAACTCTTGGGCGCGGCGCTGGTGGGGCCCCACGCCGGTGAATTGATCCACGAATACGTCCTCGCCCTCGCCAAAGGCATGAAGGCCAAGGATCTCTCGGGGGTGATCCATATTTATCCAACCCTGGCGCAGATCAACCGCCGTGTGGCCGACCAGCGCCTCAAGGCGGGGCTGACCCCGGGCGCGAAGCAATGGATCAAACGGATTTTCCGTTTACGCGGCGCATGAGTATCATAGGCGCGCAATCACGCATAACCGGCTTGGATACGCGACCCGCAGCATGTCTATCACCAGCGAACCCAGCGAGTGGCTGGATAAATACGGCGATGCCCTTTACCGCTACGCCATGGTGCGTTTGCGCGACAGCATGCTGGCCGAAGACATGGTGCAGGAAACCCTGCTCGCCGCGGTGCAGGCGCACGGGCGGTACGCCGGACAGTCGTCGGAGAAGACCTGGCTCACCGGCATTCTCAAACACAAGATCGTCGATCATCTGCGCAAGGCGCGGCGCGAATTACCCTTGGGCGATGATATCGACACCGCCGCCGACCGCACTGACGAGCTGTTTACCCGGCGCGGCCATTGGAACATCGACATCAGTCAGTGGAGCGACCCGGACAAGGCGCTGGAGCAAAAAGAATTCTGGCGCATTTTCAGCGAGTGCATCGAACACCTGCCCCCGCGCATGGGAGACGCGCTGATGATGCGCGAACTGGACGGTTTGAGCACCGAAGAGATTTGTCAGGAACTGGCCGTGGACACGACCAATAATCTGTGGGTCATCCTCTCACGCGCGCGCATGCGGATGCGACAGTGTTTGGATGCGCACTGGTTTCAGCGCCAGCCCGAGGACCGCACCTGATGTTATCGTGCAAAGAAGCCAGCCAGCTCGTGTCACAGTCGCTTGACCGCCCGCTGTCCTTCGGCCAGCGCCTGGGGCTGCGCCTGCATTTGCTGATCTGCAAGATGTGTCATCAATACGCGCATCAGCTGCGTTTCCTCCAGCGCGTTGCGCGGCATTTACCCGAACACCTCGACGAGAGTGACGCGCCGCGCCTGTCCGCCGCGGCGAAACAACGCATCCGCCACACGCTCGACGCCGGAGCGGATCATTCGTAAGGTCGGGCCGCGCCGCGCGACTAAACTCGCGATCGCGACGCTGCGGTCATTCACCACAACATCTCTATCGTCTATTTTCGTGCCATGGCTGACAGATTCGACACCGTGGCGAAACAAGGCTGAACATGGTTCCAACCCCCAAAAAATCGGCGAACTCAACCTGGCTCAAACTCGCCGTGCTGGCGCTGTTCGCCGGCGGCATCACCGCCTTCTTCGCCCTGGGCGGCAATGAATGGCTGACACTTGCCGCGCTCAAGGAAAATCGTGAGGCCCTGTTCGCGCTCGCCGAACGCCATTATTGGACGCTGCTCGGCGGCGCCGTGTTGATCTACGCCGCGGCGGTGGCGTTGAGCGTGCCGGGCGCGGTCATCATGTCGCTGGCGGTGGGCATGCTCTTCGGCCGCTGGACGGGCACGGCCATCATCGTGCTCGCCGCCACCCTGGGCGCGACGCTGGTGTTTCTCGCCGCGCGTTATCTCTTCGCCGAGGCCGCGCGGCGGCGCTTGGGCGCGCGCGCCAATAAACTCATGACCGGTTTCAACGAGAACGCCTTTAACTATTTACTGTTCCTGCGCCTGGTGCCGCTGTTTCCGTTTTGGCTGGTGAATCTGGTGCCGGCCTTCACGCCGGTGTCCACCCGCGTCTATGTCGCGGCCACCGCGCTCGGGATCATCCCTGGCAGTTTCGTCTTCGCCAATCTGGGGCAATCGCTGGGCCGGATCAACTCCACCCGCGAGCTTGTCTCCGGCGAAACCTTGGCGGCCTTCGCGCTGCTGGGCGTATTCGCGCTGCTGCCAATTGTGATAAAAAAGATCCGCGCCAAAAATAAAACGTCCGCCGGCGGCGCGCGCGCGGAAGAGTAATGCTCATGCCAATAAGGATGCAACGATGCTAGCCACCCTGCCCCACTTGGAACAGACGCGCTTTCCCGCGCTGCGGCGCAAGATGCTCGAAACACTGCAAGTGAACCTCGGCTATCTCTGCAATCAGCAGTGCCTGCACTGTCACGTCAACGCCGGGCCGCGGCGTAAGGAAATCATGAACCGCGAGACCGCGGATCAGCTCATTGAGTTCATCCACGCCGCGGACATCCACACGCTCGATCTCACCGGCGGCGCGCCGGAGATGAATCCGCACTTTCGCGACATCGTGCGCGCCGCGCGGGCGCGGGGCTTGCGCGTCATCGACCGCTGCAATCTCACCATCCTCGAAGAGCCGGGCCATGAAGACCTCGGCGAATTTCTCGCGGCGCAGCGCGTCGAGATCACCGCATCGCTGCCCTGTTATCTCGAAGACAACGTCGACCGCCAGCGCGGCAAGGGCGTGTTCGGCAACAGCATCCGCGCCCTGCAAAAACTCAATGCCCTCGGTTACGGCAAAGAAAACGGCGGACTGATATTAAATTTAGTGTACAACCCGCAGGGTCCCTCACTGCCTCCCGCGCAAGGGCCTTTACAGGCCGCGTATAAAGAACACTTGAAAGAAAACTTCGGCATCGTCTTCAATCAACTCTTCACCCTGGCCAATATGCCCATCCAGCGCTTCGGCAGCACCTTGCTCTCCAAGGGTCAGTTCGAGGACTACATGAACCTGCTGCGCGGCGCGCATCAGGACGGCAACCTGGATGCCGTGATGTGCCGCTCGCTCATCAGCGTGGACTGGCGGGGCTACGTCTACGATTGCGACTTCAATCAAATGCTAGACTTGCCCTTGCGCGCCGACGGCCGCCCGCGCAGCCACATTAAAGATCTTCTCGGAGCAGACTTGAGCGGTAAACCCATCGTGGTGAAAGATCATTGTTACGGCTGCACCGCGGGACAAGGCAGCAGCTGCGGCGGCGCCTTGGCTTAGAATTAATTGGAGAGGCCGCGGTAAAAATCGCGCGCCGCGACGCAGTAGCGGTAAAAGATTAATTTAGTTTTTCTTGGAGGTGAGGTATATGAACGTGCAATCCGCGGTACTCGAGCGCTACTCCGAAGGCGCCAAGGACGTGCAGCCCAGCCTGTGCTGCCCGGTGAATTACGACAGCAGCTTGCTGGCGCTGCTGCCGCAGGAAATCATCGACAAGGATTACGGCTGCGGCGACCCGTCGCGCTACGTGCGCACGGGCGATGTCGTGCTCGATCTCGGCAGCGGCGGCGGCAAGGTGTGCTACATGGCCGCGCAACTGGTGGGCGAACACGGGCGCGTGATCGGCGTGGACATGAACGAGGACATGCTCGCCCTGGCGCGCAAATATCAAGACGAGATGACGCAAAAACTCGGCGGCGCGCGCGTGGAATTCCGCAAGGGCCATATTCAAGACCTGGCCTTGGATGTGGACGCGCTGGAAAATTTTCTCGCCCAGCACCCCGTGCGCAACACTCAAGACCTCGCCCGGCTTGAGGCGTGGAAGAACGAGCAACGCCAACACAGCCCGCTCATCGCCGACAACTCGGTAGACCTGGTGATCTCCAATTGCGTGCTCAATCTGGTGGGCGATGCGGAGAAACAACAACTGGTGCGGGAAATCTTCCGCGTTTTGAAACCCGGCGGCCGCGTGGCGATCTCCGACATCATCAGCGACGAAGCCGTGCCGCAACATTTAAAGGACGACCCCGACTTGTGGAGCGGCTGTCTCTCCGGCGCGTTTCAGGAACGGGAGTTTCTCAGTACTTTCGCCGCGGCGGGTTTTCTCGCGGTGAGTTACGACAAATGGGACGCCGCGCCTTGGCAAGTTATCGAGGACATCGAATTCCGCTCCGCGACACTCACTGCCACCAAGCGTTCGGATGCCGCCTGCTTCGATGTCGGCCACGCGGTGATCTATCGCGGGCCTTATGCCTTTATTCGCGACGACGAAGGCCATGACTTCCCCCGCGGCGAACGCATGGCGGTGTGCGAACGCACATTTAAATTCCTCACCGAGGGCCCGCTGAAGAACGACTTCATCGGCATCACCCCCGCGACATTGCAAGAACCCGTGCCTTGGTGCGCGCCCAGCGGCACCCGCCGCGATGCGGCTGAAACCAAGGGTGCCGCGCATTACGCCGCGTGTTGTGACGATGGCGCGGCCTGCTGTTGATGCGCCAAGTTTAAGGACACCCACGCATGGCCTACGATGAAGGCGCGGCGCAACGGGTGCGTGAACACTTCGCCGGGCGCGGCGATATCGTGGAAAAGAAAATGTTTGGCGGCATCGCCTTCATGCTCCGCGGCCATATGTGCTGCGGCATTCTCAATGACAGCCTCATGGCCCGCGTCGGCCCCACGCAGTATGCGGTGGCGCTCCAGCGTCCGCACGCGCGCGAAATGGACTTCACCGGCCGGGCCATGAAGGGCTTCGTCCATGTCGCGCCGCCCGGCTTCGCGGCGGACGCGGCATTGAATGAATGGCTCACCCTCTGCGAAGATTTTGTCGCCAGTCTGCCGCCGAAATAAATTGGCCATGCCCACGCACGCACTCCGCGCGACCTCATCACCCGATCACGCTCGCCCGCGGCAAGGCATGATCTCCATCATCATCCCCGTGCTGAACGAAGCAGCCGGCATCAGCGCCGCGCTGCAAGGCCTACAACCACTGCGGCAAGCAGGTCACGAGATCATCGTCGCCGACGGCGGCAGCCAAGACGGCACGGCGGCGCTGGCGGCGCCGCTGTGCGATCAACTCATTCACGCGCCGCGCGGGCGGGCGCGGCAGATGAACGCGGGCGCCGCCGCGGCCTCCGGCGCGGTCTTGCTGTTTTTGCACGCCGACACCTGCTTGCCGCCCGGCGCGGATGAATTGATAAATGCGGCGCTCGCCGATTCCAAACGGCGCTGGGGCCGATTCGATCTGCGCCTCTCCGGCACGCATCCCGCGCTGCGGCTCATCGAAACGATGATGAATCTGCGCTCACGTCTCAGCGGCATCGCCACCGGCGATCAATGCCTCTTCGCCGCGCGCGACCTATTCGAGCGCGTGGGCGGCTTCCCCGACATCGCGCTGATGGAAGACATCGCCCTGTCACGCACACTCAAACAACACGGCCGCCCGCTCTGTCTGCGCGCGCGCGTCGTCAGCTCCAGCCGCCGCTGGGAAACACGGGGCATCCTGCGCACGATCCTGCTGATGTGGCGGCTGCGCCTTGCCTACTTTTTCGGCGCCGACCCGCAAAGTTTGGCGCGGGACTACGACAAGAATGGCAGGACGCCATGAACGCAACTGATGCGCGCGTGCTCGTCTTCGCCAAGGCGCCCATCGCCGGACAGGTAAAGACCCGTTTGATTCCCGTCCTCGGCGTGGAAAAGGCGGCGGAATTGCATCAAGACTTGCTGCGCCACACCCTCGCCACGGCCTGCGCCAGCCTTTATCCCGTGGAGTTGTGGTGCAGCCCCGACACTCAGCATCCCGTATTTACCGAACTGAGCGCACGCTGGCCGCTGAGCCTGCATACGCAACAAGGCGCCGATTTGGGCGCGCGCATGGCACAGGCATTTGCAAACGCGCTGAGGCGCGCGCCGTATATTATTCTCTGCGGCAGCGATTGCCCCTCGATGCGCCCGGCTGATTTGCATGAGGCGGCCGCGATGCTGCGCCGCGGCGCGGATGCGGTACTGGGTCCGGCGCGGGACGGGGGGTATTGGCTGATCGGTTTGCGCCGCGTCCATCCGGCCTTGTTCCAAGACATCGCCTGGGGCGGCGCCACCGTCTTGGAAGAAACACTCGCGCGTTTGCAGACCTTAAACTGGCGCTGGAATTTAATCAGCGAACGCGGCGACATCGACCGGCCCGAGGATTTGGCGGCACTGCCGCCGCGCTTCAGCACCGCGCCGTGATGCGCGGCGGCGGCATCAGCTTTTGGCTTGCCGCTCCAGCCACACCGCCAAACCTTGGGCATTGAGGCGCACATCCACCGCCAGTAATTCCGCGGCGCGTGCTCGCGGCAATTCACAGCCATGCGCGGTCAACGCCCGCAGCAAGATTTGCAATACGCCCTGCTCCAATGCCGCTTGCCGCGCGGCGCCGGTCTCCTGCACCGCGCGCGCGCAATCAACGAACTGGCCGATCAATTCGTGCAAACGCGCGGCGAGGCGCGGCGGGTCTTGCACGCAACCGTAGTGGGTGAGGTAAAGGCGCTGGGCTTGCAGACTCAGCAAGCGGTCGATGGAGGCATGCAGCGCCTCGGGATCGAACTGCACCGGCGTGGTGGTGGGAAAAATAAACGGGCCATTCGCGCTATCGAATTCACGATACGACAAACCGAAGGTGTCGCCAGTGAATATGCCGCGGCTGCTTGCGTCGTAAATACAATAGTGATGGCGCGCGTGCCCCGGCGTGTCGAGAAACACTAATTCGCGGCCATTGAAATCCAGGCGCCAATCGTCCGCGGCCTCGATGACCCGCTGCGCGGAGATGGGCGCGATCTCACCGTAGAGGCGCATGAATTCCGTCTCGCCGTACACCGCCGCCGCCCCGGCGATCAGCTTGGCGGGATCGATCATATGCGCCGCGCCGCGCGGGTGTACCACCAAGCGCGCATGCGGCAGCTGCCGCAGCAACACCCCGGCGCCACCCGCGTGATCGAGATGCACATGGGTCACCATCACATAGTGCACTTGTTCGCGCGCGATATTTTTCTCCGCGAGCACTTGCAATAGCCGCGGCACGGAGAACGCAGTGCCCACGTCGACGAAGGCCGCCGCCGCGCCCGCGCGCATTAAATAACTGGCATCAAACCCCGGGCGATGATAGCCGGTGTCGATGACGGTGATGTCATGAGGCAAGTCTCGATAAAACGTCGCGGTCATGGGCACGAAGACCTTTCATAACGCAATGAGTCAGGTCCGGCATGGTAACAAGATTAAAAAGAAGACGGGAGCGAACGAATACAATGAATACGGCGAAATGAAAACGCGGAAAATTTTCAAGTCCCTAAAAAAAGAAGGGGGAGGGTTTCCCCTCCCCAAGCCGGTAAGAAGCATGCAATTGCGTAGGGTAAAAAATCCGGCAAGTAAAGCGTTTACCTCAGCTCATCACGGAACGGTCATGGTCGGCAATGTGCTGAACGGGTTCACCCAAGTCCAAGGACTCGCTGAGCCGACCGCAAAGTCCGAAATGGAATCGGCGGCGACTGAAGTGACGTTGTCATAGAACTGATAGCGGAAGGACTCCACGCCCGAGGCAACCATCTGTTGGCCTACCCAGATGACTTTCACGTCATCGGTGGCGGACCAGGCCAGGTCGTTGTTACTGGCCTTGCCCTGCAACAAGACCGTGCCGCTACCCGGGAATGCAGGGGTGGCGCCCAAGACACGGGCAGCGCCATTCAAGTTACCCGAGGCCTCGCGCATGACGAATTTCTGCACATCGTCACCCAAGTTATCGGTGGTAGTGCCATCACCCAAGATCAACACGCCTTGAGTCACGTCCATGAATTTACCGGTAGGCGCGGCACTGGTGCCGTTTTGATTGAAGGTAAAGCCATTATACAAGCTCACCTCACTCGTCGCCGTGGTGGTGACGGTGATGGCTTGGCTGATTTCCAAATCCTTGTAGGTCGCGCCGCCCGCCGCCCAGCCTGAATTGACGATGGTCGAGGTATTGACGGCGGTGGTATCGGGACCCGACACGGTGGAATCCACCGCCCGCTGTTTACCCGCCATGCCGGTGACACCAACCCTGACAAAGGTTTCATCAGTGAAGGCCAAGGTGCTAGGCGCTTTCGAACCCACCGCGCCCGACTCGGGTGCGACGATGGTTTGGAAGAATTGGTTACCGCTGCCATCGGTGATCTGGCGCTGCAGGAAACCGCTTCCCGTCACCGGCGTGCCGCAGGTGTAAGTTGCAGGACAGGCGACGCCGAAGGTGATTGTATTGGTTGCGCCATCGGCGGTCCAGGCATCGAACGCGGTGCCAGCCGGCGGATCCGCCATCGCGGTACCGCTGAGCAATAACACCGCCGAGCCCGCAGATGTAATGATTTTTGCAAATTTATTCATATGTAGTTTCCTCTTCGCTGTTCTTGATCAAAAACAGAAGCAATGGTGAAAAATCCGCAGACCCTTGCGTAGCCGCCGCGCTGAGCCCGTGCTAGCGTAGACACCGCGCGGTTAGCGGCACGTCCCTGCCTTCACACTCGTCCTGAGCATGACCGTAAGCGGACTGTCCTCCTTATCCAAAGCCTGTCCGGCTCTCTGACCCAGACACACTTGCCGCTGTTTTTTGCTGACGTTAGTTGTAACGGCAGCGTGCGGCGTTCCTTTAACCATTATGAGAATCACGCATGACTATCCGCTTTACCTGATTCTCAAAACGACGCCGCTTAACCCTGGTTAACGGCGGCGGCATCAATCGCTTGAGCACAACCACCACCCACGCCTCCGCTCGCAAGACATTGATCCATCGAACTCACATGACAGTTAAATCACGCCGGCAAAGCCGGGATTGAACCGGCTTGACACGACGCGCCCCGCCGCCGTAAAGTGCGGCCTCGATCAAACCAGCAGGTGTCTTGCGCCAGTCATGGCGCGGGATGAAACGGGAAGCCGGTGCGCTCGCCTCAAACGAGCAAGTCCGGCGCTGCCCCCGCAACGGTAAGTGAGTCACGACGGGTCAATACGCCACTGCGCACGGCGCGGGAAGGCGATTCGTCAGGAGCCATCCACTCACAAGCCCGGAGACCGGCCTGCGGTTAACGAAGCACGGTGTCGCGGCGGGCGATGCTGGCGGATGCCTTTCAATCCGTCGCGGCCTGCCTCCTTCACTGCCACCATAAAATTACCCGCCGGGTGCGCGCGGGAAAAACAGGAAGCAGCTCGCATGTCATTATCTAAAAACATCACCGTCATTTCCGTGTTGTGCGTCACCGTTCAGGGCGCGGCTTGCGCCGCGCAAGCCGATAGCGCCGCGGCCATCGTCGTCACCGCCACCCGCACCGCGCAAATCGCCGATCAAAGTCTGGCGCCGGTCATTCTCATCGACCGCGAAACCATCGAGCGCAGCAGCGCCAGCGACGCGGCGGACTTGTTGCGCCTGCACGCGGGTTTGGACATCGGCCGCAACGGCGGCCCCGGCCAAGCCACCTCGATCTTCATGCGTGGCACCGAGAGCAATCACACCCTGGTGATGATCGACGGCGTCAAGATCAATCCCGGCAGCATCGGCGGCGCGGCGCTGCAAAACATCAGTCCCGATATGATCGAGCGCATCGAAGTGGTGAAGGGCCCGCGCTCCAGCCTCTACGGTTCCGAGGCCATCGGCGGCGTCATCAACATCATCACCCGTCAAGGCGGCAAGGGCACGCGCGGATACTTCGCCTTCGGCGCCGGCCGCTACGGCAGCCACAGCCAAAGCCTCGGCGTGCACCTCGGCGACGGCGTGACGCGCGCCGGTATCGACGCCGCCGCGCTCAGCACCGATGGTTTCCCCACCCGCCAAGACGCCAGCGAAGAACGCGGTTACGACAATCTTAGTTTCAATCTTTACGCCGGCCGCGACTTCGGGCCGCTGGATGTGGAACTGCGCCGCTGGCAGACCCGCGGCAACACCGAATATTTCGATTTCTTTCTCACCCCGCTGGATCAGGATTTCAATAACAGCGCCACCTCGCTCAAACTCAAGGCCACGCCGCGCGACACCTGGGCCACCAGCTTGCAACTCAGCCAAAGCGTCGATGAGATCGACCAAAACCAAAGCAACGATTTCGCCCACACCCGCCGTAATCAACTCGACTGGCAAAACGATATGCAGCTCGACGAGCGGCAATTGCTCACCGCCGGCGTGATGCTCTCGCGCGAAGATGTCAGCTCCAGCATCTTCGGCAGCGGCTTTGACGAAACCACGGACGTGCAGGCGGTTTACGCGCAAGATGATATTCACTTCGGCGATCATCATCTGTTATTGGCCGGGCGTTACACCGATCACGACAGCTTCGGCGGCCACACCACTTGGGACGTGGAATACGGCTATCAATTGAGCGAACGCACCCGCTTCACCGCCGCGGCGGGCACCGCCTTCCGCGCGCCGGACGCGACCGACCGCTACGGCTTCGGCGGCAATCCCGCGCTCGACCCCGAAACCTCGCGCAATCTCGAACTGGGCGCGCGTCATCGCATCAGTGAGCGTCAAGACATCGCGTTCAGCCTCTTCGACAACCGCATCGAAGACCTCATCGAGTTCACCGATCCTGACGGCTTTCTCGGCCCCCTCCCCGGCGCCAATCAAAACGTCGACAAGGCGCGCATCCGCGGCGTGGAAGTCACGTACAATATCAACCTCCACCCCTTCAGCATGCGCGTGGAAGGCATCGTGCAAGACCCGGAAAATGAAACCAGCGGCGAAGCCCTGCCGCGCCGCGCCAAACGCAGCCTCACCACCTCGCTGCTGTACCAGCACGGCGCGTATCAACTGGGCGCCGACCTCATCACCCAAAGCCAGCGCAAGGATTCCGCCTTCTCCAGCGTCGACAATGCCGGTTACGGTCTGGTGAACCTCACGGCGCAATGGCGTCTGCAACCAGACTGGCGCTTGATCGGCAAGATCGAAAACGTCTTCAACAAGCATTACGAACTGGCCGACGGCTTCAACACCATGGGACGCGCCTTGTTCATCGAGGCGCGCTACAGCCCGGCCTCGTGACCGCGAACGCGGCCCGCTTTCTCGCGCTCTCCCTCGCGCTGCATGCGGGACTGCTCGCGTATTGGAACTACGGCACGGCGCCTCACCCTGCCGGGTTGAGGCCGCTGCTGCTGACCTTGAATTCCGGCGGTGCAGCGGCGGCCGGCGCCGCCGTCGCACCCGCCACTGCGCCCGTCTCAAACCCGGGCACTGCGATAAACACCGCCGCATCCGCATCGCACCCAGCCACGCCCGCGCCGGACGCGCCGGACGCCGCCTCGATTGCACCGCTGCCCATCGCGGTAAACAACACGGCGCAAACACCCGCCGCCGCAACGGCCATCACCGCCGCGCCGCCGCACGCCATCAATCCAATCGCAGCCACGGCGGCGGGCATGGACGCCGCCGCGCCAAGCGAAGCAGAACACACCGCCGCCGCTCACGACCCCGCCAGCGTGCAACGCTATCTATTGACGCGGCTGCGCGACGCCGTAGCACCCTATTTCAGCTATCCGCTGCTAGCAAAACGGCGCGGCTGGGAAGGCAACGTCGCCGTCGGTCTGCGGGTGGAACACGACGGCCGCCTCAGCGGCATCCACCTCATCAGTTCTTCCGGTTACGGCATCATCGACCGTGACGCCCTGCGCGTATTGCGCCAGCTCCCCCGACTCGACGGCCTGGCGGGCTGGCTGGAAAACGGTCATTTTGATATGGTGCTGCCTATCGAATACTACTTAACCGATGGCTGAGGCACGCATGGGAAACCGGCTTTCAAAAATTTATACCCGCACCGGCGACGAAGGCGGCACCGGCCTCGGCGACGGCAGCCGCGTCAGCAAAGACGACGCCCGCGTTGAAGCCTTCGGCGCCGTGGATGAACTCAACAGCGCCATCGGCGTGCTGCTGGCGCACAAACTCCCCGGCACCGTGCACGCCCACCTCACCCGTATTCAACACGACCTCTTCAACGTCGGCGGCGAGCTCTGCATTCCCGGGCATATCATGATTACCCCCGCTGATGCTGAACGCCTGGAACGCGCCATCGATCAGCACAACGCCGACTTGCCGCACCTCAAAGAATTCATCCTGCCCGGCGGCGGCCCCGCGGCGGCGGCCTGCCATCTCGCCCGCGCCGTGTGCCGCCGCGCCGAACGCCGCGTAGTCACTTTGCGGCGCCACGCCGACGTCAACGGCCACGCCCTCATTTATTTAAACCGCCTCTCGGATTTGCTCTTCGTCCTCGCCCGCGTGCTCAACCGCGAAGTCGGCGGACACGAAGTCCTGTGGCAGCGCAACTGGAATTGAGCGCGGGTTTTCGCTCTTGATACATCGCCGTTATCAATTCGCAATCGCAGGCATATTTGCTCCAGCTACTATATTTTTCATTACGGCCATCGGCCAAAACAAGCGACGAAACAGCGAAAGACTCAAGGCGAACACGGAACAACTCAACCCGCACGAAAACCCCCTCTCCCTCCGGGAGAGGGCCGGGGTGAGGGAATCAAACAAGCACCGTCTCATTTCATCACCCCGCACGCTAACCAACATGAATCACATATCCGCTCGCTGGCGAAATGGAAGGCAAGCACGACTAACGAACACTTTTCACTAAAGGAACACCCGACATGCACAATCCCGTCGTCATCATTGGCATGGGTGAATTAGGCACCGTCTTCGCCCGCGGTTTTCTCCGCGGCGGCCACCCCGTCTACCCCATCACCCGCGCCATGGACATACAGCAAGAAGCCGCGCGCATACCACAACCAGAACTCGTGCTCCTGGCCGTGGCCGAAAAAGATCTGCACCCCTGTTTGGACATCATCCCCACGCCGTGGCGAGAGCGCCTGTGCCTGCTGCAAAACGAACTGCTGCCACGCGACTGGCGCGCGCACGGCATCACCGGACCCAGCGTGATCTCGGTGTGGTTCGAAAAGAAAAAAGGCGCCGAACCCAAAGTGCTGCTGCCCTCACCGGCCTACGGCCCCCACGCCGCCGCGCTCAGCGCCTCATTGAACACCGTCGCCATCCCCGCCCGCGTCCTCGCCAGCGAAGATGAACTGCTCTTCGAACTGGTGCGCAAAAACGTCTACATCCTCACGATCAACATCGCCGGCCTCGTCACCGGCGGCAATGTCAGCGAACTATGGCGTGACCATCAAGGCCTCGCCCGCGAAATCGCCGAGGAAATCATCAGCATTCAAGAATGGCTCACCGATCGCGACCTTCCCCGCGACCGCCTCATCGAAGGCATGCTCGAAGCCTTCGCCGGCGACCCCGCCCACCTCTGCCTCGGCCGCACCGCATTGCCGCGTCTGCAACGCGCCTTGGGGCACGCGGATGAGACCGGTTTAGCGGTGCCGAAGCTGCGGGAGATTTATGCGAGTCACGGGGGAAAATAGGATGGCGGCGTACGCCGATCTCATCCCTGAATGGGATGGATGAAAGACAGTTCAGAGCCAGCCGCAGTAGTTCGGGCGACCTGCAATCAACGACTCCGGCTATCCCATTGCAGCCATTTTCCTACATCAATTGATAATTCTTCCTGAGAGTTTTACGCACATTAAATGACACGCCTATGTCTCATTGATGTAAAGGTATCCATGGAATATCCGATATTTACTCTTGGGCCTCAACGTTGCTAGACTAGCCGCCATGAATTTTTTCCGTAAAACTAACAAGAGGCTATTGCTTGCCTGGACGATATTGCTTTCATTGCTGATATTGTCTGCCCAAGGCGTGACTCTGCATGTCCACGACTTTGATCACAACTCACATCAAAACCATTATTCTATCGATGATCCAAATCATCACTCACACCTGAATGAGACTCACCTTTCCTTTGACAGCTCCCATCAGGACCACCATGATCAGGTGACATCTGTGATTGATGCATGCCCGGACTGCATATTAAAACAGGCATCGGTCAATGTATTAACGTTGGCGTTGCTGACCTTCGTGCTGTTCCTACTCACATCAGGGTTATGCAGAGAAAGATTCCTTTCTTATCGTGGCAATGCCAGTCTTACTAGGCGATTCCACCTATTTCCATCTCTCCGCGCCCCTCCGCTTTAAGCGATTCACCGTCAATTCACCGGTGCTTACTCGAATTAGATTCGAGCTGGTTCAGGGTAATTCACCATAAATTCAAAAGCAGTAACGCAGCCAATTCCTGGCATCGTACTGACGCCCATAAATCTTCAATTCATTGCGGAGGACTACGCATGAAAGTATTAACGCTCATTGCTCATACAAATATTCAGCAACAATTGGCTAATCTATTACGCACGATCGATCAGGTTCCAGGCTTTACCTTCATCCATGTCGAAGGCCACGGAACTGAAGTGGAAAACGATCCTTTTTTATCAGCACACGATGATGTGGTGGGTTACATTCCACGCATACGGACAGATATTTTACTTGATGACGCAGATGTGGATGCGGTGTTGGCGAGGCTTTGTGAGAGCAAAGCCAATCTCACAGGTCACGGTATTTATTGGGTAACAGATGTGAAAAAAGGGGGCCGCCTGTGATCAGCAGCAAAACAAGCGCACTGCTTTATAATGATCCAATCATGCCAGAAAATCGAAATCTATTTTTCCTCATAACCGGGCTAGCTCTGTTCGTGCTTTTTTCAAATCTTGCCTTTGCTCATGGGATGTCTGAAGAGGAAAAACAGGCGATCATCAATGGGGGCAACATGCAGTATATGTGGCTAGGTGCCACGCATATGCTTTCCGGCTACGACCATCTGGCGTTTGTGTTCGGGATCATCTTTTTCTTGACCACGTTCCGGGACATTGCCAAATATGTCACCGCGTTTACGCTGGGGCACAGTGTCACACTAATTTATGCCACATTTAATGCAATCCAGCTTAACTACTTCCTTATCGATGCAGTGATAGCGCTCAGCGTGTGTTATATCGCCTTCGCCAATATTGATGGTTTTCGCAAGCATCTGGGTATCAATCCACCTAACATGATGCTCATGATAGTTGGACTCGGCCTTATTCATGGGTTCGGCCTATCTACACGTCTGCAGGACTTACCATTAAGCGAAGATGGACTATTACTGAATATTATTTCGTTCAACGTTGGCATCGAGCTGGGGCAAATCAGCGCGCTATTTCTGATGTTATTGCTGATTGCCGCATGGCGAAAATCCCAAGGCTTCAAGACGTTCAGCCTGGTAACAAACTACGCGCTGATTGCCATGGGGATTTATCTCTTTTTCATGCAAATGCATGGTTATGAGCACACCACCAATGCAGAATTGGCCGCAAGCACAGCAGCCCCTGTGCAGCCTGTGGCCATGGCAGCCAAACTTGAAAATGTGGAATCTACAGAATGGAAAGACTCCATCGAGATCACGATACCCGCGAGAGGCGACAAGGAGTACAAACTCTTTTTAGCCAAAGGCGCGACGTTTAAATATTCATGGCAAACAGGCGGCGAGGAACTATTCTTTGATTTCCACGGCGAACCTGCAGATGATACAACCGGCCATTTCGAGAGCTTTAGCAAGAGCACTGAAAGCCAGTCAAGTGGCTCTCTAACATCTTCTTTCGAAGGCACACACGGTTGGTATTGGAAAAATAGCACCCGCTCGCCCGTCACCATCACTTTAAAAGTCAACGGCGAGTATCAGCTTGTGGATGAGAATAAGGTAATTACCGCGCCGGAACCACAGCCTAGAACAATTCATGAAAACATTGATTCACTTTAGGAGAAATAAATAATGCGCAGGTCATTTTTGATGCTATTTACATTCTTAAGCTTAACGCTATTATCGGCATGCTCATCCGAGCATGGACATGGCCATGATGAAGATCATTCTCACCAACCCACTCAGCATGACTCAATCAATTGAACTTATCCGGAGGATATATGCGCTACTTGACTACAACATTAATTTCACTATTTCTACTGATGGCAAGCCCTGTGCACGCTGGCTCAGGACACGACCATGGTCACGGTCATTCACACGAGCCCGTTACCCAAGCTAAAGCCGAAGAAATTGCGATTAGCAGTGTGGCCAAATTGGTTCAAAGAAAAAAGATTGACGACTCTTGGACTTCCGTTGCCATCCATAAGGCAGAACAGAAGGAATTGGGCGGCCAACTGGAATGGGTTATTGTTTTCAAGAATGAAAAAATCAGCGACCCTGAAAAACAAACTCTTTACGTTTTTCTGTCCGCGGAAGGCCAGTATTTAGCCGCGAACTACACTGGTAATTAATGAGCCAAGCTGGCACCCTGAAACGCAGAACAATCTAGCACCGACCAAAGATAATCTATCTGCGGTCGGTATGGATTTTTTACCCAAATCTTAAATCCACGTATTGGACATAACCATGGCATTTCACGAAAAGATAAATATCCGGATTCGATAACAACCCGCCTACCCCCATTAGAAGCCGAAACAGCCGTAACGGGTCGCAAAGCGCGCTGTCGGCCATTCCTTAACCGCTTTTTCAATTTCACAAAGGCTACCGCGCCCGCAGCACATACACCCTTTCCAATAAACGCCTCAGGCCTTGCTCCTTGAAGCGCGGCTCGGCGGACAAGATGTCCGCGGCACTCACTTCGTCTATTACAAAATATTTTTTGTACAAGGCCTCGACCTCTTGCGGCGTCACCGCGAAGGGCGGGCCCTGCATTTCGGCTTGCGGGTAATCCATGGTGACTAAGAGCGTGCTCAATTTTCCCGGCAAGATCGCACGCAGGTGCGCCGCGTAGTGTTCGCGCAGGGCGGGCGGCAGGGCGATCAGCGAGGCGCGGTCGTAGACGCCGGTGACTTCACTGACATCGTCGGCCGTGAGTTTGAAGATGTCACCGCAAAATACTTTGATGCCTTCGCTCTGCCACAGACTGAAGGCTCCGTGTTGCGAGACCTCGGCGCCAAGCTTGTTCTCCGCGAAGAAGGCCTCCACGGCTTGCGGCACGATTTCCACCCCCAGCACGGCATGTCCTTGCTCACGCAGCCACAGCATGTCGCGGCTCTTGCCGCACAGGGGCACGAAGATGGCGCCGCCCGGCGCCAGACCCATGCTGGGCCAGTGCCGCCGCAGATAGGGGTTGATGTCATCTTGGTGAAAACCGATGCGGCCTTCTTTCCAACGCGCGTGCCAAAATTCGCTCTCCATACTCTGTCCTCGTTGCGGCCGCCATCATGGCGCCAGCTTATATTAGCAAAACCGCGAGGCCCGCTACGGAGACAATTTTTTACATTCGACGGGGTCAGCGCACAGGTATAATGCACATTCAACTCAAACCGTAGTCATGAGGAAACACCGATGAAATTGCATGCCCGCTTTTTACTGCTCCCCGCCGCCGCGCTCAGCCTCAGCGCCTGCGCCATCTTCTCCGAGCCCAATCTGTTGCCGGAGACGCCCGAGCGCCTCGCCCAAGGCGAGCTGATGATTAAAAACGGGGATGAACTCATCGCCAAGGGCGAGGCGCTGCAAGACCAAGGTAAGGACATGATAAAGGAAGGCAAGCGTTTGGAGGATGAGGGTGAAGAAATGATCAAGCGCGGCGAAAAGGCCATTGAAGCGGCCAAGACGCTTGAAAAGGCGGAACGCCTGCGCCGCGAAGGTGAAAGCATGCGTCAAACCGTCGCGCCTTAAATTCCAAGCCGCGACGACGCCCCGGCCCGCACGGACCGGGGCGTTTTTATTTGCGCGGGAGGCACTAGCTTCGCAACACACATGGACATCGCGGCCAAGGCTTCCTACAATCCCCCTCTTTTAACACAGCGAAGCACAGCCCATGCCGACAGCCAAAGCCAAAGCCAAAAAATCCAGCAAGCCAGGCGTCACGCTCGCCAGTCAGGCCGACCGTCACGTGCTCTATCAGCACGCGGTGCAGGCGCCGGATTTCGAGGTGGAATTTTTCGTCGACCGCTACAAGGAATTACGCGGTAAAAAGCCGCTGGTGCTGCGCGAGGATTTTTGCGGCACGGCGCTGCTGTGCGTGGAATGGTGTAAATCCAATTCCAAACGCCGCGCGCTGGGCGTGGACTTGTGCAAAGACACTTTGGACTGGGGCAGGCAACACAATCTCAAGCCCGCGGGCCGCGAGGTCAGCGAACGCATCACGCTGCAACACGCCAATGTGCTGGACATCAGCGAGCCCAAGGCGGATATCACCTGCGCCATGAATTTCAGTTATTGCGTGTTCAAACAGCGCAGCGCCTTGCGCCGCTATTTCGAAACGGCGCGCGCGGGTTTAAAAGACGACGGCCTCTTCGTGCTCGATTTGCTGGGCGGCACGGAAACCATGAGCGAGCTGGAAGAAGACCGCGAGGTGGACGGCCAGGATTTCATTTATATCTGGGATCAAGCCAAGTTCAACCCCATCACCCACGATTTTCTCTGTCACATCCATTTCCGCTTTAGCGACGGCTCCATGCTGCGCAAGGCCTTCACCTACGACTGGCGTTTGTGGACCTTGCCGGAATTGCGCGAAATCTTGGAGGAGGCGGGTTTCTCGCGCGTGCATGTGTATTGGGAGAAATTTGAAGAAGACGATGAGGACGATGATTACTTAGAAGGCACGGGCGAGTACGAAGACACCTTGCAAGCCGATAATCAAGAAGCCTGGATCGCCTATATCGTCGCGGAGGCGTGAGCGAAGCCAACAAGCACCCGGCCGCTTGCCTATCATGAACGGCTGGGTTAAGTTCGCGGCCATGCGTTGCCGTTAATGGCGTCCATGCTGAGACAAGCCAAGCCGGAGAGGGATGCAAGCAATTTGCGGCGACGCCCGCACGGGCAGAGGCAAACATAGCGACGGACCCGCCCGGCGGCACCGCAAAAACCGTATAACACGCCAAGGAGACGGCCCATGAAAAAACCGCTGATCGGCCTCATTGTTTTTTTTACCGCCCTTATCATGCAGCAGGGCGCCCAAGCGCTGCCCTACACCAATCTCTACATCATGGGCGACAGCCTTTCGGACCAAGGCAATCTCTACGCCGCCACACAAGACTTGTTCCCCCCGGGTTTGGCGCCCATCCCCGCGGACGATCATTATTTCCAAGGGCGTTTCGCCAATGGCGAAAACTACGCGGGCCTGCTCGCCGACAAACTGGGACTGACCTCGACCCGCTCCTCGGCGGGCGGCAATAATTTCGCCTACGGCGGCGCGCGCACTGATTACAACCGCCTCGAGGCCAGCGCGCCCTTCAATCTCGGCGGCATCCTGCCCACCGGCGCGCGGCCCTGGAGTTTGAACCTGCAACGCGAGGCCTTCACCGCCCGCGGCATCAATGATCCGGGCGCCTTATACGTGGTGTGGTCGGGGGCCAATGACTTGGCGGACATCCTGCCGTTAACGCTGAGCGGCGATCTGGCCTTGACCGCGCTGGCCGCGCAATTCATGAACGCCGCGGTGAACGGCATCAAAGACGTCATCGGCGCCTATGCCGCCGCGGGCGCGCAAACCATCTTGATACCCAGCATCCCCGACCTAGGTCTCGTCCCCGACGTCTTCGAACTCGACCCCCTCTTCCCCGGCGCGCCGCCGCTGGTGGCCCCGGCCGCGACCGCGCTGACGGTGCAATACAACAGCGCCGTCGGCTCCATGCTCAACGATATGCGCGCGCTGCTCCCCGGCGTCAAACTAATTCACTACGACAGCTTCAGCTATCTGCGCGAAGTCGTCGCCAATCTCGGCGCCTATGGCCTTAGCAATGTCAGCGCGGCGTGTTATAGCGGCTTCGTCGAGCCCGCGGGGCCCGGCGACACGGTGTGCAACAATCCCGATGAATACCTGTTTTGGGACGGGGAACACCCCACCGCCAAATTTCATCAATTGATCGCGCAAGAATTCTTCGCCGCGGTGCCAGAACCGGGCAGCGCGTTGTTGCTGTTGGGCGGCTTGATCGGGCTGTGGGGCGCGAGACGCCGCTCCGCCGCCGCGGTCTAAGCCGCGCGGCGGACTCAGCATCACTTGATTTTATCGACGGCGGCGCGAGGGTGAACGCGCGCCAAGCGCTAGCGCCGCGTCGTCTGCAAACCCGCGACGCGCTGCAACACGCTGGCGAACACCGTGCCGCCCAGCCACCAGCCCAGCAGCACGCCGCCGCCGTCAGCCGCCATGTCCAGCCATTCAAAACTGCGGTGGGCCGTGAGTCCCTGCACGCATTCGATAAACACCCCAAGCGCGAACAGGGCCACGCCCAAACGCCAGTGCGCCGGCCGCGCATACAGCTGGGTGAACCAAACCATCAACAGGGCATAACCCGCGAGGTGGCCCAGTTTATCGCCGCTGCTGATGTCGAGTTGCGGCGGCTGCGGCATCAAAGAAAGATACAGCACCACGCCCACCAAGCCCCACGCCACGCCGTGCCACAAGGCAAAACCGCGCAAAGGCCACCGCGCTTCACGCAGACGCATTATTCATCCCCCACAAACAGGCCGCGCCGCGCACGCCGCTGGCATCCCCGTGCCGCGCCGGCAGCAAGCGCGTATCCACCCGGTCGGAAAACACATAGCGGCCCCACAGCGCGGGCACATTGTCATAAAGCCGGGTCAATTTCGACAGCCCGCCCCCCAGCACGATCACCTCTGGATCGAGCAGATTGATCACCGCCGCCAAGGCCCGCGCCAGACGCTCTTCGTAACGCGCCAGTGTCGCGAGGCACGCGGCATCGCCCTCATCGGCGCGGCGCGCGATCGCTTCCGCGCTCAAGGTCTCGGCGTTTACGGCGGCATGATCGCGGCTCAAACCGGGACCGGACAAAAAGGTTTCGATGCAGCCGTGCTTGCCGCAATAACAGGCCGGGCCGGGACGCTCATCATCACGCGGCCAAGGCAAGGGATTGTGGCCCCATTCACCGGCGATGGCATTGGCGCCGTCCAGCACCCGGCCGTTCACCACGATACCGCCGCCCGTGCCGGTGCCGAGGATGACGCCGAACACCACGGCCGCGCCGCTGGCGGCGCCGTCCACCGCCTCCGACAGCACAAGACAATTGGCGTCATTGGCGATGCGCACCGGCCGCGCCAGTAAGGCGGCCAAGTCTTGCGCCAAGGGCCGGCCATTCAAACACACTGAATTGGAATTCTTCAGCATGCCGCTGAGCCGCGACAGCGCGCCCGGCGTGCCCACGCCCACGCTGCCGCGCGCGCCGCTGCGCTGCTCCAAGTCGGCGACCACCGCCGCAATCGCGCGCAGCGTGGCCTGATAATCACCTGCGGGCGTCGCCACCCGCTGGCGCGCCAGCACCGCGCCCGCCGCGTCCAAGGCCACGCCTTCAATCTTGGTGCCGCCCAAATCAATGCCGATGCGCATCAGCGCGACACGCGCCAGGGCACGGCGCGCGCCCCCTCGATGGCTTCGCACATCTCTTGCGCGCCTTGTAATAACCGCGGCGTGGCGCGGGCGATATTATTGGGGCTGATCGTCATCAACTGGCCAATGCGCACCGCGCGCATCATCGGCCACGCGCGCCAATTGGCCAAGGCCTGGGCGACGGGCTGGTCCGACGCGGTGACGATCAGCGCCGGATCCGCCATCACCACCGACTCCACCGACACCGTGGGCGCCAAACTGCGCAACGCCGCAAAAATATTTTGTCCGCCGCACAGGCTAATCACTTCGCTGATGATCTGCTCGCCGCCCACCGTCATCAAAGGCGCGTGCCAGACTTGGTAGAACACCGTCACCATGCTGCGGCCCGCGTAGCGTTCGCGCAGCGCGGCAAGGCCGTGACGGTAGTCCGCCGCCGCCGCCCGCGCCTGCGTCTCCGTGCCCGCGAGCTGCCCCAGCAATTCCAAATGCCGCGCCACATCATCTAAATGACGCGGCTCTAGCACCAGCACCGGCACGCCCAATTGCCGCAGCCGCTCGATATCGAGCGGGGGATTACCGCCGCCCCAAGCCACCACCGCATCGGGGTTGAGGGCGATGATACGTTCCACGTCCAAACGGGCGTGGTCACCCACCAAGGCCACGTTACGCGCGGCGGCGGGATAATCGCTGCGGCTGACCGTGCCCACCAGCTTGCCGCCCGCGCCCACGTCAAACAACAACTCCGCCACATGCGGTGACAAGGCGATGATGCGTACCGCGGGCGCGCCCAGCGTCAGGGCTTGGCCTTGATCGTCAACCAGCGTCACCGCGGCCCGCGCCGTAGCGGCGCAACACAGCAGGAGGCAAAGTGAAAACCAAGATCTCATATCAGCGCCGCGGCGTGAGAAATCAAACTGGGCGCACGGCGCGCCGCCGCCTCGAAGCGGGTGATGCTGGCGTACTCCACTTGCGCGCGAAATAAATTCTCCGGCGCGAGGCCCAGTACCGTGGCAAGCATGGCGCGGATGACGCCCGCGTGACACACCACCAGCACGCGGCGGCCGGCATATGCCTCGAGCACATCACGCCACGCCGCCGCCACCCGCGAGATGAAGTCCGGCACTGGCTCGGCGCCGGGCGGCATATAACGCAAGGGGTCGTCGCGAAAACGCGGGTAACGCTCGGGCTCGCGGAGCGCCAAGTCGGCGTGGCTGACGCCTTCCCATGCACCGAAGCCGATCTCTTTAAAACGCGGCTCCACCTGCAGCGGCAAACCATGTTGAGCGGCCAAGGCGCGGGCAAAATCCGCGCAGCGGCTCAAGGGCGAACTCACGACATCTTGCCACGGCGCCGCCTCACCCACGGCCTGCCACATCTGCCGCCAGCCGCGCTCGCTCAAAGGGTCGTCGGACTGGCCGCGGATGCGCTTGCCGCCCACTGGCTCTCCGTGGCGGATGAAATCCACAAAGGTGCTTGGTTCCACATTTGCTCCGGGAAATTAAAAAATCGCGGTATTAAATCAGGCGGCCCAAGCCACCAGCGTCATCACCGCGATGACGGCCACCAGCAACAGGAGCGCACGCCACACCATGGCCAAGGCGGCGCGCACTTGCAGCGTGGAGACGCCGCCTGCTTCTTCATCCGATAATTCCTGATCGGCTTGCAGCGCGCCCAAACCACCGGCCACCAGCACCTGACGATTACCCGCCAGCCAATCGCGTTCCCACAATGGCGCTTCTTCCCGCCAGCGCCGCATGGCGTCAGCGAAGCTGCCGGTGAGGGCGAAACCCAATACCGTAAGGCGGCAGGGCAGCCAACTCAAGACGCCGTGCAACACCAAGGCCGCTTGGGCGAAGCCGCCCTGCTCACCGCCGTGCTGGTATTTATTTTTCAGCTCGCAACTCAAGCGAAACAACAGCGCGCCCAGCGGACCGAGCAGGGCGAACCAGAAAATGACGCCGATGATGCGTTCATGGGCCGCGACGACGATACCTTCGAGCACCGCGCGCCCGAGGGCGGCGGCATCGGCGGGCTCGTTGAGCAAGCCCGTAATGTGACGGGCGGCGGCGCGGGCCTTTTCTTCATTACCCTGTTCCCAGGCATTAAGAAAACGCTGTACGTCTGCGTCCAAATCTCGCGGGCCAAGACTGAATAGCAAAACGATGACGGCGAAGACGAAGGCCAGCAAACCCCAGAGACCCGCCAAGGCCTGTTGCAGCAGCGCCACGACGAGCAGGGGGATGAGCAAGACGAGAAACACGCCCAGCGGTCCGTCCCACACCCGCCCCGTGCCCAGGCCGGCGCGGAAACGCTGGGTGTAGCGCTCGAACCAGGCGAAGGCGCGCAGGTCCACCAGCGCATCCCAAATACGTTCAATGGCCAGCGATATGATGACGGCGATTAATACCATGGGCTAAGTCTCCAAGCTACGCCGGCAAGTTTCAAGTAGTAATCGCTAATGAGGCGCGAAAGCGCGGCCAATCAAAATGCGGACCGGGATCGGTTTTACGGCCCGGCGCGATGTCGCTGTGGCCGACGATACGGTCCGCGCTGAGGGCGGGGTAAGCCGCCATCAAACTGCGGGTGACGGCGGCGAGGCTGGCATATTGCGCGTCCGTGTAGGGGTGCTCATCACACCCTTCCAGCTCGATGCCGATGGAGAAATCATTACAGCGTTCGCGCCCGGCGAAACAGGATTGTCCCGCATGCCAGGCCCGCCGCTCGAAGGGCACGTACTGCACCACCTCGCCGTCACGGCGGATCAGGACATGGGCCGAGACGCGCAGGCCCTCTATTTCAGGAAAATAGGGATGAGCGGCGGGATCGAGCGCATTACAAAACAAGGCATCTATCCACGGCCCGCCGAATTCGCCGGGCGGCAGGCTGATGCCGTGAATCACTAGCAGGTCAACGCCGCAGCCGCCGGGCCGCGGATCGTGATTGGGCGAAGGCGCACGCCTTGCGGGAATGAGCCAGCCGGCCTCAATGTCGTAGTCCATATTGGTTTCGCGTAGCTATAAATGTTGAATGATGCGGCGCGGCGGCGGCCAATGCAATCAAACCTCAGGCGGAAGTTCTCACCGCCAGCACATCGCAGGAGGCACCGTGCATCACCGCATTGGCCGTCGAACCCAGCACGCGCGCCCAACCGTGACGGCCATGACTGCCAATGACGATGAGATCCACGCCGCGCGCTTCCGCAATACGCAGAATCTCCACTTTGGTGGAACCCAACTCCACCAGTTGCTCCGCCGTGGCCGGCGCGCCTGTTAATTCCGCCAATTTAGCGAGCCGCGCCCGTGCGCTGTTAAACAGCTGCGTCTCGATTTCCAATGGGGCGGGCATGATGAGTTCATTGTCCAGGGCAAAGGGCAGGTATTCCACCACATGCAGCAAACTCAAACGCGCCTCGTAACGGGTGGCAATATCGAGCCCCCGCCGCAACAGCCGTTCCGCCGCGGGGGAGAAATCGACGGCGATAAGAATATGTCGGTAGACGTTCATTTCTTTCCTCTCCGTCAAACTTCATCCCGCGCCCGCCACAACGAAGTTTTTCTCTATCCTTGGTTGTGGTGCATCATGAAAACAAAGGGTTACAAACCGTATCCGGTGACAGTATCACAAATAAAATAAAGGGGGTGACTCAAGGATAGCCGGCTGCCGGAATGGATTTATGCGGTGATTAATTCTTCCTCCCGCATAAACACGTAAGACAAAAACCTGTCCGGGCGGGGATGCCCGGACAGGGCTGAAAAGTGATGTTACTTTAGAAGAACTTCAACAGCTAAAACACAGGACTCGGCTAAAGCTCCATCCTGCCTACGAGGCCAAAGCCACGAAGACGGTTCGCTGCCACAAACATTGGCAACATACTAAAGATAGTACATGCCTACGTAGTTTTCCTGTTCAAGCACTGAGAAAACGCTCAAAACCAGACTGCGCAGCGGACAGGGGGATTCGCATAAGGGGCTCACTGAGAAAACCGGCCTACTCAGAAAGATAAGCCGATACGAAAAAAAACTCCCGGCATTGCTGCCGGGAGTTTGGAATAGAAGCCTGGCGGTGTCCTACTTTCACATGGGATCTCCCACACTATCATCGGCGCTGAACGTTTTCACTTCCGAGTTCGGAATGGGATCGGGTGGTTCCCGTTCGCTATAGCCACCAGGCAAACTGTTTGAGGCGATGATCTAATCGTCACCGTCCTCCAATTCGAAAAGCTGTATTAGGGCATGTAGGTTGTGTCGCATTCACCATACCCAAACTACTTGGGTGTTATATGGTCAAGCCTCACGGCCAATTAGTACTGGTTAGCTTCATGCATTACTGCACTTCCACACCCAGCCTATCAACGTCGTAGTCTTCGACGGGCCTTTAGGGACCTCAAGGGTCCAGAGAAATCTAATCTTGGGGTGGGCTTCCCGCTTAGATGCTTTCAGCGGTTATCCCTTCCGTACATAGCTACCCGGCAGTGCCACTGGCGTGACAACCGGTACACCAGAGGTACGTCCACTCCGGTCCTCTCGTACTAGGAGCAGATCCCCTCAAATTTCTAACGCCCACGGCAGATAGGGACCGAACTGTCTCACGACGTTCTAAACCCAGCTCGCGTACCACTTTAAATGGCGAACAGCCATACCCTTGGGACCGGCTACAGCCCCAGGATGTGATGAGCCGACAT
>CAMYKQ010000052.1 GCA_947259075.1 uncultured Gammaproteobacteria bacterium | reverse complement strand
TCCCCTGGCCGGCGGTGGACCCGCGCGAGGCCGCCGCCCTGGCCCGCACCGCGGCGGCTGGCGCGCCGGTGGCGATGGTCTTCGGCCGCGAACACTCGGGACTGAGTAACGAGGAATTGGACCGCTGCAATTATCTGCTGCACATCCCCACCAACCCGGACTACAGCTCGCTCAACCTGGCGGCGGCGGTGCAGGTGGTGGCCTATGAGCTGCGCATGGCGCAGCGGCAGGGTCCGGTGATGGCGCCGGACGCCACGCCCTTGGCTAGCGCCGATGAGCGTGAGCGTTATTACGCGCATTTGGAGCAGGTGCTCACCGAGCTGGAGTTTCTCGACCCGGTCAATCCCAAACACCTCATGCGCCGCTTGCGGCGGCTCTATAACAAGGCCAGCCTGGATCAGACCGAGGTCAATGTGCTGCGCGGTATTCTGACCTCGATGCAGCGGCGCATGAGCGCCGTAAGCACGGCGAATTCCGTTAGAATGCACGGCGGTGACGCGGAATGAAGCGGCCGCTTGCGCGTCACACTGCAGTACGGGGATTACCGGCCAACGGGATTATTTATGTTTGAACGTTTGCGTGAAGATATTCGTATCGTGTTCGACCGCGACCCGGCGGCGCGCACCGCGTTTGAAGTACTCACCACCTATCCCGGTGTGCATGCGGTGTTGTTTTACCGGCTGGGTCACTGGCTATGGAATAGCGGCTTGAAATGGCTGGCGCGCTTTATCTCGACCATCGGCCGCTGGCTGACGGGCATCGAGATCCACCCCGCCGCCAAGATCGGCCGCCGCTTTTTCATCGACCATGGCATGGGCGTGGTCATCGGCGAGACCGCGGAGATCGGTGACGATTGCACGCTGTATCACGGCGTCACCCTCGGCGGCACGACTTGGAATAAAGGCAAGCGCCATCCCACGCTGGGTAACGATGTGGTGGTGGGCGCGGGGGCGAAGGTGTTGGGCCCCATCACGCTGGCCGACGGCGCGCGGGTCGGCTCCAATGCGGTCGTGGTCAAAGACGTGCCCGCCGGCGCCACGGTGGTGGGCATCCCCGGGCGGGTGGTGCGGCGCGAGCCGGACGCGGTGGATCACGCGGAGCAACGGCGCCGCGCCTTCGCCAAAAAAATCGGCTTCGACGCCTACGGCACCACCCAAGACATGCCCGACCCGGTGGCCAAGGCCTTGGATCGCATGCTCGATCACGTACATGCGATGGATAATAAAATGGAGGCGATGTGCGCGAGCATGAAAAAGGCTGGTATGGAGGTAGAAAACGTGCCGCTGCCGGACCTCGGCCCCTGCGAGATCGGCGATGAGCCCAGTCCGAAGGCGGCCGGTCAAGGCGCCCCGGGGGAGGCCCCGGTAGAAAAAAGTTGACGGTGTAGCTCAAGTGCGTTAAATCTGCATACACCATATGGTAATTCACAGAGGTGTGCCATGAAGCTCACGACGAAAGGGCGTTATGCCGTGACCGCGATGCTGGATTTAGCGGTACATGCCAATGACAAGCCAGTGCCCTTGGCGGATATCTCACAGCGGCAGGGTATATCGCTGTCCTATTTGGAGCAGTTGTTTGCCCGTTTGCGGCGTCAAGGCCTGGTGGTGAGCGCGCGCGGGCCGGGCGGCGGTTACCGTCTCAGCCGCGAGGCGAAAGAGATCGCGGTGGTGCATGTGCTCAATGCCATTGACGAAAAAATCGATACCACCCGCTGCGAGGGCCGCGGCGATTGTCAGGACGGCCAGTCCTGTCTCACCCATGAGTTGTGGTTCGATCTCAGCAAGCAAATCCACGATTTTCTGAGCCGCATCACCTTGGGCGAGCTGGTTGAACGGCGCGCCGTGCGTGAAGTGGCCGCGCGTCAAGACGTCCGCTTCATTGAGCGGCCGGTCAGTTTGGTCTAATCCGTCCCCGCGGGCGGCTGCACGGCCGCCCGCCGCATAAAAATGCCTATTTATCTCGATCACAACGCAACCACGCCGATTGACGAGCGGGTGCTGGAGCGCATGCTGCCCTATTTGCGCCAGTATTACGGCAACCCGTCCAGTCTGCACCAGCCCGGCCGGGTGGCGCGCGCCGCGCTGGACCAGGCCCGCGGGCAGGTGGCGGCCTTGGTAAACGCCCACCCCTCGCAGGTGGTGTTCACCAGCGGCGGCACCGAGGCCAATAATTTTGCTTTGGCGGGGCTGGCGGGGAGCTTGCCCCCTGGCCGTCTCGCGGTCAGTGCCATCGAGCATTCCTCGGTGTTGGGCGCCGCGCGCGCGCTGGCCGGACAAGGCTGGGGTGTGGACCTGGTCGCGGTGGACGCGCAGGGGCGCGTCACCCCGCAGGCGCTGGCGGCGGCGCTGCGGCCAGACACCCGGCTGGTGTCGGTGATGCTGGCCAATAATGAAACCGGCGTGGTGCAAGACATCGCCGCCCTCAGCGCGGCGGCGCGCGCGGCCGGGGCGGTGATGCACTGCGACGCGGTGCAAGCGGCGGGCAAACTGGGGCTGGATTTCCTCGCCAGCGGGGCGCAGCTCATGAGTCTGTCCGCCCACAAAATATACGGTCCCAAGGGCGTGGGGGCCTTGATCGTCGATAAAAGTCTGGACCTGCGGCCGCTGCTGTACGGCGGTGGTCACGAGCGCGGGCTGCGCGCGGGCACGGAAAATGTGGCGGGCATCGTCGGTTTCGGCGCCGCCGCCGAGTTGGCCGCCGCGGAATGGCCGGACCGCCGCCAGCACCAGCTGGCGCTGCGCGCGCGTTTCGAGGCGCGTTTACAGGCGGAGCTGCCCGAGCTGGTGGTGGCGGCGCGCGAGGCCGAACGCTTGCCGAACACCGTGATGCTGGCGGTGCCGGGCATCGACGGCCCCAGCTTATTGATGAATCTGGACCAGGCGGGCATCGCGGTGTCCAGCGGTTCCGCCTGTGCCGCGGGCAGCACCGAACCCAGTCATGTGCTGGTGGCCATGGGTTTCCCGAATGACTTGGCGCGCAACGCGATCCGCGTGAGTTTTGGTAAACGCAACACCGATGCCGAGGTGGATGCCTTAATCACCGCGCTGCATGAAATTTGGGTAATGACGAAGAAGAGTGCCTCCGCCGCGTGGTAAAGTACGCCCCGGCACGCGGCTGCGCCGGACTGCACCGGAACTCCCCGCGAGCCGTTAAGGTCCTAGAGCAGTAATGATTTTTACGAAATAACGAGGTAGTCCCATGGGCGTAGCACTGAGCCAATCCGCCGTAGAGCATGTTAAAACCACCCTGGCTCGCCGTGGCAAGGGTGAGGGTTTGCGGGTAGGCGTCAAGAAATCCGGCTGCACCGGCTATGCCTATGTCCTCGATTACGCCGACGCCATCGGCCCCGAAGATGTCGTGTTCGAGCAGGCCGAGGGGGTTAAAGTCATCGTGGCGGCCGACAGCGTGCCGTTTCTGGACGGCACCGAAGTGGACTACGTCCGCGAGGGCCTCAACGCCTTCTTCAAATTTCACAATCCCAACGTCAAAGACAGTTGCGGCTGCGGCGAGAGTTTCAGCGTATAAATTAAACCGCGCCGACGCTTTAGCCCGCATTGCGGATTCAACGGTAAGACGTTAAACTATCGGACCTTTTTTACTTATGGGTCCGCGCCTCGGCGCGGGTCCGTCCATTCATTACCCTTTTGTCGTGGAGTTTCAGGCATGGCCAGCGAACGTACTTTGTCGATCATCAAGCCCGATGGCGTTGCAAAAAATATCATCGGAGAAATCTATCGCCGTTTCGAACAAGCCGGGCTGCGCATCGTCGCGGCGCGCATGCTGCACCTCAGCACCGAGCAGGCTCAGGCCTTTTACGCGGTACATAAAGAGCGGCCGTTCTATAACGATTTGGTTAAATTCATGACATCCGGTCCGGTGATCGCGCAAGTGCTAGAAGGTGACAACGCCGTGGCCAAACACCGTGACATCATGGGCGCCACCAATCCTAAGAACGCCGCGCCCGGCACCATCCGCGCCGACTTCGCCGACAGCGTGGAAGAGAACGTGGTGCACGGTTCCGACGCCGCGGACACCGCGCGCCAGGAAATCGAGTTCTTTTTTAAACCGGGCGAGATCTGCGCCCGCACCCGGTAAACGTCTTTGCAGACTTCCGCCGCCAAGATTAACTTGCTGGATCTCGACCGGCAGTCACTGGAGGTCTTCTTCACCCAATGGGGGGAGAAGGCCTTTCGTGCTTCGCAGGTGTTGCAGTGGGTGCATCAACGCGGCGTCGATAATTTCGAGGCGATGAGCAATATCAGCAAGGCCTTGCGCACGCGTCTTGAAGAGGCCACGGAAATCCGTTTGCCCGAAGTGGTGATGGAGCAGGCCTCGCGCGACGGCACGCGCAAATGGCTGATCCGCGTCGACGGCGGCAACAGCGTCGAGACGGTGTTTATTCCCGAAGACGATCGCGGCACGCTGTGCATCTCCTCGCAGGTCGGCTGCACGCTCAATTGCAGTTTCTGCTCGACGGCGCAGCAGGGTTTTAATCGCAATCTCAGTACCGCGGAAATCATCGGCCAGTTGTTCGTCGCCTATCGCGCGCTCGGCGACACGCCGAAAGGTGAGCGCCGCATCTCCAATGTGGTGATGATGGGCATGGGCGAGCCTTTGCTCAATTTCGACAACGTCGTGAAGGCGATGAACATCATGATTGATGACTTCGCTTATGGCTTGTCGAAGCGCCGCGTGACTTTGAGCACCGCGGGTGTGGTGCCGGCCATCGATCGCCTGCGCGAAGTCTGTCACGTGAGCCTGGCGGTGTCCTTGCACGCGCCCGACGACGCGCTGCGCGAACAACTGGTGCCGCTCAACAAGAAATACCCCATCGCGGAATTGATGGCGGCGTGCCGGCGTTATCTCGACGGCGTGCCGCACCGTAAGATTACCTTTGAGTATGTGATGCTCGCCGGGATCAATGACACGCCGAAACATGCGCGCGAATTGGTGAAGGTCTTGGCGGATATACCCGCCAAGGTGAATCTAATTCCCTTCAATCCCTTTCCGAACACGAGCTACACCTGTTCATCGCCCGAGGTGATTAAAGTGTTTCGCGACATCGTCACCCGCGCCGGTCTGGTGACGGTGACCCGTAAAACGCGCGGTGATGATATCGACGCCGCGTGCGGTCAATTGGTGGGCCGGGTGATGGACCGCACCCGCCGTTCGCAACGCGGTGCCGCGGCTGGCGCCCGGGGCTTGGAATGAAGCGCGTGACCCGTTTGTTCGCTATTGCCTTGGCGTGCCTGCTGGCCGGCTGCGCCAGCAATAACAACAAACCCACCGGCCGTAACGCCGCCGACGTCAACGCGCAACTCGGTCTGGCCTATATGCAGCAGGGCGATTACGAACTCGCCATGGAAAAACTCAAACATGCCTTGTCCATCGACCCGCGGCTGGCCAGCGCCAATCATTACATCGCCGAGCTTTACCTGAAAATTGGCAAGAACGAAGAGGCTGAAACACATTACCGCAAGGCCGTCGCTTCCACGCCCAATGATCCGATGCTGCTCAATAATTTCGGCGTGTTTCTGTGCCGGCAAAAGCATCTGGAGGAGGCGCAAGCTAATTTTATGCTCGCGGCCAAACAGCCTTTCTACAAAACACCGGAAGTGGCCTACAGCAACGCCGCATTGTGCATGCTGGAAGTGCCCGATGAAGTGAAGGCCGAGGAATATTTACGCGCCGCGCTGCGCTTAAACCCTAAGATGCCGGCGGCTTTGTTCGAACTGGCCGAACTCAAATTCAAACAACGGGAATACTTGACCGCGCGCGCCTTCCTGCAACGTTATTTCGAGGTCGAGCGTCCCTCGTCGCGGAGTTTATGGCTGGGCGTGCGTCTGGAACGGCAATTAGGTGATGGGCTTACCGCCGATAAATACGCGAAACAGTTGAAGCGGGATTTCCCGCTAGCGAATGAGACGGCTTTATTACAGGAACGGCAAGGGCGATGACGGACTCCACGATGGAAACCCTCGCCGAGCGGGAACCCGAGCAAAAAATCGGTCCAGGCTCGCGTTTGCGCGAGGCGCGTGAGGCGCGCAAGTTGAGCATCGAAGCGGCGGCGGGGCAGATGCGCATCGACCCGGCGCTGGTGCGCGCCTTGGAAGAAGACGATTACGGCAAGTTCGCCGCGCCGATTTTTATTACCGGTAATCTGCGGGCCTATGCCCGCTTGCTCGATTTGCCGCCCGAGCCTTTGCTCGATGCTTATCACGGTTTAGGGCGCGATGAGCCGCCGGCCCTGAAGCAAGTTAAGCGTTATCCACGGCTGAGTTCCTCACCGTCTTTCACGCCGGCCATCATCGTCTTGTTGGCCGTGGCCGTCGCGGTGTTGTTGTTTCTGGGTTGGCGCGATGGCGCGCAATTGCCTACTTTCGCGCCGGGGAACGATGCGGAATCGCCCTTGCCCGAGGCGCCGGTCTTTAGTGCGCCGCCGGAGCTTGATGGTGGCGGTGTTGCAATGCAATTCGAGGGTGAATCGGATGACGCGGGCGCGCAGACGCCGCCCGTAGCGATGGAAAGCGCGCCTGCCGCGCTCGTGGAGCAAGCACCGTCACGGGCCGCGCCATCCACGGCGCGGGCAACGTTGTCGCTCAAGGCCGATCAAGCCTCGTGGGTGGAGGTGCGCGACGCCAGCGGCCGGCGTTTGTTGTATGACTTGCTCGATCCGGGCGCGATGCGCAATTTGGACGGCGTGCCGCCCTTCGAGGTGTTATTAGGCTACGCCCCGGGCGTGACGGTGGAATTCAACGGTAAACTGGTCGATCACGGACCGTACACGCGCAAGGAAACGGCGCGTTTCAAGGTGAGCGAGGATGGCGCCGGCCGTTTGTAATTGCGGTGGCGCGTGGGGCGTTTTTGGGTTTTGACGGCGCGATTTAATTCAATAAATTTTCCATTATGAGCACTACGCTACAAGCCGTACGCGGCATGCGCGATATTTTGCCTGAGCACAGCCGCTATTTCGCGCTGCTGGAAAATTGCGCGCGCGAAGTGTTGACGGCCTACGGCTATGAAGAAATCCGCCTGCCCTTGCTGGAGAGCACCGAGCTGTTCAAGCGCACCATCGGCGAGGTCACCGACATCGTCGAAAAAGAGATGTACACCTTCACCGACCGCAACGGCGATAGCCTGACCCTGCGTCCCGAAGGCACGGCCGGTTGTGTCCGCGCCGGCATCGAGAACGGCTTGCTGCACAATCAAGTGCGGCGTCTGTGGTACGGCGGCGCGATGTTCCGCCACGAGCGGCCGCAGAAGGGCCGTTATCGCCAGTTCCATCAGATCGGGGTGGAGACCTTCGGTATGGCCGGCCCCGATATCGACGCCGAGTTGCTGCTGATGACGCAGCGCCTGTGGCGGCGTTTGGGGGTGGAGGGTTTGGAATTGCAGATCAATTCTCTCGGCACGCCCGCGGTGCGCATGGCCTATCGCGCCGAGCTGGTCGCGTATTTCACCGCGCATCAGGCGCAATTGGATGAAGACAGCCGCCGCCGCTTGCAGAGTAATCCCTTGCGGATCTTGGACAGTAAAAATCCCGCGCTGCACCATCTCATCGCCGGGGCGCCGCAATTATCCGCTGCGCTCGATGATGAATCCCGTGCGCACTTCGACGGATTGCGCCGCTTGCTCGATGGCGCGGGCGTCGCTTATCGCGTCAATCCCCGTTTGGTGCGCGGTTTGGATTACTACACCAAAACGGTTTTTGAATGGGTGACCGACCGTTTGGGCGCGCAAGGCACGGTGTGCGCGGGCGGGCGTTACGACGGCTTGGTGGCGCAATTGGGCGGCCGCGCTACGCCCGCGGCGGGCTTCGCCCTGGGCGTGGAGCGTTTGGTGGCGCTGCTGGAAGAGCAGGCCGCGCCGCCGCCGGGCGCCGCGCCGGATGTGTATCTCGCCGTGCTGGGCGAGCAGGCCGAGAGCCTAGGTTTGTTGTGGGCCGAGCAATTGCGCGACGCCTGTCCCGCCTTGCGGGTGCTGGTCAATTGCGGCGGCGGCGGTTTCAAGGCGCAACTTAAGCGCGCGGACAAAAGCGGCGCCGCCCTGGCCTTGGTGCTCGGTGATGACGAGGTGGCGCAAGGCAGCGTGGGCGTTAAGCCCCTGCGCCACGATGTGCGGCAATGCACGTGGTTGTGGCCGGATTTATTACAGGCGGTGTCGGGTTGCACGGCGGCGGATGTGCCGCGGCTGCTCGCGCGAAATGATTAATGATTAAGGCCGTGGTCAACTAAGTCACGGCTTTAAGTAAACCGGGTTGTTTTCACTGCCCCCGCCCGTTCCCCTTTAAAGGGCGCGGGAACCAAACGGTGAGGGCGATGTTGTTTTAGTAAATTAAAACGAGGAACGGACCGTGGAAGGTTACGCATCGGAACAGGAACAAATCGAATCCATCAAACGCTGGTGGCGCGCCAACGGCAAGTCGGTGTTGTTCGGTATTTTCATCGGCGTGGCGGTGTTGTTCGGCGGACGCTGGTGGATCAGCCATCAAGGCGCGCAGGCGGAACAGGCGGCCGAGCAATATGAACAAGTGCTGGCCGATATGCAGCGCGGCGAAATCGCCGCGGCCGTCGATCGCGGCACGCGTCTGCTGGAGGAGAAGCGCACCAGCCCCTACGCGACGCTGACGGCCTTGGTGCTGGCCAAGATCAAAATTAATGAACAGGACCAAGATGGCGCGCGCCACTTTTTGCAGTGGGTAGTGGACAACGCCACCGAGGCGTCGATGAAGGACGTGGCGCGCTTGCGTTTGGCGCGGGTGTTGCTGGCCGCTGGCGATGGCGCGGCGGCTTTGAGTCTGGCGCAGGCGGTGGATATCACTACCTTCGCGGTGCCGGCGCAGGAATTGAAGGGTGATGTCTTGGTGAGTTTGAATCGTCTTGACGAGGCACGCACCGCGTATCAAGCGGCGCTCACCGCCTCGCAGCAGGGCGGCGCGGAGACGGAACGCTTGCAAATGAAATTGACGGCGCTGGGTGGCGCGGACGCCTCTTGATGCGCGCACTCTCTTTCTCGCTGCTGGTTTTGCTGCTGGGTGCTTGCGCCTCGGCGCCGGACAGCGGCAAGCCGGCGCCGCTGGCTTCTTTCACCAAAGAGGTGGACGCCAAGTCGGCGTGGTCGCGGCCCATGGGTGCGTGGGATACGCCGCCGCAAGGCGACACGCGGCCAGTGGTGGTGGACGGCGTGCTGTACGTAGTGGACGGTAAAAGCCGCTTGCGCGCCTATCGCGCGCGGGGCGGGAGCCTGTTGTGGGAACGGCGCCTTGAGGCGGATGTGAGCGCGGGCATCACCGCCGCCGGCGACTTGTTGTTGTTGGGTACGCGTCAGGCCGAGGTGCTGGCGCTGGCGAAAAAAGACGGCGCGCCGGTGTGGCGCGCGGCGGTGTCCAGTGAAGTGCTGACGCCGCCCGCGGTGGGCGAAGGCGCGGTTGTGGTGCGCGCGGGCGACGGCAAATTATTCGCGCTGGATCTGCGCGACGGCGCGCGGCGTTGGGTGGTGGATCGTCCGGTGCCCACGCTGACTTTACGCGGCGTGGGCGCGGCGGTGATCGCCGGTGGCAGCGTTTACGCCGGTTTCGCCAACGGTAAATTACTGGCGGTGTCCTTGCGCGACGGCGCGGTGCAATGGGAGGTGGCGGTGGCCACGCCGCAGGGCCGTTCCGAATTGGAGCGCATGGTGGATGTGGACGTTCAGCCCTTGGTGCTCGACGATGTGGTGTACGCCGCGGCCTATCATGGCCGGATCGTGGCCGTGGCGCGCGCCAACGGGCGGGTGTTGTGGGCGCGTGATCTCTCCGCCTACAACGACCTGGCATATGACGCGGACAATATTTATGTGCGTGACGAGGACGGTTATGTGTGGGCCTTGGATCGCCGCAGCGGGTCGGCCCTGTGGAAGCAGGATAAATTGCTCCATCGCGCCTGGTCGGCGCCGGTGATCCACGGCCATTATTTAGTGGTGGCCGACGTCGAAGGCTATCTGCATTGGCTGGCGCGCGGCGACGGCCATTTGGCCGGACGCTTTCACATCAGTGATAAAAGGATCGTGGGCGCGCCGCTGGTGGCGGATGAGTTGCTCTATGTCGTGGCCGAGGATGGGTCTATTACCGCCGTGCGTGCCCACCGTTGAGGCGCCGGTTCTTTAATTTAGTCCGCGCCAGTCGAGAATCGCAGCCATGACCGCTGTTATGAAACCCGTAATCACCTTAGTGGGACGGCCCAATGTGGGCAAGTCCACTTTGTTCAATCGTCTCACCCGTTCGCGTGATGCCTTGGTGGCGAATTTGCCGGGCTTGACCCGCGACCGTATCTACGGCGACGGCAAAGTCGGTGATCGCCCTTACATCGTGGTCGACACCGGCGGCCTGGGCGGCGACGAGGACAATATCACCGGGCAGATGGCGTTGCAGGCGCGGCTGGCGATGCAGGAAGCCGACGCCATCTTGCTCTTGGTGGATGGCCGCGGCGGCTTGAGCGCGGGCGACGAACAGATCGCCGCTTATCTGCGCCAGCTGGGCAAGCAGGTGTTTCTCGCGGTCAATAAAAGCGAAGGCGCCGATCCTCATGTCATCGCCGCCGACTTTCAAAGCTTGGGACTAGGTCAGCCTTACGCCATCTCGGCCGCGCACGGCGATGGCATCCCGCGTTTGATGGACGCCGTGCTCGCCGGCTTACCCAATGCGGCGGAGACGCCCGATGAGGAAGAAGACGGCAGCATCCGCGTCGCCGTCGTCGGGCGGCCCAATGTAGGCAAGTCTACCCTCATCAACCGCATGCTCGGTGAAGAGCGGGTGGTGGTGTTCGATGAAGCGGGCACGACCCGCGACAGTATTTACGTGCCTTACGAACGCGATGGTCAGCGTTACACCTTGATCGACACCGCCGGCGTGCGCCGCAAGGCGCGGGTCGAGGATGCCATCGAGAAATTCAGTATCGTGAAAACCTTGCAGGCCATCGACGCCGCGCATGTAGTTATTTTGGTGATGGACGCCGCCGAGGGCGTGCATGCGCAGGACGTGAGTCTGGCCGGCATGGTGGTGGAGCGCGGCCGCGCCATGGTGATCGCCATCAATAAATGGGACGGCCTGCCGCAGGAACAACGGCAAGTGGTGAAGACCGGAATCGACCGCCGCTTGCCATTTCTCGACTTCGCTAAGTTTCATTACATCTCCGCCTTGCATGGCAGCGGCGTCGGCGATCTGTTCACTACCATCGTCAATGCTTACAAGGCGGCGATGCGCAAATTCCCCACGCCGCAATTGACGCGCACCTTGGAAGATGCCGTCAGCGCCTATCCGCCGCCCTTGGTGCACGGCCGCCGTATCAAACTGCGTTATGCCCACCAAGGCGGCAGCAATCCGCCGCTCATCATCGTTCACGGCAATCAAGCCGAGGCGGTGCCGGCCACGTATCAACGCTATCTCGTCAACACCTTCCGTAAAGTCCTGCGTCTGCTCGGCACGCCGCTGCGCATGGAATTCAAGACCGGCGCCAATCCCTTCGCGGGCAAGAAGAATGTGTTAAACCCGCGTCAAGTAGAAAAGCGTAAACGCCTGCAGCGGCACATCAAGAAAAAGTCGCGTTCGTAGCGCGCCTTCGTGTCTGTAAAGCCAGGCCGCTTTCTCATCAGCGTATGTCGAGCCTTTTTACATTTCGTCGACAACTCATCAGTCTGCCGCAAAATGCTGGCGCTATAGGTCTGCGATTACGCAAGTGATTTAACGGTTTTCGTTTTCGATGGCGCGGCTACTGCATCCAAAACTGGGGGTGTGCGGTGGCCTGACTCTTTGCCGTTCAGTGGCGCTCAACGGCTCCACGTTGCCCGGCTTTTTTATGCTGGCATTTGCTTTGGCGCGAAACAGGTTTTTTCTGCCGGGCGTGCGGCGAGGGGGGCTGTTTTTCGGTCGATGGGCTCATGCGGAATTCCAAGGAGGAAGTATGAGAATCATCAAAATTGAATTCTGGTTCGCTGTGTTGCTGGCGGGGCTGCTGGTTTCAGACGTGGCATGGAGCGCCACTAACGACGTCAAGGGTATCGACATCATCATTAAATGTAAGGGTCCGATTCCTCCCTGCCCGTCGAGGGGCGTGACCGGCGTGATCGCGTTGGATCCGCCGGAAAACGTGTTTATACCCCTTACGATTTTCATTGATCCGCTGCCGGCGGCCGGTTTTGACTTCGAGATCGGTGGCGGTGATCCCCAGTTCGCTTCGGTGACGCTGCCCGGCGGCTTGGGCGACAATCAATATGACTTATTTCTCTTTGATACCGGGATCGTGGATTATGTGGATAGCGGCATCGATCTTATCGGGGGTGTCGAGCATGTCTTCGGGGGGACGGGGGTGGATCGCTTCCGTATCTTGGGTATCGAAACAAACGCTGGCTTAAGTCCGCCCTTCATCACCGCGCTCACCTTCGTTGCCGGGGGGGAGTTTACCGGGAGCCTTACGCCGCTCGCTATTTTTAACGTGCCGGAACCGGCGAGCCTAGTGCTAATGGGTTTCGGTCTGGTTGGGCTGGGGTTCAGCCGCCGCAGATATTCTGTAATGGAGTTAGGCGCTGGTGCTGGAATCTCAGATGTTTTTCGCGCGGCGCCATCAATATGACCGAGCGCTATGCGCGGCTCGCATTAGAGAATATGCGCATCGCGGTATGACAACTTGAAGATGCTTGGTCACGATGCGGGCCGCATCGGCAAGAAAGCGCGCCACCCAAATAGGATGCAACCGATAGAGAGATTGGATAGAGAGATTGGTGCCCCGGAGACGATTTGAACGTCCGACCTTCCCCTTAGGAGGGGGATGCTCTATCCAGCTGAGCTACCGGGGCTCAGGTGCGCGAGATCGCGACGCCAATGGGTGTGTTGGTGGAGCGGAGGAGGATCGAACTCCCGACCTCTGCATTGCGAATCCAAGTTTCTCATTATGAGACCGTATAAGTCAATCACTTAGGCGCACCGGCCCCGCGCAATTGTGACTAAACGTGACTGAAAATTACAGCGTGTGACCACGGTCGGTCACGATTTGGTCACGCTGATTGACTGAGATACCCAGTCGGGTGTGAGTTCAATTCACGCGAGTGACTGTTCTCTCCCTCGAGTCTGTTTAGTTTGTAATTGATCGGCCAACGCTGCCACGTCGTGCTCGATTAAGAGGGTGTCATCAGTTGTGGGCAAGATCTTCAGTGGTAGGTTCGTATCCGATGAAACTGAGGGGGCGGAAAACATCACCGGTTCCTTTTTCGGCTACATCGCTTTTCTCAGAAACTACGTTCCAGTCACGCCATGCGTCTTCGGCGTAATCGCGCGCAAGGTCACCAGCAATTGCACATAGCCTTCTTTGCTGACGTTTGCGGGCAGGGCGCAGGTGGTGAGCGCGCGCCATTCGTCGGCGGTGATGCGCAGCGCGGCGATGAGGTCGTGGTCACTGGCGAGTTCGCGCAGCCCCTGCGGGGCGGTGTAGTCGGTCAGGATGCGGCGCAGGGCGTCGTCGGCGCCGTAGCCGGGCCGCGCTTCGCGCACACCCAGATCGAGCAGTTCCTCGGCGCTGAGGTGGGGCGCCAGGGCGAGGGCGAGGGCCTTGGCCAGTTCGAGGGTGGGCGTGCGTTCACCTTTCTCGATGCGGCTGATGTGCGAGGGGTCGGTGTCGACCAGGCGGGCGAGTTCGATCTGCGACAGGTGTTTCGCTTTCCGTGCGCTGCGGAGTTTGTTGCCGAGGGTATTCATGTGCGCATTATGCCTCATTGGCAATTTAAGTACAGAGAATGACGTGCTGACGGCTTGTAAATTGACAAAAAGACAATAAACTATGACTCAATGACATGATAGGGGGAGGGGGATGGACATCAAGGAGGCACGGAAGCGGGTCGGTATCTCACAAGCGGAACTGGCCAGGCGGGTCGGGTTGCACCAGAGCGGGGTGAGCCGCATCGAGCGCGGCACGCGGGCCTTGTCGGTGGCGCGGTTGCGGCGCTTTGCGGCGGCGCTGGGGCTGAGCCCCGCGGCCTTGCTGGACGGCGACCAGGAGCGGGCGGCATGAACGCCGCGCCGTTCGCCACGCTGCCGCTGGCGGTCTTCGCCGATGCGCGGCTCGGCGCGCGTGATTTGCGCGTACTCGGGGTGTTGTTCGCCTGCGTCGACGCGCGCGGTGAGTGCGTGGCGCCCTTGGCCGTGCTGGTGACCTTGACCGGCATCGACCGCCGCGATGTGCAACGCAGTGTGCGGCGATTGCAGACGGGTGGCTGGGTGCGGGTGTTGGCCGGGCAGGGGCGGGGCAAACCATCACGTTACCGCCTCGGGCCGTTCGCGGATAAGGCGGGTGATTCGCCCGCCTTAACGACGCCAGAAAAGTCGCGTGCTGCAGCCGGCCATCACCAACAAAAGGCGGGCGATCCACCCACCTTTTTGGAACGTGAAAAGGCGGGTGTTTTACCCGCCCTTTCGGCACAAAAGGCGGGTGAGTTACCCACCTTTTCAGCCATCGAAAAGGCGGGTGGTTTAACCGCCTTTTCACAACCCAATGTAGAAAAGGCGGGCGATTTACCCGCCTTTATGGCCGGGGAAAAGGCGGGCGAATCACCCGCCCTTTCCTTGCACACGGCGCAAAAGGCGGGTGTTTTCCCTCAGAAAAGGCGGGTGGCGTCACCCGCCCCCATAACTACTCCAGCTAAACAAATTACAGCTGTAAACAACAGTAGTTCTAAGCAGTTAAAACTATATCAAATATTAAAAACAAACCAACGCGCGCACGTGGGCGCGCGTACACGCACGCACGCGCGAGAAGGGCCGCCACCCGAATTGCCGCCGTGGTTACCCGCCGCCTTGTGGTCCGAGTTCCTGGACCACCGCCGCGCGATCAAGGCGCCGATGACCGCGGTCGCACAGCGGCGGGCGTTCACCGAGCTGGCGCGTTTGCGCACGGCGGGGCACGCGGTGGAGGCGGTCCTCGGGCAAAGCATCGTCAACGGCTGGAAGGGTTTGTTCCCTGTCAAGGGCGATGCGTTTCAGTCGGCCACGCACCGCCGCATGCACGGCACGGTGAACGCCTTGCAAACCCTGTTCGGAGAGTCGAGTCATGGACAAGACGACGTTTCAACACAGCCTGGCGTACCTGGCAGCGGCGTTCGACGTGGAGCTCACGCCGGAACGCGCGGCGGTGTACTGGGACCAGTTGGGTAGCTTGCGTGATGACGCCTTTCGCCGCGCCTGCACCCTGGCGGTCAGCAGTGAGCCGCGCTTTCCCACCGTGGCGCGCCTGCGAGAGGTGTACCACGACGTGCTGCGCCAGCAGGCGATGACCGCGCCACGGCTGCCCGCCGGCACGCGCCCGGAGCGCGAGAAGATCGCGCGCTTGATGCACAAACTCAAGGCTCAATTGCGCCGTTGAGGCGCGCACGCATGGAGAGTTTGCAATGAAACACCACGAGCATGCCGAACAAGCCGCGCTGTTCCGTTGGGCCGCCATGGCCAGCGCGCGTCACCCCGCGCTGCATCTGCTGCACGCCATTCCCAACGGCGGTCACCGCGACATTCGCGTCGCGCGCAAGCTCAAGGCCGAGGGCGTCAAGCGCGGTGTGCCCGATCTGTGCCTGCCGGTGGCGCGCGGTGGCTTTCACGGCTTGTACATCGAACTCAAAGCACTCGACGGCACGGCGACGCGCGAACAACGCCGCTGGGTCGTCGCGCTGCGCCTGCAAGGCTACCGCGCCGAAGTGTGCCGCGGCTGGTGCGAGGCGCGCGCGTTGATCGTCGCCTATCTGCAGGGCGACGCGGACGTGGCGCCGCAAGAATCCTTAAGCCTACACCGTGACGCGCGCCATAGCGGGGCGGCGCGCCCGCACGTTCACTCACTGCCCCGCGTCAGGAGGTCAACATGAATGCCCAATTTCCCGTTCCACGTGAACCCGGCGACGGCGACGCGGTGTTTGTCCGCGCCGGTGAGCCCGAGTCCCTGCCCGCCGTGGGCGTGCACGGCATGACCGCGCGCATCCGCAAGATCACCACCACCGACGAAGGCAAGCTGCAGGTGGTGATGGAAAGTGAAGGCATGAACGACGCCTTGCTCATGCAGGTGAAGGACATGTTCACCTTGCAACAAACCTGCGCCGTGCACGTGAGCTTCACGCCGTTGCAACGGGATCTGTTCGACGCATGAGGCGCGGCGTGCTGGCTGTGCTCGCCTTCGTTGGCTGGACGTCGTCCGTCGCCGCCGCGCCGCTCGACGAGGCCGTGGCGCTCATCGCGTCCGCGCACCCGCCGCTCGTCGCGCGCGCCGCGCTGGCGGCGGAGGGCGCGCGTGAGCATGACTGGCGCAGCGCGGTGAGTTTCGGTTGGACGCAGAGCGGCACGGAGTACGGCGGCGCGGCCGGGGCGAACGCGGCCTTCACCCTGCGCATTCCGCTGTTCTCGCGCAGCGCGGACCTCAAGGCCGCCGAGCAGCGCGCCGCCCTGGCGCGCGAACGCGATGCGGTGCTCGCCGCCTTTCTCGCTGAGGTCGAACGCCTGCACGTTCTGAACGCCGCGGCGCGGGAGGCCGAAGCGCTGCGCGTCTTTCGCCGCGACAAGCTCGACTACGTGCGCGAGGCGGTGGAGCAGGGCGCGGCGGAACCCGAGATGCTGTGGCCGGAAGCCGAAGCGCTGAAACGCGCCGAGATCGCACAGCGCAAAACACGCGGCCAACTCGAGACGGCGCGTGAGGCCATCGCGCGGCGGTTTGGAGGTGAGCAATGGACACGGTTACAGGCCTTATTGGCCGCGATCGCGAACTGAGCGAGGCGCGCGCCGCGCTGGCCAAGGGGCATCATCTCCTGGTCACCGGCCGCGCGGGCATCGGCAAAAGCGCGCTGCTGCGCACCCTCTGCCAAGACCTGCGCGCCGATCGCGTGTGCCTGTGGGCGGCGGCGGGCAATGTCAAACACGCCGTCTTCGATCTCGCGCGCCAGACCCACGAGGCCGTCGGCCTGGCCCTGCCGGTCGAACGCATTCCCAAACGCTACCGCGCCCGCGCGCAACGCCTCGGGCATGTCAGTTGGCGCACCCTCGCCCGCAACGTCGGGCGCATGCCCGCCAAGGACTTGATGGACCTCATCGTCGCCAGCGTGCGCGGCAAAGGCGTGCTGGTGTTCATTGAAACCTTGGAAGTGCCGCCCTCGCAGGCGCTGTTCTACGCCGCCCTGATCGACGTCGCGCAAGTGGCCGCCGCCATGGACGACCTCAATCGCCGTTCACGCATCGCCCGCTTGCTATGGCGTTTCAATGCGCGTTTGGAACTCAAACCCTTGCCCTTGGAGGCTTGCCGTGACATCGCCGCCCGTTGGCTAAAGGAGAACCCGGTGCGCTTCGCCTCCGAGGCCGTGCGCGCCCATTTCCTCCGCGCCGTGGCGCAAGACTCCGGCGGCGTGCCCGCCGCGATACGCGGCATGCTCGAATCGGCGGCGGCCGAGGCGGAAGTCACCCGCTCCCAAGTGCGTGGCTTCGTGCATGAGGCGGGCGTGCGCTACCTCGACATGACCCCCACGCTCATCCTCGGCTTCATCCTCGCCATCGCCGCGCGCTACATCGCCCGCGGCATCGGCGACAACGAACTCTACATCCTCTCGGGCGTGGCGATTGCGTTGTTTTTGGGGGTGCGGTTTTTTGTGGGTAGGCTGCGGTGAGCGTGGTGACATCCTCAACCGCAGCGTTGCCTATACTGATAGGTAGGCAGTTTCATGAGTGTCGACGCTCGCAGGTGGCCGGCGTTTTCATCTGGATGGAACTCGCCCCATTCAGTACGGAGACGCGCAACATGGACGACGTGGATTATGCCGCAATCGTGCGCTCAATGATCGAGCATGAGAACGTCCTGCGCGACCAAGCCTTGAATTGGCTGGTCGCCTCGAATGGTTTGTTAATGGCAGCGCTGGGTTTTATCTGGGGAAAAGATCCCTATCTGATTGCGCCCATCGCCCTGGTGGGCTTGATCTTCTGCGTTTCGATCAGCGCAAAGCTCCACTGCAATACCTTGGCGATACGTAAACTGGCCGATGACTGGGAGAAGCACCGTTCAGGCGTTGATGCGGGACCGAGAGTGATTGCGTTGCGCAGCGCTGAGATCACGCCGAAGCTGATCACCAAATTGTATCCATGGAAGGTGATCCCTCTCGCGCTGACGGCCTTCTGGGTATACATCCTGCTTCATCCACTCTTGGCATGATGGCGTTACCCCTAAGTTATCTCTCTATACCAGAGTCTGCCTAATGCTGACGCCCACCCACCTCATCGTCGGACAATTCGCTTACTTGACCGCCGCCCTGGCAACCGGCCACGCCCCCACCGCGCCCGAAGCCACCGCCGCCGCGTTCGCAGCCCTGCTGCCCGATCTCGACAAACGCGAAGGCATCGTCGGCCGTCTGGTGCCGTGGTTGTCCGGTCCCCTTGAGCACTGGGTCGGGCACCGCACCGCCACGCACTCGCTCATCGCGTTATCGCTGCTCGCCGCGCTGGCGTGGCCGCTGCCCTATGGCTGGTGGCTAGCGCTCATCGCGGGGTTTGCCTCCCACCCCATCGCCGACATGATGACCCCGGCCGGCGTGGCCTGGTTCTGGCCCGCGCGCGTGCGCTGCGTCATTCCCGGCAACGCCCAATACCGCATCGCCGCCATGAGCTGGGGCGAACTGGCCTTCGCCGTTCTGATCGTCGCGCTCTCACTCCCGGTCGCCTGGGCCGCGCAAAGCGCCAGCGGCCCGCTGGGCCTCATCCGTGACTGGGTGGCCGACATCGGCGCCGCGCGCGAACACTACGACGCGCACAAATCAGGGTATGCGTGGTGGCTGGACATCGAAGGCCAAGACAATAGAGCGTTCAAGCCAGTGAGTGGCCGCTACTACGTCATCGCGCCTTACAAAGCCAACGGCTTCCTGCTCGACACCGACCACGGCGCCGTCACCGCGTGCAAGAGCAGCGAGTGTGATTGGTATGCCGAGCATGTGGTGTTAAAACGCGGTGAGCCGGAGGTTATTAGCACGATCACCCTCACCGCCAAGCGCACGACGAAAGAAGCGTTGATAAAGGCATTGCAAGAGGCCGAGGAAGCGGGGCGGGTTTATGTCAGCGGCATGCTGAACGCGCGCGGCGTGAAGCCGATGCCATCGACTGTCGGGGTGGCGGGTGACAACATTGCGCTATCTCTGGCCGATGTAATCGGCATTGATACGGTGTTGCCACGCTCGTTGCGGAATGTGTCATTGCAGGTACAGCTGCGGCATCCACCGCGGAGCAGGACGCCGGTGATTGAGTTGACGGAAACTAAGGCAGGTTTGCCGACATCACTGATGAAGCAATTGCCTAACTAGCTGGCGGTGTTTATCGACGGCGCAAATGATGAAGCAGGACCATGCCGTTTTTCTCATGCTGCCGGTGATGGTGGCCAGTGCCTTCTTCATCAGCTTCTGGGGCCGCAACGCAGAGGCCCTCGGCCAAGGCGACATGGGCTTGGCCTTGGTCTTTTCCTTTGCAGTCCCATTGTCATTCTACGCGTCCGTCGCGCTGGTAGTGGTCGCCTTCATCGGTCTGATCGTGGCTTGGCGCCGGTTACGCCCGGTCCGTTTGTGGCTTGCGGCGCTGCTTATCGCCTTGCTTCCACCGATGTTCCTCGCGCTTATCGATTTGATGTGATAGCAACACGCGCCTAAACGCACTGTGCCTGGTTACGGGTTAAGATGTGTTCCGGTCCGACCCCGCTTGAAAGTTCTCAAAACCTCCCCTATGCTGAATGGGAACCTTTTGAGAACTTACCCCATGCTCACCCGCCAGCAATCCCTGACCCTGCACGTCATCCGCGACCAGCTCGCGCGGGAGGGGCACGCGCCCACGCTGGCGGAAATCGGCACGGCCCTGGGCCTGTGCTCCAAGGGCGCGGTGCACCGCCTGGTGCAGGTCCTGGTGGACAAGGGCTATCTGGAGCGCGGCGAGGGCTGGCGCGCCCTGCGGCTCACGGGGCAGGTGGCGCCGCTGTCCCTGCCGCTGCTGGGCCGCATCGCCGCCGGGCAGCCCATCGAGGCCATTCCGGGGAGGGACACCCTCAACCTCGCCGATTTCTTCTTGGGGCCGGATCGTTTTGCCCTGCACGTCCAGGGCGACTCCATGGTGGAGGCGGGGATACTCGACGGCGACACGGTCATCGTGCAACAGCGCGACCGCGCCGAGGACGGCGACATCGTGGTGGCGCTCATCGACGGCGACAACGCCACCCTCAAGCGCATCAAGCACCGGCGCGACGGCGGCGTCACCCTGATCCCGGCCAACGCCGCGCTGCAAGCCGTCACCTACAGCGGCGCGCGCGTGACCGTTCAGGGCATCGTGGTCGGCCTGCTGCGCGGTTACCGCTGAGGCCGCCATGACCACGCCGCACTGGCCCCGCGTCATCGCCTTGGTGGACATGAACGCCTTCTTCGCCGCCATCGAGCAACGCGATCTGCCCGAGCTGCAAGGCCGCCCCATCGGCATCACCAACGGCGCGCAGGGCACCTGCATCATCACCTGCTCCTACGAGGCGCGCGCCTTCGGCATCCGCACCGGCATGCGCGTCAAAGAGGCGCGGCGCCTGTGTCCGCACTTCCTTGCCGTGGCCGCGCGCCCCGAGCGCTATGCCGCGGTGTCCACCGCCATCATGGACGCGCTCATCACCATCACGCCCGATGTCGAAGTGTTCTCGGTGGACGAAGCATATCTCGACCTCACCGCCTGCCAGTCGCTGTGGGGGCCGCCCGACACGGTCGCCCGCCGCATCAAACGCACGGTGTACGAGGCCTCGGGCCTGCTGTGTTCGGTGGGCGTCTCGGGCGACAAGACCACCGCCAAATACGCCGCCAAACTCCGCAAGCCCGACGGCCTCACCGTCATCCCGCCGTGGGAGACGGCGGCGCGTTTGCGTGACGTGCCCGTCACCGACTTGTGCGGCATCAGCCACGGCATCGGCGGCTACCTCGCCGCGCGCGGCGTGCGCAGCTGCGGCGACATGGCCAAGCTGCCCATCAGTGAATTGGCGCGGCGCTGGGGCGATATCGGCCGCCGCATCTGGCTCATGGCGCAAGGCCTCGATCCCGCGCCGGTGCAAACGCAGGTGGCCGCGCCCAAGAGCGTGGGCCATGGCAAGGTCATGCCGCCCAATACGCGTTCCCACGAAGTGATCATCACCTATCTCGAACACATGGCCTTCAAGGTCGCCGTGCGTTTGCGCCGCCACCAATTACACGCACGGACATTTTTCATCGGCCTGCGTGCGGATGAGTGGCTCGGCGGGCATTACCGCAGCGAATATCCCACGGACGATGCCGCGCCTGTACTGGCGCTGTGCCGCAACATGCTGGAACAACACTGGCGCGGGCAAGGCGTGCATCAAGTGCAAGTCACCGCGCTCGATCCGCGTCCCGCCCTGGCGCAGGGCGATATGTTCGGCGACAGCGCCCCGCGCCGTGCCGCGTGTAATCAAGTGATGGACGCCATCAATCAACGCTACGGCGAATTCGCGCTCGCCCCCGCGCGGCTTCTGGGCCGCTCCAGCATGCCCAACGTCATCGCCCCGGCGTGGAAACCTTACGGCCATCGCGACACCATTCAGCAGCGGCGCTGAGATGTGCGAAACCGTTCTCTACTGCCACGACGGCCGTGAGTGGCGACTTGCCTTCGCCACCGCCCACGCACAGCTGCCGGTGCGCATTCGTTGCGGCGACGTCGAGCTGCTGCCCTGGGGCCGCCGCCAACACCAACAAGGTCAACTGCCGCTGGGCGGCTGGGCCCGGCTCGAAGGCATCTACGCCGGCCACTGGGACCGCTGGTTTCCCCAGCCGGTGAAACTGCCGCTGCTCAGCTTCATGGAAAAAGACATCGAAGGCCAAGCCCGCTGGTACGACATCACCGCTGGCAAGTGGGTACAAGGTCTAGTGGCGCGTGACGGTCATGAGCGGCGCGTCTACGTGGTCACCGTCGAGCCCCGAGTCGAGGATGCCATCCATACGCGCTGGCCGCGGATCCTGTGCGGCTGATTGGCGGAACGAGGCGATCACACCGGCCAAAGCTGGCAGGAATCATTATGCGCAGGTTTAATATAAGTTAAAATTATATATAATCCGGCGCATGCCGGACTTCAGTTATAAATTGCTTCCCCGTCACGCCACGGACTACCTGAGCCACCGCCGCATCGTCCTGTTTTGGTTTGTGGCCCTGTTGGCGCTCACCCTACCGTGGATCGCCCAGGCCCGCATCCATCACGTGGCCAAGGACCAAGTCGTCCTCGACGACTGCGCCGTGCTCAACATCCACGACGGCGACACGATGACCGTGCACTGCGACCGCCACCGCGACCAGTCGCGCAAACTCAAAATCCGCCTCTACTGCATCGATGCCCCGGAACTGAAACAAGCCCCCTGGGGCCGCCAGGCCCGCGATCACCTGCGCGAACTGGTGGACGACGACCCCGTGGACGTGCACGTCAAAGCCCGCGACCGCTACGGCCGCACTGTGGGGGAGGTGTGGCGGGGGAGAGTGAACCTCAATCTGGAAATGGTCCGTGACGGCGCCGTCGCGGTGTATCCCAAATACTGTCGCGAGCCTAGCTACACAGATGCCCAGCGCATTGTCCAATCCGCGCGGGTGGGCATATGGCGGGAACCGGGTTTACAGCAACGTCCGTGGGAATGGCGGCGGGGGTAATTCACCGTCCCTGCTTCAACGCCAAGCTGACCAATCTAGCGTCTGTACGATCCATCCCAATTGCCATATAGTGAGGCGCAATTTGTTGCGCGTGGCGCATAACATGCCCGGACTGTGCAGGGTGAGCAGAATAACGATAAGGACGCCGGTTCATATAAAAAATGCCGCGCTCACCTTAGCGATCAGTCGGCCCTTCTATTGAACGTGCATGTTTACGATCTAGTCAGCATGCCGACAAGTGGGGTTGCGGTGGGAGGGTTTAAACAGGCGGCGCGCTGTCGTGACGCCGGAGCAACACTCTTTGCCGCTTGATTGCCAGCAGCATAATCAAACCAACTAGTGGATAGACAACCGGGTTGGTCCACAAAATGCTAACTCTACAATCATTGCATTTTAAAAAAATTCTAATGATTCAGAAAGATGATTATTAATGGATCAAGCTCAACTTAATTGGCTCACCAACTTCATCTGGAACATCGCCGACGACATCCTGCGCGATGTCTATGTGCGTGGCAAATACCGTGACGTCATCTTGCCTATGACTGTTCTGCGTCGCCTCGATGCTGTGCTCGAACCGACCAAACAGGCAGTCCTAGAAATGAAAGCCGCGCTCGACCGCGAGCAGGTCGCCAACCAAGACGATGCCCTCCGCGCCGCCGCCGGCCAAGCCTTCTACAACACCTCGCCGTTCCTGCTCCGCGATCTGAAGTCCCGCGCCACCCAACAGAAACTCAAGGACGACTTCGAGGCTTACCTCGACGGCTTTTCGCCGAACGTGCAGGACATCCTCACCAACTTCGAGTTCCGCCATCAGATCCCGCGTCTGTCCAAGGCCGACGCCCTCGGCCAGCTCATCGAAAGATTCCTGGACAAAGACATCAACCTCAGCCCGCAGCCCATGGGCGAGTTGCCCGCCCTCGATAACCATTCGATGGGCACGCTGTTCGAGGAGCTGGTGCGCCGCTTCAACGAAGAGAACAACGAAGAGGCCGGCGAGCACTGGACGCCTCGCGATGCGGTCCGGCTGATGGCCAACCTCATGTTCTTGCCGGTGGCCGAAAAGATCGAGTCTGGCACCTATCTTCTTTACGACTGCGCCTGTGGCACCGGCGGCATGCTGACCGTGGCGGAGGAAACCTTGCAGCAGATTGCGAAAGATCACGGCAAGCAGGTCGCCACGCATCTTTACGGCCAGGAGATCAACGCCGAGACCTACGCCATCTGCAAGGCCGACCTCCTGCTCAAGGGCGACGGCGATGCCGCGGACAACATCGTCGGCGGCCCGGAACATTCGACACTGGCCAACGACGCCTTCCGTTCCCGCGAGTTCGACTTCATGCTCGCCAATCCACCCTACGGCAAGAGTTGGAAGAGCGACCTCGAACGCATGGGTGGCAAGAAAGAATTGAAAGACCCGCGCTTCGTCATCCAGCACGGGGACGACCCGGAGTACTCCCTCGTCACCCGCTCCAGTGACGGCCAAATGCTCTTTCTGGCCAATATGCTGAGCAAGATGAAACACGACACCCCGCTCGGTAGCCGCATCGCCGAGGTACACAACGGCTCGTCCCTGTTCACCGGCGATGCCGGTCAGGGTGAAAGCAACATCCGCCGCTGGATCATCGAAAGCGACTGGCTGGAGGCCATCGTCGCTCTGCCGCTCAACATGTTCTACAACACCGGCATCGCCACCTACGTCTGGGTGCTCTCGAACCGCAAGCCCAAACCCCGCCGGGGTAAGGTACAGCTCATCGACGCCACCCAATGGTTCCGGCCCCTGCGCAAGAACATGGGCAAAAAGAACTGCGAGCTCGCGCCGGAGGACATCCAGCGCATCTGTGACACCTTCCTCGCCTTCAAGGAAACCGAGCAGTCGAAAATCTTCCCCAACGCCGCCTTCGGTTACTGGAAGGTCAAGGTCGAGCGCCCCTTGCGGCTGCACAGCCAACTCAGCCGCCAGCGCGTCGAGACTCTGCGCTATGCCTCGGGCGATGAAGACATCCGCACCGCGCTTTACGAGGAGCTCGGCGACGACCTTTTTGACAAGCCGGCCGCCGTTCGTAAGGAACTGGAGAAACTCGTCAACAACTGGGGCAAAAGCGATGTCGAGGAGGATGACGAGGAAGGCGATGGCGGCACGGCCAAAAAAACGCTACCGGAAGGGAAGAAAAAGAAGCTCCTCAACGAGGCCACATGGAAGCGCGATGCCATGCTCATCGCTGTCGCTACTCGGCTCCGCGAAACGCTCGGCGACGGCCTCTTTGAAGACCACAATGTCTTTCTCGAAAAGCTTGTAGCCTCACTCAAGAAGCTCAGCCTGAAACCCAGTGCCGCCGACCTGAAGCTCATTATCAATGCCGTCAGTTGGCGCGTGGAAGACGCAGCCCGCGTCATCAAAAAAATCCACAAGCCCGGCAAGGCCCACCCCGATCCGCTGCGCGGCCACTTCGAGGCCGAGATCGACGGCAAGCTCTGCGTCGTCGAATACGAACCCGACAGCGAGCTGCGTGACCACGAGCAAATCCCGCTGTTGGAGGAGGGCGGCATCGAAGCCTTCATCCGCCGCGAGGTGCTGCCCTATACCCCCGACGCCTGGATCGTCGAGGCCGACACCAAGATCGGCTATGAGATCAGCTTCACCCGCCATTTCTATAAGCCGCCAAAGCTGCGCACCCTCGCCGAAATCAGCGCCGACATCCTCGCGCTGGAGCAGGAAACGGAAGGTCTGCTGAGCGAGATCACAGCAGGGGTCAAGCCATGAGAGAAATCCTCGGCAAAGCCAAGACCGTGCGGGAGCTGCTCAAGGGCGTGAAATATTCCATTGATTATTATCAGCGCGAATACAAGTGGCACGAGAAACAGATCCACGAACTCATGGATGACCTGTGCGGCAAATTCCTGGAGGAATACCAGCCCGCCCATCCGCGCGGCAAAGTCGCCGACTACCCGCACTATTTCCTCGGCTCCATCATCATCAGCAAGAAAGACAGCATCGGCTACATCGTTGACGGCCAGCAGCGTCTCACCAGCCTTACGCTATTGCTCATCCTCCTACGCAACCTGCAAAAAGACCACGCCGATAAAGTGAATGTCGATGAGCTGATCTTCTCAGAGCGCTACGGCCAAAAGTCCTTCAACCTCCACGTCGAAGAGCGTACCCCCGCCATGAACGCGCTCTACGAAGGCCAGCCCTTCGACGTGACCGACCGTCCCGAGTCGGTGCAAAACCTCGTGCAGCGTTACGCCGACCTCGAAACTTGCTTCCCCGAGGAGCTGGGCGAGGTGGCCCTGCCCTACTTCATCGATTGGCTGCTGGAAAACGTCCACCTCATCGAGATCACCGCCTACTCTGACGACGACGCCTACACCATCTTCGAAACCATGAACGACCGTGGTCTCTCCCTCAGCCCCACGGACATGCTCAAGGGCTACCTGCTCGCCAACATCGACGAGAGCAAACGCACCGCCGCCAACAGCCGCTGGCGCGACCGTATCCGCGAACTCAATGACGCGGGCAAGGAGGTGGAAGCCGATTGTTTCAAGGCCTGGCTACGCAGCCAGCACGCCACCAAAATCCGCGAGCGTAAGAAGGGCGCGAAACCGGAAGACTTCGACCGTATCGGCACCGAGTTCCACCGCTGGCTACGCGATGTCGCCGACACGGTCGGCCTTAAGCAGAGCGACGACTTCTACCGCTTCATAGACCGCGACTTCGACTTCTACAGCCGCCAATACCTGCGCCTCATCGAGGCCGCACGGCAACCCGTGCCCGGCCTGGAACATGTGCTGTACAACGCTCAGCACGGCTTCACCCTGCAATACATGCTCCTGCTCGCCCCGCTGCGGCCGGATGACGGCGAGGCGGTCGTCGTGCGTAAGATCGGCCTGGTGGCGCACTACCTCGACATCCTGCTCACCTGGCGCTTGTGGAATTTCCGCTCCATCGCGTATTCGACCCTGCAATACGCCATGTTCCTCGTCATGCGCGACATTCGCGGCCTCGACCCCGATGCCCTTGCGCACAAATTGCACGACGTTCTCGGCAAGGAAAGCGAGACCTTCGCCAGCAACGACGGCCTGCGAATGCACCAGCAAAACCGCTATCCGCTCCACCGCATCCTCGCTCGCCTCACCGACTATGTGGAAACACAGTCCGGCCAACCCTCGCGCTATCTCGACTACATCAGCGAAGGCAAGGCCCGCTATGAGGTGGAACACATCTGGGCCGACCACCCGCAACGCCACAGCGACGAGTTCAGCCATCCCGCCGACTTCGCCGAACACCGCAACCGCATCGGCGGGCTGTTGCTGTTACCCAAGAGCTTCAACGCCAGCTACGGCGACCTCACCTATGCGGACAAACTGCCGCACTACAACACCCAGAACCTGCTGGCCCGCTCCCTGCACCCGCAGTGCTACCAGCACAACCCCGGCTTCCTTCGCTTCAAGGAACAAAGCGGCCTGCCTTTCGCCCCGTTGGCCGAGTTCAAGAAAACCGACCTCGAAACCCGCAGCCAGCTCTACCGCCAGATCGCCGAGCGCATCTGGAATCCGGCAGACCTGCTGAAAGGGGGCCAGTCGTGATTGAAGGGCTTAAGCCGTATGCGGAGTACAAGGAGTCTGATATTCCGTGGGCGCGTTCTTTACCATCGGAATGGCAAACAGAGCGGGCGAAATGGCTCTTTACAAAGATGGACCGCCCTGTGAGACCGCAGGACGAAGTAGTTACCTGCTTTCGTGATGGCATGGTAACTCTGCGAAAGAACCGGCGTCTTCGGGGCTTCACCGAGGCGACGGTCGAATCAGGCTACCAAGGAATACGCAAAGGCGACTTGGTCATTCATGGAATGGATGCGTTCGCAGGGGCGATTGGCGTTTCTGACAGCGATGGGAAAGGCACGCCCGTTTACAACGTCTGCCAACCGCGTCCCGGCGTCGTGGCTCGTTACTACGCGCACACCGTTCGTGAGATGTCGCGGGCTCAATGGATTCTCGCGTTAGCAAAAGGGATTCGAGAACGGTCCACTGACTTCCGCTATGAGATGTTTGGCAATCAGTTCGTGCCGCTCCCACCCCCCGACGAACAAGCCGCCATCGTGCGGTTTCTGGACCACGCGAACCGCAAGATTGATGGCTTCATCCGCGCCAAGCGCAAGCTGATTGGGCTGCTGAACGAGCAGAAGCAGGCCATCATCCACCGTGCCGTCACCCGCGGCCTTAACCCCGACGTCCCCCTCAAGCCCTCCGGCATCCCCTGGATCGGTGACATACCGGCGCATTGGGAGGTGCGAAGGTTACGAACAATTGTCAGCAGGATCGAACAGGGGGTCAGTCCGCAGGCTACAGGCTTCCTAGCAGTCGGTAACACATGGGGCGTTCTCAAGTCAGGTTGCGTTAATCACGGCACATTCCGGCAGTTCGAACATAAGCAGCTTTCTGCTGATTTTGAGATTGACCCAGCCATCATAGTGAAAGTCGATGATGTTCTTATATCGCGAGCTTGCGGCTCGCCAAGGCTCGTTGGGTCAGTGGGCAAGGTTAAAGCGCTCGATTATAAACTCATCTTGTCGGACAAGACCTTCCGAGCTGTCTTCCGCCCAATCGTTTATACCGATTTCATGGTCTATGCGATGAACAGTATTTACTACAGGCAACAAGTAGAACAGGCAATAAGCGGAGCAGAAGGAATGGCAAATAACCTTCCACTTTCCGAACTGAAGAGTTTTACATTTGCCATTCCTCCACTCGCAGAAGCAAGCGTCATTGCTTCTCGATTGGATCGTGAGTTAGCGCAGTTCAACACCGCCATCGCCCGCACCGAGCGAGAGATCGCGCTGATGCAGGAATACCGCACCCGACTGACCGCCGACATCGTAACGGGCAAGCTGGACGTGCGCGCGGCGGCGGCCAAGCTGCCCGACCTGCCCGTTGCTACGCTTGACGAACCCGTCGTCGACGAGGCGCTGGAAGACATCGACACCGAGGACAGCCCATGAGCAAGCGGCCCGCCATCCCCATCGAGACCCAACGCGAACTGTTGTTCGAGTGTCGCTACCGATGCGCCTGCGATTGCGAGCCGGTGTCGCTGGAGAAGGCCCACATCATTCCCTGGAGTGATACGCAGGATCACAGCCCCGCCAACTTGGTCGTCCTCTGTGCCAACTGTCATACCCGCTCCCATGCGGAGAAATGGCCCGCGTCGCAACTGCGGCGATTCAAAGAGCAGCCATGCGCGCTGGAGCGGGATCGGTTGCCGGCCATGACCGCCGGCCAGAAAGCGATGGTGGATTTCATCCTCGCCAGCGACGTGGAGCGGATGACGGAAAAGGAACGGCTGCGGCTCGCCATGATGACCGCGGCCTACGCGGGTGTCACCTACACCGAAGTAAAGGTCGTGGCCGTTACCCCGAGCAACAGTTCGCTGGTCAGGCTAGAAATGCCGAAGGACGCTGCAGAGCGTGTCATTTTTGGCTTCCAGTCACAAGACCCGCGGCTCATCGCCTTCTTGGATGAGTTCGCGCTCTCTCCCGGCAGCCCTCATGCAGCGAAGGCGGCGTATGGCATCGAGTTTTCCCCGCTCGGCCCGGACGGGGGCATCAAGCGCATCGAAACCGCCCGGCCCGCCTCACCCGACAAGCCGCCGGTGACGAACGTGAAAGAGGAGGGGCTGGAGTCTTTGATCGTGAACGCCATGACGAGCTTTGGCTGGGTCGCGGGCACGAATGCAGATTACGAGCGGGAATATGCGGTGGATTTGGCGCAGTTGGCCACCTTCCTCGAAGCGACGCAGGAAGACGTTGCTACGGCATTGGATTTGCGCACCGATGGTCCGACGCGCCGCAAGTTCCTCGCGCGCCTGCAGGGAGAAATCACCCGCCGGGGTATCATCGACGTGTTGCGAAAGGGCGTCAGCCACGAGAAATATCACGTGGACTTGTTATATGGGACGCCCTCGCCGGAGAACGAGAAGGCGGTGGCCCGTCATGCGGCGAACCGGTTCAGCATCACCCGCCAACTCCACTACAGCCGCGAGCAAACGAAGCGGGCGCTCGACCTGGCGTTGTTCATCAACGGCCTGCCGGTGGCGACCTTCGAGCTGAAAAACAGCCTGACCAAACAAACCGCCGAGGATGCCGAGGAGCAATACAAGCGCGACCGCGACCCGCGCGAGACGCTGTTCTTGTTCGGCCGCTGCGTGGTGCATTTTGCGATGGATGACCATGAGGTGCGGATGTGTACCGCGCTGAAGGGTGCGAAGGGCATGGCCAAGGATTCGTGGTTTCTGCCTTTTAATCAGGGCTGGAACCAGGGCGCGGGCAATCCGCCCAATCCTTATGGCATCATGACGGACTATCTGTGGCGGCGCATTCTCACGCCCGGCGGCCTCACCGATATTCTGGAGAACTATGCCCAGATCGTGGAGGAGAAGAACGAGAAGACGGGCAAGAAAAAACGGGTACAGATTTTTCCCCGCTATCATCAGTTGGACGTGGTGCGCAAACTCCTCGCCGATGCGGCCTGGTTTGGCGCCGGCAAGCGCTACCTCATCCAGCATTCCGCTGGCAGCGGCAAGTCAAATTCCATCGCCTGGCTGGCGCATCAGTTGATCGGTCTGCGCCAGGACGGGGCGGACGTGTTTGACTCCATCATCGTCATCACCGACCGGCGCCTCCTCGACAAGCAGATCCGGGAGACGATTAAAGGCTTTGCCCAGGTCGGCAACATTATCGGCGCGGTGAAGGAGGGCGCGGGCAGCTCGAAGACCGAGCAGCTCGCCAAGTTCCTCAAGGACGGGAAAAAGCTCATCATCTCCACGGTGCAGACCTTTCCCTTCGTGCTCGACAGCATAGGCGAGACCCATCGGGGTAAGAAATTCGCCATCATCATCGACGAGGCGCACTCCAGCCAGGGCGGACGCACCGCCGCCAAGATGAACATGGCGCTCTCCGAACGTGGCGAGGAAGTGGAAGAGGAGGCCACGGAGGATAAGATCAACAGCATTATCGAGAGCCGCAAGCTCCTCACCAATGCCAGTTACTTCGCCTTTACCGCGACACCGAAGAATAAGACTCTGGAGATTTTTGGGATTGCATACCAAGTGGGAGACGAGGTAAAGCATCGCCCCTTCCATGCCTACACGATGAAGCAAGCCATTCAGGAGGGCTTCATCCTTGACGTGCTGAAGCACTACACGCCCGTTGCGAGCTACTACCGCCTCGCCAAGACCGTCGAAGGCGACCCAGAGTATGATGTGAAGAAAGCTCGCAAGAAGCTCCGCGTGTATGTGGAAAGCCACAGCAAGGCCATACGCGACAAGGCGGAAATCATGGTGGACCACTTCATTGAGCAGGTGATGGGCCAACGGAAGATTGGCGGCCAGGCCAGAGCGATGGTCGTAACGGGCAGCATCCAGCGCGCGATTGAATACTACTTTGCGTTCAACGCCTACCTTACGGAAATCAAGAGCCCCTACAAGCCCATCGTCGCGTTCTCAGGCGAGCCGGAATACAAAGGCGATAAGGTCAGCGAAGCAAAACTAAATGGGTTTCCCAGCAACGACATCGCCGACAAAATTCAAGAAGACCCGTATCGCTTCCTCATCTGTGCCGAGAAGTTCCAGACCGGTTACGATGAACCGCTGCTGCACACCATGTATGTGGACAAACCACTCTCCGGCATTAAAGCGGTGCAGACGCTTTCCCGCTTGAACCGGGCGCACCCGAAGAAGCACGATGTCTTCGTGCTCGACTTCCAGAACGACACCGCTACCATCGAGAAATCCTTCGCGGATTACTATCGCACGACTATTCTCAGCAAGGAGACCGACCCGAACAAACTCCACACGCTGAAGGCGGAGCTGGATCAATATCAGGTTTATTCCCCTGAGCAGATTACCGCACTGGTGGGTTTGTATCTCGCAGGCGCCGATCGCGACAAGCTGGACCCCATCCTCGATGCGTGCGTCGCGGTCTATGTAACAGACCTCGACGAAGACGGGCAAGTGGATTTCAAGGGCAAGGCCAAGGCCTTCACGCGCACATACGACTTCCTCGCCACCATCCTGCCCTATGGCGTGCAGGACTGGGAGAAGCTCTCCATCTTCCTTAACTTCCTGATCTCAAAGCTGCCCGCACCCATTGAAGAAGACCTCGCCAAAGGCATTCTCGACGCCATCGACATGGACAGCTACCGCGCGGAGAAAAAGGCAACAATGGCGATTTCATTGCCTGACGCCAACGCCGAAATAGAACCTGTGCCAACGTCGGGAGGTGGCCGCAAACCTGAGCCAGAGATGGACAAGTTGTCGAACATCGTCAAGGCATTCAATGAGCAGTTTGGCGGGCTGTTCGCCGATCCGAAACGGATGGAGCAGCGCATCACGGGTGAGATTCCCACGAAAGTCGCCGCTGATCAAGCCTACCAAAACGCCAAGAAACACTCCGATCGCCAAAACGCCCGCATCGAACATGATAAGGCGCTAAAGCGAGTGATCACCGCGCTGTTCACCGACGACGCGCAGCTCTTTAAGCAATTTCAGGATAACGAGTCATTCCGCCACTGGTTGACCGACACGGTTTTTGGGATGACGTATGATGACGAATAATGTACGCACCGTGTTGGTGTAACGAGCGGGGGAGAGTTTCTGATGCCTGTTATTGCTTGCCTCTCGCAGATCGTACAGCGACACTCATGCCAACTGTGACAAACCTAGAATGGCGGTTGACTGCGCAAGACGCGTGAGCCGTTCGTTTAGCATCGTCACTTCAATTTCGCTTAAGGGCTTCGTCCCCATTAGCAAGGAGGTGGACATGTTCAGTGCGGCAAACTCAGGTCGACAGCGCTTTGATTCACGCCAACTGCTTTTCGTCCAAGGACGCCGAAAGCGCTTTATAGTTCGATATCACGTCCCCGCAAGAGCAGCTACATTGCGAAGCCATGGCGGAGCTCTTTGAAACATTCGAGCAGAGATGCAAACTGGACGAGTAAAAAAGGGCCTAAGGTGCTGGGCCAAATATTTTTATGAAGGCAGTGTGTTTCACAGCCCGCCAACTGCGTGGCAGATCGTCGTTGTTCTCTATGGCCTCGTAGATTTCACGCACTCGTGCGTTGTCGATGAGTTTTGCGCTGAGCATTTTCTTTAACAACTCATGACCATGCCAGATAGGAATATCGAAGTCTTTCGCAAGCAGGTGCATTCCGAGATCATCGGTCGTCACAATGGCCGGTCGAATCTGACCAAAGGCGAGAATAAAGCAGTCAGTTGGTGAAGGTGGGGAACGGCCTTGCGAGGTGTAGGCAGCTGCATTGCCAAGGACATGTGCCCGAAGCACGCTGGTCGCCGCTTCTACTTGTTCTTTTTCGTCCTGTCTAAGCCTGATTCTTTGGGCTAGGCGCTCAGCAACAAGCTCCGCATTGTCAAACCAGGGGTAATTGAATCGTAATTTTGCACTTGCGAGAACTTCATCTTCGACCTGTTTCAGAATCGTAAGGACATAGCCTTTCTGTCCGAATTCAACACCCAGCATGGGTTTGATGCGCTTGGCCAATCGCAGATAAGCATTGGTATCAAGCAGAACCAGTGTCAATGGCGCAGTGCCTCATGCAGCGCAAAGGCGTCCTGCATAGAGGTATCAAGCACCTGTTGTACATAGGATGGCCCGGTGCCGCTTTCGTGGATCATACGCTTCAGAGCCGCGAAGAAATCGGATTGGAATACGTGCTCACACGCGGCAATGTAGCGCATGGGTTCAGGCGGCATAGGGTCGAAGAGCGCCGCACTGATTAACGGGCCCTGGTTGCTATTGCGCACGGCATGAATTGTCTTCTCCTCAACATCTAGCGCAGGGCGCCCAGAGGACATCGCATAGTTTTTAATCTGCTGATAGACCGTATTTATAGAAATGATATGTGCATGTGCTTGGGTAAGCAGAACACGAATTATGCCGTCGGCGCTGGCTTGTTGCATGGCTTCATTATAGGTGAGTTCGGCGCAGGCCTTGGGATAGAGCAAGGCGCCAGCGAAGGCGTCCGCAAAGTCTTCCCCTTCGTTGCTGCCTGCGAGTTCCGGCGTGTAAACATGCGCCAATTCGTGCGCCATCCAGAATTTGAAGTCTTCGAGCCGGGTATCGAGGTTTAGAAAGATAAATGTAACGTCTTCCTCAGGTAGGCGGATGTGAAGGGCGTTTTCATGGCGTTGCTTCGTTCCCCACAGCACGGGTACAAGTATGGCGCCGCTGCTCTTGAAATCACTGATCAGGTGTTCGTACTCCAATACGGCGCGCTCACCGATACCCAGACGGGTTCGTGTCTGCGCCACTGCGATCTCAAGTTTGTGATAGTCAGTGGAGGGTGATGTGATTAAGGTGCGCAGCGCCTGGATCTCTGGCAAGTAAGGCACCAGTGGTTTGAGTAGCATACCAATGCCATCCGCCTTGGCGATGTGCGCAGCAGTGGTTTTTGCGTTGCCTCTCTTGCGAAAGGCGACGATGGGGCGGCTCTCGTCGGTCACGACTACCAAGCGATCAAAACTCAATTTAAGGGTCGTGGCCAGCTTGAGGAGGGCCGAGGGTCTGGGAAAATCCTTGCCCTTTAACCAATTCGTAATAGATTGGGGGGAGACCCCGACTGCGGCAGCCAACTCTGCCTGGGTCCACCCACGGCTCGCAAGTGCGGCGTGGAGCGAGTTGATATTGATAGCTTTGCGCATACGAGAATCATCGGCCATTTGAAGCGTTTAATCAAGTTCTATCAAGTTAATGAATGATATTACTATATTAAACAGTATGATAGTTATTTCGTGCCTTAGCGCTGCTACCTCCTCTTCGCGCCTCTTGACCTTATCCACATAGTCTGCATATTGATGTGCTGGGAAGGCGCGAGGCGCAATTACTTGCGCATGGCCTCTTTCAATATTGCGACTATGTGCTTTGATTACCCCGTCTTGCGTAGCCGCGCAACCGGCGTATGCTCACGCTGCGCATGCCACAAATCCCAATCCCGCTGCAGATTCAGCCACAACTCCGGTCCCGTTCCCAGGGCGTCACTCAGCATCAGGGCCGATTCGGGCGTCACGCCGCGGTGGCCGTTCACTATCTCGTTGATCCGGGCATAGGTCCAGCCCAAGTGCTCGGCGAAGTCTTTTTGCGTCAAACCCATCGGCTCCAGAAATTCCTTGAGCAGCATTTCGCCCGGGTGGGTCGGGGGTCGTTTCTTTGGCAACATATCTTCAAACCTCTCAGTGATAATCGATAATGTCCACGTCCAGGGCCTGGCCCGTCTGCCAGCGGAAGACGATGCGCCATTGATCGTTGACGCGCAGACTCCAAAACCCCACCCGGTCGCCCTTGAGTTTTTCCAGGTGGTTGCTGGGCGGCACCCGCAGCACCTCGACCGACGGGACGGCATTGATTTGGTCCAGCAGTCGCCTTGCCTTGGCGTGCAACGCGCGCGGTAGCCGCCGGGCCTGGCGGCTGTTCACCCCGTCGTAGACATCCTGCGCGGTCTTGCTGGCGAAATTCCGTATCATGCCCGTATAGTGTATATCGGTATGCGATATATTATGCAAGAGGGGAATGCCCGATTGCGCGGTGTGCTGTGCTCGCTTGACCCCAAGTCCACACATTCGCCACGCGGCCCGCCCGGCACGCCGCTTGCAAACAAGCCCGCAAGCGTCGCGCCGGGCTAGCGCATCGTCCGCCCCACCCCCGCTTGCGCCGCCCGGCCGTCCGCCTCGGCTCGCCAAAAGCGCTCGCCCAGGCCGCCGTCCGCGCGGCACGGCGCTCCGCGGCTTTGTTCAACGGCGGCGGGTTGGCGCGGTGCCCGGCCGGTCACGGCCCTTGCAGCTCCGGCCCGCCGCTCGCGGCACACCCCGCCGCCAGCTCTGGGCCGGGCAAGGCCCGCGCCCGTCCGTGCGGCTGATTTACTCTCCCAGGCCCGCCGCACATCTAGTGAGAAAGGCGTGAGACAAACTTTTTCACTTGACGGCGCAAGATGCTTGGGGCAAATAGAACGGCATGCTCGTCAAGAAACGCAAACCCAAACGCTGTCCGCGCTGCGGCGCAGAGCGCATCGCGCGCATTCAATACGGCATGCCAATTATGAATGAACAGCTGGAGGCGGACCTGGCGGCGGGCCGCGTCGTGCTGGGCGGCTGCTGTGAGGAGATCGATGCCCCGGCGTGGTGTTGTACGTCGTGCGCGTTGCCGCTGCACCGCGCGCCAAAATTATAGCGGTGTCTCCCGTAGCCCCTGATTGTGTTTCTTCGCCTCGATCAACACCCGGTCACGTTCGGTCTCAAAGATCGTCGTGGCGCGGGCCAGGGGGATGACCTTGGCATCCACCAAACGGCACAACCCGTCGCGCAACGAGAACAACACCACGATACTGTCCTTGTTGTAGTCCTGCGCCAACAAGGCTTGCCATTGCGTGTTGGCCGCCGCGTCGTGGCAGTAATTTTCCTCCTCGGCCTGGACGGTTCCAGCCAGAACCAGCAGCAACAGACAAATGAGCGAGCGCATGTTCTTATCCAATTTATGGTGTGTCTTTGTATGGCGAAGATTACACCGTGTCACCGGCCGCATGGAAGCGGACGAGGGGTAAAGAATATATGCAGATTCTTTGATACGAAGAAGACGATTCCTTGATAGTGGAGCGGGCGCGTCCGCGAAGGCTGTCGCCCTCGCACACCGGGCTGTCGCGCTGCGCGGCCAGCCCCGCACACACCGCGGGTCTTGCCCCTGCGGGCTTCCATCCCTCGCGCCTGCGCGCTCCGCTTGCTATTGATGCCAGACTGCGCTGGCGCGCAGACTGGCGGGTGGAGTATGTGGAGGTGAAAAAGAATCATCATCTACAGCCGGAACACGGTGGTTACGAACTGCGGACTAGGGCTGTTTCACTGACCCATTTGAGACGGTGACGGGGTTTGCCACGAGGGTCCGGTTCTCGGCCGAAGCGGTCGTCGGCCTGCCACTCTAGCAATGTCGGCCATGTAGTTGATTGCAGACTGAGGCGGCATAGACACTTGGAATCCTTAAGCGCCCGCATTTGACTCAGCATTCTTGTACTCATATCATGTGTTCAACATATTTTGCACACATGATATGAGTACGACTAACGATGCTAGGGCGACCGACTTTGGCCATCGCCTCCAACAATTCCGCATCCAAGCGGGAATTGAGACGCAAAGAGAATTGGCCATTGCGATGGGCGTCCGGCAGCAGACAGTTAGCCGATGGGAGGCCGGCACATCTCGCCCCAGGGCGAAGGACATGCTTCGGCTCGCGCACGTGCTATCCGTAAGCCCCGAGGATCTAGTGAACGTGAGCGAGCGTGGGCTGGATCCGCAAACGACGACGGTCAGTTTCGACCAACCGTTTCCAATCGACTCCCTGAGCGCGGAAGGTTTCGAACGGTTTTGCGACTTCTTCATCTCCGCACTCCACCCGACCGCCGACGTGCACCGGTTCGGCGGGACCGGCCACAAGCAGGACGGCCTGGATATCGAGGCCGTTATGCAAGATGGGACGATACGCACCTATCAATGCAAGAGGCATAAGGAGTTCGGCGCAGCGAAGGTCGAAGTGGCCGTCAAAGCACACGTCCGTCACGCCGACAAGAAAGTTCTGCTGCTCACGAGAATCGCCAGTCCGCAGGCGAGGGACGCGATTGCCGTCCATCCCGATTGGGAACTGTGGGACAAAGAGGACGTCGCAAAACGGATTCGCCAGCTCTCGAAGTCGGAGCAAATTCGCTTGGTGGACATCTTTTTCCCCGGGCAGCGACTCGCGTTGCTCGGCGAAGTCGAGGCCGGCCCTTGGATGTCCGTCGAGGACTTCTTCTCCGCGTTCCTGCGCAAGGAGCGCGCCTTCAACCACCTGTGGCAACTGGTGGGGCGGAGAGAGGAACTCAAAAACTTATTCGACAGCATCCGCGACAAGGATCGACTCGTCACCCTGCTGACCGGCTCCGGTGGGTCCGGGAAATCCCGTTTACTGTACCAAGCCCTCGCCGATTACCAAGACGCGAAGCCTGGAACACTAGTCAAAGTCCTTTCCGCTACGGAGGAGCTTTCTACGAAGCATCTAGAGAGTCTCGGGCAAGGCGAAAAACTCTTGGTCGTCGACGACGCTCACGACCGGGACGACCTTCCCATGCTTTTCGCCTACGTCGCTAATCCTAAGAATTCGGCGCGAGCGGTCCTTTCCCTGCGGACGTACGGCCTCGGGCGGATCAGGTTGCAGGCGGCCGCCGTCCTTCTCCAGCCTCCCTACACTTTCCAAATCGGCCTCGAACCGCTGTCGCAGAAACAGTCGGTCGAACTCGCGGCCCAAGTTCTGAAGGAGTACTGTGGCCCAGAATCGGCGGCCGAAGCGGTGAGCCGCTACACCCTCGACTGCCCGTTGGCCACGGTCGTCGCGGCCCAGATCGTGGCGAAGGAGAAGTTGCATCCGGAACTCCTGAGCACCGAAGGCGCGTTCCGAACGACCCTTCTGGCCCGCTTCCAGCAGGTGATCGCGGGAGACCTAGCCCAAGGCAAGGACAGGGAGGCCATCCTCTCCATCCTGAGAGTCCTGGCATTGGTCCAACCGTTCAGCCCGGACGACGCCGGGCTCCTGAAACTGCTGGAGGATGCCGAAGGAATCTCCGTCGCGGACAGCAACCGCCTCGTCAAGACCCTGGTAACGGGCGGCGTAGCGTTCAAGCGGGGCCTGACGTACAGGCTCGCTCCGGACCTCCTCGCCGACTACATCATTGAGCAGAACTGTGTAACCGAGAACGGCGCGTCGTCCGGCTACGCGGAAAAAATCTTCGCCGCGTCTCCGCAATCTCTCGTCGAGCACGTTCTGCTAAACCTCGGGAAGCTAGATTGGCGGCTGTCGAGTGGAAACACCGCCAGCAGCCGATTGCTCGATGGGCTGTGGCAGCAATTGCGGCCCACGGGGGAATACGGCGACAAGCATTTCAAGGCAATGACGTCCGTCGCGTACTATCAGCCCGCGAGGGCGCTTCAGTTCGCCGAACAACGCATCGCCGAAGGCAGGATTCCCAAGGACCTGCCGGAACTCGTCAAGTACGCCGCCTACAATTTCGAGCACTTGCAACGAGCCTGCGGTTGCCTGTGGGAATTGGGGAAATCGGACGAAAGGCAGTTGCACCAACACCCCGGCCACGCCATCCGCATACTGAAGGAACTCTGCGCGGTGGAGCCCAATAAGCCGGTCGAGTACAACGCCGAGGTCGTCGGATTCGGACTGTCGCTCTTGGATTACCCCGACTCGTGGAACGGTGCGTACACGCCATATGACTTCCTGAGCGGAATCCTCCAAACCGAAGGCCACACCACGTCTTCGAATGGCCGTGCGTTTTCGTTCAACCCGTACTTCGTGAGGCAGGAAGCCGTTGCTTCGCTGCGAAAAGATGTGATTTCCGCTGCAATCGCCCGACTCGATTCCGAGCGGTTGGACGTCGCGATCCTGTCCGCGAGGGCGCTTTCCGATGCGCTCAGGTATCCGATGGGTCTATTCGGGGCTGCCGTTCCGGAGACGGACCGCGAGCGTTGGACCGACGAATTCGTTGGCACTTTGGAAACAATTAAGGGCAAGGTGCTGTCGTCGATGCTGGATCCGTTCGTTTGGCTCGAACTGCTTTCTTCGATCTCTTGGCACGCGAAATTCGCCAGCGGCAGGACAAGCTACGTAGCAAACGAGATATTCGCCCTTACCCCGGACAGCCTCGAATTCCGGACGATACGCGCGTTCGTCGACGGGTATGGGCACCTGGTCGAAGATTCGGATTTCGAAACCAGGCAAAAGGAATGGCAGGCAACCATCCGGCACACCGCAGCAGAGATAGCCGACACATTCCAGAACCCGGAGGCGATTGTGCAGTTCGTAGCGTTGACGCTGGCGAGGGTCGAGGAAACAAAACTGAATAGGAATGCTTCGCCCCACGTCCTGCTCTACGAACTGCTCGCCGGCACAAACTCCTTGGCGCAATACGTCGTGGAGTACGCGCTTGGAAAGCCGAAATCCGCCATCGCCCGATACGTCCCCATGGCCTTGCCGAGGATCTATTCGGAAGACGTCGCAAGTGGAAGGGCGTTTACGTCCAGAATCTTGGCTTCCGGGAATCCGGAACTGAGAGCATCGCTGGCCCGCTGTCTCGGCCAAGTCCTTGGGAACTCATCCTTGGGCGAATACGAATTCGACACCCTGAAGGGGTTTCTCTCATCCGACGACGAACACGAAGTTGCGACTGCGGCGGGCGAGTTACGCCATGTCGGGGCGCTGGACGCCGCGAAAGCGTTGGAGCTCATAGGAGCCACGAATTTCTGTGGTTCCGAGCATGTTGCCGACGAGGTCCTCTCCCTCTTTGAATTCCCTGGGCCGATTCCGCCCGACCTGCTCGATTCCCGCTCGGTAAGCGTCCTGCTGGACAAACTGTTCCCCATACCGGTTCTGGAAAAGTATTGGATCCAGAAATTTCTCGCGTCCACTTCGGTGAGGTACCCGGTGGAAACGCTGGATTTCTTCAAGAAGCGCGTCGCGCACGCGGCTTCGACGGAGGATTACGCGTTCCGTCCCTGCAACTTCGGCCCGTACGTGCACGAGCCTTTGCGGTTCGCCGAGTCGGCGGCTTTCGAAGACTTATGCAAGGACGTCTGGTCTTGGATGAGAGGTGGCGATAATGACAACCACAAGTTCCAATACTTCGCCTCGCACCTTTTCGGCGCTGTATTTTCCGCAACGGACGACAGGACGCTGTCTTTCATGCGGAATAAGTGCTCCGGCGACAGCCTTGATATTTCACTCATTGGGGAAATCCTCCGCGAGGCCGACCACGCATTCTCTTTGGACAATCCGACCTTCGTCGTCGGCTATCTCACGGCGGCCAAGTCGCACGGCAGTAAGTGTCTCGAATCCGCCACCAGCGCACTGTATTCCGCGGCTGTGAGCGGAGGAAGACAGGGGACGCCGGGCGAACCGTTTCCCCGTGACGTGGAGGCCTTGGAAAAAGCGAAGTCCATTCTCGATTCGCTCCCTCGTTTCTCCCCCGCTTATAGGCTCTACGACCTCATCAAGCAGGACGCGGAGAAGAACATCGCCGAATCGCTAAAGGAGCGGGAGTTGTTCGAGGAGTAATAACCGGTATCGAATGAGGCCATGCTTGGGTGCGCTGTGGCGGGTTTCGGTCACATAGCAGACCCATCACTCCGAGCCTCTCACTGGCAGCAATGGCCGAGGAACGGACCTGAGTTGTTGCTATCCCGACGGGCCGGTCATGACTGACGGTAGCGGGAATAACTAAATCATGCATGACATGAAGCGTACCTTGTCACTATAGCTATAAGGCCCGTCAGCATGATGGTGCATTGCTGACCCATCAACCAACCCGCCCGTCACGCGCCTTGCATCGCGCAATCGTCGCGCCATCCAACCCCGCCGTCACGCCGCTTGCACCGGGCAAGGCGCGCGCCAGGCTAGCGCGGAGGTACATCTGAACGTTGGTGGCGTTGTTCTAGGTTCCGAGTAAGGTCGTGTGTGGCGCCGGCATGCGCCCGCGCCACGGCCGTCATTGATCCGCGTTGCACAGGCACGCGCTAGCTGCGCGCCTCCCTGTGCAACGCTCGGCCCGAACTCCAACCGCCTCACCTCTCCCGACCCCCTCACCCTGGCGCACATAATGCCCTCCGCTCCAGGGCCGTAAAGGGTCTCCGCTGCGCTTCGATCGCTGCGCGACGGCCTGCGGCCGCCCTTGACTGCCCTTCCGCTCCGGGCGGGGTGTCGCCATGGGCGTTGGGGTCACCCTCCCATTGAAATGGGCAGGTTTCACGTAAAGGGGGCGCGGCATGTTCGAAACGGTTGGTGTGGTGGCGGTGGCGGGGTCGCGTGCCTTGCCGGTCGAGGGTGCGGCGGTGGCCGGGTCGGTGGCGCGGCAGTTGGCCGGGGCCGGTCAGGTCTTGGCCGTCGGTTGTTGCGTGGGGGCCGATGCGGCGGTGTTGTCCGCCGGGGTGCCGCTTTCGCGCTTGCGGGTGTTCGCGGCCTTTGGGCCGGGCGGGGCGGGGGCCGGTCCGGCCGCGGCCGTCGCGGCGGTGTCGGCCTTCGCCAAGGCGGGCGGCGCGGTG
>CAMYKQ010000051.1 GCA_947259075.1 uncultured Gammaproteobacteria bacterium | reverse complement strand
CGGCCCGGCTCGCACAACACCGTCCACGTGCCGGGCTGATAAGGCAGGGCGAGCACCTCGGGCACCAGCGCGGCGCGGACGGCCGGGTGGCGGCGGCCATCGTCGCGCGCGCGCGTTTGGACGCCTGGCTCGCGGCGCTGCACGGCGCGGGCATCCAGCCCGCCGCGCTGGTGCCCGAGGTGCTCGCCCTGCCTTATCAGCCCGGCACGTGGACGGTGTTGTGCGAGCCGGGCCGGGCCTTGGTGCGCAGCGGTGAGCAGAGCGGCTTCGTGCTCGACGCCGATAATCTGCGCTTCGTGTTACAGCGCGCCTTGGCCGAGGCCGCGCCGCGGCCCGAGACCCTGCGGCTGAACATGGCCAGCGGCGCGCCCGCCGGGTTGGCCAGCGAACTGGCGGAGCTGGAGGTGACGCTGCAAGCGCAGGCGGAAACGCCGCCGCCGCTGGCGCTGTTCGCCGCCGAATACAAAGAACAGACCGCCATCAATTTATTGCAGGGCGCCTACAGCCGCCGCGAACAATTGGGCAAAATGTGGCGGCCGTGGCGGCCGGCGGCGGTGTTGCTGACCTTGTGGGTCATCGCCCAGTTCGGCGTGAAGATTTATCAGCACACCACCCTCGGCGCCGAGGACGAGCGGTTGCGCGAGGAGATCAGCCAGATTTATCTGCGCGCCTTCCCCGACGCCAAACGGGTGGTGGACGCGCGGGCGCAGATGGAGCAGCGGCTGACGGCCTTGCGCGGCGGCGGCCGCGCCGGTGATTTCATGGAAATGATGTCGGCCCTGACCGATCCGGCCGCGGCCGTCGGCGGCGTGGAGCTGCGGCGGGTGAGCTATAAGGAAGGCGAGCTCAATGTGGCCTTGATGATAGGTGACTTGCAGCGTTTGGAACAATACAAAAATCAGCTGGCGAATGGCGGCTTCAGCGTGGAGATTCAATCGGCCACGGCGCGCAGCGATCAGGTGGAGGCGCAGTTGCACATTAAAAGGACGGCCTCATGAAGGCCTGGTTCGTCGCGCTGGCACCGCGCGAGCGGCTGATGGTGATCGCCGCCGCGGCGGTATTGATCCTCGGTTTGGGCTATGTGTTGCTGTGGGAAAGGCTGGCGGATGATGTGAGCCGGCTCGAAGCATCGGTGCAATCGCAGCAGGCACTCAAGCAATGGATGGAACAGGCCGCGGCCGAGGCCCAACGCCTGCGCGGCGCGGGCGGCGGTGAGACGGCCCCGGGCGGGGACACGGCCTCGCTGCTGTCGCTGACGGACGAGACGGTGCGCGACGCCAACCTGGGCGCGGCGGTCAAACGCATGCAGCCGGAGGGCGCCGCCGTGGTGCGCGTCGTGCTCGAGCAGGCCGCCTTCGATGACATGATTCTGTGGCTGGGGAATTTGCAGCGCGGCCATGGCGTGAGCGTGGCCGATCTGGCGCTGGACCGCCAAGAGCAGCCGGGCCGGGTCAACGCCCGTCTCACCCTCAAGCGGGCCGCGCGATGAAGCGGGTCTTTGCCTATCTCGGCGTGGGGCTGGTGATGTACGCGGTGTTTTTGCTGGGCACCCTGCCCGCGAGCCTGGCCTATTCTTGGGGTAAGGCCTATTTGGGCGATGTGAGCCTGTTCGGCGTGAACGGCACGGTGTGGGACGGCCGCGCCGCGAGCGCGCAAGTGGGGCGGACCCGGTTGGAGAAGGTGCGGTGGACGCTGCGGCCGCTCATGTTATTGCGGGGCCGGCTCGGCGCCGCGCTGGAATTCGATTACCGCGCCCAGCCTGGCGCGCTCAGTGTCAGCCGCGCTTGGGACGGGCAATTGCATTTCAGCGATGTGGCCTTGAAGTTTTCCGCGCGTGACATCGAGCCGCTGCTGCGTCTGCCCGCCACCGAGCTGGGCGGCATGGTCGATGTGCAGCTGGACGAGCTGGTGCTGGCGCAAGGCCGCATCACCGCCGCGCAAGGGCTGCTGGCCTGGAATCAGGCCGCGGTGGTCAAGCCCGCGGCGGCGGACTTGGGCGGGTTTACCGCGACGCTGGAGACCACGGCGGAGGGTATTAAAGGTGTGCTGAAGGATCAAGGCGGCGCGGTGCAGGCCGATGGGCTCTTCACCTTGCAAGCCAATGGCGCTTACGATTTTATTGGCACCCTGGCCTCGGGCGATCCGCGTCAGCCCGCCATCGCCCAGGGTTTGCAATTGTTCGGTCAACCCGGCGCCGATGGCCGGGTGAAGGTGAATAATAAAGGCGTGCTGCCTCTGATAGGTCCCGGCGCCGGTTAAACACCGTGTTTGCCGTGAGGCGGACCCTGGCTGCTTTCTCCCCCGTAATCCCGCTAAACTTTGCGCCCCGCCGGGGGCGCCGGTCATGGCTTAGAGGTGTATTTCATGCTGATTGTCTTCATGCTGGCGATGCTGGTGGTGATTGTGATCGCCGCCGAGGTGTTCGTGAATGCCTTGGAGCACTTGGGCGCACGTCTGAAAATTTCCGAAGGGGTTACCGGTTCGCTGTTCGCGGCGGTGGGCACCGCCTTGCCGGAGACCATGGTGCCGATCTTGGCCATCGTTGCCGGCACCGACAATCAAACCGTCAATCACGAGATCGGCGTGGGCGCGATTCTGGGCGCACCCTTGATGCTGGCCACGCTCGCCATGGGTTTGCTCACCATCGTGACCTTGCGCGCGCGCGGCGCGGCGGGGGCCTTCACCCCGGAGCCCACGGGCATCCGCCGCGATTTGAATTTCTTTCTCGCGGCCTTTTCCTTGGCGGCGCTGGCCTTGTTCGTGCCCCACGACTACCCCGAGGTGCGCTTGGGCATAGGCATGGGTTTGGTGCTGATGTATTTCGTGTATATCCTGCTGACCCTGCGCGCCTCCAGCCAATTGGTGCAAGACGGTCATGGCACCGAGGCGGATAAGCCGATGTTGCTCACGCGTTTGGGTCTGCCCGCGGGCATGCCGGCGATTATCGCGCAACTCGTATTGGGCCTCGCCTTGCTGGTGGCGGGGGCGAAGGGGTTTATTCACGGGGTGGAGGAGACGGCGGTGTGGCTGGGTATCTCGGCGCTGATGTTGTCGCTGCTCATCGTGCCGATTGCCACGGAGATGCCGGAGAAGGTCAACAGCATTTTATGGATACGCCGCCGCAAGGACACCCTGGCCTTCGGCAATCTCACCGGGGCGATGGTGTTTCAGGGTACGCTGCTGCCCGCCATCGGCATCATGCTCACGCCGTGGGATCCGCGCATCGAGGTGCTGGCGGGGGTGCTGATTACCTTGGCGGGCGCCTTGTGGTTACGCTGGGTGCTGGCGCGCGGCGGTTTGCGGGTGTGGCACTTGGCGGTGAACGGCGCTTTGTATCTGCTGTATTTGGGTATCGTGTTGGGCTAGGAGCCTGTCGGACTTGGGACTGATCTGCTGCGCCGGTGGGATGAGTTAATAGATCACCACCCGGGTGCCGAGGCTGATCCAGTGCGCCAGCTGGTCCACTTGTTCGTTGGTCAGAGCGATGCAGCCTTCGGTCCAATTGGCCTTTTCGTGGATGCGGGGATCGCCCTTGCCGAGCCCGTGGATGCCGATCTGGCCGCCGAGGCGCGTGTCTTGCGGCGGCACGTCACCGCGGTATAAGGCGCGGCGGATGGAGAAATAGGTGTCGAAGTCGATGAGCTTTTGGCGGAAGGCCTGCTCGGCATGTTCGTGGTTGGGGTAGTCCAGCCCGAAGAACAGATGAAAACGGCTATTGGGGTTGATCCAGGCCACGCGGAATGCGCCGAGGGGCGTGCGGCCGTCGCCTTCGGTGCGTTGCAGGTCGTAACCGTTACGCCCCAGCGAGATGTTGCGGAAGGTTTGTTTGACTTGATCGCCCTTCATCACCGTGAGGGTTTGCGCGTTGGTGTCCACCATCACCCAGGAGTCGCTCTCCGATTGGCCGAGCGCGGGGGTGCTGAGGCTGATGAGCAGCGCGGCAAAGAAGAGATAAATACGTTGCATGCGGAAGGTCCTGTTGCTCGAACGTGATGCGCGTCGCCTTGGGTCCGAGTTTTTCCGCCTTTCCCCCGGCGGGGTGATGCAACACAGATTAACCAGTTATAGGCGCGGTTCACAAGGTCCCGCTGGCGTTTACATGTATAATTTTTAGCGGCGATATGCCGAAATACTTGATACATTATAGGCGCCGGCGCGGAAACAAGTTCACGTACCGTGGCTTTTTGAGCCAGCACCGCGCTTAAGCGGGTTGTTCCGCGCCACCACCCCATATATGCGATAGCACTACCGACCCATGACACGCCTTTCTCACTACTTCACGATGACGCTGACCCGCTGCTGCGCAATCGTTCTATTTGCGGCGGGCGCCGCGGTGCAGGCGGCGACCTACCCCTTGCCGCAGGACGGTGAGGCGCTGATCGGAAAGATGCAAGAGACCGTGGTCAAAGCGGGTGAAACCCTGCTGGACATCGGCCGGCGTTACAGCGTCGGCATCAACGAGATGCAAAACGCCAACCCCGGCATTGATCCTTGGTTGCCGCCGGTGGGTCAAAAAATTATCGTGCCTACGCTGTATGTGCTGCCCAAGGCGCCGCGTGAAGGCGTCGTGGTGAATCTGCCGGAGCTGCGGCTCTATTATTATCCGCCGGCCAAACCCGGTGAGCAGCGGGTAGTGATGACCTACCCTTTGGGTATAGGCTCCGAAGGGCGTACGCTCCCTTTCGGTAGCACCAAAATCATCGAAAAGAAAGTGGACCCGGTATGGACGGTGCCGGAATCCATCCGCGCCGAGCACGCCGCCGAAGGCGAATTTCTGCCCAAGGTCGTGCCGCCCGGCCCGGATAATCCTTTAGGCAAATACGCCCTGCGTTTGGGTTTCAACAGCTTTTTGATTCACAGCACCAACCGGCCCTTCAGCGTGGGTATGCGGGTCAGTCACGGTTGTCTGCGCATGTTCCCCGAGAATATCGAAGAATTTTTTCCCAAGGTGGCTTTGGGCGCGCCGGTACGCATCATCGACCAGCCCTACAAGGCGGGCTGGCATCAAGGGGCGCTGTATTTCGAGGCCCATCCGCCCATGGCCGAGGCGGGCCACAGCCCCGATACCAATCTGACGCCCATGGTGGCCGCCATCACCGAGATCGTCGAGACCAAGTTGGATGACCGCGCTTGGCAGCTGGCCTCGAATGTGGCGAGTCAGCACGCGGGGATTCCCGCCGAAATCTTCGTGCCGGTGGCGGTGTCGCAGCTCATGGTGGGTGCCGGCCTCCCCGTGCCGGTGCAGCCGCGGGACCAGCACTGGATGGTGCAGGTGGGTGTGTTCCGCGATATCGGCAAGGCCAAGCAGGTCACGCAGATGATGCGGCGCATGGAGTTGCCGGTCTTGGCGAATGGCCGTGATGAGGCCGGTCCGTGCCGGGTCTTGGTGGGACCCTTCCCCTCGCGGGAAGAGGCGGTGGTGACCGGTGAACGGATCTACAAAAACGCCGGCTTGGAAAATCTCTTGGTGCCCGCGGCGCGTTTCGACGCCGATGTGGCCTGCGCCTTAAATTGAAGCAGCTTTCGTTCGCGCTGCAACTTCCCCGGCCTTAAAAAAATGAAAGCCGGAAAGAACATCTTCTTTCCGGCTTCACATGCCTGCTCATCTGCGGCGCATGATGCGCCGTATTTGAGAGGCCAGCTTTAACAGTCCAATCAGCTAGGAGCGTTATTACTTGCTCATGGCTTTCTTGAACATGCGGTCAGCCTTTTCGTTGGCGGCATCAGCGGCGGACTTGGCGGCAGCCGCGTCCTGCTGAGCTTGGCTGGCCATGCGCTTGGCTTCGCTGGCGTCGGCTTGCGCCTTGGCGGCGGCGGAACCGGCGCTGTCCGCCGTGCTCTTGGCGTCTTGGGCCATGCGCTTGGCTTCGTCCGCGGTCTTTTGCGCATCAGCCGCGCTCTTTTGTACTTGATCCACTTGTTCCTTGAGCTGGGTGTTGCTCGCGCAACCACCGATCAATAACGCGATTGCTGGCAACGCCACTAAGGCAGTCCGTTTTAACATGACAGTATTCCCCTTCGAATTGCTTGTTGGTAAAAAGTCCAGAAAAATTCCTTTGCCACCGCCGGGGCATGCAGCGAGTGCTGCGGTGCGCCCCGAGTATTTGCCGGCGCGTGCGCTGCGAGTTAGTTGGCGTACTACCCAAAGCCCCCGCTTTACGCACGGCAAATTCTAAGGATTCCCGGCCGCGTCGGCAACAAGAGACTGAGCTTTTCAGGCGAAGTTTCGCTCGCGGGGGTCAAAAATAGGTTTTTTTATTGGCAAGCCCCCCGTTTTAAAGGAGGTGACGCCAGTTTGTACCTGCAAAGGGGGAGGCGAGCAGGTAGAATCTGCCATTCTTTTTGTAAGCGGTCACGGCGGTAACGCGTCATCCAAAATGAAAACGCTGATTAATCTGCTTAAGCCCCTCGCGGCATTAATTGAATGGCTCAGTGAATGGAGTGGCCGCCTGGTGGCGTGGCTGGTGTTCCTCATGGTGAGTTTGATTTGCTATGACGTGGCCATGCGCTATCTGTTTCAGGCAGGGTCGGTGGCCTTGCAGGAAATGGAATGGCATCTCTTCGCGCTGATCTTTTTATTGGGCGCCGCCTATACCTTGAAGCACGACGAGCATGTGCGCGTGGATGTGTTTTTTCAAAGCCGCTGGATGACGCCGCGGCGGCGGGCTTGGGTGGATATCATCGGCGCGCTGCTGTTCCTGCTGCCTTTTTGCGTGTTGGTCATCGTCACCTCCTGGCCCTTCGTTCACAACGCCTATCTCATCGGTGAAGGCTCACCCGACGCGGGCGGATTGCCGCATCGCTGGCTGCTGAAGGCGGCCATTCCGCTTGGTTTTGCCTTGCTGGCCTTGCAGGGCCTCGCGAGCATCGTGCGTAATTTGCAGCGCTTGAGCGCTGCGCCAGCCGGCGATGCGCCGGTGCGAACGAAAGACTGATCCATGCCGATCGAAGCCTGGGCTTTAGTGATGTTCGCGGCGATGGTCGTCGCCTTGATGCTGGGCTATCCGGTGGCCTTCACCTTGGGCGCGGTGTCGCTGCTGTTTGGCGGCATCTTTCTCGATCTCGATTTCTTCAATCTGCTGCCCCTGCGCATCTGGGGCATCATGACCAACTTCACGCTGTTGGCGGTGCCGCTGTTCGTATTCATGGGCATCGTGCTGGAGAAATCGGGTATCGCCGAGGAATTGCTGGAGACCATGGGCCGTTTGTTCGGGCGGGTGCGCGGCGGTTTGGCGGTGTCTATCGTTTTGGTCGGTACCTTGCTCGCGGCCACCACCGGCGTGGTCGGCGCCACCGTGGTGACCATGGCGGTGATCGCCCTGCCCGCGATTCTCAAACACCGTTACAGCACGGAGCTGGCCACGGGCACCATTGCCGCCGCGGGCACCTTGGGGCAGATCATTCCGCCCAGCATCATTCTTATTTTGCTGGGTGACGTCATCGGCGTGCCGGTGGGCGAGCTGTTCATGGGCGCCGTGCTGCCCGGTCTGCTGCTGGTGAGCTTGTTCATCATTTATATTTTAGCGCTGGCCTGGTGGCGCCCGCACACGGCGCCGGCGATGGCGGTCTCGCCCAGCACTGGCGGCATGACCGGCGCGGTGTTGAAGAGTTTGCTGCCGCCTTTGATCTTGGTGCTGGCGGTGCTGGGTTCGATCTTTTTCGGTATCGCCTCACCCACCGAATCCGCCGCCGTGGGCGCGCTCGGCGCCCTGTTGCTGGCCGCGGTCAAACGGCGTTTGAGTTTCGCCAAGCTGCATCACGCCCTGGCGCAAACCACGCGCATGACCAGCATGGTGTTCCTGATTTTGGTGGGGGCGACCGCGTTCGGGCTGGTGTTCCGCGGCATGGGCGGCGACATGCTGGTGGAAGAGGTCATGACCGCGCTGCCCGGCGGGGAGTGGGGTTTTCTCGCGGCGAGCATGCTCATCATCTTCGTGCTGGGTTTCTTTCTCGACTTCATCGAGATCTGTTTTATCGTGGTGCCGATACTCGCGCCCATCGCCCAGTTGCTGGGCATTGATATGCTGTGGTTCGCGGTGCTGATCGCCATGAATTTGCAGACCTCGTTCCTCACCCCGCCTTTCGGATTTTCCCTGTTTTATTTAAAGGCCGCCGCGCCGCCGCAGGTGAAGGTCATGCAGATTTATCGCGGCATCATCCCCTTCGTGCTGTTGCAAGTGGCGTGTTTGATCCTGTTGATCGTGTTCCCGGATATGGTCACCGCCCTGCCAGCCTTTATGGCGCAGTGGTAAGCGCGGCGGCGCCGGCTTGATTACAGCGTGAACGTCCGGGCGTAGGCCACTTCCGAGATGGCGTTCCAGTCTTCATTGCCGGCGCTGAACTTGCGATAGGCGTTATAGACCTTTTTGAACAGGGCATCTTTTTCCGCGAGTTCGTCGAGGGTCTCTTGGGTGAAGCCGCGTAAACCGCGGAGCACGTCGTCGGGGAAGGGCAGGATCTCTATTTTCTTGTCATCGCGCAAACTGCGCAGCGACTCGATGTTGCGGGCCTGAAATTCCGCCCCCATCCAGGCGTTGCTGGCGGCGGCGGCGGTCTGCACGATGAGCTGCAGGTCGCGTGGCAATTCATTCCAGGCCTTGAGATTGATGCTCAACTCCAAGGTCGGCCCCGGCTCCTGCCAGCCGGGATAATAATAATATTTCGCGGCGCGGTGCAGGCCGAGGCGCATATCGTGATAGGGGCCGACCCATTCGGTGGCGTCGATGGTGCCGCGCTCCAGCGCGGTGTAGATTTCCCCGCCCGCCAGCAACACCGGATTGACCCCGGCCTTGGCGATGACCTTGCCGCCCAAGCCGGGGATGCGCATCTTGATGCCTTTGAGATCGGCGAGGGCATTGATCTTTTTGCGGAACCAGCCGCCCATCTGCACGCCGGTGTTGCCCATGGGAAAGGCGATCAGGCCATGGGGCGCGTACACCTCGTGCCACAGTTCCAACCCGCCGCCGGAGGTGAGCCAGGCGTTCATGCCTTGAGCGTTCATGCCGAAGGGCACGGCGGTGAAGAATTGCGCGGCGGGGATTTTGCCGGCCCAGTAATAGGCCGCGCCGTGGCCCATCTCCACCGTGCCTTGCGACACCGCGTCGAAGCTTTGCATCGCGGGGATCAGTTCCCCGGCGGCGAAGGTGTGAATGCTCATCTTGCCGCCGCTCATGGCGCGCACGTCCTTGGCGAAACGCTCCACGCCGTCTTGGAAAATCGGGAAGTTCGGCGGCCAGGTGGTGACCATCTTCCAGTTGACGCGTTTGGCGGCGTGACTGGGCGCGGCGCCCAATAAACCGCCGGTGGCCAAGCCGCCCAGTCCAATCTTTTTCACGAAGTCACGGCGTTTCATTTTCATAATCCTGTGGCTGATGTATTTATCCTGGCGGCCATACTAGCGCAGCGGGGCGCGGCGGCCAAACCCGCCGCGATGGCGCCGGCGTTTTACCGGGCATGAACATCTGCTAACGTAGTTGCCATGCATCAAGGAGAAAGGCGTGAGCGATGAGTGAAGTTCAAAAAGGCATATTGGCGCCGCCGCCGGCGCAGGCGCGGTATTTGTTTTTCGGTATCGTACCCGGCGTTGATCTCGCCGAACCGCTGCAAGCCCTGCGCGAGCTGGCCGATGGCGACAAGCTCGTGCTCGGTTTTGGTCTGTCATTGGTGCAGGCGTTGGATTGTGAAATCGATGGGCTGCTCACCGCCCCGCAGTACGCCGGCGCCGGTTTCGACGTGCCTTCGACCCCCGCCGCCTTGTGGTGCTGGCTGCGCGGCGAAGACCGCGGCGAGTTGCTGCACCAGACCCATGCCGTCGAGCAGGCCTTGGCTCCCGCCTTCCGCCTCGATCAAGTAATCGACGCCTTCCGCCATGGCCCGGGTTTGGATCTCACCGGATACGAAGACGGCACGGAGAACCCCAAGGGCGCCGCCGCGCTGGAGGCCGCCGTGGTCAGCGGCCAAGGCCGGGGTTTGGATGGCGCCAGTTTCGCCGCGGTGCAGCAGTGGCTGCACGACTTCCGTGCCTTCGATGCCATGAGCGCGAGCGAGCAGGACAATAGCATCGGCCGCCGCAAGCGTGATAACGAAGAGCTCGAAGATGCGCCCGAATCGGCGCATGTGAAACGCACCGCGCAAGAGAGCTTCGCGCCGGAGGCCTTCGTGTTGCGCCGCTCCATGCCTTGGGCCGATGCCGCGCGCGCCGGTCTGGTCTTCGTGGCCTTCGGTAAATCCTTCGATGCCTTCGACGCGCAACTGCGGCGCATGGTGGGCGCGGAGGACGGTATCGCCGACGCCCTCTTCAAATTCACCCGCCCCATCACCGGCGCCTATTTCTGGTGCCCGCCGCAACGAGGCGGGCGGCTGGATTTGAGCGCGCTGGGTTTATAAATCTTGCCGCGAGACGCCGCCATGCCGCGGCCGTCTCGTCATCCCGCGCAGCGGCGCCCACTGCCCTTTTATATGCGCGAGGCGGTGACCTTATCACTGTATCGCCGCGCGGATTTTGATTTCATATAGCCGTGATAATCAGCTAAGAAAAGGAGGTGGGGAACATGGAAGCCACCTGGTATGAGATTCTCATCTGGACCTTGGTGCCGACCTTGATTGGCGTATTGGCGTCCGAAATCGACGTGCTCGGTACCATCAAGGATCACTTTCACATCAAGCCGAAGGCGGGTGTTTGACGGATGCCCGCTGTAGCGGCGCGATGGTAAATCCAGAAAGGGGGTGAGCATATGGCCAAGGAAAGATTAGTGTCGAGTGACGACGCGCCTATTGTGGTCGGTCTCGCCGTTATCACCATTCTGCTGATGGTATTGGGTTCATGGGTATCAATCACGACGTGACGCGCGTGTCATCGCTGGATGCAATGGATTCGTGCCCGTGATGGGGACGGTTCCTTGTATCCAGCGTCATGTCTGGAATATGTTCTCTTGTCCGCGCGGGGGTTCTTGGTCTTAAAGCTTCCCGAATATCTGGCCCAGTATCTCCGGGCCAGTGGCGGCGTTTATCGGCTTTAGAGTGTAACTGAGGATGCCTTCCTTGACGCATTCCGCGATGGCGTCGCTGTCGGCGACGGAGGTGAGCATGACCACGGGGAGGGTTTTGCTCTTCTCGCGGATTTTTTTCAAGGTGGCTTTGCCGTCCATGAAGGGCATGACGATGTCGAGAAACACGAGATCGATCTTGTATGCGTTTTTCTCGAGGATGTTGATGGCGGCCTTACCGTGTTCGGCTTGCAAGACGCTGTTGTAGCCCATGGAGGCCAGGACCCGCCGCAGCATTTCACGCATGATGAGCGTATCGTCGACCACGAGAATTTTTGCGTCTTTGCTCAGCATGACACGTCCCCTATTTATGCAGCAGGTAACTAAAATAAAAGCGGCCGCCGATTTCCAGATCGACGGGGACGGAAAAAATCTGCTTGACGCCGTTTAAAAAGAGTTCGCTATCGGCTTGGTTGCTCACGTACATGGGAGTGCCGAAGCTGAATTTATGCGTGGCGCTGAGGTGGCGGGTCGCCAAGCCGATGACGGTGTTGGCGAACTCAGCGAGGGCCTCGCTCACTTGATCGTTTAATGCCGTGGCGTTTTCCGTGGTGCCGAGCATCTTGGCGCGCACGCGGTTGCCGATGGCCAGCGCCGTTCCCAAATCGTGATTCATGACGATCTTGCCTTCCACCTTGCCTTGTTTAATCGTGGTCAGCCCGACGGAGAAGCCTTTGAACACGAAGGTGTCGAGGGCATCGCGGTAGGTGAGCAGGTCGCTGCTAGCCTTCAAGTCCGCCATGCTGGCGAGGGTGAGAATAGTCTCGTTGACGAAGGGCACCAGGACGGCGTTGCGGATGCTGGAGCGGTCATTGTCCGGGGTCGCATCATTAAAATCGTAACTTAGATCCATAGAGTTTCGCGCCTGGGTTGTGAAAAACAGCTAATAGCTTCATCGGTTGACGCGGGGTTTACTTGAATAAAGGTTTGCCGCCTAGGGTTTTAGCTGTCTTGGCGTCGACTGAGCGCGGCTTTCGTGGGGTGCAACCGCGGCCCGGGTTCACGCCAGGTGAGTTCGGGAATACCCGCTTTATTCCGCGTCGGCCGCGGTCCTGCGTATTTTTTCACGAAGTCTTTGTCTCGTATTTACTACTTCCGTGGCCCATTACCGCATAGGGTATAGGTCGTGCGCGCCTTTATTTCGCGCAGCTTTCGCATAGTAAATTAGGAGGATGTAATCATGGAGACAACACCGGAAATGAACACCAAATCCGCGGAGACACGGTATGCCGGACTGAGGCTGGAAGACGTGCTTTCCTCGGCCACGCTGGCCATCAATGACGCCGCGGAGGCCTTCATAGGCACCACTTACAGGAACACTGATCGCAACTGCGCCGATGACGCGGTGCAAGTGCTCTTCAATAATGTGCTGGGTGATGACACCCATGTCAGCCTGCGCATCAAGAACCAGGGCAAGTGTTCGGTGATCATCGGCACGGGCACGCGCCGCGGCGATTTCAGTTTTGGCGGCGAAGAGACGCAGATTCCCACCGGCGCCAGTGAAACCGTGCGCGTCAAGGTGGGGCGGGGCACCTATCTCATGGCCTCCTGCGTCAACAGCAATGTGTGTGACTGTGACTGGTTGATCACCCGGGTTCAGGCGGCCTAGCGTGGCGCCGCTTCTTAACGGCTTTTACGCAAGGGCTGAAGCGCCCCGACTTTTTAAGGCGGGGTGGCGCGATGGGGCGGCGTGCTGGGTTACGGTCCGCCGTTATTTTAGCCGCCGCTTCACCGCAGCGGAGGCCGGGATGACAATCGAACGGGGCGAGGCGCGCTCAGACGCCGCTATCGAAGCGTGCGAAGGGGCGCGCCGCTCACACCGCCTCCAATTTCGCATAGGCCAGCACCAGCCATTTGCTGCCCGCCCCCGCGAAATTAACCTGCACCCGCGCGCTGCTGCCCCGGCCTTCGTAATTGGTGACGACGCCTTCGCCGAAACTGGGATGCGCGACGCGCTGCCCCAGCCGCAGGCCCTCGGGCATGTCCTCTACGGGCGGGGTGAAGCTCGACACGGGCGCGGCGCGGCTGACCTGGGCGCGGGGACGGACCTCGCGCAATAATTCAGCGGGGATCTCGCTCAAGAAACGCGAGGGCCGTGGAAAGGTTTCGCTGCCGTGGAGGCGGCGGTTTTCCGCATACGTGAGATAGAGTTCGCGTTCGGCGCGGGTGATGCCGACGTAACACAGGCGGCGTTCCTCTTCGAGGCGGGCCGGGTCCTCGCTGGACATTTGATGCGGGAACAAGCCTTCTTCCACGCCGCAGATGAACACCAGCGGAAATTCCAAGCCTTTCGCCGAGTGCAGGGTCATCAATTGCACGCAGTCGTCCCATTTGTCGGCCTGGCCCTCGCCCGCCTCCAGCGCGGCGTGGGTGAGAAAGGCCGAGAGCGGGTCCAGGTCCGTTTCCTCGTCGATGTTGTATTGACGCGCGGCGGTGACCAGCTCTTCCAAATTGTCGATGCGGGCTTGGCCGACCTCGCCTTTCTCCTTGCGATAGTGATCTAGCAGGCCGCTGTGATGAATCACATGATCGGTTTTGTCGCCCAGCTCCAAATGCTCGGTGTCGGCGGCGAGGCGTTCGATGAGTTGCGCGAAGCCGCGCAGCGCGCCGCTGGCGCGCGCGGGTAGTGAAGCTGAGGCCGCTAATTCTTCGCAGGCGCTGAACAGCGGGATTTGTTTGCGCCGCGCCAGTTCGCGCACCGCCGCCACCGTGCGTTCGCCGATGCCGCGCGCCGGGGTGTTCACCACGCGTTCGAAAGAGGCGTCGTCGTTGCGATTGGCGATGAGGCGCAGATAGGCCAGCGCATCCTTGATCTCGGCGCGCTCGAAGAAACGCAGGCCGCCGTAGACGCGATAGGGCATGCCGACCTGCAATAATGCCTCTTCCAGCACCCGCGATTGCGCATTGGAGCGGTAAAGTATCGCCGCCTCGCTGCGGCGCTGGCCCTCTTCTACCCAGCGGCGCAGGCGCTCGACGATGAAGCGCGCCTCGTCGAATTCATTGAAGGCGGCGTAGACCAGCAGCGGTTCGCCCGCCGCGCCGCGGGTCCACAGCTCCTTGCCGAAGCGGCCGCTGTTGTGGGCGATGAGGGCGTTGGCGGCTGCGAGGATGCTGCGGGTGGAACGGTAATTCTCTTCGAGGCGCAGCAGTCGCGTGCCAGAAAAATCTTTGCTGAAGCGTTGAATGTTTTCGATGCGCGCGCCGCGCCAGCCGTAAATCGATTGATCGTCGTCGCCCACCGCGAAGATGTGACCGCGTTTGCCCGCCAGCAGCCGCAGCCAGGCGTATTGCAAGGTGTTGGTGTCTTGAAATTCGTCGACCAGAATATGTTGAAAGCGCTCTTGGTAATGGGCGAGGAGCTGGGCGTGATCGCGCAGCAGCTCGTGGGCGCGCAGCAGCAGTTCGGCGAAATCCACCAGCCCGGCGCGGCGGCAGTTGTCCTCGTAGGCCTGATAGATGCGCAGCATCTGCGTGGTGAACAGATCGCCGCGGGCGTCGATGTGTTGCGGGCGCTGGCCTTCGTCCTTGCGGCCGTTGATATACCACTGCACCTGCTTGGGCGGCCACTGGCCCTCGTCGATCTCCATGCTCTTCAGTAAGCGGCGGATCAAGCGGTATTGATCGTCGGAGTCGAGGATTTGAAACGTCTGCGGCAGATCGGCCTCGCACCAGTGCGCGCGCAGCAGGCGGTGCGCCAGGCCGTGAAAGGTGCCCACCCACATGCCGCCGACGGGGATGCCCAGCAGTTGTTCGGTGCGGCTGCGCATCTCGGCGGCGGCCTTGTTGGTGAAGGTGACCGCGAGCACGCCGTAGGGCGAGGCGCCCTCGACGCGGATCAGCCAGGCGATGCGGTGCACCAGCACGCGGGTCTTGCCGCTGCCGGCGCCGGCGATCACCAGCACCGGGCCGGGCGGGGTGCTCACCGCGTCGCGCTGCGCGTCATTGAGGGGGTCGAGCAGGTCTGAAACATCCATCGCGGCATTTTAACAGAAGGCCGCGCGTGCTGGCCCGCGATGATTGAGGTCTTTCTTCCGTAAGCGGGAAATGAGCCGGGGCGAGGGCGCGCGCTTATCGCAGCCGCTCAGTCTCCATGGTGCGTGATGCCGATATGCCCCGGCTGGGCCCGCACCCGCGCCAGCCAGGCCAGGATATGCGGGAAGCCCGTGAGCTCGAAGCCGCCTTCGGGGGCGACGTGGGTGTAGGCGTAGAGGGCGATATCGGCGATGGTGTAGCGGCCGTCGACGAACCAATCCCGCTGCGCGAGATGGCGGTCCATCACCCCCAAGGCCGCATAGCCGGGGGCGCGCTTCTTCGCCAGCTCGTCGCGGAATTCCTCCGCCTTGCCCAAGAGCGCGATCCAAAAACGCGAGGTTGCGATATACGGCTCGTGACTGTATTGCTCGAAGAACAGCCACTGTAAAATCCGCGCTTGCGTCAAGGGCGCCTCGGGCAAGTAGGCACTGCCGCGGGCGAGGTGAAAGAGAATGGCGTTGGACTCGGCGAGATAATTTCCCGGCTCGATTTCCAGCAGCGGGATGCGGCCGTTGGGATTCATGGCCAGGAATTCGGGCGTGCGGCTCTCGCCTTTGAGAATGTCGACCTCGGCCAGCTCATAGGGGATACCCAGCTGCGCCAGCAGCAGGCGCACTTTGTAGCCGTTGCCGGAATCAAGGAAGTCGTAGAGTTTGAGCATGGTTTGGTTCCAGCATGTTGATGATATTTTCGTTATATCGTAGCGGACGGAATATAGAATGGTTGTTCTTTTGGAGTGACGCGGTTCTGATGAGGCTTAGTGCGAGCCTTGTGAGGCCGATACTTTTCGATGTGAGTTGTTTCGTTAAAAATGAATCCTTAGATTGGCGCCCAGTACATGCGCGGAGCTAAAAGGGAGGGCATCGGCGGATAAAGAGAGCTGAATGCGTTTGTCCGTATAAGTTAAAGTCCAATACCCTGGCTCCAGTCCATGCTGGACCTCGAGTGCTCGCCTCGTAATATGGCCTAAGCCCATTCCCAGCGTATGTATTACGGTTTGATGCGAATCCCAGCGGGACGCATTGATATGAAAATAGTCGTTCAATTGCCTTTTGATCGTTAGGGTGTGCCTGTTGGGCAATCGTTGAGAGTAGTCAGCGAATGACTCTGTCCCTGAGAGCACGGGCTCGAACGAGAGAAACCCATTTTCGTCGGAGCGTTTAGCTTCGGTTAAGACCGATGCGCGTGTGTAGGGCGCGCGGTCCCAATAAATGGTGGCGAAAAGATCCTGGATTGCTAAGGTGATCTCCGTGTTTGCTATTGGAGTCCACGCTAAGCTGAGATCCACGCCATAGCCCCATCCCTCGGGTGATGATGTTAATGGGCGGTCGAATAAGGCGTCTTCACTGTAGTAATAATCGACCTTGGCGGAAGCGCTGTACTCCCCGTCAGCATCTACCGTCATTAAGCCTCGTAGTGACCCATCCATCAATTCATCGGCGCGCAACAAGCTCACGGAGGGCGCAATTATCAGTTTTGGCCATCGGAAGACATGGCCCAGGGTCACGCCATGGGCGCGGAAATGCTCCACCTCAAGGTTCAGGTTATAGGTGCGGCTTTTCTCTAAGGCGATATCGTTTTCGCTGGAGTGATAAACTTGCGCGGTGTCCGGGCTGAATGACAGGCGATAGTCGTAACGCCAAATAGCGCCGATGTGCCAGCCGCGCGCATGCTTAACTCCCGCCTCGACGCGATTGTAAGTAAATGCCCGCCGCGCATCCGCATGCAGATGATCATCCCATTTGTTGATTTGAGCATTGACGGAGACAGGTTCGCTGTAACTAAAGCTGTTTATCTCGGTGTATGCGCTAAGCCCGTCGCTTGCGTGCGCGGCATTAGCGGTGAGTATGGATATGATTCCAAAAGTCAGCCGGGCGTGCGAGAGGTAATGCTGGCGGTTGCGCATAAGTGAAAATCGCGGAAAGATGAATTGGGGTGACATCCCCAGTCGCGGGATGCCACCCTCATGCTAAAGGCCAGGTATAAAAACGCGCCGGCGGTTTGTGCTAGTTAATCGATTCGAAGCTGCCGTCACGGTAGCGCACTAAGTAGATGCCGCTGTCATTACGGGATATCGTTCCCAGGATTGGTGAGTCGGCGCTGTTAAGACCGAGAAAGCCCTGTTCTATTCCGTCAGGCGCGACGTAGATGGCTAGCCGCATGCTATCGCGGTTGGAAATATACAGGATGGTTTTTGGATCTATGAAATACGCCGGTTCTCGCTCGGCCGAGATATTCAAGGTTTTGTTATTCACCGTCACATCAAGGCTGAAAGTGGACCAGTCTTGCTTATGCGCTTCGGTATTGCGAGTTTCAGGCCCCCACCAGTAGCGAGTTTGGTAGTACTCCCTGAAGCCTGAAATGGGACCAGAGACTGTAAACTCAGTTTGAGGTAATCCCGTCACATAAACGCTGAAGCGGATGGAGGCGCTTGCTTGGTAGGACCAAAATTTGGTGGTTGTCCAGTAGTCTTCATGGCTGTGGTTGGAGTAATAGATGTCGCTAAGGGCGATGCTGGCGGATAAGATTTTAACGTCACCGTCTATAAAGTCCCCCGCTACATTGAGGTGTTGAAATTTAAAGTCGATATCGTCAGCCGTAGCCTCACTGACAGGTATATCCCAGCGCTTAGGGTAGCCCAATGCCATCGCCTTGACGGTTCCGTCGAAGCCGATAAAGGCGCCCTCTACAACGGGGAAAATACTCGCTTTCAAACTTATAGTGCTGCTAATTAAAGGCTCAAAATTAAACGTGGTCGCGACGTGTTCCTTGCCATTTATCATCAGGCCGGAACCGATGCTCAGGTGGAAGGTGTCGTTGCTGACCTTGCCCTCGATATTTAACTGGGCATCATGAAGTATAAGCGGGCTTCTCACGGTGCCATTGAAAGGGTCGCGTTTATAACTGGCGTTGATGTTTAGGTCGATAAGTTGGCTGTCATAAGGGCCGTAGGCCTGAAAGCTATATTGGATGTCGCTTGAATTATTGGATATCTCCATCGCTTTGAGTGCTACGCCTTGGATGTAGTATGTTGATCCTGCCTCCAGGGGCAATTTTGCAAGCTGCCGGACTTCCAGTTCAAATTTTGCCAAAGAGGCCAAGGCGTCGCCGAGCGCGGCGTTCACGATATTGGCGCTGACTTCAATTTCCGATTTGAAGTTATCCACCTGCAGTTGCCAGTCTTTGCTGCCGGAGTCGAGTAGGTAGGCGATGGAGCGAATGTCAGTCACCAGCTTCTTGGCTTTTTGTAAATCACCCTGGCCGTCGCTGCTATCGGGCAGTGGAACTGGTGTGGGGTTTGGGTCATCATTTTTCGGATCTTTTTTCTCTTTGTCCTTATTCTGCTTTACTCGCGCCGAGACTTGCAGTAAGGCATTGCCCACAGAATTTGCGTGCGAGCCCGCCACTTGGTTTAAGGCTGCGACACGCTGATTGGTAAGGGCTGCGGCATCGAGATAAGCTTCCAGATTAAGGCGATCCGCCGTGCCTACAAAATGATCACTGGAAAAGCTTGTGGCGAGATCATTCAGCAATGTAGCGGGATTAGCGCCAAAACTAAACGCCGTGCTTGCCAATATCCCATGAGTGAGTGTTTGCACGGCCTGACTTGAGTCATCAAGGGCGGCAATTTGGCTTACATCAACGACCGGAATTAAGGTGATGTCACCGATTAAGCCGAATTGTTCGCTCACATACTTGTTGGCCGTGTCCACGCTCTCGGATGTTAAAGCGTTGCGCTTGGCATAGGCCGCGGCCATATGGGTTAAAGGCGAAACGGAAAATGAGGGTGGTGTGGCATTTTCCACGTCTGCCACGGCCTCCATAGAAAATTCATCGCTAACCGCAAAACTTTCGCCGAAGTTAATTAGGCCATCACCATTGTCGTCCAAGGTGGTAGTGGCTACGTCGTTGAAGCTGCCACACCCGAGAGGATAATCGCAGCGCATGGTGGTTTCGCCAGTCGCTTGCCCCTGAACCTTAATGAGTATGGGGCCGGAATAGGATTGGGATAGGGGGACGCTGAAATGACCCGCGCTATCGGTCAGGCCCGCGCCCAGCGCAAAAAAAGTCGAGGTCGCGTCCACACCGTAAATATTCACCTTGGCTTTATTTAGGGCGCCCTTAATGGCATTCCCCGTGACATTCATGCCCGGCCCGGGAGCGACATCCGCTTTATCTGAGCCGCTATTACAGCCTTGCAGCATCATGAAAGTCAAAGAGCCGAATAGGGTTAGGCAAGCTGTGCGGCCAAGCTGATGATGTAGCCTGGTTTTATGCGCGCTGCTAATCGTGGTGTGAAACATGGAGACCCCTCTGCTTATTTATTAATTTTAATTTATTAATTGTTTAGGTGTATTCAGGTCGCAAAACGAAGTTGTAGAGGCGATGACGGAGTCCATGCCACGCCGAGCGCCCTGTTTATCATTGCGACAGGATATGCGCTGCTACTGAGTATGCCGCACCGTGCGTACCCAGGCATTACGATACCAGATTCAGGCACGGCCGGAAGCTCCTCAGAATCTTAAACTGTATGCCCGTCGCAGACCAATTCACAAACGCATGATTGGCCGGGCATTCCCTCGCTGAGCTGCTGAACCTGATGGTGGGAATAAACTAGCCGCCAGCGCCTGGCCACGCTCCAACCCTTATACCAACATCGGAAGGCGTTCTGAAATTTACGCTGGTCTATACGGGCATACCCGTTTTCCATATGGCCTCGCGAAATGTGATTGCGATAAAGTAGATTCAGATGGGAGAGAGTCGTCTTGATCCGTCCCACCTCAGACTCGCTAATAACAAGGCCAAGCTCAGCAGGTCGAGAGCGCCGCCGCCACTCTTATTGTTTAAGTTGAGCAATATACTTACCGTCATGTCCCCGGAGTTGCCGGTGACGATGTCCGTTTGGCCATCACTATTTACATCGCATGGCCACGGATTTGGGCCCCTCGCCTACCGCGAGCAGGCGCCCGGGGAACAGCTCATCGGCATGGGTTTGTTGAATGGGCAGGATGTTTCCCAGCATCCAACGTTACAGCCAGCGATTTGAAGTTATTCGTGTTGTTTTTTGAACTCGACGCAGCGCCATGAGGATTCACGGCACCCCCGCTTAATCTCCCCCCACTCATATGGAACCCCTCGTTCTTTTAGAGACTATTTTTATGATTATTGATGCGATGGACTGGGCCTCGCACGATGCCCTCCATACTTAGCCTCACCAAGTAGTGTGGCTATTCATGTTGTCCGCTAGTTACAGGAGCGTTCGGGTAGGAAAGCGTACCCAAGAATAAGCGTAATCTCGAAACCATTCCATGGGAATGCATATAACGTTGCGGGGGCGTCACAAGAATGTTTGGCGCCCTGTGGCGCTTGGCTGCTCAGAATAGAGGCAACTGACGTAAGCGTCGTTGGCTTTGGTTTAAGGTGCTGTAACTTCAAGCTGATAGAGGGGGTGCTTGGATGGCGGTGCAAGTTGTATAAATGATTGGCGCGCCCGGCGGGATTCGAACCCACGACCCCTGCCTTCGGAGGGCAGTACTCTATCCAGCTGAGCTACGGGCGCGTTGTTTGGGTGGAACGGGGGTGATGCTCCGTGGCGGGTTTGCCGTGGCGTGATGCTAAATACGCCGTGCAGCCGCCCCAGCCGCGGGCCGCTAGGATACCCGCTGAGTCCTTGGCCGTCTACTGCGCGGCCTTAGCGGGTGCTGACGTAGAGCGGTTTTTCCCAGGCGCGGGCGAGGGCGTCGCGCAGCTGGCCGGCGTCCACCTCGCGCAGGCGCGCCAGGCGTTCTTCCAGGCTGGGGTGGGCGTGCAAATAAATGCTTTCGCGGGCGAGGCGTTCCATGCCGGACTCGGGGTCGTCGTCCTCGATGAGCAGGCCGGCGGCGACGTAGCGGCGGGTCATGTCCAATTCTTCCTCACCCACGCCGTCGCGCAGCAGGCGCGCCACGGTGTCTTCCACCGCCGTGCGGCATTGTTCGGCGCGTTGCGGGTCGCAGGCGGTCTGGATCAGCCACAGGCCGGTGTCGGAATAGGGGTCCAGGCGCGATTGGATGCCGTAGACCAGGCCGCTGTTTTCCCGCAGGGCTTGGAATAAGCGCGAGGAGCTGCTGCCGCCGAGCAGGTGGTTGGCCATCACCGCGGCCTCGTAATCTGGGTCGGTGGGGCTGGGGCAGGGCAGCAGCCACAGCAGTGGGGTCTGTTCGCTGCCGCCCTCTTCGAGGTGCTGGCCGGGGTGGAAGCGCGGCGCCGTGCCGCCCGCGACCGTGCCGCCGGGCAGGTCGCCCAGGCCCTGCTCCACGGCGGCGGCGAGCGCGGCATGATTGACGTCGCCGGCGGCGGCGATGACCAGCCGTCCGCCGCGCAAGACGGACTGCAAATAGGCGCGCACCCCCTCAGCCGTGGCGCGGCTTAAATGCTGGCGTTCCCCCAGCACGGGGCGGCCGATGGGGTGGCCCTGCCAGGCATGGGCGATGCCCTGCTCTTCCAGCGCCTCTTCCGGGGTGTCGTCGACCATGGCCATTTCCTGGAAGACGACTTGTTTTTCCAGTTCGAGATCGGCCGCGCTGAAGCGCGGACGCCGCAGCATGTCGATGAAGATGCGCAGCAGTTCGGGGATGTCGCCGGCGGGCACCAGGCCGTGAAAGGCGGTGAGCTCGCGCCCGGTGAAGGCATTGACTTGGCCGCCCATGGCGTCGAAACGCTGCGCCAGCGCGGCGGCGTCCAGTTCGTCCGTGCCTTTGAACAGCAGGTGTTCCAGCAAGTGGGCGTAGCCGGACTCGTGCTCCGCCTCGTGGCGGGTGCCGTTGATCAGCCACACGCCCAGCGCCGCGCTGTGGCGCTGCGGCAGCTGGCGGGTAATGAGGCGGACGCCGTTGGGCAATTGGGTGGTTTCTATCATGGGGGACCATTCATATGCGGACCGCCATTGTACCGTGGTCGCGCCGGCTGTGGTGGCGGCTTATGCGCCTCGCCAGCGCTGGGATTATTGGCGGCCGAGTGCAAGGGTGTAAATGAGGATGGCGGGGGCCTGGCAGGCCAAAATCAATGCTTCATAGCTGGCCTTTTCCAAATCCTGCATCTCGTAGCGGGCATTGGCCCAGCCGCCCAGCCGATGGGCGGCGGCGAGGGCGAGGCGCTGCCCGAGGTATATCCACAGCAGGATCACGGCGGCCGTCGCCCAGCCCGGGAATAGCGAGACGGCCGTACCCTGCCCGGCGTCGAGCCAGTGAAACACCAGCGCCGCCGCGCTGATGCCTTGCAGCGGCAGCACCACCCCGGGCAGGGTGCCGATCAGCGGCAGCAGGGGGAGTAACAGACTGAGCAGAAACATCAGATTGATTAAATGGCTGAGGCGGTGTTCACCGCCCGCCATCACCGTGCTGAGCGGCGGCGCCTCGTTCAAACCATACAGCGCCGGGTAGGCCAGGGCGATGAAGAGCAGCAGCAAGGCGGCGCGCGCCAAGGGTAAATAGACGTGTTCGCTGAGCCAGGCGGTGAGCGCGTTGTGATGCAGCCAAGCGTCCGCGCGGTGCGCGGCCCACACCAGCGCGATGCTCAGCGCAGCATAAATCAGCAGGGCGAGCAGCAGCTGGGGATGGAGGAGGGCGGTGGTGAGCGACATAGAGTGTAGTGTGCCAGTCGTAGGTGTTTAGCTGCCATAACGGCCGTGCGCTAACTGGTTTCAGTGCCGTAAGTTGCGCTGTCGCTGGCATCTTGGCGCGGGGCGCGTTATTGTTTTCGAACAGCTTTATATTCGCGCGGAGGGGACGTGGCTCGCTGGGGCATCATAAGTCTGTGCGCTTGCCTGCTGGCACTGGCGGCTTGCACGGCCGGTCCGGTCAAGACCGAGTTCGCGAGTGACGTGCCTTTGCGCACCTATAAAACCTTTGATTGGCTCAATGCCGGGGAGGAGGCGGTATCCGTTGATGATATTGAGGCCTTCCGCCTTGATGCGGCTATCCGCAGTGGCCTGCACCGCGAACTCACCGCCCGCGCCTATAAATATCAAACCTTGGGCGCCCCGGACTTTTTCGTGAGTTACCGCCATGGGGTGGCGGGTCCTCAGCCCTCCGGGGTGAACGCCGATCGCTCCGTCGAGGTGATGATCAGCGACGGCCAGACGCGGCAGGTGGTGTGGCGCGGCCGCTTGGAAAAGGCGCTGCCCGCCAAGCTTGATGAGCCGGGCTTTTTCCTGAATGAACACCTCGTGAAGGTGGTGCGGCAAATTCTCAATCAGTTCCCGCCGCGTTGAGCGCGCTGAGTGCAGCATGGCTTGAACGGTGAAGAAGTTTAGACGTGAGGCATCGCGAGCGCTTTCGCCGTACTGGCTCGGCCGTGTAGTGGTTTGACTGACTGAAAAGACGGGCACATCCTTGTGCCGTCCACCGCGAATCATCCTGATTCTCAAACGCTCGCTCTGGTAAATCGTTAACAACTCAGCAGGCTTGTCCTCGCCGTTTGAGCGGGGCGTGGTATTCGAATACCAGTTCCGGTTCCTCGCCGGCGTCCTGCCGGAGACTGTCCCGCGCGCTCAGTTGCGCCAGCAGTGCGCGCAACCCGCCGGGCGCGCGCGGGGTTTGGGCGCCGAGGTGATCGGCGTCCCAAATGAAGGCAATGGGCGCCCATACGCCCATTGCGCGGATGGCGCTCGCGATGTCCATGCTGTTCAGCGCCTTCGCCATGCCTTGTACGACGATCCAGTCGTAATGCGGTGAACCATTCCTTAGTTCAGCGAGTGCTCTGGCGCCATCCGCGCAATGGGTGATGGCGTGCCCATGCCCTAGATCGCTGAAAAAACGTTCCGTGTTGGCATCCTTGCCGATGATGAGTATTTTCATGCCGCCTCCTTGCGGGTGATCGCCGCGGACTCCTCGCAACCCACGGCGCGCCGCGTTTGCTCGTTGATGTCGATCCAGCAGGCGACCGACAGTACATTGCCTATCCACATAGCCTTGCCCTGGCCGAAGCGGCGCATGCCGAGACCGATGCGCCGCAGTAATTTTTCCAGCGCCACGCTGGTGACGACGACGTAGCGCTCGATGCCGTTGCGGTCGGCGAAGTGCACCGCTTGCTGCATCATGCCGAGGGTGAGCGGGTGAAACGTGGCCTGCTGTTTGTCCGTGCCGCCGGGCGGGATGACCGCGAAACGGCTCAGCTCCCACACGCCGTCATCTTCGGGTGCCGCCTCGCCTTGTAGCATTTGCGGAAACACTTCGCGCAGCATATAGGGACCGGTGGTCGGCAGCAGGCGGGCGCAGCTTTGGACTTCATCGAGGTGATTGCGCGAGAGCAGGTAAACGGGATTGAGTTCGTCGTACTGGTCTTTCTCCAAGCCGTTGTCGATGCTCAAGTCCCACTTGAGGCGCTTGTAGAACATCTCGGTGCGAAAACGGTAAAGACTGTCCAGAACATCTTTGTGCAGAGTGGGATCGCCGGGCTGTACCACAAGGATGCGGTTGTCCATCTCTGTTTCCCCCCGAAAGTGAATGCGCTTAGGGGTGAAGTAGACAGGACGGGACGAGCGGGCATAACTGTCAAATCTGACAGGTGGTAATTAGGCTGAGAGTGCTTTTTTAGCTGGGTTGAGGAGTGATGATGCCGAGAGAGATGCCGCGCGCGACCGCTTGCTGGCGATTGATGACGCCGAGTTTTTCCGCGGCGTTGCTCAGATGAAAGACCACCGTGCGTTCGGAAATTTTAAGGATTTGCGAGATTTCCCACGCGGTTTTTCCTTCCGCGCTCCACAACAGGCATTCTTTTTCGCGGGCGCTGAGTTTGATGTGGTGCGCGGAAATCTCGGGGCTGTCGAAAATCACGCGAATGGCTTCATGAATGTGGGCGAGCAGCGAGGGCGTGTAGGGCACGGCGTGATAAATCGATTCCTTTGTCTCCCGGTTATCGTAGCCGGAGGCCAGGCTGAAGACGATTTTCTCGCCGCAACTGCCGTGCAGGGGGAAGCTCACGCCGCGGCGCAGACCAAAATCGCGCGCCTCGCTCATGAAGGAATTGGCCTGTTCACCGGCGCCGTTCATGCGCTGCGCGGTGTCCCACAACAGCGGGGTGATGTGATGCACGCAGTGCTGGACGATGGGGTCGATGCGGTCGTGCTGGCGTTCCCAGTACCACGGGCCCCACTCGTCGGGATAGCCGCTGACGATGACCGTGGCCGGTTTGACGAAGGAGGTGGGAAAGCGCGCGCCGAAAAGGAAGAAATCGAAACCCAGCTCTTGAGTGAGCCGCGAACACACGGCGTGAACGTCCTCGATCACCTTGGCCTTGCCGAGATCGTCAACCAGCTCGTGAAAGAGCGCGGGCGTTATCATGTTCATACCGCCTGTGATGGAATGGGCGCCGGTTGTGCGGCCGGCGGCAACTTGGGTACAGAGCCGTGATGTCCGCGTAAATTCCCTCGCAAGCCTGTGTTACCCCTTCCCTGGTCCGCATTACTTAGCACACTTGCCCTCGCCAGGTCCAGGCGCACGCGGCCCGCGCGGTCTGTGCGGATACCTTGAGATATGTGGGTAATGCCGTGTGTTGCGGGCCGGGATCATCTTCTGCTGGCCCTGCGGCCGTGGCCGGCCGATAGCCTTCGTGATGCGCGCATAGGGTTGATTCGGGTTGTTTTTAGCATGAGGCGGGCACGCCGCCGCGCGTTCAACGGCTCAAACCCCGGCCGGCTCGTTTGGATTGAGGGACAAGCTCCTGTAATATCGGCCCTTTCCATGAGTTGAAAGAAAGCCAAAGCAGCTCGCCGCCCGCGCGGCGGCCCCATCACGCCGTAGCGCTGTTTTCCCGTCAGGCCAGGATAGATTTATTTCGATGACCAGAGTGTTTCGTGAAAAAACCAGGACGGCGCGGGGTGTGCGCGCCACAGTGTGCTGGACGGTGATTTTGCTGCTGGCGGCGCCCGCCGCCGCGCTGGCCGCGGCCTCCGGCGCCGCACCGCGGGATCATATTCACCAGCAAAACGCCTGCAGCCGTTGCCATCCCAAAGACATGAACGTGGCGGCCGTGATCGAGGCGCCGGATAAACCTTGTCAGCGTTGTCATCAGCCGCCGGCCGTGCGCGAGGGTGTGGTGAGGGTGAGCGCGGCGAGCGAGCGCGAGTCGGAGTTATCTAAACTCTTGCCCGATAAACCCATCAGCGCCAGTGACGGCATGCGCTTTGCCCAATACACGGCGCAATCGCGGCTGGGCGGCGAGGCCAATCCCATGGCGGCGATTCCCGCTGGCCGTTTCATTCGCGGCACCGACGAGCGCCTGCCCGATGAAGGCCCGCAGCACACGGTGGATGTCCCCGCCTTCAAAATTGATTTGTACGAAGTCACCAATCTGCAATACAAGGCCTTCATCGACGCCAGCGGCCGCCGTTCGCCCGATCATTTCCGCAACCGCACCTTCCCCGCCGGCAAGGCCGATCATCCGGTGACCTTCGTCACTTGGTACGACGCCGAGGCCTATTGCGCGTGGGCGGGCAAACGCCTGCCCAGTGACGTCGAGTGGGAAAAGGCGGCCCGCGATACCGACGGCCGTTCCTTCCCGTGGGGAAATACCTTCGACGTGCGCAAGGCCAATACCCCGGTGCGCTGGCTGGCGCTCAAGCAGGCGGGCGACACCACCCCGGCCGGGGCCTTCGAGGCGGGCGCTAGCCCCTACGGCGTGTTCGACATGACCGGCAATGTCTGGGAGTGGACGTCATCGTGGTATCAGCCCTATCCCGGCAATCAAACGCCGTCCGAGGCCTACGGCGAACGTTATAAAACCTTAAAAGGCGGTTCGTGGTTCGACTGTTCATTTTACAAGTGCGGCCTGTCGGCGCCGGTCTATAATCGCGCCTTCTTCGCCCGCAAGACCAAAAACGATACCATCGGTTTTCGCTGCGCGAAGGATGGTTAAATCCAGTTACAAAAATCGACTCAGCACAGAAGGGCAGGGCATGAGCTTCAAGAGGTGGGCGGGGTTGGTCGTGAGCGTGACGATCGGCGCGGCGGGGTGCAGTCAAAATAGTAATGATGTTTCCGAGAAGGCGGTGACGCCGCTCACGCCGCCGACCGCGAGTGGCGCGGCCAAGTCCGTGCCCGCGGCGAATGCTGCGGAGATTCCCCAAGCCATCACCGCCTCGCCGGGCAACCTCAGCGAAATGGCCATGGTGACGGTGCCAGCCGGGGAATTCATCATGGGCAGCGAGCGCACCGACATTGAGGGCATACAGGAGCAATACGGCTTCGCCACGCCGATCTATCTCGACGAATACCCGCAACACAAAGTCAGATTGTCCGCCTTCAAGATCGACGCCTACGAGGTGAGCAATAAGCAGTTCAAGGAATTCATCATCACTACCGATCGCGCCCTGCCTTATGAATGGGGCCACAATGGTTACGGCTTGACCATGAAAGAGGCCAGTACCATGGACATGGCGCGCCTGCGCCAGATCGCCGCCGAGGATTTCAAGCTGGACATGGACGCCACGCGGATGCCGCGCGAAGCCTTGATGGCGGCGATGGAGCACGAGCAGCGCAAGCGCGACCCCTTTCCGGTGACGGGCATCTCCTGGCACTACGCCGATGTGTATTGCCGCTGGCGCGGCAAGCGTCTGCCCAGCGAGGCCGAGTGGGAAAAGGCCGCGCGCGGCCCCAACGGTTTGGAGTTCCCTTGGGGCAACGATTGGAACGCGGCGCGCAGCAACACCGGTGATGACGACGAGAGTGAATGGGAAGACGGTATCGCGCCCGTGGGTTCCTATCCCACGAGCAAATCGTTTTATGGCGCCCACGACTTGGCGGGCAATGTGTGGGAGTGGGTCGCCGACTGGTATGCGCCCTATCCCAACTCGACCTACCGCAGCGACAATTTCGGCGAAAAGGTTAAAGTCATCCGCGGCGGTGGCGGCGGCATCGGCCATTACGCCCTGAGCTATTTCTTCCGCGGCGCCACCCGTCAATTCGCCGAACCGGAGATGGCGGGCGAGGACGTGGGCTTCCGCTGCGCGGCGGATGTGTAAGGCCGGCGCGGTGTAGGCGACTAAGACGGCAGCGCGCGGCGCGGAACCGCTGTGCCGCGCCGGGAATGGGGGATGTCACGTGCAGCGGCTGATTTGGGTGATAGGCGCGATCGCCGCGCTGGCGGCGGTCACGGTGTTGAATTCCATGCCGGCGCCCGAGGCCGCGAGCACGGGCGCCGCCCGTGCGCAACACAGTTTGGTGCTGACCGGCTCGAGCACCGTCGCCCCGCTCGCCGGCGAGATCGCCAAGCGTTATGAGTCAGCGCATCCCGGCACGCGCATCGACGTGCACGGCGGCGGCTCGGGGCGGGGCATCGCCGATGCGCGCCAAGGCTTGGCGCATCTCGGCATGGTCTCGCGTGATCTCAAAGCGGGCGAGGGCGATTTGACCGCTTATCCGCTGGCGCGTGATGGCATCGGCATCATCGTCCACGCCGCTAATCCCATCGCCAATTTGAGCAAGGCGCAGCTCATCGCGATTTACACCGGCGAGTTCGGCAACTGGCAAGCGCTGGGCGGGCGCGATGCGCCCATCACCGTGGTGCACAAGGCCGAGGGGCGTTCCACGCTGGAATTATTTCTCGCTTACACCGGATTGAAAAACAGCGAGACGCGGCCGCGGGTGGTGATAGGCGACAACGAGCAAGGCATTAAGAGCGTCGCCGCCAATCCCAATGCCATCGGCTATGTCTCCATCGGCACCGCGGAATACGACATTGCCCATGGCGCGCCTATCCGCTTGGTCGCGCTCGACGGCGTCGCCGCCAGCAGCGAGCATGTGCGCGACGGCAGTTATCCCTTAGCGCGCACGCTGAATCTGGTGAGCGCCGCGCCGCTGCGGGGTTTGGCGCGCGACTTCGTTGAATTCGCCCGCGCGGAGCAGACTCGTGATCTCATCCTCGCCCAGTATTTTGTCCCCCTCGCGCAGTGACGCCTTACTGCGCGCGACGCTGCGCGGCTGTGCCGCGGTGGCGGGCCTGATTCTCGTTTTCATTTTTTTATTTTTGCTCAGCGCCGCCTGGCCCGTCTTGCGTGAGGCCGGGCCGTGGCGCTTTGTCACGGACGCGGCCTGGCATCCGGCGGAAGGCCTGTATCAATTACTGCCCATGGTGGCGGGCACGCTGTATTGCGCGGCGGGGGCCTTGCTGCTGGCGGTGCCGCTGGGCGTGCTCAGCGCCGTGTTTTTACGCTTTTACGCGCCGCGCCCGCTCGCCGTGGTGTACCGGCGTTTGGTGGAGTTGCTGGCCGGCATCCCGTCGGTGGTCTACGGCTTTTGGGGTTTGGTGGTGCTGGTGCCGCTGATCGCGGCGTGGCAGGCGCCGGGCACGAGTTTGCTCGCGGGGGTGTGGGTGTTGGCGCTGATGATTTTACCCACGGTGGCCTTGACGGCGGATGCCGCCTTGGGCGCCGTGCCGCGCGACACGCTGCGCGCCGCCGCCGCGCTGGGCCTTGGCCGCTGGAGTACGGTGTGGCGCATCGCCCTGCCCGCCGCGCGCGCCGGTGTGCTGGCCGGCGTGGTGCTCGCCGCGGGGCGCGCCTTGGGTGAGACCATGGCGGTGTTGATGGTGACCGGCAATGTCGTCGCCGTGCCGGACAGCGTCTTCGCGCCGCTGCGGACCTTGGCGGCGAATATCGCCTTGGAAATGGCCTACGCGATGGACCTGCATCGCGCCGCGCTGTTCGTCAGCGGCCTGGTGTTGGCGGGTTTGGTGGCGGGTTTGATGTTGCTGGCCGCGCGTTTGAGTGGAGAGTCCGCCCATGCCAGCGCGTAATTATCTTAGCCGCGATACGGCCGCCGCGGCGCTGGTGTGGTCGGCGGCTGTCGTGGTGGCCGCGCTGTTCGTCTGGCTCACCGGCGATATCGTGTGGCGTGGCGCGGCTTATTTAACTTGGGATTTCTTGACGGCGGCGCCGCAGGACGCGGGCCGCGCCGGCGGCATCGGCCCGATTTTGGTTTCCACATTATTGCTGCTGGCGGTGTGTTTGGCGGTGGCCTTGCCTCTGGGGCTGGGCACGGCGCTGCTGCTGGCGGAGTTCACCGTGGAAGATACTGCCTTTGCACGCGCGGTGCGCCGCAGTTTGGATATTCTCGCGGGAATTCCGTCCATCGTGTTTGGCTTGTTCGGTTATGTATTTTTCGTGCAGGTGCTGGGCTTGGGTTTTTCCATACTCGCGGGCGGCCTCACGCTGGCGTGCATGGTTTTACCGCTGTTGATTCGCGCCTGCGAAGCAGGTTTGCGCGCCGTGCCGCATGAATACCGCCAGGCCTGCGCGGCCTTAGGTTTGAGCCGCGGCGCCGCCTTGCGGCGGGTGTTGCTGCCGGCGGCGGTGCCGGGTTTGCTGGCCGGCGCGGTGCTGGGTGTCGGCCGCGCCCTCGCCGAGACCGCCGCGCTGATTTACACCAGCGGTTACGTCGACCGCTTACCAAGTTCGCTGCTGGATTCCGGGCGCGCTTTGTCCATTCACATTTTCGATTTGTCGATGAACGTGCCCGGCGGTGACCGGCTCGCTTATGGCGCGGCGCTGGTGTTGATGTTGCTGCTGCTGATAATCAACGCCACGAGCGCGTGGCTGTCGCGGCGCTGGTCGCAAGGGAGGATAGTCAGCGTATGAGTGGCCTAGAGTCAGTAATATCATTGAACCGGTCCGCCTTGGAGGCGGACGCGGCGGCCCGTGCCGACGAGGAATCACCGCCCTTCATCGAGACGCGGGGTTTGAGTCTGGCTTATCACGGCACGCCCGTGTTGCGCGACATCAGCCTGCCGCTGCGGCGCGGCCGCATCACCGCGCTGGTCGGACCTTCGGGCGCCGGCAAAAGCAGCTTTTTAAATTGCATCAACCGCCTCACCGATTTGGCGGGCGGCGCCCGGCTCAGCGGCGCGATCCGCGTCGGCGATTGCGATGTGCTCGACCCGCGCACCGATCTGATCGCGCTGCGGCGGCGGGTGGGCATGATCTTTCAAAAACCCAACCCCTTTCCGCTGTCGATTTGGAATAACCTCGCCTTCCCGCTGCGTGAACACGGCCTGCGCGACAAAGCGGAATTGGCGGCGCGGATTGAGCGGTCACTGCGGGATGTGGGTTTGTGGAGTGAAGTGCACGCGCGTTTGCGCACCCCGGCGCAGGCCCTCTCCGGCGGGCAGCAGCAGCGCCTGTGCATCGCCCGCGCCTTGGCCTTGCAGCCCGAGGCGCTGCTGCTGGACGAGCCGTGCAGCGCGCTCGATCCCATCGCCAGCGGCGTGGTGGAAGATTTGATCGTCTCGCTGCGCGAGCGTTACACCTTGCTGGTGGTGACCCACAATCTCGCGCAGGCGCGGCGCATCGCCGATTACACCGCGCTGTTCTGGTTGCGCGACGGCGTGGGTGTCTTGGTGGAATACGGCGCGACCGCGGCCTTGTTCGCGGCGCCGCGCCAAGCGATCACCACCGCCTATTTGAACGGCTTGCGCGGCTAGCGCGCTACGATCCGCGGATTTTTAATACTCGCGGTACACCGCGTTTCCCGAGGACACTAGCAGATCGTTGATGTTTTTCCACTTGTTGTTGGCGTCGACCAGCCAGATTTCCGCCAGATAGCGGCCGTATTTTTCGCGTTTATCCTTGAAGGTTTCGATGATGATGGTTTTGCCGTCGATGAGTTCGCGGAGAAAATCACGCGCGACGAGGCCGCGTGGACGATCCGCGCCGCGCAGCTCGGGTGTGTCGATGCGGTTCAAGCGCAGCTTCTCGCCGTGCAACCAAGCCCCTAGACCGAGATCGATATCCACGGTACAGGTGTCGCCATCGTATACATCTCGCACGATCGCGGAATAGAAATAGCGCTTGTCTTCCATGTTTTCATGCTTGGCCATGCGGTCTCCTTGTCGCGGTTGGGTTAAAACTGGCGCTGGAAGTATAGCTCGATTCCCTGCTCCAAGTGATCGTGCCATAGGGCGCCGACCTGGCCGTCGCCGCCGACGCTGAATTCCAGGCCGTAGCGGCCGCCGAATCGCGGGCCCGCGTGGCGTTTAACTTTAAATTGCACCGGTCCTTCGGCGCGCTCGGTGGTGCTGATGCGGCCATACACGCCGCCTAGCAACAGACGTGCGCGCGGCGTGATCCGCCATTGAAGATCGCCCTCCAATTGCGCCTGCTCCCATTCGACGCTCAGGTTTTGCCCATCCGTCTTCTCGTCCGCCCATTGGTAGAGATAACCGCCGCTCAAGCTGAGACTCAGCCGCGGGCCATTCCAGAGCATGCCGCGTAGGCTGGGCGCGGCGTAAAAGCCGCGGGCTTGCATGCCGGCGAGGGCGGGTGCGGTGTCCGTGTCGAGAAAGGCGTAGCCGATAGCGAGTCCGGGTTGCAGGCGCGCGGCGCTATATTCATGCACCCGCACCCCGGCGCGCCGTACGGTGATAGCGGTGGTGTTTTGTCCGTCGCGCAGGCGGGTATCGAAGCGTTTGAACTGCGCCGCGAACTCGAAGGGGGTTTGATAAAAAGCGGTCGCGGCCAGCGAGGGCGCCGCGCAAAACCAGGCGGCTATACAGGCCAGTCCCCACGGGTGGATTCGGTTTTTTATAGTTTGGCCGGTCAAGGGTGTTTTCGCCTCTTCATGGCGCGCCGCGCCGCGCGTGGCTGCATCTTAACGGGTGGCGGGCCGGGAGGTCTCGCGTGCGCGCGCCGTGTTTTGTGACGGGAGTCCGCGGTGCTGAGCCAAGCTTTTGTTTCATATTGGGTGATGAGCGGGGGAGGCGGATATAAATATTAAAGGAATCCCCCGCTATGGCCGACATGCTGTGAGGATGCCGCGTAATGCGGTTCAGATTGCGTGCGGAAACGGTTTTGCCATGAAAGATGACCACAAACCCGGTTTTTTCAAGTCGTTGTTCGGCGGCGGTAGCCGGACCGAGCCGTCGCGCGCGGATTTGCCTCTGCATATCCCGGTCGTTGCGAAAACGGACAAGCTCGCGGGGCTGGACCTCGACGCGCTGGTCAATGAATTGCTGCAACATGAATACGCCCCCTTTACTTTGTTCGCTGAAATGGCGCGCCTCTTGGAAAAGATCAACCCCCTGTCCCTCGCCACCGAACAACGGGAGCAGTGCGCGCATATATTGAGCACGGAGTTGAACAGGGGGATTAGCGTCTTGTTCCTGCGTTTCATGGGCGAAGGCAGCGGGGTGCCGGAGAGCCGCGAACAGCGCGAAGGTATTTCTCAGGCGGTGCGCGCGGTGGAGCACTTGGCCATTTGCTACAAATTAGTCTTTCGCCACGAATACGCGAGGATGAGCGCTGACCCCGCGCGGCGCGAGCGTTTGATTGTCGTGGTGCTGCGCATCATGGAGTTGATCCGCGTCGAACAACTGTTGCGCGCCTTCCGTTATCAAAAATTGCCGCAACACGCTTGGCGTGATTGTAATCAGCTTTTTTTCGCCGTCAGCGTCTTTGGTGATGCGCGGAGTCAGCATCCTTTGAAACTGCGCATCACCGCGTCCGATAAGCGCAATGATAGCGGTTTGTTTTCCGATAGCGCCTCGATAGAGCAAGTGTATTTATCCATCCAGCTTACTGGCTTGCTGGATGTGATCAGCTGGCCCACTCACTTGATGTACGTCGTGGACCGTTATTTAGCGGAGCTCAATCCCGCGTTGATTACTAAGCGTGACGATGGCGCGGTATTGCCGCCGGGTCACGTCATTGTTTATCAGAACCAGGGTGTGCCGCCAGGGTTTCATCGTAGTCAAGATGAGTTGGGTGATGCCTTGTTGGTGGACGTACGGCCGTTGATCCAGCGTGCGGCGGCTGATCGTCGCGTGCTTAATTTGCCGAAAGACGAATCGCGTTTGAGCGCGCCCATTATCCACCTCGATGAGGGTGATCGCATCCCTATTCTGGATCTGTTGTTACATAAAGTGCGTCCGCAGCAACGCAGTGAGGAACGCCATGCGGTATTCGAAGCGCGCGATGCCCGTGTCTATGGCGGTTTCGAGGAGGTGTACCGTTTGTTGCGTAGCGCCGCGCGCCGCGACGGCGAGGAGGCGCGCGAAGAGCAGCGTTTTTGGGATACCTTGGCCCAGCATTCCAAGATCATCGTCAATGATGCGGGTGAAGCGATGCCGCGCTGGATCGTCTCCAACGAAAGTGACGGTGGCGTGCAATTGCGTATTCAGGAAAGTCAGTACGGCATGATTTTGCAAGTGGGCCGTTTGGTGGCCTATGCCTTTGCCGGCGAGGACGCGGCGGCGGCGAAGCTGGGCTATATTGTCCGCCTGCAACGCGTGGGTGAACGTGAAGTGGAAGTGGCGATCGCCCGCATCCGCCAAACCATCAGCGCCGTGGTGGTGGAAGACCTCGACTCGCTGGAGCAACGCGCTTTGCCCGCGGTGTTGATCCGTGACCCCAATGGCAAGTTGCAGTTGTTGTGCGATAACAGGCATGGCTTCATGACCGGCGACCGCTTGGCGGTGTATGCCAACGGCCATCCTTACACCGGCGCCTTGGGCGATCCCAGTTTGAGTAAACCCGAGTTTACCGTCTTCGAACTGCACACCGCCGAATAAGCCCGCCCCTTTAATTTTTCAATTCTTTACGCTGCATTTTGATAGGGGTGCCGCGATTTGTGGAGTACGATGGAGTTGTGAGATAAGGCCGTGATGGCATCGCGCGAATGGGGATGAAGACTGGGTTGTCGCCGGCGTATCCCGTATCCTATCCAGTCAAGATTTAGGTCGGCGCGCGCTGGCCGCGGACAGTTGAAGCTCAATGGAGAATCACGTGCGTTCAATCATGCTGTTTTTGGTATTGTGGATGGCGAGCGCGGCCTATGCCGCCGATGACGTGACCTTGATCTACTCCGGCAATCTCGACGGAGAACTGGAGCCCTGCGGGTGCAGTCCGGAAGGGGATTTGGGCGGCTTGCTGCGCCGCGCCACTCTCATCGACCATCTGCGCGCCGAAGCGCCCAATCTGTTTTTGATCTCCAGCGGTGGACTGATGAGCGGTTTCGCCGCCAACGGCCGTTTGACCAACGAATACATCCTCAAAGGTTTTTCCATGCTGGACTATGACGCGGTGGGCGTGCAATGGGCCGATCTGACCTACGGTCCTGAGCTGGCGGCGCTCTATCCCTTGCCGTGGGTGGCCAGTAATTGGCGGGGCGAACAGTTCGCGAAACAGGAGAGCATCCTGCGTGGCGGCCAGCAGCTGCGTTTCTTCACCTGGCTGGATGCCGCCGCCGCGCCGGACAAGGCCATGCAGGGTGACCATGCCCAGGTCAGTGAGGACACGGCCGCGCTGGCCGCCGCCTTGGCGCGGGCGCGCGGCGAGGGTGCCTTGACCGTGCTCTCCACTACCTTGGATTTAAACACGGCGCAACGGCGCCTGCCGCTAAACGCTGTTGATGTCTTGCTGATACGCGCCAAATACGAAGAGTATGGCGAGCCGCAGCGGCATGGCCGCACCTTGGTGTTGCAGCCCGGTTCTCGCGGCATGCGTCTGGGCCGGGTGGATATTCAGCGCGGTAGCGATGGAATAATCACCGGCTGGCATCACGAGGTCATCGCCATGCCCGCCACCATCCCCGATTCCGCGCGGCTCGAGGCCTGGTACGGCGAGTACAACAGTAAAATCAAAGAGGCCTACGAGCAGAGTGTCGTCCTGCGTAAGGCGCAAGAGACGGGCCGGACGCCCTTCGCCGGCGCGATGGAGTGTAAAACTTGCCATCAGGCGGCCTACGATAAATGGAGCGGGTCACGCCACGCCCAGGCCTTCAGCGTCCTCGAAGATGTGAATAAATCCTTCGATCCCAGTTGCATCCAGTGCCACACGGTGGGCTTCAAAGAGGCCGGCGGTTTCATCGATATCAACATCACCAGTCACTTGATGAACGTGCAGTGTGAAAACTGCCACGGCGCGGCCCGCGAACACGCCGCCTCGGCCGGCGCCAAACCCGTGGCGAAGCGCGGGCTGGCCGGCCCGCAAATGTGCGCGCAGTGCCACACCCAGCCCCATAGCCCTTCCTTCGACTTCAGCAAATACTGGCCGCGCATCGCGCACTGAGCGTGCGGTCGGCTGGCAGTGCGGCGCGCGCCTAGCCTGACTTCAGCGCAGTCTTGCTCGAGCCCCATGTGGCGGATCATGCATGCCATGCGATTGGCGCCGCGACGACCCCATTGAAAAGACGCAGCTACTTTATCCGTACGCCACGGAAAGGCGGAACCACCCCGTCCGCTGCGCGTCCACCCCTCCTTAGAAAGGAGGGGAGATCTATTCTTTTATTTCTTCGCTCTTTGGAAAGGGGGAATATTTTATGGAAAGGGGACTATTATTTTTCTCCCCTCCTCTCTGAGGAGGGGTGCCCCGCAGGGGCGGGGTGGTGGGTGTCGCGGGCACGCAATTTAGCCGAAGAGGTGATAACCCATCCGCTACGCGCTCAGCGCAGCCCGGGCTGGAGTGCGCCGCGGGGGCGGGGCGGTGAAGAAGGCGGCAATGTCCCGAAGGTTTTGGCCTGCGGCGCGTTCAGCCCTCGCCGTTGCGGTCCGTGCGCGCGTGCGTGCGGGCGAAGTACTCGTCATGGAGTTTGCGCACCAGCCCCGCGAGCATAATCAGGCACAAGAGATTGGGCAGGGCCATGAGGATGTTGGTGATGTCCGCGAGGTTCCACACCAGGGGCAGGGGTACCGCCGCGCCGAAGACCACCATCACGGTGAACACCACGCGGTAGGGCAGCACCGCGCGCGCGCCGAAGAGGAATTGCGCGGCGCGGTCGCCGTAATACGACCAGGAAATAATCGTCGAGAAGGCGAACAGGCACAGGCCGATGCCCACCACCCAGCCGCCGCCCGCCCCCAGGGTTTCACTGAAGGCATAGGCGGTGAGGGCCGCGCCCACCGCGTCCTCGGGCCGGTTGAGGTAGGCGCCGGTGACCACGATGACCAGGCCGGTCATGGTGCAGATCACCAAGGTGTCGATGAAGGGTTCCATCATCGCCACCAGGCCTTCGCGCACGGGTTCGTTGGTGCGCGCCGCGGCGTGGGCCATGGGCGAGGAGCCCAGCCCCGCCTCGTTGGAGAACAGGCCGCGCGCCACGCCCCAGCGTATGGCCTCGCCCACCGCCGCGCCGCCCACCGCCCAGGGGTTGAGGGCGTGATTGACGATGGTAAAGAGGGCGGCGGGGATGTCGGCGAGATGGTTGAGCAGCACCAGCAAGGCGCCGGCGACATAAAAGATCGCCATGAACGGCACCAAGGTGCCGGCGACCTTGGCGATGCGTTTCACCCCGCCGACGATCACCAGTCCCACTAGCACCGCCATCACGATGCCGAGCAGCCAGCCGTCTTCTTTCACCGCGGGGAAGATGAAGCCGAGACCGTCTACCACGGAATTGGCCTGCACCATATTGCCGATGCCGAAGGAAGCGATGAGGGCGAAGGTCGCGAACAGCGCCGCCAGCTTGGGCATCTTCAGGCCGTGCAATAGGGTGTACATCGGGCCGCCGGCCACGGTGCCGTCGGGCGCGATCTGGCGGAATTTCAGGGCCAGGGTGCATTCGGTGAACTTGGTGGCCATGCCGATGAAGGCCGTCACCCACATCCAGAACAGGGCGCCGGGCCCGCCCAAGGTGATCGCCGTGGCCACGCCGGCGATATTGCCCGTGCCCACGGTGGCGGACAGCGCGGTCGCCAGGGCCTGAAAGTGTGAGACCTCGCCCACGTCCTTGTGGCTGCTGTAACGCCCGCCGATGAGGTGAATCGAGTGGCGGAAACCGCGGATCTGCACCAAGCCCATGCGCACGGTGAGATAAAGGCCGGTGCCCAGCAGGGCGATCAGGGTGAAGGGGTTCTGCCACAGCAGGCCGGCGAGCTGGCCGCTGAGATCGGTGAGGTGGGTCAGCAAATTGTCCAAAACGGCGGCTCCCTGCGGCGTGCTCGCGCCATGGTACTGATAAGGCGTTCACCTGGGAACAGCGGCGCGCTATTCCCATGCGCCGGAGGGGTGCGTACCATGGCTTTTTTCGATCGAGGTTTTGACGTTGTGAGTAAGATTGAGGAACTACTGGCCATCATGGCCCGCCTGCGCGACCCGCGCGAGGGTTGCCCCTGGGATCGCGCCCAGGATTTCACCAGCATCGCCCCCCATACCCTCGAAGAGGCCTATGAGGTCGCGGACGCCATTGCCCGCGATGATATGACCGAGCTCAAGGACGAATTGGGCGACCTCTTGTTTCAAGTAGTGTTCCACGCGCGCATGGCCGAGGAGGCCGGACATTTCCGTTTCGAGGACGTGGTGCGGGCCAGCGTCGACAAACTCACCCGCCGCCATCCTCACGTCTTCGGCGACGCCAAGATCGGCAGCGTCGCGGAACAAGCGGATGCCTGGGAGGCGCACAAAGCGGCCGAACGCGCCGGCAAGGCGCAAGGCCGCCCGCCCGGTGCGCTCGATCATGTGCCGGTGACCCTGCCGGCCATGACGCGCGCGGTGAAAATTCAGCGCCGCGTGTCTCGCGTCGGCTTTGATTGGAACGACCCGCACAAGGTGCTGGAGAAAATCGCTGAGGAAAGCGAGGAGGTACGCGAGGAGCTGGAGGCGCGCGACCCCGGGCGCTTGCGCCACGAGATCGGCGACCTATTATTTTCCTGCGTCAACCTCGCGCGGCATGTGGAGGTGGACCCGGAAACCGCCTTGCGCGAGACCAATCTGCGTTTTGAGCGCCGCTTCCGCCGCGTTGAATCCTTGCTCGCGGAAAAACAGTTGCACCCCCAGCGCGTGAGCTTGGAGGAAATGGAGGCGCTGTGGCGCCAGGCCAAGCGCGAGGAAAAGGGTTGAGTCACGCACGCAAGCCTTGACCCGCGCCCTCAGCCGGATTGCACCGCGCCGCCCCGTCCTGCGGCGGCGGACGTTAATGCAAAATGACCCAAATGGAATTCAAGGGAAGACCGCGGGTGGCCGAACACGTTAAAGACATCAGCCTGCTGGACAAAGAAAGCCGCGGCGGCGCGGACCCTGCGCTCATGAGTAAACACAACGTCCTCACCCGTGCGAAGAAGAAACACGCCTTTCTCTGCGTGCAAACGCAGCGTTTGCCCGAGGCGCGGGTTCTTTATCAGACTATCTGCGAGCGTGACCCGCAGGACAGCAATGCCTGGTTCATGCTCGGTACGGTGTGCGGCCGCTTGGGGGACGTGACCGCCGCCGAGGTGGCTTTGCGCGCGGCGCTGAATTTATCGCCCGGCTTTCCGCAGGCGCAGCTCAATCTCGGTCACGCCTTGGAATTGCAAGGCCGTTACGCGGAGGCCGAGGATTATTATCGCCGCGCCCTGAGCCACAAGCCGGATTTAAGCGATGCCCATGAATCGTTGGGACGGGTCTGCCAGCACCGCGGTGATAGCCACGGCGCCCTGCGACATTATCAACATGCACTCCAGCTCAATCCCACGCGAATCAGCGCGCGCCTCGCCGCGGGCCGGTTGCTGCAACGCATGGGCCGGCTGGAACAGGCGCTCGCCCATTTTGAACACGCGCTGAGCGCCGCGCCCGCCGACGCCAATGCGGCGTATGCGCTCGGCGGCGTGTATTTGGATTTGGGCCGCGCCGACGAGGCGCTGCGTTATGCGCGTTTGGCCCAGCAGCTCAAACCGGAATTGCTGGCCGCCGTGGCCTTGGAGACCTCCGCCTTGTTGTGCAAAGGTGACGCGGCGGCGGCCTTACGGCGGCTCTCGTCGGTGCTGGACCACCATAAAACCGTGCCCGAACTGGCCTTGATCTATGCCCGGCTCTGCGATTGCAGCGGTGATTTTGGCGGCGCGGCGCGGCGGCTCGAAACGCTGTTGAGCGAGGTGGAGCTGACTGAGCCGCAACGCGAGCTGGCGCATTTTCGTCTCGGCGAAATCTACGAGGCGCAGGCGCAATATCAACGGGCGTTTCAACACTTCGAACAAGGCAACAAGATCAAACCGGCGCGCTTTGACCGCGCGCGCTGGGCGCGGCGCATTGACGGCATCGTCGAGAGTTTTAGCGCCGGGGCCATCGCGCGCGCGCCGCGCGCCGGTAATTGCAGCGAACGGCCGGTGTTCGTGGTAGGTATGCCGCATTCCGGCGTGAACCTGCTGGCGCAAATCCTGGGGGCGCATCCGGAGGTGGCGGGCGCGGGGGAAAATCAGCTGATGGCCGAACTGGCGCTGGAGTGTGAAATGAGCTGCGCCTCGATGCCTGGCGGCGAGGGGCTCACTCAACTCAATCGCCAGCAGTGCGACGACTTCGCGCGGCGTTATCTCGACAAACTGGAGCGTGCCGCACCGGTGGCGCGGCGCGTAGTGGACGCGATGGCGGACAATTTTCTTCACCTCGGCTTGATCGCGCTATTGTTCCCCCTGGCCCATGTCATCCACTGCGTGCGCGATCCGCTCGATACGTGTCTATCCTGCTATTTTCAGGATTTCGGCGGCAGTCACGACTATGCCCGCGATTTGGCGGATTTGGGTTTTTACTACCGGCACTATCAACGGGTGATGCTGCACTGGAAGCGGGTGCTGGACCTGCCCATACTCGAAGTATCTTATGAAGACCTGGTCAACAAGCCGGAGCAGGTGACGCGAGAGGTGTTGAAATTTTGCGGGTTGAAGCCGGACCCGCGCGGCCTGAGCTTCGTCGGCAAAATCAATCAAGAGCCGCTGACGCCTACCCGCGTGGCGCCGGCGCGGGTTCCAGTCTCTCAATATGGCATTGGTCACTGGAAACACTATGAAGAACATCTCGACGCGCTGAGGCGGGCCTTAGCGGGTGAATAGTATTTTCGTTTTGGCCGTGGCGGCAGCGGGCGCCAAGTAGCATTTTTTGGCGCGAGCTCAACTGCCCGCGAGGTGTCCCCGCCCGTGCGCCGCGGTGAAATCCAGTAGCGGACCCTTGGGCACGATGCCGCTGGGATTGATGCTGGGATGGCTGCGGTAATAATGGGTTTTGATGTGGTCCATGTTCACCGTCTGCGCCACCCCCGGCACCTGATAGAGGTCGCGCAGATAGCCCCACAGCGCCGGATAATCCAGCAGCCGCCGCAGATTGCATTTGAAATGGGAGTAATACACCGCGTCGAAGCGCAGCAGGGTGGTGAACAGCCGCCAATCACTGGCGGTGATGCGCCCGCCGAATAAATAGCGGCGGCTGCTAAGCCGCGCTTCCAATTTGCCCAGCATGGCGAACAAGCCATCGAAAGCTTCTTCGTAAGCCTCCTGCCGCGTGGCGAAGCCAGCCTTGTACACGCCGTTGTTGATGTGCTCGTAGATCTCGGCGTTGAGCGCAGCCATTTCCGCGCGCAGTTCGGCGGGAAAGAAATTAACGCTGGCGTCGCCGTAAGCGTCGAAGGCGCTGTTGAATAGTTCTATGATCTCGGCGGATTCGTTATTGACGATGCGGCGCGTCTGCTTGTCGAACAACACCGGCACCGTGACCCGTCCGTTGAAATCAGGTTTTTCCTGGGTGTAGAGCTGATGCAAGTAATCGAAGCCGTTGACGCCGTCGGGGATGCAGCCGGGCGCATCGCTGAAGCGCCAGCCCTGCTCACCCATGTGCGGATCGACGATGGACAGCGAAATGATGTCTTCGAGTTTTTTCAGCTTGCGAAAGATAAGGGTGCGGTGCGCCCAGGGGCAGGCCAGCGAGACGTAGAGATGATAACGTCCCGCGGCGGCGGGATAGGGCGAACTCCCGTCCGTGCTGATGCGATTGCGAAAGGCGCTGTCGGCGCGAATGAAGCGGCCGCCGGTTGTGCTGGTGTCATACCAGTGATCGTGCCAGACACCGTTTATCAATAAGCCCACGTATGCCTCCTTCGATGCCCCCGTCGTCTTGTTTGCTGCTGCCGGGCGCGATCCCTGCCATCAACCGCCGTGACAAGCGCGGGTGTTGAAGAGGACTGTAGCATGATAGGCCCTGCGCGGTGGCGCGGCCATCGCGCCGCGCGGTGTTAATTTATGTAGGTGGCGCCATCTCGCCTAAGAGGAGGTCGGCCGCCCGGCCCGCCGCATCCTCGAAGGGCAGCAGCGCCAAATCGGCACCCGCCTGCTCGAAGCCGGCGGCTTCGCCCGGTGTTTGCGCAGTGACGGCGATGCGGCCCGCATAACCCAGATTTCTGAGTGTGTGGATCAGGGTGCGATTGATATGGGGGTCGCGCGCCGTGCTCAACACCCAGTGGCTGCGGGCCAGCGGCAGCGAGGCGATGAACTCGGGGTCTTCGGCGTCGCCGTAGAGCACGGGATGGCCCATGGCGTCGCGCGCGCGTACCAGCTGGGGGTTGTAGTCGACACTGATCACCCGGCAGCCGCGCTCGCGCAGGACGCGCGCGATACCGCTGCCATACCGTCCCATGCCGATGAGGATGATCTGCGGCGCGGCGTCGCCGGGCGCCAGCTCATCCGCGGTCTCCCGATGCGGATGACGCCGTTCGAATAACGAGAGCCAGGGCGTCAGGCGTTCATACAGCGGCTGCGAGTAAATGATCATATACGTCGAGGCGCTGATGGTGATGAGGCCCACGAGGGTGATCAAGCCCAGGGTCTCGGCGTCGATGTGGCCCAGGCTCAAGCCCAGGGCGCCGAGTATCAGGGAGAATTCGCTGATCTGCGCCACGGTCAGCCCCGCCAGGAATCCGGTGCGTTTTTTGTAACCCAGCGCGCCCATGATGACCATGACGATCAGCGGATTGCCTATCAGCACGAAGGCAGAGAACACCAGGGCCTCCAGCCATTGCGCGCCCAGCAGGCCCAGGTCCAGCCTCGCGCCGAGGTCGAGGAAAAAAAACAGCAGCAGAAAGTCGCGCAGGCCCACCAGCCGCGCCCCGAGGGCGGCACGGTAGGGCGTCGAGGCCAGGGATACGCCGGCCACGAAGGCGCCCACTTCTTTGCTGAAGCCCAAGCTGGCGCCCAGGGTCGCCAGCGCCATGGCCCAGGCGATGCCGAACAGCACCAGAAGCTCTTGGGAATGCGAGAGCGAATGCAGCAGCCGCGGCAGGACGTAACGCATGGCCAGCCCCACCGCGATCAGAAAGGCGATGCCCTTGAGCAAGACGCTGAGGGCCTCATAGGCCGCCGTGGTCTCGCTGCCGCCGCCGATGGCGTTGAGCGCGATCATCGCCAGCACCACCACCAGGTCCTGCACGATAAGAAAACCCAGGGCGATGCGGCCGTGCAGGGTATCGACCTCGCGTTTGTCCGAGAGCAGTTTGACGATGATGATGGTGCTGGAAAAGGTCAAGGCGACCGCGACATACATAGCCGCGATCACCGTCATGCCCAGCGCGATACCGATGAGGTAGCCGATGATGCTGGTGAAGGCGACCTGGCCCAGGCCCGTCGCCAGCGCCACTGGTCCCATGGCGCGGATGATATGCAGGTCCAGCTTGAGGCCGACGACGAAGAGCAATAGCGTGATGCCGAGCTTGGCGAGGAGATCGATTTGGTCATTGGCGCTCACCATGCCGAGCACCGAGGGTCCGGCCAGGATGCCGACCGCGATGAAGCCGACGATCAGCGGTTGCCGCAGGCGCACGCCCACCGCGCCGACGGCGGCGGCCAACAAGAGCAGCATCGCTACTTCAGTGAAGATGTCGGGAAACACGCCCATTGCGGGTCCTTTCCTGCGCCGCCGTGGCAGAGTTCCGCGCCGCGCATCCATATAAACGATAGTGCCAGCGGGCGGCGGACGGCGCTAGCGCAATCGCTGGCGCGGGCGGGTGTCGAATTGATGAATTGAAACTGCCTGATCCGCCGGCGCGGGTAAAGCGCCGATCATGTTGTTCGCGGAAATTTGCTCACGGAAATAGCGTGCGGATAAGCGCGCGCCCCACGGGGGGGGCGGGGCGCGCAGCAGCAGTTGGGGGTGTATGCGGATTACTTGTTCTTGATGCGCTCAATACCCAGCATCTTGAGCACGTATTTCTCGAAGATGTGCTCCGAGGTGCCTTTCTTCATTTTGCGGATGAAATATTTTTCGAAGGCGACCTTGGCCACGTGCACCCATTTGCCTTTCTTGAACCAGTTGACGTTGCGCGGTGGAATCTGCGGCAGTGCGACGAAGGCGGCGCCGGTGTCGCCCATGTCGGCGAGGCAGATGGCGTTCCAAGTGCCGGTATGGGTGGGGCTTCGGCCGTCGATCTCCTCTTTAATGTTTTGCACGATGGCGGCGACCATGGATTCGATCATGTAGCCGGTCTTGGGCGTGCCGGTGGGTACCGGTGTTTGTTCCACCGGCGGGATGGCGATGCACACGCCCGCGGAATAGATGCTCGGGTATTTCGGGCTGCGCTGATGCTCGTCGACGATGACGAAGCCGCGCGGATTGCACAGGCCCGCGACATTGGCGACCGCGTCCACGCCTTTGAAGGCGGGCAGCATCATGGAATAGGCGAAGGGCAGTTCGTGTTCCTTGATGACTTCGCCTTTGTCATTGTGCTCCGCCACGTGCATGATCCCGGCCTCGATCTTGGTGACCTTGGCGTTGGTGATCCATTTGATGTGATGCTGACGCAGCTCCGATTCCATCATGCCCTTGGAATCGCCGACGCCGCCGAGACCGAGGTGGCCGATATAGGGTTCGGAGGTGACGTAGGTCATGGGCACCTTGTCGCGGAGTTGGCGTTTGCGCAGATCGGCGTCGACGATGAAGGCGTACTCATAGGCCGGGCCGAAGCAGCTTGCGCCCTGCACCGCGCCGATGATGATGGGGCCGGGTTTTTCAATGAATTTTTCATAGGCCTGCTTGGCGGTCTCGGCGTGGTCGACGGTGCAGATCGATTGCGTGTGACCGGCGAGGGGGCCGAGGCCGGGGATTTCCTCGAAGGCCAGTTTGGGGCCGGTGGTGATGAGTAAGAAATCGTAAGCCACCGTCTCGCCGTTGAGCAGGGTCAGGCGCTTGGCCTCGGGGTCGATCTCGGTGACCGCTTGGGCGATGAAATCGATGCCCTTGCGCTCAAGGTAGGGACGGATGGGAAAGGTGATGCCCTCGCGGTCGCGCCAGCCGACGCCGACCCAGGGATTGGACGGCACGAATTGGAAGTATTCCGTGGCATTGATGACGGTGATCTTGTGCGCCTTGCCCAAGTGCTCGCGCGCCTCATAGGCCGCGGGCATGCCGCCGATGCCTGCCCCGAGAATAACGATATGTGCCATGTGACTCTCCCGTGTTTAATAAACCGTGTGTCGATTCGCCGAGCCGTGTTCACGCGGCCCGGCCAGTGACGCGCTGGCGTCAAAGTCAGTGGTGTCGCGCGCCGTTCAGATCCGCATCCCATCCGCGTTCTGCGGGGTGGAATAGGGTTTCACGCCTTCCACGAGCTTGCTTGTACCTTGATCGCGCCGCGCGCTTCGTCAGTCATGCTGTCCATCTCCGCGTCTAAGGGAGTATAGATTCTGAACACGGCAGGCATGAGTTCAGGGCGCGGCGTGGCGGCCCGTGTCATCTCCGCGGTCCGCAAGGCTGCTTGCCCGAGCTGGCCGGGTGTCCGCGCGAGGTGTTGCGCGCTGGCGGTGTAAGTGGCGGCCAGCAGGCCTGCCGCACTTAAAAGGGCGCTCGATTTATTCATGGACTATCTCCCTGCACGCAATGGCGGTGCCGCTGCCTCCGCCACTGAGAGAGCAATTGACAGGCCAAGTGGGAATTACACGCAGGGCGCGAGCGGCCTCGGCGGATTGTTGTATTTAAATAACAGTAAGTTGAGTGGTCTGAGTTGATGCTGGCGCTGAGATGAGGTAGGGATTCAAGGCCGCGAGGATTCGCATATGATGATGTAATCATGTTATTTATGGCAGCCAGTCAATGTCCGTTGCGCCAAATATGGCAGTTATGGAGTACGCCTATGACCCCACCCGTGCAGCTGCCCAGTCTCACCGCCCTGCTCGATGCCTTGCCCCATCCCGCGGTGTTGATCGGCTTGGATTACCGGGTGCTGGCCGCCAATGCCGGTTACCGCGGGCGCTATGGCGAGCTGGATACCGGCAAGGGTCTGCACTGTTACGAGGTCTCGCATCATTATTCGCGGCCCTGCGATCAGGCGGGCGAGACCTGTCCGCTAAAAAACAGTCTCGCCAGCGGTCAGCCGCAGCGGGTTTTGCACCTGCATTACACCCCGCGCGGTGAAGAACACGTGGACGTGGAGACCCTGCCCATCCGCGACGAGCGGGGCGAGATCGCGTTCTTTCTCGAGGTGCTCAAGCAAAGCGGAGTGGCGGGGGGTCAGGAAGGGTTGGGGCTGGTGGGGCGTTCCAAGGCCTTCACCCGCATGCTGGGTCTGATCGAGCGGGTGGCGCCCAGCGACGCCGCGGCGCTGTTGCTGGGTGAGTCCGGAACGGGTAAGGAACTGGCGGCGCAGGCGATACACGATGCCAGCAAACGCGCGCGCGGCCCCTTCGTGCCGGTGGATTGCTCGGGGCTCACGGAAACGCTATTCGAAAGCGAATTGTTCGGTCATGAGAAAGGCGCGTTTACCGGCGCGCACAATCGCAAACTGGGTTTGGTGGAGGCGGCGCGCGGCGGCACCTTATTTCTCGACGAAGTGGGCGATATTCCGCTGGCCTTGCAAGTGAAGCTGCTGCGTTTGCTGGAGACCGCCACCTTCCGCCGCGTCGGCAGCGTCGAGCCGCAGCAGGCGGATTTCCGCCTGGTGTGCGCCACGCACCGCGAGTTGAAGGCGATGGTGGCGGCGGGTGAATTCCGCCAAGACTTGTATTACCGCATCAGCGCCTTTCCGATAGACTTGCCGCCCCTGCGCGAGCGGCGCGAAGACGTGGCCTTGCTGGCGGATTATTTATTGAAGCGCGCCGGCGCTGAGCGGCCGAAGCGCCTGTCGCCGCAGGCCATGAAATGTCTGGAGAGTTACGCATTCCCCGGCAATGTGCGCGAATTGCGGAATTTGCTGGAGCGCGCCTGCCTCTTGGCCGACGGCGATGTGATACTGCCCGAACATTTGCCGGCCGATTGCCAGTGCGAATTAGCGCGTCCGCTCGCGCATTTCGATTTCGGCGCGGAGATCAGTCCGCTGGACGATATTGAGCGCCGTTATTTGCGTTGGGTGTTGACGCTGTATCACGGCGATAAGCGAGAGCTGGCGAAAAGACTCGGCTTGAGCGAACGCACCTTATATAGAAAGGTGAAGGCGCTTGATGAAGGCTAAGCCCGCCGGGCGGCCTGATAGATCGCAGCGGCCCTTCAAGGCAGCGTTGTCCGCGTAACGGCGACGCGACAATGAAGGCCTGGCGCGTGTTGATAATACGCTGGCGTATTCACCAAGGCCTGACCATTTATAAAGCTCAAATCTAGGAATATTCATGATTCGCATCCGCAAGATTTACGACGACACTTCCGCCGCCAATCGTGACGCCATCGCGCAGGCGCAGGCCATCATGCGCAAGCAATTTCCCGATGCGCGGCTGAGCGACGTGGAAAAGCTGCCCATGCAATTGCACGATCCCATGCGCTACCGCTACCGCTCGATACTATTCGTCGCCGAAAATGCCGCGGGCAAGGTGAAGGGCTTCGCGATGCTCTTGCACATGCCGGATCTCAATATCGCTTACTTGGAACTCATCTCCGCGGCGCCTGGCCGCACCGGCGGTGGTATCGGCGGCGTGCTCTATGAATGGGTGCGCGAGGAAGCGCGTTCCATCGGCGTGCAAGCCCTGTTCTTCGAGTGCAGCGTCGATGATCCCGCCTTGGTATCGAACCCCGAACTGCTCAAGCAGAATGCCATCCGTTTGCGTTTTTACGAGCGCTACGGCGTGCGGCCCATCATTAACAACGACTACGCCAGCCCGGTCCATCCCGGCGATGAAGATATTTATTACCTGATGTACGACGCCTTGGGCGGCGAGGCGCCCTTGCGTTTGAAACCGCTGCGCAAAATGGTGCGCGGCATCCTCGAGCGCAAATACGGCGACTTGCTCGAGCCCGCGCAGATTGATTTTGTGGTGCGCTCCTTCAAGGACGACCCGGCGCAATTGCGCGCGCCGAAATATAAGTCACGCGCGGCGCCTCCGGCGTCGCGAAAAAAACAGCGCGGTAAAGGTATCGCCTTACTCGTCAACGAAACCCACAGCATTCATCATGTGCGTGATCGCGGTTACGTCGAAGCGCCGGTGCGCGTCCCGGTCATCATGCAGGAGCTGGACAAGACCGGACTCTTCACCCGCATCAAGCCGCGCAAGACGCCGCTGCGTTCGATCAAGCGCGTGCACGACGCCGATTACGTCGATTATCTGCGCCGCGCCTGCGCGCGCCTGCCCGCGGGCAAATCGATTTATCCCATCATCTTTCCCATCCGCAATATCCTGCGCCCGCCCGAGGATATCGAGCTGGAGGTGGGTTATTACTGCATGGATACCTTCACGCCGCTCAATGGCAACGCCTACATGGCGGCCCATGGCGCGGTGGATTGCGCGGTGACGGGCGCCGCGACTTTGTTGGAAGATTACCGTCTCGCCTACGCCTTGGTGCGCCCGCCGGGTCATCATGCTGAGCGCCGCGCCTTCGGCGGTTTCTGTTATTTCAACTCCGCGGCGGTGGCGGCGGATTACCTCAGCGCCTACGGCCGCGTCGCCGTGCTCGATGTGGATTTCCATCACGGCAATGGCACGCAGGATATTTTTTACGAACGCGCCGATGTCTTGACCGTCTCCATCCACGGCGACCCGCGCTTCGCCTATCCGCACTTCGCCGGCTTCAAGGATGAGCGCGGCATGGGCGCGGGCGAAGGTTTCAATATCAATTATCCCTTGCCGGAAAATTGCACGGTGGAACGCTATCAGCGTACCTTGGCCACGGCGCTTAAACAGATCCGCGCCTTCCGTCCCGCGTATTTGGTCTTGAGCCTCGGCCTCGATACCGCCAAGGCCGATCCCACCGGCACCTGGGCCTTGCGCGCCGATGACTTCACCGTGAACGGGCGCATGATAGGCGCGCTGGGTCTGCCGACGCTCATCGTGCAAGAGGGCGGTTACCGCACCCGCACCTTGGGCATCAACGCGCGCCATTTTTTCGAAGGTTTGTGGGCGGGTCACAAAGCGGCCGCTACCGTAAAATAAACGGCCGTGCGCAGCATGACGAGATTATTTGCTTGAGCCCGCAAGAAAGTATAGATGCCATGGCGGCGGCTATTTCCGCCTGCATGCTGCGCGATCAGCATCGCCTGCGGCGGCGCTTGCGCGCGCTGACGGCCGAGCTGCAATCCGGCAAGGCCGCGCCGCGGGCGCTGGATGCGCTCGCGGCCCAGATCGACGCCTCCCGCGCGCGTTGCGAACAACGCCGCGCACGCGTGCCCGTGCCGGATTTTCCCGAAGAGCTGCCCGTCTCACAAATGCGCGCGGACATCGCGCGCGCGATCACGGAGAATCAAGTCGTGATCATCTGCGGCGAGACCGGCTCGGGCAAGACCACGCAATTGCCGAAGATTTGTCTGTCATTGGGCCGCGGCGTCGCGGGACTGATCGGCCACACCCAGCCGCGCCGCATCGCCGCGCGCACGCTGGCGGCGCGCATCGCCGAGGAATTGCGCACGCCCATGGGGCAGGTCGCGGGTTATCAAGTGCGCTTCAGCGATCAGGTGGGCGAGGATGCCTACATCAAGGTGATGACCGATGGCATTTTGCTGGCCGAGATCCAGAGCGATCGTTATTTAACTCGTTACGATACGCTTATCATCGACGAGGCGCATGAGCGCAGCCTCAATATCGATTTTCTCCTCGGCTATCTCAAGCAGCTCTTGCCCAAGCGGCCCGATCTCAAACTCATCATCACCTCGGCCACCATCGATCCCGAGCGTTTCGCGAAACACTTTGGCAACGCGCCCATCGTCGAAGTCTCGGGCCGCACCTATCCGGTGGAGCTGCGCTACCGGCCCTTGCTGGCCGAGGACGAAGACGGCCGTGACCGCGATCAACAACGGGCGATACTCGAAGCGGTGGATGAGCTGGCGCGTCACGGCCCCGGCGACGTGCTGATTTTTTTGAGCGGCGAACGCGAGATCCGCGAAACCGCGGAGGCGCTGCGCAAACACCATCCGCCGCACACCGAGATCTTGCCCTTGTACGCGCGACTCTCGGCGCAGGAGCAGAACCGGGTGTTTCAGCCCCGCGGCGCGCGGCGCATCGTGCTCGCCACCAATGTCGCGGAGACCTCGCTCACCGTGCCGGGGATTAAATATGTCATCGATCCCGGCCTGGTGCGTATCAGCCGTTACAGCCATCGCGCCAAGGTGCAGCGTCTGCCCATCGAGCCGGTGTCGCAGGCCTCCGCCAATCAGCGCGCCGGGCGTTGCGGACGGGTCAGCGCGGGTGTGTGCATTCGTTTATATTCCGAGGAGGATTATCAGCGCCGGCCCTTGTTCACCGATCCTGAAATTCTGCGCACCAATCTCGCGGCGGTGATCCTGCAAATGACCGCGCTGGGTTTCGGCGACGTAGCGCGCTTTCCCTTCATCGATCCGCCCGACAGCCGTCAGATCAATGCCGCGTATCAGATCCTCGTGGAATTGGGCGCGGTGGATGAGCGGCGCGCGCTGACGGCCATCGGCCGCGACCTGGCGCGTCTGCCGCTGGACCCGCGTCTCGGCCGCATGCTGCTGGCGGCGCGTGAGCAACAGTGTCTGGCCGAGATGCTGATTATTGTCTCGGCGCTGGCGGTGCCCGATGCGCGCGAGCGGCCGCTGGACAAACAACAGGCGGCGGATGCAAAACACACACGTTATGCCGACGAGCACTCCGACTTTATCGGCTATTTAAAGTTGTGGGAGCACTATCACGAACAGGCGCGGCACTTGAGCAAGAATCAGTTGCGCAAATATTGCCGGGACAATTTTCTTTCCTATGTGCGTCTGCGCGACTGGCATGACATTCATGGCCAATTGCTGGGCGCGGTGAAGGAGATGGGCGCGCGTCTCAACGTGGAGCCGGTGGACCATGACGCCATTCATCGCGCCCTGCTCGCGGGTCTGCTCGGCCACCTCGGCATGAAAACCGAAACGGCGGAATACCTCGGCGCGCGCGGCATCAAGTTTCATATCTTTCCCGGTTCGGCGCTGTTCAAGAAACCGCCCAAATGGCTGATGGCGGCGGAGCTGGCGGAGACGGCGCGGCTCTATGCCCGCGGCGTGGCGCGTATCGAGCCGGAGTGGGTGGAAAAAATCGCGGCGCATCTGGTTAAGCGCCATTATGCCGAGCCGCGCTGGGAAAAGAAGGCGGCGGCGGTGATGGCGAACGAGCGCGTGACCTTGTACGGACTGCCCATCGTCATGCAACGCAAAGTGCAGTATGGGCGCATCAATCCCGTCGAGGCGCGCGAGATATTCATCCGTCAGGCCCTGGTTGAGGCGGAGTATGAAACGCGCGCGCCCTTCTTCGCGCACAATCAAGCCTTGATCCATGACGTGGAGGCGTTGGAGCACAAGGTGAGGCGCCACGATATTCTGGTGGACCCGGAACTGCTCTACGCCTTTTATGAAGAGCGCATCCCCGCTGACATCTGCGACGGCCGCGGTTTCGAGCGCTGGCGCAAAGAGACCGAAGCGCAGACGCCGCGCGCGCTGTTTCTCAGTAAAGACTATTTGATGCGGCGTCAGGCCGCCGAGGTGACGCAAGAAAAATTTCCAGACCATCTCTTGTTCAATGGCGTGCGCCTGAATTTAAGTTATCACTTCGAGCCGGGTCATGAGCGCGACGGCGTGACGCTGAGCGTGCCCTTGGCCTTGCTCAATCAGCTGCGCGCGGAACGTTTCGAATGGCTGGTGCCGGGTTTGTTGCGCGATAAAATCATCGCCATGATTAAGGCGCTGCCCAAGCCTTTGCGCCGCAACTTCGTGCCCGCGCCCAATTTCGCTGATGCGTGTATGCAAGCGATCACGCCCGGCGAGGGTGGCTTGCGCGAGGCGCTGAGCCAGCAACTCAAGCGTATGACCGGTGTGGAGACGCCCGCCGATGCTTGGCAAGTGGAGGCCTTGCCGCCGCATCTGCGCATGAACTTCAAGGTCGTGGCGGTCGACGGCCGTGCCGTCGCCACGGGCCGGGATTTACTACAGCTGCAACAGGCGCAGGGTGAGCGTGCGGCCGCCAGTTTCGCGCGTTTGCCGACGACGGATTTCGAGCGCGAGGCCATCACCGTCTGGGATTTCGGTGAGCTGCCGGAGCGGCTGGAGTTTGAGCGCGAAGGCATGCAGTTGATCGGCTACCCGGCCTTGGTGGCGGAGGCGGGCGGCGTGGCGTTGCGGCTGCTGGATGAACCGGACAAGGCGCGTGCCGCAACCTGCGCGGGCGTGTGTCAGCTGTTCATTATGCAATTGCGCGAGCGTTATAAATTCCTCGAAAAAAACCTGCCCGGGATACAGACCCTGTGTCTGCACTTCGCGGCCGTTGGCACCTGCGCCGCGCTCAAGGAGGATATTCTCACCGCGATTGTTCGCCGCGCCTTTCTCGGGGACGCGGCGCCGCCGCGCACGGCCGAGGACTTCGAGCGGCGCTGCGAGGCCGGCGCCGCGCGGCTGATGGAGGTCGCCAACGAACTGTGCGTCTGGCTCGCCGAGGCCTTGGCGGCCTATCACGCGCTGGCCAAGCGGCTCAAGGGCGCGCTCAAGCCCGCGTGGCTGAAATCGCTGAATGATATTCAAAGCCAGTTGCGGCACTTGATCTACCCGGGTTTCGTTAGCGCGACGCCGTACGAACGGCTGCGTGATCTCAGCCGTTATCTCAAGGCCGTCGATGCGCGCCTGAGTAAACTCGAACAGCAGCCCGGGCGTGATGCGCCGCTGCTGGCGCAGATCGCGCCGTTGTGGCAAGCCTATCTCGCGCGGCGCGAGACGCGTGGCGCGCGCACTGACGCCGATCCCGCCTTGGAGGAGTTCCGCTGGTTGCTGGAGGAATTGCGGGTCTCATTATTCGCGCAGGAGCTCAAGACCGCGCAACCGGTGTCGGCACAAAAACTGGCGAAGCGCTGGGCGGAAATAAAGGCGTGATCCAGCCGTTTTCATGTTGCCCGCGCGGATAGTTCATGGTGATAGCCGCGCCGCTTGCCGCGCGGAGTTCGACGGAGTAGGCTGCGCGCCTGTATCGCATATTTTTATACGAGAAGGAAAAACGCACATGGTCTCCGCCCTGATTTTGCATCTTGTGTCCGCCGTGGTATGGGTGGGAGGGATGTTTTTCGCCTATATGGTGTTGCGTCCCGTAGCGCTTGAAATTCTAGACGCGCCGTTGCGGCTAAGCTTGTGGGCGGGGGTGCTGGCGCGTTTCTTTCCTTGGGTGTGGATGGCGGTCGCGGGCTTGCTGCTCAGCGGTTACGGCATGCTGTTCACCCTCTTCGGCGGCATGGCCGGGGCGCCGGTGTATCTGCATATCATGCAAGGTATGGGTTTGTTGATGATGCTGATTTTCGCCCATGTCTTCTTCGCCCCTTTCCGCGGTTTGAAGGCGGCGGTGGCCGCTCAGGATTGGGCGGCGGGCGGGCAACACTTGGCGCGCATCCGGCAGCTGGTGGGGCTTAATCTGTCCTTGGGTTTACTCGTAGTCACGGTCGGCGCCGCTGGCCGGTTTTTTTCGTTTTAGTTATATAGACCGTGGCCAGTCCCGTGCTGGCCACATCACATCAAGCATATCAAGCATAGGCGGGCGCAGCCGCAGGCCACCGTCTTAGCGTAAATCCTTTCTCCGTGCAGCCGCCTTCAGTTTGACGCGGTCTTTCAGAACGCCTGGTATTTGCCGATCTAGTGTATTGAATGAGGCAGCGTGGTTTACTAGACCACGCCGTGGCCGTCGCCCTGGCAGGGCGCGGTATCGGTGGAAAGCTCGAAGTATGCGGCGAGAAAATACGCTAACTATATTGCGCGGGCGGGCTTGTTCCCTGCATGGGTTGAGCTTGGGCTCGGTGTTGCGCCGGGGCGCCATGGTATTGTTTGCGATCGTGTTCACTATGCAGGCGGCCGGGTGTGGCAGCGGCAAGGGTGGCGCGGGCGCGGGGTCTGGTGGTGGTAGCGGCAATGGCGGCGGTAGCACGGGCGCTTCGCCAACCGCGTTTTATCTCTTTTATCAAGGTTCCTTGATCGCGATCGACCCCAATAATCCGGCCTCGCCCATCGTGGTGGAGAGTCAGGCGATTTCGGGCGCGCGCACCGCGCTTTCCGGGCAGCAAGATTCGCCGACCCGGGTGTCGGGCTTATCGGTGCGCAGCGTGGTTTATGCGCGAGATGGCAAGTTGTGGAAGGTGAGCGCCTTGAGCAGCGGCGTGCCCGTTCCCGTGCGCGTATCGAGCGAGACGCTGGCCGCCACTCTTTGCAGCAGCTTCGTCGGTGACGATTTGGCCGATCATGACAACACCGCTTATGTGTATGAACTGGGCGGCGCGGACGGTAACTGCAACACCGCCAGCGACAATGTCTGGAAAATCGTCCGTCTCGGCATGAGCGAATTCGACGCGCCGCTGAGCGCGGCAAAACCGGTGATAGACATCGGTAGTGATGTCAGCGGCGCGGTCACCGGCTGGCTCGGCACCGCGGGGGGCGTGCTCTATAAATACGACGCCAGCTTCGCCGCGCCGGCGCCGTTAATCGCGTTCAGTAACGCGGTGTCGTTCATCGTCGCGATCAGCAATCAGCGCGTCATCATCCGCGTCGATGATGATTTGTATAGCTATGACGCCGCGAGCGGCGCCTTGTCCTCACCGTTGCACCATTATTCCAGCGCGGCGGCGGGTGCCTATCAGAGTGACGGCGGCGACTTATTTTTTACCGACGGCGGCAGCATCTATAAACTGCCGCTGGACGGCAGCGCGCCCGCCGCTTCGCTGGTGACGCAAGGCAATGTCGGCAGTGATGGGCTGACATTGAATTTGACCGATGCCTATGTGATTTATTCATGGCGCGATAGCAACACGTTGCAGACGACGCTCAATCGCATCGCCAAGGCCGGCGGCAGCGCGCAGCGGATATTCTCGGGCATCGAAGGGGTGAAGGTGGTGACCGCCGCGGATTTGATCTATTACACGGCGGGCACATCGAACAGTTTAATTTCTTACGTCGTGCGCGAGGACGGCAGCGCCGTCGCGCAGTACAACGGCGCCTTGTGGTGGGGGCAGTCACTGCATGCCACGGTCGATGTGTCCAAGAAAACCCAGGCCAACAAACTTTTCTTATTGGAGGGGTATAACAACCCCAGCTTGTTCTTCGCCAACGGCACTATCTCCGCTTACGCTGCCGCGACACATGCGCGCACCGCCGTCTTGGGTTCCATCCCCGCTGATGTCACCGATATTTTCTTCAACGGCATCGGTGATGCCGTGATCGGCGCGGGCGGTTCACTGACGAGTCCGCAAACCACCGATATCTTCATCGCTAATACCCAGGTGAATGGTTCATTGTCGCGCATCACCACCACCAGCGCTGTTAGCGAACAGCCCCTGTGGTAGGCGAGCCGGATTGGAATGGCGGGCATTAAATGCCGTCGATTTTCCGCGTTGTAAACCGCCATGGCTGGCCACGGGTAATCCACGCGCCGCTGGTGCTGCGGATTCATGTTTGCTGCAAGAAGCGGCGCGCCGCCGCGTCTGAATGGAGCGTGGTTCGATGCAAGGCGCGCCCGCGGCGGCTTGGCCCTCACCCGATTTAAGATGGCCGCAGTTCGCGGCGGACGCTTCGCCGTCTTCCATGGCAGTACCGGGCCGCGGGATTTTGCTTTTTATAGCGGGCCTTGATATGTTCTTGCAGTTGTTAACCGGCGTTAGAAGAAAACGCGCGCCAGGACGGCAATAATCGGGGTCCGGCGCAAGCATGTCAGAAACTAAAAAACACCGTCGTATCCGATACCTTCTATATTTAATGGCGGGGCTGGGCGTGCTCGGCTTGACGGCGGTTTTCGTGCTGTTGCGCCTGAGCACCGTCACGGACCATGTTTATTCCGCGTTCGTCAAAGACCCCGAGCGCCACATTCCCTTAGGCCAGGTCATGGTCGCCCCGGCGGATGGCACGGTGCTCTACGTCAGGCGCGTGCGTGACGGGGTCATACCCGAGATCGTGAAGCGCGGGGTCGCGGTACCGGTGGATTACCATCTGCGCGCCCAGCCGCAACGCGCGGTGCGAGATGGTTATTTGATCGGTATTTATATGAACACCCAGGGCGTGCATATCAACCGCGTGCCGCTGGCGGGGGAGCTGGTGCAGCAAACCGTGTATAACGGCCCGCATCTGGATATGACCCGAGCGGAAACGCGGATCATCCTCGGCCAGCTCATCCCGGGCTGGGTGTCGTTGAAGAAATTTCTAGGTCTTGCCCCTTACGCTATCGAAGACGATGCTGACTACATCTTGAAAAGCGCGCGCGAGACCTTGGCCATCCGTGATGCGCGCGGTGGTTATATTTACGTTACCCGCATCGCCGACTATTACGTCGGGCGCATTCTAACCTGGGTGCGTGAGGGGCAGCGTCTCGCCACGGGTGAGAAGCTAGGCATGATCACCTGGGGTTCTCAGACCGATGTGCTCATCGAAGCCAGCCCAACACTGAAGATCACCGTGGATGTCGGTGATTATGTCTACGCGGGGGAGAGTACTCTTGCGACTTATTAGACTTGGGCTGACGGTGGCGCTGGTGTACGCCGCGGTGGCGCTAACGGCCGTGTTGAATCGTCAGGAATTGCACTGGGCATGGACGCAGCTTCCCCTCTATATTAAAGGTCAGATCAGTGGGCAGGGTCATGAAAAGGTATTGCTGGAACGTGCCAAGCGGTCCTTGGTTAAGGAGAGTGATCCCGAGGCCGCGCGCCGTTATCTGGAGCAGTCTCTCGCGATCGACCCCTATACGCAGGAGGCGCGTTACCTGTATGCCAACAGCCTCTATATGCTCGGTGAGCGCGCTGAATCCGAGGGGGTGTTGATGGGGCTAATTGATATGGATGCCTTGTGGTATCCCGCGACGATCACCCTGGCTCAAATGTATTTGGAGAAGGGGCAGCCCGCCTCGGCGCGAATGTTGCTCGAAGGTCAGCGCGCGCGCTTGCAGGATGCCCTACATCGTTATCAGGTCAGAGAGGATGCGCAGGTAGAGGCGCGTTATAATGAAAAAGCCTTAAGCGTTTTTCACCAATATCAGCAGGCGATAGCGCAATTGGATGCGGTGCTGCGCACCTTGCCCGCCCAGTCGCGTGATGCGGGAAAGGAATTACCTTGAAGATACATTTTCTGGGCGCGGCGCGTGAGGTGACGGGGTCGTGTTTTCTGGTGGAGGCGGCGGGCCGGCACGTCTTGGTGGAATGTGGCTTGATTCAAGGCTCGCATTCAGACGAAGCCCGCAACCGCGATCCTTTCCCCTTCAATCCTGAAAAAATCGACGCCGTGGTGTTAACCCATGCCCATCTCGATCATTCCGGCCGTTTACCTTTGCTGTTCAACTCGGGTTATCGCGGCCCGGTGTACACCCAGCGCGCCAGCCGCGACCTGGCGCGCATCATGCTCAAGGACGCCGGTTTTCTCAACGAAAAAGACGTCGAATGGGATAATCGCAAACGCCAGCGTAAACACCTGCCTTTGCTAGAGCCCTTGTATACGGTAAAAGACGCGCAGGCGGCGCTGCGTCATTTTCGCGCGGTGGACTACGATGAGATCATCGAGATCACTAAAGGCGTGAAGATCCGTTTCCAGGATGCTGGTCACATCCTCGGTTCCGCCATCGTCGAGATGTGGCTGGAGGAAGGCGGCGTGCAACGTAAGCTGGTGTTCAGCGGCGATCTCGGCCACAAAGGCGCGCCGATCTTGCGCGACCCGGTCAAGTTGAGCGAGGCCGATCTCGTCATCATGGAGAGCACCTACGGTGATCGCGCTCACCGTTCCTGGGAGGCGACATGGGCTGAGATGGATGAAATCTTCTCCGTGGCCACCCAGGCGCGCGGCAATATTTTAATTCCGGCCTTCGCGGTAGGGCGGACCCAAGAGTTACTCTACGCCTTCAAGCGCAATTACCAGCGCTGGAATTTAGAGCGGTGGACGATCTTTCTCGATAGCCCCATGGCGATTGCAGCCACGACCACCTACAGCCGTCACGCCGCGCTCTATGATCGTGAAGCGACCGCGGAACATGAGCATAAGGGTGGTCTATTCGATCTGCCGAATCTGCATATGAGCCGTACCGCGCAGCAATCCATGCGCATTAACCGTATCGAGTCCGGCGCCATCATCATCGCCGGCAGCGGCATGTGCGAGGGCGGCCGCATCCGTCATCACTTCAAACACAATATTTGGCGTGCCAAGAATCGTGTGCTGATCGTCGGGTATCAGGCGCAGGGCACCTTGGGGCGTGCCTTGGTCGACGGCGCCGATACCATCAAGCTCTGGGGTGAGTCCATCCGCGTCGCGGCGAAGGTGCAAACCATAGGCGGCTTTTCCGCGCATGCTGATTGCAATGGTCTCGCGGAGTGGTACGCCGCTTTCGCGGAGCGGCCGCCGGTGGCTTTGGTGCATGGCGAGGCGAACGCGATGGGCGCGTTCGCGGCGCGTTTGACGGGCGCCGGGGTGCGGCGCGTCTTCCAGCCCGCGGCGGGCGCGCAGATCGATCTCGTTAATATGAACGAGTCGTGATGGCGCGCGTGCGCTGGCGGCGTAGGTGTTCACGTGTCGCTGGGTGAGGCTGGTTATCTCGCGTCTATAGATTAATGAAAAATTAAATTTCAGACGCGCACATCAATTTAGACCTGCAGGGAATAGCGGCGTCAGGGATAAAAGTTGTCCGGTGTCGTTGTGCGCGCCATGGCCGCCCGGACGCGTGATTTTATGTTGAATGGAGAGCCCATGGGCTTTGTTATGAATCGCGGTCTTACTCGCCTGATCTTCGCCGTGCTCCTGTTGTTATCCGGCTTCGCTGGCATCGCTTATGAAGTGCTGTACGCGCGGCTGCTCGGGAATCTTATCGGTGACCAGTGGCTGGTCAGCGCCTCGGTATTGTTAACCTTTCTGCTGGGTATCGGCGCGGGCACCTGGTATGCCCATCGCTTGTGGCCCCATCTCTGGCTCATCGAGCTGGGTGTCGGCATTTATGCTGCCGCATTCGCACTGGGCATGAATCATGTGGAGGCTTGGCTCTACGCCAGCGGCGCCATGTTCGGCCAGTCCTTGGCGGGGCAGCTTGCGCAATGCGTGCTGTTATTAAGCGCTCCGGCATTTTTAGTGGGCGCGGCATTGCCGCTTTACGCCGGTTATCTGGCGCGCATATGGCCGGGTAAAGCCTTTGCGCGCGCCTATGGATTACACAGCCTGGGCGCCGCGTTGACGGTGCTGGTCATGGAATTCGGCCTGCTGCGATTGCTGGGTTTGGAGCAGACCGTGTTGTTTACCGCCCTGCTCAATAGCCTCGCCGGCGTGATCTTATTTTTCGCCTTTCCCGCCTTGCGCCGAGACCCGCCCCCGGCGGAGCAGTTTCATCCCTGTCCCAAGCGCAGCCTTATCGCGCTGGCCTTGGTGAGCGTGGCATCGGCGGTATTCCAGTTATGGCTGCTCTCGGTGGCCGAGTTCGTGATCGGCCCCTTCCGCGAGACCTTCGCCCTGCTGCTGGCCGTCGTCTTGTTCGGCATCGCCTTGGGCGCCGCGATGGTCAAACGCTGGCGTTTAAGTTTCACCGCCGTGCTGGGAATCAATTTGGCGGGATTGATTTGGGCGATCGGCTTGTTCGATCAGATCAGCGCCTGGTACGCGCATATCTATCCCTTGGCGCAGGACAGCCATTTGGCGGTGACGGCCTTGAAGCTCGCGTTTTTATTCTTGCTGGCGGCGCCGTTGGTGGTGAGCTTCGGCGCCACCGTGCCGGCCTTGATGACCGAGGAAAGGCATGTCGCCCGTGAGTCGGGGCAGTTGTTGTTCCTGTCATCCCTGGCCAATGCCTGCGGTTTTTTGTTAATGATTCTGGTGCTGCACCCGTCACTGGATTTCGGCGTGATTATCTTGGTGGCCTTCGCCTTCAGCGCGCTGGCGGCGTTGATTTATTTACGTGGGCGCGCCCGCGCCGTGCTGGGCGTCACCGTGATGGCGCTGTGCGCCGTGGGTTTGCAGCAGACCCGCTGGGATGAGCGTTTATTATATGTGAGTCACGCGGCGTTCACCTCGTCCGCCGGGCTGGAAAAAAAGCGCGAACAGTTGCGGGAAGTTAAGGTCTTTAAAGGGCAGCGCGATGTTTTCGCGCTCAATAAATCGGCCGATGGCAATGAGTTTTTCTTTCTTAATGGTTACGTGAGTTTTTATCTCAACAGCCCGGCGGAACAACTTGTCGGCGCCTTTTCCGCCATGCTGGCGCCGCGCACGGACAATGCCTTGGTCTTGGGGGCGGGGAGCGGCGCCAGTGCGGGCGCCGTGGATTTATTGTTCGAACACACCGATGCGGTGGAGATCAATCCGCTGGTTATCGCCAATCTCTGGCGTTTGGCGGAGTACAATTTCAAAGTATATGAATCGCCGCGGGCGAATATCATTCATGATGATGGTATCCATTACATCAAGACTAGCGATCAGCCCTATTCCTTAATACTCAATACCGTCACCAGTCCGCACTATTTCAGTTCCGCCAAACTCTATACCCGCGATTTCCTTGAATTGGCGCGCCAGCGGCTGACGCCGGATGGCGTCTATGTCACCTGGATGGATTCGCGCGTGGGCGATCGCGGCGCCGATATTATTTTGAAAACGCTGGGCGAAGTCTTTGAGCATTGTTGGTTGGGATATGTGAAGGAGGCCTATTATCTCGTTGCGTGCTCGCCCGCGCCGCTCAAGATAAATCACCCGCGTATCGCCATGGAGCAGCCCGTGCTGCGCGAACACCTATTGAAACGCTACGGCGTGCTCGCTGAATGGCTGCCGTACGGCGTGTTATCGACCGATGCCTTGTCTTTAATCGAGGATGGCACGGCGCCACTCAATACCTTGGATTATCCGGCGCTGGAGTTCGAGATCGCCGCGCTGAAAAACAAAGGTTTCCCGGGCTTTCAAAAACGCCTGCTGGCGCGGATGAATTTTGACGAAATGCGGGATGTATTATCGCCGGCGGCGGAGTGGGGGCCCCTGCCCCTGGCCCTGCATGCCGAGATTGTGCTCAGTAAACGCAGCGTGTACGCCCGCCGCTGGCATTCCATTTTGGCGGACAGGTCGCCCGGCTTCGCCGCGGACTATCAAACCTTGCGTCTGGACTATGCGCGTTATTATGCCCGCACCGCGGATAGCGCCGAGGCTTATGAAATATTGGGCGAAGAATTATTCATGGGTCACGACTACGCGCAGGCAATTACGGCGTTTCAGGACGCGCTGCGCCGCGATAGCAACAGCCCCCGTACCCATTTCTATCTGGGCGCATCCTATGAGGCGCTGCGCGATTTTGCCCGCGCCTTGACGGCCTATGGGCGCGAGCGCGAATTGGATCCGGAAAATGATTTGGCGTTGGAGGGCATTGCCCGTGTGCGTTTGGCGCAAGATGCGCCGGCGGCGGCGCTGGCCGCCCTGGATAAAATTAGCGAGGCGGGCGCGAAGCAAGACAGTGTGAGTCTCTTGCGGGCGACGGCGTTGCTGCGACTCCAGCGCCATGAAGAGGCGCGCGTCATGGCGCTGCGTATCTCGCCTGCCTCGCCGCTGTATCAGGAGGCGCAACGGCGGTTGCGTGGTGAGAGTCCTGGTGGTGAGCCGCAATTGGCAAAATAGCCGCCGCGCGCCGGCAATGGTCGCGCGGCGTTGTTTTGTCCGGCGTCATTTATATCGCCGCCACTCGTCGATGAGGCAGGCCACCAGCGCGGTCCAGCCGGTCTGATGGCTGGCGCCCAGCCCTTGGCCGCTGTCACCGTGAAAGTATTCATGAAATAACAAATGGCCGCGCCAGTGGGGGTCATGTTGAAATACGCCATTATCGCCGTGCAGCGGGCGCCGCCCGGTTGCGTCGGGGGTAAATAAAGTGGTGACGCGATCGGCCAGGATTTGCGCGAGGGCGCGCAGGCTATAGTCACTCGCCGCCGCCTGCGGCTCCAGCGACAGCTTGACGCGGAAGTCCGGCCCCAAGGCCTTGTCCAATTTTCGCAGCGACTCGATCAGCAAAAAATTGATGGGCAGCCACACCGGCCCGCGCCAATTGGAATTGCCCCCCTTTATTTTGGAAACGGCCTCGCCCGGCTCGTAGCTGACGCCGTGATGATTGAATTGGAAGGGGTGCGCCTGATGCCATTTGGAAAGACTGCGCGCGCCGTAGGGCGAGAGAAATTCCTCGGGGTCGAATAAGCGCGTGAGCACGCGCCGCAGTTGTGAGCGGTCCATGATGGAGAGCACATACGTGGTGCGGCCGCCGCGCTGCACGGGGTGACAGCAATAACGCGCGAACTGCGGCCGGTTCTCCATGAACCAGGCCAGATTGGCGCGGAAGGAAGGGAAGGGTTGCAGCCAGTCGTCCTCCAATCGTTCCACGGCGAACAAAGGGATGAGGCCGACGATGGAACGCACGCGGAATTTGGTGAAGCGGCCGTCGGGATGGCGCAACACGTCGTAAAAAAATCCGTCTTCCTCGTCCCACAATTGATAATCGCGGCCGTCCATGTGCTGCATGGCGGCGCCGATGTAGACGAAGTGTTCGAAGAATTTGGTGGCGAGGCCTTCGTAGCTTTTATTCTCCAGTGCCAGTTCCAAGGCGATGCGCATCATATTGAGACAGAACATGCCCATCCAGCCGGTGGCGTCGCATTGTTCCAGCACCGAGCCGTCGGCCAGCGGTTCGCTGCGATCCACCACGGTGATGTTGTCCAGGCCGAGAAAGCCGCCTTCGAAGACATTGTTGCCGTGGCGGTCCACCTTGTTCACCCACCAGGCGAAATTGATGAGCAGCTTGTGAAAGCAGCGTTCGAGAAAAGCGCGGTCGGCGCGGCCGTGCTGGCGTTTTTCCATGTTATAAATCCGCCACACCGCCCAGGCGTGCACCGGCGGATTGACCTCGGAGAACTCCCATTCATAGGCGGGGATCTGGCCGTTGGGGTGTTGAAACTGCTCGAACAACATCAACCATAATTGCTCCTTGGCGAAGGCGGGATCGACCAGCGCCAAGGGCAGGCTGATGAAGGCCGTGTCCCAGGCGGCGAACCACGGGTATTCCCATTTGTCCGGCATCGCCAGCACGCGCATGGAATTGAGATGACGCCAATGACGGTTGCGGATGTGTTCGCGCCCGGCGGGCGGCGGCACGCTGGGCAGGTCGCCGCTCAGCCACTTGCGCACGTCGAAGAGATAGACCTGTTTGCTCCACAACAGGTTCGCGAGCGCTTGGCGTTGTATCTGCTTTTCTTCCTCACTGGCGCGCGCGGGATGCAGCGCGGCGTAAAAAGAATCGGCTTCGGCGCGGCGCCGCGCGATCACGCTGTTTACTTCGTCCAGCGGCGCGCGCAGTGCCTGCGAGGTCAAACGCAATTGCAGTGTCAGCGTCTCACCCGGCGCGAGATCGTTCACATAATGCAAACCCGCCTTGCTGCCGTGTTGCGCCGGGTTGCAGCTCGCCTCGCCATGGATGATGCGGCGATGAAAGGCGTCTTTCACATAGGGGCTGCCGTTCGCCGCGCCGTACAGGCGCGCCTTATTGCATTCGTTGCCGGTGAATAAGGGCGTGGCTCCGGCCTGGGCGTACAAATAATACGTGCCCAGATTGTAAGGCGTGAGCAGACCCGGCAGCGGATCGATGGCCTCACTGTCGGCGAGCAAACACAGCGGCGCCGTGCCCTTGCGCAGCGGTGCGGAGTCGAGGCGGATGTCCGGCACGCCGCCGCGGGGCTCGCGCCAGGCCCAGGTGTTGCGATACCACAATTGCGGCAGCACATGCAGCGGCGCGGGCTCGGGACCGCGGTTCACCGCGGTGATGCGGATGCAAATATCATCCGGCGCGGCCTTGGCGTATTCCACCTCCACATCGAAATACCGCTGCTCCTGAAACACGCCGCTGTCGAGTAATTCGTATTCCGCCCCGGCCCCGGCGCGGGCTTGATTCTCGTGTACCAGTTCCGTGTAGGGGAAGGGCGCCTGCGGGTATTTGTAGAGATAGCGGCAGTAACTGTGGGTGGGGGTGTTGTCGAGGTAGAAGTAGTAGTCCTTCACGTCCTCGCCGTGATTGCCTTCCCAGGGCGTGAGGCCGAAGGCGCGTTCTTTCAGAATGGGATCGCGGCCATTCCACAGCGCGAGGCCAAACACCAGCAATTGATAACGGTCGCAGAATCCCGCCAGCCCATCCTCGCCCCAGCGATAGGCCTTGCTGCGCGCCTGGTCGTGGGTGAGATGACGCCAGGCATCGCCATCGGCGCTGTAATCTTCGCGCACCGTGCCCCAGCTGCGTTCGCTCACATAAGGCCCCCAGCGCCACCAGCGCGGCGGTTCGCCGGTATTGTCTTTAATGCGGTGGTGTTCGGTGGTGTCGGCTGAAATCATTGCGTCACGGCCTCGTGATGTTGCTTTGCTCAGCGCTCCATAGTTGGAGCCTCATGAAACGACACAATTACCCCGCCTATGTCGCGGTGATAAGCAAAACCACCCCGTCCGCTGCGCGTCCACCCCTCCTTGGAAAGGAGGGGAGAGGTGATTCTTTTTCCCCTACGCATCCACCCCTCCTTGGAAAGGCAGTGAGGGATCAATCTTTTTCCCCTCCTCATTGAGGAGGGGTGCCCCGCAGGGGCGGGGTGGTGGGGCGCGGCACGCAGCCAGTATGAATATCAAAGCGGTTCACCGCGCCGTGGCAAGCAAAACCACCCCGTCCGCTACGCGTCCACCCCTCCTTGGAAAGGAGGGGAGAGGTGAACCTTTTTCCCCTACGCATCCAGCCCGCCTTGGAGAGGCGGTGAGGGATCAATCTTTTTCCCCTCCTCAGTGAGGAGGGGTGCCCCGCAGGGGCGGGGTGGTGGGGCGCGGCACACCGCCAGTGTGAATATCAAAGCGGTTCACCGCGCCGTGGCAAGCAAAACCACCCCGTCCGCTACGCGTCCACCCCTCCTTGGAAAGGAGGGGAGTGGTGAACCTTTTTCCCCTACGCATCCGCCCCACCTTGGAAAGGCGGTGAGGGATCAATCTTTTTCCCCTCCTCAAATGAGGAGGGGTGCCCCGTAGGGGCGGGGTGGTGGGGCGCGGCAGTATCAGTGAGGGTCTTGATTAAGTTTAGACCAAGCGGCGGCGCGGTGCGTAAGACGCGGGACGAGGGTGTTGGCTTTGTGATGAATGGGGAGCAGGGAGAGGCGAAATCGATGGCGAGTTTCATCGATCATTCGCGCCCTCCCTTGCTGGTGTGGTCTATAAACAGCGGGCTTGGATAAAGACACTGTTTCAATAACTAGCCCGGGTCGAGCCGCAGTGAACCCCGGGGTTCGCCGTCTTCGAGCCCAAAAGCCCCGGGTTTCGCGAGCGGCGCTCAACCCGGGCTAGGCTTGCTAGGGGCCGGAAGGTTTCCGTAATCATGCTGTCATTTGATTTGCCCGAGTGAAGGCGGTGCCTGCAAGTGATTGACGGTTTGGTGATAGCCTTTGCCGGATGCTTACCAGCAAATCTTATATCTTTGGCCGGGGGGCTGTTTCGAGAATTCGATGCAAACGCTGCCTTTGCTCACCTTGGTCGTGATGGTGCTATCGAACTTTCTCTGAAGTTCGGCGAACTCTTCGTCGCTGGGTTGCGCGTGTTTTTTACCCGCCATCTCCTGGGCGTGTTCCTGGGCTAATTGGTCGGGGGATTTGCTCTTGTCCACGGGTTTGACCACTTCGCCATTTTCAAAATTCATCACCGACAGATCGCCGTCTTTCGAAAAGGCGAAGCCGACATGGGCTTTGGTTTTCTCGGCGAGCTTGCCGAGCTTGAGGCCATGACTCACGGTCTTCGCGAAATCATCTTGGGCCGCGCCAGCCTTGTTGCCCGGTTTATCCGCCGAGGGGCCGATGAGGTTCATCTTGCCATTTTTGTTCAGGGTCAGTAGGAGTTTGGTATTGTCCAACTCCTCATCACAGGTGTCACAGGGCGCGATGGGGTTGCCCCGTGAATCCAGTGCGGTAATGTCCGCGCCTTTCTTCAATAAAATGATGGCTTCGGCACCGTTGGGTATGGTGATGGTGCTGCCGTCTTCGGCATAAAAAATGCCGCCCGCCGCGTGAGACTGAGCGGCGAGGAAAAACGAACAGCAGAGTAAGCCGAGCTGGAACGGTCTGTTTTTAGAAAGCATGCTATATCCTCCGTGATGTATGTATATGAAAGTGGCCTAGGCCGGTATGGAAACACGCGAGCGCGAAGACTAAAAATCCATTGTTTTATAAGTCGCATGGCTGAACCTTTACCACCATTGCGGGTAGGGTGGGCTGCATATGATCCATTGTCTTCCCGGTGGTTGCATTGCGACATTCATGCAAACGCTACCTTTGGTAGCTTTGAGCGTAATCGTGCGATCAAATCTACGTTGAATCTCCGCGAACTCCTCATCAGTCACTTTGCTGTCGTTAGTGGCCATCCCATCCTTAGAAATTTCTTTGCGTTTTTCGCCGGGCTCTATCAAGTCACCGGTATCCACGTTGACTACAACGAGCTCGCCCTCACGGGTGAGTAATAGGGCATTTTGTGCATCATATTGTTTTGCGATCTTGGCGAGCTTCGTGTATCCCGTGTCGTGGTGCTTAGTCATGCCATCCATATGGCTGCAAGCGGTGAGCGCCAATACGCTGCCTGCGATGATTAAAAAACGCTGCATAATGTGTTCTCCTGTGGTTGATGGTTGTCTTTTGTTGCCGGAAATATCCATTTCTGCACGTAAAACGCTTGTCGCTCCTTAAGCCATTAGAACCAGAATGCCACCGAGGCGAAAAGACTTCTCTCGGGGCGGAAGCGAGCCAGGAGAGGGGTGGGGGTCTCGGTACTTAGACTGGTATCATGAAAATTAAACTGGGCATCAAAAATATTCTGCGCTGTTAGGGAGACTATTGTTTTATGGTCGGCGAGGCGATAGCCCAGGGCTATGTCCATGGTGGTGAATTCGTCCTTGTCAGTGGTCAGGCCCGTCAATGTGGAGAAGCCCACGTGCTGGGAGACAAGGTTGAGTGATGTCTTAGCGAAAAAACCACGCGGTTGATGGTAATTCAAGCTCAGGGGCAGGTAATGCGTTGTTAGTTCTACTGGGTTGCTCGCATCAGCTACACCAGGGGTAGATTCCCTGGTGTGGCGCCCGAAGAAATATTCGGTGGCGATGTTCCAGCGTGGATTCAATATTTTATACAGATAAGTGCGATGCAAGGCTTCATTGTTGGTTTCATCTATCATCACGCTTAGGCTGGGATCGAAAACCGGTTTTTCACTGTTGCGTGTCGTGAGTTCGACTCCTGCAAAGAGTGAAGGCGAAAATTGATGATCGATGCCAAGACCATACCGCTTCGCCTTGGTGCCGATGATGTCATCGAAGAATTGATTAAAGCCGACGATTTGGCTGGGCTCGATGCTTTGATTTGAATGTGTCAGTCGCCGCAAAGTGCGAAAGGCGGCGAGGCGTACGGTGGTTTGTTGGGTCGGAGCCCATAACAAGCCGAATTTAGGGTTGTACTGCTCATAGTCTTCTTTGATTGGAAGGCCAGTTGCTTGGTCGAATCTATTGCTCTCTACTTGCGCATAATTCAAACCCAGGGTCAGGCGCATATTATGCTGAGGCGTAAAGGTGTCATAGACGTAAAAATTGTTATCGGTGCTATTACCGCTGCTGTCTTCAATGGGCAAGGGAAAGCCAAAGAAATCAAGCAAAAAGAGGGCGCGTTCGCGTTGATCGGCATGACCAGCGCCGATAACCAAGTCGCTCGCTGCCAGCTGTATATTACCTTGTAGTTCGGCGTTATAACCCTCTGTCAACGCGGTGATGTCGGAGGGGAAAGAGGCATTGTGCCGCTCCTGCCTATCATAAATCACCGACCCCAGCAGCGTATGCCGCGGCGTAAAGCCATGCCGAAAACCCAGTCGCGCGGATTCCTGATCGTAATGCTGCCGCAGGAAGGGATCGAAGTTGTTTTCGCCGAAACGTTGCGAGACGTCGCCGCCTTGGATGTCGCGGCGGCGCCATTCGATCTGCGCGCTGCTGTCTTCGCTCAGGTCGTATTGCAGGAAGGCATTGTAAATGTTTTGGTCGAAGTCGTTGTTGTCGCGGTAGCCGTCGGTGGAGTAATGCAGTTGACCGAGGCTGGCCGAGAAGTTTTTGTAATTGCCGAAGAGCACGGCCTCGTCGCTCCAGGTCTCGTTGTTGCCGCCGCTGAGCGTGGCTTGCACGCCCGCGCGGTCCTGGGCGAAGAGCGGGGTGAATTCGTTGTAGGCGGAACGGGTCGGCCCCGAGCTTTCCAAGACGAAGAGGCTGGTCTCGGCGGCGCTGGGATTGACGGGGCGGGCGGTGCTGGGCTGCCACAGTTGCGATTGCAGAACTTCGCTGACGCGCGCGACTTCATGGCGCGGCAGGGCGGTGTAGGCGTCCGCCAGAAACCGGTGCGCGGAATAATTGCCGGGATCGACGGCGAGGGATTTCCAGGCCTCGACCAGCGCCAGTTGTTGAAAGCCGAGGTCGCCGTAGATGCGCGCCAGGCTGGCGTTGCGCGCGGCGGCGTCGCTGTCGAGCAGCAGGCGCGAGCGGTAGACCGCGCGGTTGTCGTTGAGCGCGATGGAGGTTTGCAGATCGTCCAGCGCCTCGGCGGGGCGGTTCTCGCTTTGTTTGAGGATGGCGTCGTAAAACCACGGCGTGGGGTCGGCGGGGTCGAGCTGCTTGGCGGTGTCGAATTGCGCGGCGGCGCGACCGTTGCGGTCTTCGCTGTAATACGCCTTGCCCAGATAACTGCGCACCAGGGCATTGTCGGGGTCGAGGGCGGCGGCGAGTTCCATGTGACGGCGGCCTTGCGCGATGTCGCCCGCGCGCACTTGGATGAGGCCGAGGCCGAGTTGCGGCATGGGGTCGCTGGGATCGAGCGCGGCGGCCTTTTCAAAAGACTGGCGCGCCTCGGCGAGCCGCAGGGCATTGAGTTGCGCGAAGCCGAGTACGCTTTGGGTGCGGGCCAGGCGCGGGTTGAGGCGCTCGGCTTCGTGCGCGGCGGCCAGCGCGCCGCCGCGCTCGCCGGACATCAGGTGCAATTCGCTGAGCCGCGCCCAGGCGAGCGCGTTGTGCGGCTCCAAGTCCTTGGCGGTTTGCGCCTGGGCGCGGGCGCGTTCTAATTCGAAGTGCGCCTGCCAGGCGTAAGAGAGTGCGAGATGCGGGCCGCTGGCATCGGGCGCGGCGGCCACGGCTTGTTGCGCCAATTCCAGTCCGCGCGCCTTTTCATTTTGGGTGAGGGCGACGACGGCTTGCAGCGCGAGGGCCGCGCCGTCGTCGGGCGCGAGTTCCAGCGCGCGCGCAAGATCGGCGTTGGCCTCTTGAATGCGGCCGCTGGCGAGCTGCAGCGAGGCGCGATAACTGAAGAAGCGCGCCTCGCGGATGTCATCGCCCAGCTCGGCCAAGGCGGCGAGGGCGGCGGCGCTGTCGCCGCGCTGATAGGCATCGAGCGATGCGGTTACTTGGTTTTGCCACGATGCGGCCGCATCGCTGGCGAAATCAGCGGCGCTGAATTGCGTCACGGCGGGATAGTGCAGGGCCCATTGCAAACCTTCGCGGGGCTTGAGCAGCAGGCGCCGCTCCGGCGCGGCGGCTGCGGCTGCGACGGCGGATTGGCCGCTGGTGAGTACGATTTGTCCCCCGGGATTACTGGCGGCGACGCGGCCCTCATAAACGATGACCGTGCCTTCGTGCTCGCCGCTCTTCACTAAAAACTCCGTGCCTTCCACGCCGGCGTTGACGTAGGGCGTGGAGACATCGAGGCGGCGCGGCACGCGGCTGATGAAATAACCGATGCCGCGCATCAATTCGACCCACAGGCTGCCTTCTTCTTTCGGCGCGCTGAAGTTCATGCTGCTCTGCGCGCCGAGGCGCAGGACGGTGTGATTGCTCAGCACCAGGGCGGCGCGGCTGTTGGCGCCGGTGCGGATGCGGTCGCCGGGACAGAAGGCTTCGGCGTTCGTGCTGTCGCGCCACTGTTCGCCGCCGCCTTCGCTGGTTTCGACGCGGCCTTCGGCGCTGGCGAGATTGGCCACCGGCGCGGCGCAACGCGCGCTGTCAGCGTGGGCGCTGAGGTGAGGTAAACCGCCGAGTAGCGTTACAGCAACACAAAACGTCAAGCTGCGATTTCTCATGGAAATCGGTCCTCCCTAACCAGTTATTGTTTTTTATACGCCCTCGCGAGCGGGCGGGTCTGTGCGCTATTGGGGGAAAGTATAGTGAATATTCACGATAGCGCCCAAGTCATTTGTGATCGAGGCGCAATACGCCTTGCCACTGCGCGGGCGGCTGGGCGAGGAAATGCGCGCAACGCTCGGCGAAGAAGCGGCTGGGGCCGTCAGCGGGAAACGCGGTATGCAGGGCCGCGAAGGCGGCGCTGGCCTCGGTCCAGCGGCCGTGTTCAAAATGGTGCAGCGCGCGCGCGAATTGCTCAATCAGTTGCCGCTGATGTAGATCCACCTCGTGCGCGCGGCCGAGTAATTCGTGAATCACCACGCTTTGCTGTTTACCCGCCAGCAAAAAAGGCCCGAGCGGCCGGGTGACGAAACCCGTCACGCCGTCCAAGGTTTCGGCGGAGATCAGCAGCGAGGTGCCCAGGGCTTTATTGAGCGCTTGAATGCGGTTGGCGGTGTTGACGATGTCGCCCACCGCGCGGTATTCGAAATGATCCAGCGCGCCGACATGGCTCAGCACCAAGTCACCGCAGTGCAGGCCGATGCGGGTGGGCAGCTCGGGGTGATTGGGACGGCGGCAGAAGTTCTCCGCCGCTACGCGCAAGTCCAAGGCGGCGGCCAGCGCTTGCGCGCGCGGCGCGGCCTCGGCGCGCGGCGCGGGCCACAGCGCCAGCATGGCGTCGCCGTCCCAATCACCCCGAGCTGCCCACCCGCATCGGCCTGCACTGCGGTGACTTGGTGCTGAGCCAT
>CAMYKQ010000050.1 GCA_947259075.1 uncultured Gammaproteobacteria bacterium | reverse complement strand
GCCGCTCAAGTCCTTGCCTTCACGCAATGCCTTGATGGCGGCTTCCATATCGAAGTTGAGATTGTCTTTCATGTGTCATTCCTTTATTTCCAGTTTAAAGAAATGACACAGAATTCTGAACACTACCTTTTGTTTCGAAAGTACCTCAATGCCCGATCAACGCAACCCCGATCAAGCTACCATGCAACCACAACACGAAAGCGGCATAGAGCGCGAGGCCAGCCACCACCGCGATGATGTCATTCATCTTGGACACGGGCGCGCCAGGGATAGGACGCGGCGTACGCCGCTTCATTGAGATGCGATCCACGCCGGCCCAGATTAAAAAAGAACCGAACAGCAACACATCGGCCAACATACCATTGACCAGCAGATGCGCGAGGGCCCACAACTTGGTGGCCAAGAGCATAGGATGTTTAGTCGCGGCCTTGATGCGTCCGGGCAAGTACGCGGCCAACAACAGCGGAAACGCCGGGAGCAATAACAACATCGCCGCATGACGCAACCACGCGGGCGGCGCATACAACACCACCGGCTCCGCGCGCGCCAGCCCGTAGCCCCACACTATCAGCGCGAAACCGATAATGGACAGCAGGGCATACACCGCCTTCCACGGCATCTCACCCAGCTTTGCGGCCATGTGATCGCGCCAAGTTTCGTTGACGATGGACACGGAGTGTATCGCGAAAAAGATGGTCAGTCCGAGCAGTAATATAATCATGAGCACATCCTAACAAACACGAACACCAGCGGCGGATTATTTTATACCTACCCGCCCCCACGCACACCTAAGCCGCCGGCTTGACGCCCACGGCATAAAGCACCTTCACATCCAACCACAATCCTTCGCTGCCGCAGAGCGGTTGAATTTCGGCGAGATGCTCTTCTTGAAAACGCGCCCTATCGATAGGCGTGAGCAGATTCAGCAGCCCGCGAAATCCCGCGTTCCAAACCACCTGCCACCAGTCGCCGGCATCACGCAGATAATAGCCATGATCCAGACACCGCACCTCGATATTCTCCAGCCCGGCGCTTGCAAGCAAGGCGCTAATCTTCTCATCGCTGCTGATACGTTTCCAAGACAGCGGCGGCCGCTCGATGCCATACGCCTCCATGCGGCGCAAAAATAACTCGACCAGCGGCATGAAGGCGTCTTCATAAAAACCACTCACGGCGATGCGGCCGCCGGGGCGGACCTTGCCGGCGATATGCCGCAGCTGCGCCGTCATATCTTCAACGAAAAAAATACCAAAGGCCGACACCGCCGCGTCAAACTGCCCCGGCGCGAATGTCAAAGACTGCATATCCATTTCGACAAAACGGATATTCCGCAGACCTTGCGCCTCGGTCTTCTCATGCGCCCGCGCCAGCATCCCCGCGGAAAAATCAATGGCCGTCACCTGCCCGCGCGGCAAGTGCGCGGACAAAGCCAAGGCCGCGTTACCCGTACCGCAGGCCACGTCCAACACCTGCTCATCCCCCTGCAAGGCGAGGCACGCCGCCAAATGCCGCGCGCTTTCAGGAAAAAACCGCAGCGCCGCATGATCGTAAGCCGGCGCGACCGTATTGAACGTCTCTTTGATCATCTCCTTGCGGTCACGCTGCTCCATGCTCATCCTCAAAGTTAAAATCGCTATACCCATCAAGCGGCAAGTCCAGCCTGAGTAAAACGAAGTGTAACCCACCAACGGGTATCGCAGGCGCTCGTTACTATTGTAAAAATAAATACCTGCAGGGTGCGCCACGCGCACGTTTTTGCCTTCCAGCACGATTAACAATGTGGGCGCCGCAATAATAACAAGCATCGAATCAATGACCCGATTTACCGTGCGCACAGCGCACCCTACTCTGTCTACTCGATGCAGGGTGGATTAGCGCTGCGCGAGCATCACCTAACCCACAAAACGTCGCGCAGCGACGCCAATCAACATCTATATCGAGCGCCTGACGGCGCGTTTGGTGGGTTACGCCGCTCACGCGTCTAACCCACCCTACATTGATTCGTTCAATGCCACGACGCAGCGGTGTTGATGTTAAATCCCCGTCGCTGGCGCCGGGCGGCCTTTTCTTTGGGTACTTTCTTTTGGCCGCGCAAAAGAAAGTGACTCGCCGCGCGGGCGCGAGAGCCCGCAGTCAATGACATCATCGCCTCGCAGCAGACGACGCGACGTACACACCACAACCCCGCGATCGATGCAGTTCTTTTCATTCACCACCACTCTGCCGCTAATGATCCTTTATCTTAGTAGTTGAAGATGCGTACCCAAGAATACCTTTAAAAGCCGAATCTCCAAACCAAATATCGGTAACCCTTGGACGCACAGCTTTATGAAGCTGCTCAGCAAATTGCTCCACATCCACAACTGCTTGTTCCGCTTTCTCAGCCGACACCATTACTTCAAGGCGATTCGGACCGAACATGGGCGGGTCAACTTCCAAGGAATGCTCGACTATATGTTCGGAGTAACGGTCAGGCTTAGCATGAGCAATAAAATCACGCAGCTGGGCCAATTGCTCAATGGTTTGGTAAGGACGAGCACCCTTGTGAACCTCTGGCAGGGCGCAAACTTCAATGATTCTTTTTAGCTTTCCTTCCGTGCCCTTATAGGGCGCTTTCCTGAAAAATTCACGCTCGCTCTCCCAATCGGACGGAGCAACGCAAGTGCCCACAAAGTTCAAATAAGCTTCATATGTCAGGTAAGCCATAAGCATCGCAGAAAGGTCAAAGTAGATTCTGCCCTTTATCTCCGCTCTAGCGCACTCAATCTGAATAAGACAAGATCGCCACAAAATGCGATGGAGAAGATTTTCGCCTTCATAAGTTGTAATTGCTATCGCCATTACTTGCGGCCTATTGGTAACGTGTGGGGAATGAACCGTACCTTTTGCTAATTTATGAGATCATTATTTGTAATAAACTCACCCGTTCAACACCCGCTCCACCCCCACATACCCATACCCCAAATCCTCCGCCACCGCGCGATTGGTCACCTGACCCGCGCAGACATTCAGCCCGTCTCGCAGTCCCGCATTTTCTTTCAAGGCGCGCTGCCAGCCTTTATTCGCCAGCTCCAAGGCGTAGGGCAGCGTCGCGTGCGTCAGCGCCCAGGTGGCGGTGTGGGCGACGGCGCCGGGCATATTGGCGACGCAGTAGTGCACCACTTCATCGACGATGTAAGTGGGATTGGAATGGGTGGTGGCGCGCGAGGTCTCGGCGCAGCCGCCTTGGTCGATGGCGACGTCGACCAGCACCGCGCCGCGCTTCATGTTTTTTATATGTTCGCGGCTAATGAGTTTGGGCGCTTGTTTGCCGGGGATGAGCACGGCGCCCACCACCAGGTCCGCCTGCGCGGTGAGTTCGCTCACGGTATAGCTGTCGGAGTAACGGGTCTTGAGCGCGGGGCCGAAGAGGTCGTCGAGTTCGCGCAGGCGATTCAGGTTCACGTCGAGCAGGGTGACGTCGGCGCCCAGGCCCAAGGCCATGCGCGCGGCCTGGGTGCCGACGATGCCGCCGCCGATGATGACGACTTTGCCCGGCGGCACGCCGGGCACGCCACCCAGCAGCACACCGCGCCCACCGTTGATCATATGCAGCGCGTTCGCGCCGGCCTGTATCGCCAAGCGCCCCGCGACTTCACTCATGGGCACCAGCAAGGGCAGTTGACCGCGTTTGTCGGTCACCGTCTCGTAGGCGATGCCCACCACTTTGCGCTCGATCAAGGCCTGGGTCTGCACCGGGTCGGGCGCGAGATGCAGATAGGTGAACAGGACCTGGCCTTCCCATAGCAGCGGAAACTCGCTGGGCTGCGGCTCTTTCACTTTTATCACCATGGGACAGGCGTAGACATCCTCGCGGCTGCCCAACACGGCGCCGGCTTCGCGGTACATTTCATCGGTAAAGCCGATGGCCGCGCCGGCCTCGCGCTGGATCACCACGGCGTGGCCCGCATCGCTCAGCGCCTTCACCCCCGAGGGCGTGGCGCCGACGCGGTACTCGTGATCTTTGATCTCTTTGGGTATGCCGATCTTCATGCTGCCTCCTGCTGTTGAATTAGATGCGTGCCGCGGACACGGCGCCGACTTACTAAGCCTCGCGTTGAAATAGCCTCACGCGGCGGTCGAAACGACCCGTCGGTTGAAGTCGTCACCTCTCACTGAGAAGATGGAACCACCCCGTCCACTTCGCGTCCATCCCTTCTTGAAAAGGCGGAACCACCCCGTCGGCTGACGCCGCCACCCCTCCTTGGAAAGGAGGGGAAATATTATTTTTTCTCCGCTCCTCACTTCTTTCTCCCCTCCTCCCTGAGGAGGGGTGCCCCGCAGGGGCGGGGTGGTGGAGAACGCGGCAACATCAGTGAGCAATCGACGCCAACTTACGGCACCCCTGTCGCGCCGTTTATTACACGTACCGTCGCCACGCCGACGAAGGGCGGCGTCCGCGTGATGAACGAGCCCGCGCCGGCCCTCGCAAGCAAAAACGAACGCGGTGATGAATAATGAATATGACTAAAACCTATCTCAAAATTAAATTTGACTGCGTAATAACAGGTGTTCCACCGAGCTGATTAATCTTGGTTCCTTCCCCCCAGGGAGAAGGACAGGATGAGGGGATCAAATAATTAAGGCATTACGCCCCCTCACCCCAACCCTCTCCCTGAGGGAGAGGAAGATAATAGGATTGCGCACCATGCCAGCCGCCGAGGCATTTTGGATCCCGTTCATATTTTGAGATAGGTTCTAGAATATGCAGGCTAACAGCCCGCCGTTCAAAGCGCATCGCCCTCCGCCAAGGCCAGGAGGGAAGGCAAGTGCGCGCGCAGGCTTTTCTCATCCTTGGCGCACAAGGTGGCGTGACCGAGTTTGCGCCCGGGACGCGCGGCCTTGGCGTAATCGTGCAGATGCACGGCGGGCAGGCGCAGCACCGCCTCGCGCGAGGGCATGTGGCCGATGAAATTAATCATGGCGGCGGCGCCGGTAGCTTCCGTGCGGCCCAGCGGCAAACCCAGCACCGCGCGCACGTGATTTTCGAACTGGCTGGTCTCGGCACCTTCGATGGTCCAGTGCCCGGAGTTATGCACGCGCGGCGCGAATTCATTGGCGAGCAACTCGCCGTCCACCTCGAACAGCTCCAGCGCCAGCACGCCAACATATTCCAGGGCGTTCAACAGACGCCGTGCGTATTCCTGCGCAGGCGCTTGCATGGGGTCGTTGGCGCGGCTGAGGGACAAATGCAGAATGCCGCCACGGTGGCTGTTTTCAGTGAGGGGATAAAACACGCTGGCGCCCGCCAGGCCGCGCACGGCGATAAGCGATACCTCGCGCCCATAGGGCACGAAGGCCTCCAAGATCAGCGGCACGCCGCCGAGCGCGGCCCACGCCGCGTCCGCGTCCGCCGCGGCGCGCAACACCGCTTGGCCTTTGCCGTCATAACCCAGGGTGCGGGTCTTCAACACCGCGGGCAGACCCAGCGCGGTGACGGCGGCGTCCAAATCCTCGCGTGTATCCACCGCGCGAAAGGCCGCGGTGGAAATGCCTAAATCATTAAACAGGGTTTTCTCGACCAGACGGTCGCGGGCCGTGGCCAGGGCCTGCGGCGAGGGAAACACCGGCGCGTGATCCACCAGATAATCGAGGCTGGCCACCGGCACGTTTTCAAATTCGAAGGTGACGCAAGCGGCGCCTTCGGCCAAGCGGCGCAAACCGGCGGGGTCGTCATAGGCCGCGCGGATGTGTTCCGCCGCCACCGCGGCGCAGGCATCGGCGGCGGGTTCAAGCACGCGGCACCGCACCCCCAGCGGCGCGGCGGCCAAGGCCAGCATGCGCGCCAATTGCCCGCCACCGACGATGCCCAAGCGCATCAAACCGGCTCCCGCGGATCACCCTTGGCCAGCACGGTGTCGGTCTGGTTTTGCCGGAATTGGCGCAAGGCCTCGCGGAAAGCAGGGTGTTTGGCGCCCAAGATGCCCGCCGCCAGCAGGGCCGCGTTCACCGCGCCGGCCGTGCCGATGGCCAAGGTGCCCACCGGCACGCCCGCGGGCATCTGCACGATGGACAACAGCGAATCCATGCCGTTGAGGGCCTTGGACTGCACCGGCACGCCCAGCACCGGCAGCACGGTCTTGGCCGCCACCATGCCGGGCAGATGCGCCGCGCCGCCCGCGCCGGCGATCACCACCTCCAGCCCGCGGCCTTCGGCGGCGGCGGCGTACTCGAATAAGAGATCCGGCGTGCGGTGCGCCGACACGACCCGCGCCTCGAAGGGCACGCCCAATTGCTCGAGGGTGCTGGCGGCGTGTTGCAGTGTGTCCCAATCGGACTTCGAACCCATGATGAGACCCACTAATGGCGTCATGTCGCTTTCCTTTGTCGTTCTATCTAAACAGCTACGTTGTGCAGCTAAATTGGATCCGGACCACGGCGTGATAAGCGGCCGGGGGTTATTTTCTCAGAAACCGCCCCCTCATGGCGAGCCGCGGTGACCATGGCCCGGCCGGCGCCTCATGCTTGACCTTTCGCGGCCGTATGACGATAGCCTCGTTGATGTCACCCACGCAAGCCGCATCCGCCGCAACGCCGCCTTGGACACGACAATGACCCGCCGCGCGCGTTGGCTATTCAACTCATTCCGGGCACACTATAAACACTGGGCGTGAAGGGAACTCCAATGAGCCAGCAGCACAGCCAGGACAAAACCGCCATCATCGAGCGCATCGCCGCGCTCATCCACGAGAAACTCAGCGGCAGCGAGGCCGCGCAGGCGGCGTGTTTCGCCCGCTGTTATTACAGCGCCGCCAATATCGAAGATCTGCTGGAACGGCAGCTGGAAGATCTTTACGGCGCGGCGCTCAGCCACTGGAAGCTGGCACGCCAGCGCCTGCCCGGCGAGACGCTGGTGCATATCTACAATCCCCGCTACGAGGAACACGGCTGGCAATCCACCCACACCGTGGTCGAAGTGGTCTGCGACGATATGCCGTTTTTGGTGGATTCACTCAGCATGGAATTGCTGCACCAAGGTTACGTTCTTCACTTTTCCCTGCATCCCGTAATGCGCATGACGCGCGGCGCCGGCGGCGAGTTGCTTGAGGTGTCGCCTCAGAACGGCGCGGACAACACCGCGCGGGCGGAGGCGGTGATGCGTTTCGAGGTCACCCGCCAAACCGGCGCCGCCGCGTTGCAAAGCTTGCGCGACGAGCTGCTGCGAATGTTAAAGGACGTGCGCGCGGTAGTGGACGACTGGGCGCCGATGAGCGCGCGCATCGCCGAAATCATCGCCACGCTTGAGAACCGCACGCTGCCGGTGCCCGCCGCAGACCAGCAGGAGGCACTGCATTTCCTGCGCTGGGTAGGCAATCACAATTTCACTTTCATCGGCTTCCGCGCCTACGATTTAGTGGAAGAACAACGCCAATATGTGTTGCGGCACGTCCCCGCTTCCGGTCTCGGCGTCTTGCGCGACAGCGGCGGCGATGCGGCGCGCGAATCACAAAGCTTCGCCCACATCCCGCCGCCGCTGCGGGCGCAGGCCCGCGCGCCGACCTTGCTCATCATCACTAAATCGACGGGGGTGTCCACCGTGCATCGTCCGGTGCATCTCGATTACCTCGGTATCAAGCGCTTCAACGACGCGGGCGAGGTGATAGGCGAATGGCGCTTCCTCGGCCTGTACAGTTCGCTGGCCTACAGCGCCCGCCCCAGCGACATCCCCATTCTGCGCAAGAAAGTCGATTACGTGGTCAACAAAGCGGGTTACGGCCCCGCGAGCCACGGCCGCAAGGCGCTGGTGCACATCCTCGACACCTTTCCCCGCGACGAGATGTTCCAATTCACCGAAGAAGAATTGTACGAAGTCACTACCGGCATCTATCAAGTGCAAGAGCGTCACCGCCTCGGCTTGTTTTTGCGCAAAGATTTGTTCGGCCGCTTCATCACCGCCCTGGTGTACGTGCCGCGTGACCGTTATCACACCGAACTGCGCCACCGCATCCAAGCCATCTTGATGCAGGCATTGAACGGCCAGAGCGCGGAGTTCAATATTCAAATCTCCGAATCGCCGCTGGCGCGGGTCCACTTCATCATCCGCACCCGCCCGGAGCATCCGCTTGAATATGACACCGCGCAGCTGCAAGCACGCATGGTGGAGGCGATGCTCTCCTGGCAAGATGAACTATCCGGCGCCTTGCACGAACACTTCGGCGAAGAGCGCGGCAGCAAACTGCATCAGCGCTATCAAGATGCCTTCCCTCCCGCCTATCGCGATGATTATTCGCCGCGCACCGCGGTGCTCGACATCCAGCGGCTGGAGGCCATAGACGAAAACAAGCCGCGCGTGACCCACCTCTATCGCCCGCTGGAAGAAGGCGGCGAGTTGCTGCGCTTCAAGGTCTTCGGCCGCGACGCGCCCATGGCGCTTTCCGACGTGCTCCCCATGCTGGAACGCATGGGCCTGAGGGTCTTGAGCGCGCGGCCGTATGAAATTACGCCACGCAGCGGCGGACCGTATTGGATACTCGACTTCGACATGACCGTGGGCGCGCATCACAGCGTCGACGTGATGGAAGTGAAAGACCTGTTTCAAGACGCCTTCGCGCAAATTTGCGATGGCGCGATGGAAAGCGACGGCTTCAACCGCCTGGTGCTCGCCGCCGGCTTGCACTGGCGCAAGGTGACCATGCTGCGCGCCCTGTGCAAATACCTGCTGCAGACCCGCACGCCCTTCAGTCAGTCCTATATGGAACACAGCTTGGCGGATAATTCGCGCGTAGCCACCTTGCTGACGGACTTGTTCGAGGCCCGCTTCGAACCGCGCTATCAAGAAAACGCCGTCACCCGCTGCAATGATCTCAACGCCGCCTTGGAAAAAACCCTCAGCGCCGTGGCCAACCTCGACGAGGACCGCATCCTGCGGCAATTCCTCGCCCTCATCAACGCCATGCTGCGCACTAATTATTATCAAAGCGGCGCGCAGGGCGAGAACAAAGCGTATCTGTCATTCAAATTCGACCCGGCGCGGATTCCCAATTTGCCGCTGCCGCGGCCGATGTTCGAAATCTTCGTCTATTCGCCACGGGTCGAGGGCGTGCATTTGCGCGGCGGGCCAGTGGCGCGCGGCGGCATTCGCTGGTCGGACCGCCGCGAAGATTTCCGCACCGAGGTGCTGGGCCTGATGAAGGCGCAGATGGTGAAGAACGTGGTCATCGTGCCCGTGGGCGCCAAGGGCGGTTTTTTTCCCAAACGCCTGCCCGCCGGTGATGACCGCGACGCGATTCAAGATGAAGTGATTCACTGCTACCGCAGCTTCATTCGCGGTCTGCTCGACATCACCGACAATTGGGTCAAAGGCACGTTAGTACCGCCACCTCAAGTCGTGCGCTACGACGGCGACGATCCGTATTTAGTCGTCGCCGCCGACAAAGGCACGGCCACCTTCTCCGACATCGCCAATGCCCTGTCCGAGGAATACGGCTTTTGGCTGGGCGACGCCTTCGCCTCCGGCGGCTCCAGCGGTTACGATCACAAAAAAATGGGCATCACCGCGCGCGGCGCCTGGGAGTCGGTCAAACGCCACTTCCGCGAACTCGGCATCGACATTCAAAGCCAGGATTTCACCGCGGCGGGTGTCGGCGATATGGCCGGCGACGTCTTCGGCAACGGCATGCTGCTCTCCAAACATATTCGCCTCATCGCCGCCTTCAATCACGCCCACATCTTCATCGACCCCGCGCCCGACGCGGCGCGCGGCTTCGTGGAACGGCAACGCTTGTTTAAATTGCCGCGTTCCAATTGGTCCGATTACGATGCGGCGCTGATCTCCGCTGGCGGCGGCGTGTACTCGCGCCGCGCCAAGTCCATCACCTTGAGTGAGGCGGCGCAACAGGCCCTCGGCGTAGAGGCCGCGCAATTCACCCCCAATGAACTTATTCAAGCCATCCTGCGCGCACCAGTAGATTTAATTTGGAACGGCGGCATCGGCACCTTCGTCAAGGCCGGCGGCGAAAGCCACGCCGATGTCGGTGACCGCGCCAACGACGCGCTGCGCATCGACGCGGCGGAACTGCGCTGCAAGGTCGTGGGCGAAGGCGGCAACCTCGGCTTCACCCAATTGGCGCGGGTGGAATTCGCCCGCCGCGGCGGACTCATCAACACCGACGCCATCGACAACGCCGGCGGCGTCGATTGCTCCGACCACGAAGTGAACATCAAAATTTTGCTCAATCAAATCGTCACCAACGGCGACTTGACCGTGAAGCAGCGCAACCGCCTGCTGGCCGATATGACCGAGGAAGTGGCAAACTTGGTACTCAGCGACAACTACCTGCAATCCGAGGCGCTCAGTATCGCCGCGCAACACGCGCCTTTATTGCTCAGCGATCACGCCCGCCTCATCCGCCTGCTGGAAAAAGAGGGACGGCTGAAACGCAAGCTGGAATTTCTGCCCAGCGATGAAAGCATCGCGGAGCGGGACAAGAACCAAGAAGGTCTGACCCGCCCGGAAATCGCCGCCTTGCTGGCTTACAGCAAAATTCGCCTGGCGGAAATGCTGCTCGCCTCCGACATCGCCGAAGACCCGTTCCTCTCCCACGAATTGACCGGTTATTTTCCCACGCCCATCCGCGAGCATTACGCGCCGCAACTGGCGGCCCACTCGCTTAAGCGCGAAATCATCGCCACGCAAATCACCAACGGCATGGTCAACCGCATGGGCGGCACTTTTTGGGTGCGCATGCAGGACGCCAGCGGCCACCACCCCGCCGACATCGCCCGCGCCTATACCGCCGCGCGGGAAATCTTCGCCATTCGCGCGTTGTGGCGCGGCATCGAAGCCTTGGATAACCGGGTGAGTACCGCCACGCAAATTGAGATGTTCAGCGAAAGCCGCCGTTTGCTCGACCGCGCCACGCTGTGGTTATTGCGTCATCGCCGCATGCCCTTGGACATCGCCGCCACCATCGAACGCTACGCCGGACACACCACGACCCTCGCATCACGCCTCAGCCGTTTGGTGAAAGAAGATGAGCGCAACGCGCTGCAGCGGCAGGCGCGCCGCTGGCATTCAGCGGGCGTGCCCAAGGATCTCGCGGCACGGGTCGCCGGGCTCGAAGCCCTCTACGCCGCCTTGGATTTAACCGAAGTGGCGATGGACACTCGCACTGAAACCGCGCGCGCCGCCGATTTCTATTTCAGCCTCAATGATGCCTTGGAGCTGCATTGGCTGAAAGAAAACATACAAGCGCTGCCGCGCCGCGATTTGTGGCAGCGCCGCGCGCGCACCGGTCTGGTTGATGAACTCTACAACGCCTTATTCACGCTAACGAAGACCGCGCTGCGCACGACCGCGAACATCAAAGGCAATGAGCAACGACTTACCGCGTGGATGGTGAACAACAAAGTAGGCATCGATCATTGCCGCGGCCTCTTCGCCGACATCCGCGCCAGCGGCAAGCTCGACTTGGCCATGCTCAGCGTCGCGGTACGCGAGATCCGCGCCTTCGCCCAAAGCGACGCCGCCCAGACCGATTAGCCGCCGCGCCACATAATGGCGCCCGAAGCGGCGGCTCAATAGGCCAGATAAATTTCCGAGCTGGCGCGCAAGTCGACAATCTCCCGCAGATCGACCGGCGTGAAGAATGCCGCCGACAAACGCGTTGCGCTCCCTGCCTGTTCCTCGACGCCCGCCGCCACGAGCTGGGTGCCGTTCACATAAAATGCCGCGCCTTTCTCGCTCAACATGGCGAGGTAATCGCCGTAATTCAGCGGCACCTCGCGCAGCGGCACGGCGAATTGCCGCGCCAGACTGTGGCGTAACGGCTCCGTTAATTTACGCGCTTCAATGTCATCCTTGCCGCGCCAGCCGCGCTGGTAAACCGTGAGCGCGTCGGCGTCGATCAAGACCTTCACCCGCAGACCTTCTTCCAGCGCCGCCCAAATCACATCGTAGGCCGCGCGCAGTTGCGCGCCGCCATCCGCCATCCCGGTCCGCAGGTGTATCAAGATATGCGGCGGGTCCGGCGTTGCCAACGCGCCGCTCATCATACCCATCAGCAAGGCCAGCAAGAGTCCACGCAATCTTTTCATCATCACCTCCGCCGCTGATTCTTCACAAGACGGCTTACACCCGCCGTCTTAAATACACGCCTGCATCATTGCGGCGGCCGCTCCAGCAACACCCGCAAGGCACGCACTTCTTCCTGCAATTTAACGATGTCCGCGTGCAAGTGCGCGTCCACCGCGCCGGTGATCTGCTCCACCGCCGCCACCGTTTCCGTGTGCTCTATTTTTTGTTGCGACTGCATGGCGTTGACGATGACGGCGATGAACAGATTCAACATCGTAAACGTGGCGATAAGAATATAGGGGATGAAAAAACCCCAGGCCCACGGATACGTCTCCATCACCGGACGCACGATGCCCATGGACCAGCTCTCCAAGGTCATCACTTGAAACAGGGTGTACATCGAATGGGCGAGCGTGCCGAACCACTCGGGAAACGCCGGTCCGAATAGATTGGTGGCGATCACCGCGAACACGTAATAGATGATGAGCAGGATCACCACGATGGACGACAGGCCGGGTATCGCCGACAACAGCGCGCCCACCACCGAGCGCATCTGCGGCACCATGGTAATCAAGCGCAAGACGCGCAACACCCGCAAGGCGCGCAACACGGCAAGATCGCCGCTCGCCGGAATCAGGCCGATGGCGACGACGCTGAAATCGAAGACGCTCCAAGGGTCGCGGAAAAATCGCGGACCGTGGGCGATGAGACGCAAGGCGATTTCGATCACGAATATCCCCAATATCAGCGCATCCAGCGTTTTGATGACGCCGCCGTAGTCCGCCATGATCCCCGGCACGGTCTCCAGCCCCAAGGTCACCGCATTGATGAGAATTAACGCAATGATGAAACGCTGCGTTCTCGTGTGCTCCATGAACCCCATTAGCCCTTGGCGCCAACCGCCACCAAGCTTTTCAACAGCCATAAGTCACTCCAGAATCAAAACACCTCAAAACCGGCCGCACCCATCGCGAGCGCAAACCGCGCCGTATCATATGACAAGCCGGCCCCGCACAAGACGATGCCGCCTGGTGGATGCGCCGCTATTTTTTCGCCGGCAACCGCCTTAGTGCCTCCTGCCGCCACGGACAAACCCAAACCGGAAAAATATAATATCAACTCATTACAAAAGCATATTTGAATCCCCATGCTTCTCAAATTCTCACGTTTTCTCGCCCTGCTCACCGCGCTCGCGCGCCCCTCACTGGCAACGGCCTCCAGCGCCTCGGGCGCTCAGGCCTTGTTACATGCACGCGATTATCTCGCGGTGGACCATCCCGGCGTGGTCGCCGATGGGGCCATCACCAACACGGGCGAATATGCCGAGCAATGGGAATTCGCGGCGCAAGTTATCGCGCTCATCAACACCCTGCCAGACCACGCTGAAAAAGGATCGCTGTCTCGCTCAGCTCATGAACTCGACACGGCCATTAAACTGAGAGCGCCCGGGACTGAAGCGCAAACCATGGCGCACGGCTTGGCCGCCGCCATCATCCGCGCAGATAAAGTCACGCCACCCGCAGCGCCATCAATCGGGATGGGCCGCGCGGTACGGCGCGAAGGCGCGGCGGCGCTGCAAGAGGCCGGCAAGCGGCGGACAACTCCATCACCTTCCCCGAGATCGGCCTCCTCGGCGCTCACGCCAATCTTAAAGGACTCGGCTTGCAATTGACGAATCGTCCTTGCCTTCGCCTGGCTGACTTATGCGCGGCCGCGCAATCCGCGGGAAAGACGGTGAGAGATTACACAAGTGGATGCAGCGGGGTTCGCTGGCAAAAAAAATTCGGCTCGACCCCTAGCCCGCGCCGTGGGAATAATGGTGCCGTTGAGAGGAATCGAACCTCCGACCTACTGATTACGAATCAGTTGCTCTACCAACTGAGCTACAACGGCGGCTTAAACCAGGCCCGCCAGCGGCGCGAATGAAAGTTGAAGCATCAGCTTCCGCCCTGCCGCGGCAAGCGGGGCAGTATAAAGAAAACACAAAGGCTTACACAACCGGCAAGGAACGCGGATTTATTTTTCGCCGGCCGCCTCGGCCGAACGCACGCGGATAATGACATCCACGCCCGCCGCGACGGTATTGGGCGGCAGCGGCGGTAATTGGCCTAAATCCATCACATCGGCGGGAATATCCATGAGGGTTCCGCTATCCACGTTGTAAAAATGATGGTGCGGAATGATGGTGGGGTCGTAGAACACCTTGGTGGGATCGACGATGACTTCGCGTATCAAGCCCTTGCGCGCGAACAAGCCTAAGGTGTTATACACCGTCGCCTTGGACACCGAGGCCGCGCCATCATTGACCAAACTCAGCACTTGTTCGGCGGAAAGGTGCTGCGGCCGGGCGAACAGCACGCTGGCGATATCCACCCGCTGCTGGGTCGGCGAGATGTGGTGCGCCCGCATAAGCGAGCGCACTTGCTCTTCATCTAAGGGGAAATGTTGCATAAAAACCCTAGCGCACGTGTCGGTCAATAGTACCCCGCCAACATGAAACCTTCAATTCGTGATTGTTTTTTCCACCGGGCGATAAGGCGCCGGGTCCAGCACCGGCGGGCGGCCCAAGAGCACATCGGCCAGCACGCGCGCCGACGCGGGACCGGTGACCACGCCGTTGCGGAAATGCCCGGCGTTCACATACAAACCGCGGCGGATGGGATGGGCGCCGATCAAGGGCACGCCCTCGGGACTGCCGGGGCGCAGGCCGGCCCAGTGTTTTTCCACCGGACACCGCGCCAGCGCCGGCATCAAGCGCAGCGCGGCGGCGTGTAATTCCGCATAGGCCGCCGCGGTAGTGGATTTATCGAAGCCCACATATTCCAGCGTGCTCCCCATCAGCACCCGCCCATCGCGGCGCGGCACCAGATAACGCCCGTCCGCCAGCACCATATGCCGCAGCAAACCCGGCGGCGTCTGCAACAACAGCATTTGCCCGCGCACCGGCGCGATGTGCCAGCCCCCGGCCAGCGGCCCCAGCAACCCGGCGCTCCACGCCCCGGCCGCCACCACCACCGCATCCGCGCGCAACTCGCCTTGCGCGCTGCGCACCCCGCGCACCGTCTCGCCTTCGCTGAGCAAACCAGCAACGGAGCAACCGGTGCGCAGCGTCACGCGCTTATTCAGCGACAAGGCGCGGACCAAGGCTTGCAGCAAACGCGGATTGCGCACCTGCGCCAGCGCGGGCCACCACAGGACCGGGCCGGACTCCGGCGCGGCCAGACCGGGCTGGAGTTCACGCGCGGCCGCGCCGGTGATGCGCTCCAGCCGCGCGTCCCAGCGCGCCGCCCAGGCTTGCGCGGCCTCAGCTTCGCCGCCGTCCAGCATCAACAGACCGCTCGCCGTCCATTCGGGGTCGATGCCGCTCTCCTCCGCCAGCGCCGCCGCCAGTTCGGGGAAATAGGCCTGACTCCAGCGGGCCAAGGCGTTCACCGCACCGGGGTAACGCCAGGGGTACAGCGGCGACAAAATACCGCCCCCGGCCCACGACGCCTCCTTACCCAGCTCGCCGCGCTCCACCACGGTGACGGCCGCGCCCGCGGCGGCCAGCTCACGCGCCACCAGCAGGCCGATCAGCCCCCCACCTACAACGATGAAATCACTCATATGAAAAAACCAGCGGCGCCGCCGCGGCCCGTAACAACCCGCCCGGCACCCGGCCGCGGTCTTTGTGTGAAGTTAATTAATGAATATGCACTACCGGCGTGGCCACGAGCTACACCCGCCCCGCCGCAGCGGCAAGGTGACATGGTCACCCAAAAATGCTATTTATAGCAACCCTGACGGCCGCGGGCACCGGCAATACGGACGCCGGTCATCCACCTCGAAAAAGAACCCCCGGCCACGGGCGGGCGGCGCAAGCCCCGGCTTGCGACACCACCTTAACGAGTTAAAAAACCAGAGGGCAACGCATCGACCGTTACGCGAGACGTGCAACGCCACGGCCCGGTGCCTAATTCAAGTGCGACACTATGAATAAAATCATCCACTCCACCGCATTTCCCCGGCGAGCCTGCCACGGCTTTTCCCTCTTCGAGGTGTTAATCACCGTGGTCGTGGTCGGCATCGGCCTGCTGGGCCTGGCCGGCCTGCAATTCGCCGGCCTGCGCGCCAGCAACAACGCCAACCAACACACCATCGCCACCCAATTGGCGCAAGACGTGATCGAGCGGATCCGGGCGAACCGGCGGGGGGCAAGCACCAACTTTTACGATAACATCACCCTCACCAGCGCGAGTGGTCTAAGCCCCGTCGACTGCAACACCGGTGCCTGTAACTCATGGGGAATCAGACAGTACGACCGCGCTCAGTGGTCACAGTTGATCGACTCCAGCGGCACGCCCATCCTGCCCAATGCCTCCATCGCCGTTAACGGTAACGGCACCACCTTTACCGTAACGATAACTTGGGGTAACACAGCCACACCCTTCACTTACACCGTGACCACCAGCGTCTAAGCATGACCGCCCCCCGTTACGCCATCGCCGTTCGTCCCCGCCAGCGCGGCTTTACCCTCGTTGAACTCATGGTCGCGATCACCTTGGCCCTGCTGGTCATGGCGGGCATCGGCCAAATCTACACCGCCGCCAAACGCAGCTACGACGTGCAAACCAGCCTCGGCCGCCTGCAAGAAGTGGGACGCTACGCGGTGGAGTTAATCAGCCAAGACATCCGGCGCGCGGGCTATTGGGGGCTGAGCAATATGCGCGGCACCAATCCGGCGGGTGCAGTCGTGCCGGATGGTACCTGTAACCCAGGCGACACCACGTGGGGGAGCAAGGTTCAGCGGCGCATCTTTGGGCTTGATGACGCGCTGACGAATTACAATACCTGTATTACCGATCAAGCCACCGGCGGCGGTGACGTAGTCGCCGTGCGTTATGCCAACCCCCAGTTGGCGCCACCCGCTGCCGGCTGGAACAACAGTCTGTACATCCGCACCGCGCCGCTTCAAGCCACCCTCACCCAAAACAACCCGGCCTTGGGTGCAGTGGTCAACTTCACCAGCACGACCGATCACGCCGTCATGGCGCATGCGTATTACGTGCGCAATGCTGACGATGGCTTTGACCCCTGCACCCCCGCCGGCAGTGGAACGGGATACGTGCCGGAATTGGCGCGGAAATTTTTAAACAATATCGGCCGGCCGCAGACGGAAGGTTTGGTCCACGGCGTGGAGCGCCTGCAATTCCAATACGGGCTCGACACTGATCTACCGCAAAACGACCAAGACGCCTGGGGCAACCCGCGACGTTCAACCAATCAATATGTCGATGCGGGGGCGGTGGCAAATTGGAATAACGTCGTCTCGGTGCGCTTCTGGGTGCTGGTGCGGGACGAATGCCCGGACGCGAGCTACACCAACACCAACACCTACGTCATGGGCAATAATAACTTCACCGCCGCTGACAACTACCGCCGCCAGCTCTACACCGCCACCGTGGCCTTGCGCAATTGAGTGCCGTCATGATCACAGCAGCATCCACAAGCACAGCACAGCACCCCCGCCAGCAGCGCGGCGCCGCGCTGATCGTCAGCATGATGATGCTGGTGGCCATCACCCTCATCGGCGTGGCGGTGATGAGCAACTCGCGCCTGGAATGGCTGATGTCCACCAACAGCGCCCTGCAGACCAGCACCTATCCGCAAACGGAGGCGGCGCTGCTCACAGCGGAAGCGCAAATTCGCGCGAACATATGCACCGCCTTAGGGCCGCCACCAGCCGGCTGCAACCCTCAGAATTTCAATTGGGCGGCCAACGATGCCTTTTACAGCCAGCCGACGCTCGCCCCGCCGGCCAACGCCGGCGTCGCCGTCGCTGCTAACCCGCTTCCCGCCGATCCTAGAAACATCAATAACTGGGGAGTAGGCTTCAACACCAACACTGTCGTTATCGGGGGGGTCAACCATCGATATGTCGTGCTTTACCGCGGCTGCGCCTTCGTACCCAATGGACAACCTCCCATGCCAAACTGCGGTGACCCCCTCTCAACATCAGTCTATACCTTTGAAATATGGGTGTTGAGCCAAAGCCCCGGCGCCAAAGGGGTGGCGCGCCTCATCCAGTCCACCTACGCGCTGTATGTCAACTTAAATCCCAACAATGGAATAATCGCCACCGGAACCGATGTCGACGCGATTATCCCAACCTCACCCTCCAACAACATCCAATTCCGCCGCGTCGGCCAAGTGGATATCTGACAATGAATCGCCACATCGCTCTCACCAGCCCGCGCCGCACCCAAGGCCTCACCCTCATCGAGCTGATGATCGCGCTGGTGATACTCGGCATCCTCACGGCCATCGCCTACCCCAGTTACAGTGAGTACGTGCGCAAGGGCAAACGCAGCGTGGCCAAGAGCGCGCTGCTCGACGCCGCCAACCGGCAAGAGCAATTCTTTTTCAACAACCGCGCCTACACCACCACCATGTCGGGCGCGGGCAGTTTGGGCTTTGCCAGCAGCCCGGCCTATTTCGGCAGCGACGGCGCCTCACTCAGCGGATCGAGCGGCGCCATCTATCAAGTCGACGCGATCATCAACACCGCGGCCTGCGGCGGCGCGCCTTGCTTCAAACTCACCGCCACGCCGCTCAACGAACAGGCCGGCGACAGCTGCGGCAACTTCTCCCTCAACTCCGCCAATATGCGGACACCCGCAACCGGTTGCTGGTAAATCTCAACGCCTAGGCGAAGTGTCGCGGCCTCATGCAATAAGGCGCGCTTGCGTGCGTGACCCAGCCAGCCGGCGCGCTCTTCACCCCCTCTCCCCCCGGGAGAGGGCGGGGGTGAGGGGATCATCAAACCCCCGGCAACCGGCTTCTTCACCGCACCTGGTTTTTTTATTCCCTCATCCTGTCCTTCTCCCTGCGGGAGAAGGGATGCCACACGCAAACCCGCACGCATATCGAGCCGCGGGCAGTTCATCCTTCCCAAGACCCAGCCAGCCGGCGCGCTCTTCACCCCCTCTCCCCCCGGGAGAGGGCGGGGGTGAGGGGATCATCAAACCCCGGCAACCGGCTTCTTCACCGCGCCTGGTTTTTTTATTCCCTCATCCTGTCCTTCTCCCTGCGGGAGAAGGGATGCCACACGCAAACCCGCACGCATAGCGAGCCGCGGGCAGTTCATCCTTCCTGTGGGAGAAGGGACGCTCGCGCAAGCCCGCACGCAGCGATCCGCATGCAATTCATTGCATAGAAGGGATTGAGCGGCCGGAAACCCGGAAAAGAAAAAACGAACGGCACACTGTCGGCATACCGCGCCCGATACATTTCACCGCTTCCTTAGCGCCACGCTGAAGAATCCATCCGCGTTTTTTCAGTGCCGGCTACGTAACTCAGGCGTTGAGTTCCTTGGGCAGGGAAAACACGATGGTCTCGGGACGGCCGTCCATTTCGCGGGCGGGGGCGGCGCCCCAGCTCCGCAATTTGGCGATGACTTCTTGCACCAGCACCTCGGGCGCCGAGGCCCCGGCGGTGACGCCGATGGCCTGCTTGCCCTTCAGCCACGCTTGTTGAATTTCATCGGCGCCGTCGATGAGATAGGCCGCCGCGCCGGATTTTTCCGCCAGCTCGCGCAAGCGATTGGAATTGGAGCTGCTCGGCGAGCCCACCACCAGCACCACGTCGCAGTCTTCCGACAAGACCTTCACCGCGTCTTGGCGGTTTTGCGTGGCGTAGCAGATGTCGTCCTTGCGCGGGCCGATGATGTTGGGGAAACGGCGGCGCAACACGTCGATGACCGCGGCGGTGTCGTCCACCGATAAAGTCGTTTGGGTGACGAAGGCGAGGTTGTCGCCGTGGCGTACTTCCAGGGTGCGCGCATCCTCCACGTCCTGCACCAGATACATCTCCCCGCCGCCGGGCGTCTTTTCCCACTGACCCATGGTGCCTTCCACCTCGGGGTGGCCGGCGTGACCGATGAGGATGCACTCGCGCCCGGCGCGGCGGTGGCGCTCGACTTCGAGATGCACCTTCGTTACCAGCGGACAGGTGGCGTCGAACACTTTCAGTCCGCGCCGCGCCGCCTCGTCACGCACCGCCTTGGAGACGCCGTGGGCGCTGAAGATGACGATATTGTCGTCGGGCACCTCGTCCAATTCATCGACGAAGACCACGCCCTTGGCGCGCAGCCCTTCCACCACGAATTTGTTGTGCACCACTTCGTGACGCACATACACCGGCGCGCCGAAGAGTTCGAGGGCGCGCTCGACGATGTGGATGGCGCGGTCGACACCGGCGCAAAAGCCGCGGGGATTGGCGAGTTGGATCTGCATGACTGCGGTACTCAGAATAGCGGGGGCTCATTGTACTGGGTTTGGGGGCGGGGAGAAAACCCGGGGTGCGGAACCGCTCCACCGGCTCGCGCCGCCACCCCGACCATTGAAAAAAGAACCACCCCGCCCCTGCGGGGCACCCCTCCTTGGCAAGGAGGGGAGAGGGGAATTCAGTTCTCCGGCGCCATTGAGGAAAGGGGGGGAATTCATTTTCCCGCCGCCATTGAGGAACAGGAGGGCGTCGTGTTTCATTTCTCCATAACCGGCACGGGCTGGAGCGGACAATCATGCATGTCCTCCCTGGATATAGTGGAAATCGAACCCTGGATGAAGTGGAAATCGAATTTCTTTTCATCCCTCCTCGATGAGGAGGGGAAAAATATATCTCCCCTCCTTACCAAGGAGGGGTGGACGCGTAGCGGACGGGGTGGTTCCGTCTTTCCAAGAATGACAATGCCACTCCCTGCACCACCCCGCCCCTGCGGGGCACCCCTCCTCAAAGAGGAGGGGAGAAAAAACAGGCATCCCCTCCTTGCCAAGGAGGGGTGGACGCGTAGCGGACGGGGTGGTTGGAATGCGGCATTGCCGGGGGAAATATTAAGGAAGCTCTGAATAATTCCATCCTGGAATTCTCAGGGCACGGAAAGCGAAAAATGCGATTTTCGCTTTCCTTCATTTTCAATGGCCCGCTGCCATTGAAAATGGCGGCACATCCCTGTGCCGCAGGAAGCTCTGAATAAATCAGAGCTTCCTTAAAACGCATTCATGCCGCCGGTTTTTTCCCGCCGCGCACGGCGTCGATAACCATCATCACCGCGCCGATGAAAATCGCGGAGTCGGCGATATTGAAGGCGGGCCAGTGGCAGCGCATCATCCCGGGGCCTACGACCTCCGGCGAAAACAAGGCGCTGCACTGCGCGGCAGTGTAATACACATCGATGAAATCGATGACATGGCCGAAGAGGATGCGGTCCAACACATTGCCCAGCGCGCCGCCGAGGATCAGCGCCAAGGCGACGCCGTTCCATTTTTCCTCCGGCCCCAAACGCCGCAGCCACACCGCGATCACCGCGCTCACCGCCAGCGCCAGCACCACGAAAAACCAGCGCTGCCAACCGCCGGAGTCGGCGAGAAAGCTGAAGGCCGCGCCGGTGTTGTAGGCCAAGGTAAAATTGAAATAGGGCAGCACCGCCACACTCTCGGCGAAGTCGAGCATGGCTTCGGCGGTCTGCTTGGTGATCTGATCCACGACAAACACCAGACCCGCGATAAATAACCAGCGGCGCATCAGGCGTACCGCCGCTGTTCGCCGGCGCCGTCGACATTGTCGACGCAACGCCCGCACAACTCAGGGTGCGCGGCGTGACTGCCGACATCGGCGCGATGATGCCAGCAACGCACGCATTTCGCATGAGACGAGGGCGCCACCGTCACCCAGAATTCATCGCCGGACTCTAAAGTGAAATGCGCGGCCTCGTCCGGCACCACGGTGGTGGCATGCACCCGCGCCGCGGAGGTGATCAGCACGAAGCGCAATTCCTCGCCGAGCCGCGCCAGTTGATCGTGCAGCTCGCGGCCGCAATATAAATCCACTTCCGCGTCCAAGGCCGAGCCGATGCCGCCCGCGACGCGCAGCCGTTCCAATTCCTTGCCGACGATCTCGCGCACGCCGATGAGCTGCTCCCAGTATTGCAGACTGGCCTGCGCCGCCTCGGCCTCGGGATACATCGCCGGCACGGGATACCAGCTTTCCAGCAACACCGACTCACCGCGTTCACCCGGAATATGCCGCCAAATCTCGTCGGCGGTGAAACTCATAATGGGCGCCAGCCAGCGCGTCATCGCCTCGATGATGTGATACATCGCCGTCTGCGCCGAGCACCGCGCGACGCTGTCGGCCTGCGTGGTGTATTGCCGGTCCTTGATGATGTCGAGATAAAACCCGCCCATCTCCACCACGCAGAAGTTATGCACGCGCTGATAGATTTGATGAAACTCATAACTCTCGTAGGCCGCGATCACTTGCGCCTGCAAGCGCCGCGCGTGCTCGACGGCCCAGCGGTCGAGTTCGAGCATCTCCTCGGCGGGCACGGCGTGGCGCGCGGGATCGAAGCCGTGCAAATTAGCGAGCAGAAAACGCGCGGTGTTGCGCAGGCGGCGATAGGCATCGGCGGTACGCTTCAGGATTTCATCGGAGACCGTCATCTCGCCGCGGTAATCGGTGGCCGCGACCCACAGGCGCAGGATGTCCGCGCCGAGATTGTTCACCACCTTTTGCGGCGCCACGACATTGCCCACCGACTTCGACATCTTGCGGCCCTGCGCGTCGACGGTGAAGCCATGGGTGAGCACGCCGCGGTACGGCGCCGCGCCGCGCATGCCCACCGCGGTCAACAAGGATGACTGAAACCAGCCGCGATGCTGATCCGAGCCTTCGAGATACAAATCCGCCGGCACGCCGCCCAGCTCCGCGCGCGATTCCAGCACCGCGGCGTGAGTGACGCCGGAATCGAACCACACGTCGAGGGTGTCGCTGACCTTGTGGTACTGCGCCGCCTCATCACCCAATAATTCAGCCGGATTCAGATCAAACCAGGCGTCGATGCCGCCCCGTTCCACCCGCTGCGCGACTTCTTCGATCAACTCCCCGGTGCGCGGATGCAGCTTGCCCGTCTCTTGGTGCACGAACAGCGCGATGGGCACACCCCAGGTGCGCTGGCGCGAGATGCACCAGTCGGGACGGTTACGCACCATGCCCTCGATGCGCGCCTGGCCCCAGCCAGGCATCCACGCCACCTTGCCGATGGCGGCCAGCGCCTGTTTGCGCAGACCCTTCTGCTCCATGCTGATGAACCACTGCGGCGTGGCGCGGAAGATGATGGGCGTCTTGTGGCGCCAGCAATGCGGGTAACTGTGGCGCAGGGCCTGGTGATGCAGCAACGCGCCTTTCGTCTTCAACACCTCGATGACGTGATCATTGGCCTTGAATACATGCTCGCCCGCGAACAATTCCGTGCCCGGTAAAAACACGCCGTCGCCGCCCACGGGATTGTCCACCTGTAAACCGTAACGCAGACCCACGACATAGTCTTCCTGGCCGTGGCCGGGCGCGGTGTGCACGCAACCGGTGCCGGACTCGGTGGTGACGTGTTCGCCGAGGATCAGCGGCACCTCACGCGCGTAAAACGGATGCTGCAATTGCAGGCCTTCGAGGTCGGCGCCGAGACAGGTGGCGATCACGCGATAGTCCTCGATGCCGTAACGGTCCATGGCCGGCTTCATCAGCGCCTCGGCCAGCACCAGGCGTTCGTGCTCGGCCTGCACCACCACGTACTCCAATTCCGGGTGTACCGCCACCGCCTGATTGGCGGGCAAGGTCCACGGCGTGGTCGTCCAAATCACGATGGACAGCGGGCCGTGGCCCGCGTGTTCGGGCACGTATTTGCAGCGGGTGAACAGCGCCTGCTCTTCGGGCACGGCGAAGCGCACGTCGATGGCCGGCGAGGTCTTGTCCTCGTATTCCACCTCGGCCTCGGCCAGCGCCGAACCGCAATCACTGCACCAATGCACCGGCTTGGAACCCTTGTGCAAATGACCGTTGTCGATGATGCGGCCAAGAGCGCGCAGGGTGTCGGCCTCGAATTTGAAATCCATGGTGAGGTAAGGCCGCTGCCAATCACCCAAGACGCCGAGACGGATGAAGTCCTCGCGTTGTTTGTCCACTTGCGCGGCGGCGTAATCGCGGCAGGCCTGACGGAAGGTCTTGGCATCGACCTTCACGCCCGCCTTGCCCACCTTCTTTTCCACCTGCAACTCGATGGGCAGACCGTGGCAGTCCCAGCCCGGCACATAGGGCGCGTCGAAACCCGAGAGGGTGCGCGCCTTGACGATGATGTCCTTCAGCACCTTGTTGACCGCGTGGCCGATGTGAATCTCGCCGTTGGCGTAGGGCGGCCCGTCGTGCAGCACGAACTTGGGCGCGCCCGCGCGCGCCGCGCGCAATTTTTGGTACAGCCCCGAAGCCTGCCACTGTTTCAACATCTCCGGCTCACGCTGGGCGAGATTGCCCTTCATCGGAAAATCCGTCTGCGGTAAATTCAAGGTGTGCTTGTAATCAGTCATGTGTGCTATCCGTTCAAAATCAAAACCGCGTTGCGGCCGGAAATCCCCGCCGCGCTAAATCCTGCGTGACGCGTTAGCGCCGCGCGCTATTTATATCGCGCTCATCACCCAAATTCCTTCGCCGTACTCGCGGCAACACGCACTTAACCAACTCAATTTGCGCGTGACCGCATCCTCGACGACTTAGGCCATCATTCATTCTCAAATCTTGTGCCGCGGCTGCACCACCCCGCCCCTGCGGGGCACCCCTCCTCCGAGAGGAGGGGAAAAAGATCCGTGCCCTCCTCCTTATGACAGAAGGTACAAAGAACCGCAGCTCCCTCCTTAAGGCGAAGAGGGAAAATGATCCGTGCCCCCACTTTATGAGAGGAGGGAAAATGATCCGTGCCCCCACTTTATGAGAGGAGGGAAAATGATCCGCGCCCTCCTCCTTATGAGACGAGGTAAAAAAACCGCAGCTCCCTCCTTCATGTGAAGAGGGAAAACGAACCACGCCCCCTCTTTATGAGAGGAAGGAGAAAGCATTATGTCTCCCCTCCTTTCCAAGGAGGGGTGGCGGCGAAGCCGACGGGGTGGTTCGGCCGCGGCGCGAACCCGAAAGAGCACGCTCAAACGCGCGCCCCGCGCCTCAATCAATCAGCCCCGCATGCGCCGCCGCATCAATCACGCTGCTTGCGCCCCGCATGAAAATCCCGCGCCGCGACGGCGTCAGCGCGAATCTGCGCCACCAGCGCCTCCAGTGAGTCAAAGCGCTGCTCGGGACGCAGCTTGCGCAAAAAATCCACCTGCACGTGGCGGCCGTAAATGTCGCCGGAAAAATCCAGCAAATGCACTTCAAGCTGGCTGCGCGTGCCGCCCACCGTGGGCCGCGCACCGACATTGGCCACGCCCGCCAGCGGCTCGTTTTCCAAGCCGAACATCTCCACCGCGTACACCCCGTTCACCGGCGAGCTTTTGCGATGCAGGTGAATATTGGCCGTGGGAAAACCGAGGGTGCGCCCGCGCCGGTCGCCGTGGGCGACGCGCCCGCACATGCGATAGGGCCGGCCCAATAATTTTTCCGCGCCAGCCAGATCATCCCGCGCCAGCGCGGCGCGGATGCGGGTGCTGCTCACCCGCTCGCCGTCGACGTTGAAATTGCGCATCGCCGCCACTTGAAAATCCTGCCGCGTCCCGGCCTCGCGCAGCATGGCGAAATCACCCGCGCGCCCCGCGCCAAAACGGAAATCGTCACCCACGACTAAATAACGCGCCGCCAAACCGTCTACCAGCAAGCGCTGGATGAACTCGGCGGCGGGCATGGCGGCCAGCGCCGCGTTGAAACGCAGACACACTACCCGGTCCACGGAGAAACGCCGCAGGGCCTGCACCTTTTCGCGGAAACGCGTCAGCCGCGGCGGCGTGCCACCGGGGGTGAAGAACTCGCGCGGCTGCGGCTCGAAGGTGATGACCACGGCGGGCAAACTCAACACCGCCGCCCGCTCCGCCAATTGGCCCAGCACCGCCTGATGACCGAGATGCACGCCATCGAAATTACCGATGGTAGCGACGCAGCCACGGTGGCGGGGCCGCAGATTATAAAGTCCTCGAATGATGTCCATCCACGCTCGCGGGCTGGCGCCGGCTAAAGGGCTACGATTATAAATGACCGCGCGCGCTTGTCACGGCCGGTCTGCTGGCGGACGCAGGTGCCGCGGGCGCAGACCGGCGGCCAGGGCCACGGCGGCGTACACCGCCGCGCCCGCCGCGATCCACAGCAACAGACGCCAGGCCCGCTGCGACGCCCCCCATTGCGCCCAATCATCCAGGCTGCCCGCGCCCCACCATAGCAATACGCCCATGGCCACACTGGCCGCACTCAACCGCCACAATAAGGCGCGCCAGCCGGGCTGCAAGTGAAAAGCGCCGGTGCGGCGCAAGGCGCGATAGAGCAGCGCCGCGTTGAGACTGGCGGCCAGCGCGGTGGCCAAGGCCAGACCGGCATGGGCCAGGTGCCAAACAAAGACCAGGTTCAACACCAGGTTGGCGCCCATGGCCGCGAGGGCGCAGCGCACCGGGGTGCGGGTATCCTGCCGTGAATAAAAACCCGAGGCCAGCACCTTCACCAAGATAAAGCCCAGCAGACCGGTGCTGTAGGCCATCAAACTGTAAGAGGACATCAGCACATCGTGGCGGGTGAACTCGCCGTAATAAAACAAGGTGGCCAGCATCGGCGCGGCCAGCACCACCAAGCCCACGGTGGCGGGCAGGCCCACCACCAGCACCCAGCGCAAACCCCAATCCAAGGTGCGGGAAAAGGTCTCGGGCGAGGACTGGGCATGTTGCTGCGATAATTTGGGCAGAATCACCGTCGCCAAGGCCACGCCGAATATACCCAATGGAAATTCCACGAGGCGGTCGGAGTAATACAGCCAGGACACGCTGCCGGTCACTAAAAACGAGGCGATCAAGGTGTCGATGAGCAAATTGATCTGCGCCACCGAGGAACCGAACATCACCGGCAGCATCAGCTTGAGGATGCGCTTCACGCCCTCGTGACCGCGGCGCCAGCGCGGGCGCGGCAGCAGACGCAGGCCGCGCAGATAGGGCCATTGAAATAGCAATTGCACCACCCCGGCGGCGAACACGCCCCAGGCTAGGGCCGTCACCGGTTCCGCCATCAGCGGCGCCAGCCACAGCGCGGCGGCGATCATGCACAGATTGAGAAACACCGGGGTGAAGGCGGGCACGGCGAAACGGCCGTAGGCGTTGAGGATGCCGCCCGCGAAGGCGGTGAGCGAGATGAATAGCAAATAGGGGAAGGTGATGCGCAGCATGTCCACCGCCAAGTCGAACTTAGACTTATCGGCGCTGAAACCCGGCGCGAACAACCAGATCAGCAGCGGCGCGGCGATCACCCCCGCCACGGTCACTAAAAACAAGACCCCCGTCAGCGCGCCGCTGACGTGGTCTACCAATTCTTTAACTTCCTCGTGGCCGCGCTGGGTCTTGTACTCGGACAACACCGGCACGAAGGCCTGGGAAAAGGCCCCCTCGGCGAAGAGGCGCCGCAGAAAATTGGGGATTTTGAAGGCGACGAAAAAGGCGTCGGCCCCGGCGCTGGCGCCGAACACCCGCGCGATGACCATATCGCGCACAAAGCCCAGCACCCGGGAAATGAAGGTCATCGCCCCCACGCTAGCGATGGATTTGAACAAGCCTTGTGCCATGGCGGCGGGAAGTCCTTGTTGTTCTCGGATAAAATTGGCCGCAGTGTACCCTTTCGCCGCCGCCGCGGCGAGAGCGGACGCCGTCCCGCGGGCATTGACAAAGCGGGCGGGAAAACGCATAGTACGCGGCTTTCCGAATCACCGTGAATTCAGGAGTTTCTCCTTGGCTAACACAGCTCAAGCAAAAAAACGGGTGCGACAGGCAGAAAAGAGCCGTCAGCTGAATATGAGTCAGCGTTCCGCCGTGCGCAGCGCCATCAAGAAGGCCGTGAATGCCGTTGCCGCTGGCGACAAGGCGCAGGCCGAGGCCGCCTTCAAGGCCGCCCAGCCGACCATCGACGCCATGGCGCGTAAAGGCATCATCAACAAGAACAAGGCCGCTCGCCACAAGAGCCGCCTGACGCAGCACATCCGCGCCCTCGGCGCCTAAGCCGCCCCGCGCACCACCCGCCCGATAGCCGGCCTGTTTCAGGCTGGCTATTTGCGCTGGCGAAAAACCCGCTCTTCTTGAAGTTTTGCTTAGACGCGCATTAATAATAAAAAATAAAATCACAAGCGCACCACCCCGCCCCTTCGGGGCACCCCTCCTCGGAGAGGAGGGGAGAAACATCACCCCCCGCCTCGCAGATGCGAGGGAAACATCACTCCCCGCCCCACAGATGAGAGGAAAATATCACTCCCCGCCTTTTCAAGGCGGGGTGGACGCGCAGCGGACGGGGTGGTTCTGTCTTTGCCATAGAGAGGCGGGTGTATAGCTAATGGGGCAGCTTTGCCTTTCCGAGCACGGTTTTCGTGCCTAAGCGGACGGGACGCTTGTCACGCCGCCTAGGCCTTATCAACGCGGCGCTCAGTAGCGCACGCTGAATCCGGCATCAAGGACATCCCTTAAACCAGCACCAGATTATCGCGGTGAATCAACTCCGGCTCGTCGACATAACCCAGCAGGGACTCGATGCGGTCCGAGGGCTGGCCCATGATCTTGCGCGATTCCTCGGCGCTGTAATTCACCAGCCCCTTCGCCACCTCGCGGCCATCGGGGGCGAGGCACACCACCAGCTCGCCGCGCAGAAATTGCCCCTCAACCTGATGCACGCCCACGGGCAGCAGGCTGCGGCCGGACTCGCGCAAGACCCGCACCGCACCCTCGTCCAAGCTCAGTTTGCCGCGCGGCTGCAACTGGCCCGCCAGCCAGCGCTTGCGCGCCGCCAGCAACTCGCGCGCGGGAAGAAAGAGCGTGCCTAGCTGCTCGGCGTCCGCGAGCCGCGTCAGGATATCAGGCTCGCGGCCCAGGGCCACCACGGTGGCGGCGCCGGAACGCGCCGCCCGCGCCGCCGCCCGCACCTTGGTGAGCATGCCGCCGCGGCCCAGGCTGCCG
>CAMYKQ010000049.1 GCA_947259075.1 uncultured Gammaproteobacteria bacterium | reverse complement strand
GCCACCAGCACGGGCCGCGGCGGCCGCCCCGGCTCGCCGATGGGCGCGGGCGGCGTCTCATTTATCAGCGGCAGCTCACCCGCGCGCCAGCACGCCGCCGCCGCGCGGCTCAAGCGCAACTTCTCCGCCGCATTATCCTCGGCGAGACAGGCGGCCGCGGCCTCAAATAAATTTTCTTTATTCACGTTTCAATCCAATCACGATATCCATCACATTCGTCCCCGTCGGCCCGGTGTTGACGAGATCGCCGCTGGCTTCGAGAAAGCGGCCGGCGTCGGCGCGCCGCAAACACGCCGCCGCGTCCAAACCAGCCAACTCACCGCGCGCGCGGCTGCCGCCGTCCACCAGCGCGCCCGCATCGCCGCCGGGACCGTCGCTGCCATCCGTGCCCGCCGCCAATAACCACACCCTATCATGCCCGGCCAGCACCGCCGCCGCCGCGAGGGCGAGGTGTTGATTGCGCCCGCCGCGCCCCGGCCGCGGCGGCAACACCACCGTGGTCTCACCGCCCCAGAGATGCACACCGGGCGCGCCGCACAGCAATGCCGCGGCCAAGGCCCGCCCTTGCACCGCCGCATCACCGCGCAAAGCGTCGGCATGCGCATGCACGGCGTAGCCCAATTCCCGCGCCGCCTCCGCCGCCGCGGCCAGGGCCTGAGCGAGCTGGGCGATGATATGCGTCTCCAGCGCCGCGAAACACGGCGCGTCCGCGGCGGGCAGGGGCGGGGCGGCATGCAACAGCATCTGCAACCACGCGGGCAGCGCGCTTGGCGTGAACTCCTGCGCTTGCGCCGATGGCAGCAACAAACCGGAACCGATGTCGTCCGGCGCATCACCGGGGACATCGGAGATCAGTAATTGCACGACGCGGCGCGCGCCCATGCGCGGCGCCAAACGTCCGCCCTTGATGCAAGAGAGTTGTTTGCGCACGGCATTCATCGCGTGAATATCGAGACCGCTGCCCAGCAGCCAGGCATTGACGCGGCGCAGATCATCGAGCGCCAGACCGGCCGGCAACACCTCCACCAAACTGGAAGCGCCACCGGAGAGGAGCACCAACACGCACGCATCCGCCGGCGTCGCGGCGATGAAATCCAGGACCGCCTCACCGGCGCGCAGGCTGGTTTCATCCGGCACGGGGTGGCCCGCTTCGAGCGTCGTCACGCCCGCGGCCTTGGATAAATCCAGCGGCACATGGCCATGCTTGGTGATGAGTACGGCCGCGCGCAATTGCGCGCCCAAGGCGGCGCGCGCGCCCTGCAGCATCGAGCCGGCGGCCTTGCCGATGGCGATGACATAGACATCGCCCGCCCACGGCCGCGCCGTCAAAAAACGCCGCGTGCAGGCCGCGCCGTTCACCGCGGCGAGCGCGCTGTGAAATAGCCGTAATACATCGGCGCGGGGGTTGGACATATGCGGGCGCTTCCTCCAAAATCGTCCAAGCATCAATCAGGGCGCTATTGTAGCAATGGCCAAGTTCTATTCCGCATTAAACGATGAGTTGCGCGACTTCATCGCGCGGCAGCATCTGTTCTTCACCGCCACCGCCGCGGGCGAGGGGCGCATCAATCTCTCGCCCAAGGGCATGGACTGTTTCCGCTGTCTCGACGATCAGCGCGTGGCCTATCTCGATGTCACCGGCAGCGGCAACGAAACCGCCGCCCATTTGCGCGCCGACGGCCGCATCACCCTGATGTTTTGCAGCTTCGATACCCAGCCGCTGATCCTGCGTCTCTACGGCCAGGGCCAAGCCGTGCGCCCGCGCGATGGCGCATGGGAAAATCTAGCGCGGCACTTTCCGCCGCTGGCGGGCATGCGGCAAATCATGACGGTGGCGCTGGACTCGGCGCAGACCTCCTGCGGCTACGGCGTGCCGCTGTATCACTACGCGGGCGAACGCGAAACCCTGCTGCGCTGGGCGGATAACAAAGGTCCGCAAGGCCTCGCCGAGTATTGGCGGGAAAAGAATCAAACCAGCATCGACGGCTTGCCGACGAAGTTGCTTGAAGAGTGAGCGCGGCGCTAGTGATCGCGCCACTTCATTTAAAGAGTCCCTGATTTATTAGTGCTGGCGTACGGTGCAAGGACGCGCCGCCCTTTTCCCTGGCTAAATGCCATTGAAAATGAAGAATAGCGAAAATTCCGCTTTTGTTCTTCGTTCTCTAAACATGCCAGGATGACATTATTCAGAGCCCCCTGAACTTTTCCGGTGAAGCGGACTAAGGCCAAAATAATTGATCAAGTCAGGAGTCATGGCCAAGCCCGCAACGTTACGGGCGTGGATCACGCCGGTTTCTGTCTCTCTAACCAATCTTGCATGGCTTTGATTTCCGCCCGCACCAGCGACCGCCCCTGCGCCGCGACCTGCGCCCGGTACGCGGCGACCGCCTCATGCCGCTCATACTCGCCAATGTCCGCCAACTCCTCCGGCGCCGCCTCTTTTAGCGCCGCAAGTGTCGCATCAACATGTTTGCGCGGCTTCTCGATTTTTTTGTTGTACAACGTCAGCGTCGTAAAAAAGAACCCGCCAATAAGATACGGCGTGTAAAGCGCGAGTATCGACACGAAATCCGGGCTTGAAGCGGGGTCACGCACGGCGGGCAAGGCCACGAAAAATTGAAAACAGAGCAAGGTTATCAACGTCGCCGCGGCGGTCACCAGGAAGTAGATATTTTTTTTCCGCATGCCCACGAGCGCATTCTCGGCCTGTTCACGCTCAAGCCTGATCTCCGCCAGCGCGGGCGCGGCGCGGGTAATGTCGAACTCAAGGGGCATGGTTGTCTCCAGTTATTTTTGTATACATGCACTGCACGCGCGAATGCGTCATGACCACGGGCACACCGTCTGCCGCCGCGACAGACTTATTCTGCGCCCCCGGCCAGAAAGGACCATTTTTAGCACAATTCCGCTCTCCATCAAATCAGCAAGGGGAAATCGCTCTGGCGGAGAAACGCCCCCGGGCGCGCGGCCTTGGTGAATACAGGGCAGCTTAGGAGCGGCGCGCCATTCACGTCCCCAGACAAGCATGTGCGCCCTGGTTTAGACACGCCGCCGCATACCCTCATCCGGGCGGCGTAACGGATTTTTCCGCCGCCACGCCGTCCTGAGAAGCGATGTCCGCTTCGAACAAGTTTTGTAAATCCTCCGCGGTGTCTTTCACGCTTTGGATCAACTGCAACTCATCATGATGAACGGCGTGCTGTCTAATCAGAGCCGCCTCATCGTGAGCTGTGAATTTTTCAATGGAACCCTTCGCCTCATCTTGCGGCAAACCTAGCCCGCTCAACACATGCTCGGCCAGACGCAGACTCGAAAAGTAGGTTTCGCGCACGAAGACCTTCACGCCTAAGTCCATCATGACATGGGCGTGATGGCGGTTACGCACCCGCGCATAAATTTCCAAACCGGGAAAATTCGCCTTCACGGTCTCCGCGATTTTTATCGACGCTTGAATATCGTCCACGGCCAGCACGAAGATTTTCGCCTGCTCCGCATGGGCGGCACGCAGTAATTCAATGCGTGAGGCGTCGCCGTAATAAATCTTGCCGCCGAACTTGCGCACGAAATCGACCTGGGTCTGGCTGATTTCCAAAGCGGTGAACTTAATGTGCTTGAGGCGCAAGATGCGGCCTAGAATTTGGCCGACCCGGCCAAAACCGGCGATGATCACTGGCGCGCCCGCCTCATCGATGCGATCGAACACCGGCGGCGCCTGCCGCTCCAGCCACGGCCGCAGCAATTTGTCGTGAAGGAAAACCAAGAGCGGGGTGGCCGCCATGCTCAGCGTAACCACCAGAATCAACGTGTCCGCCAAGGAACGCGATAAAATCTGATAACTCGCGGCGGCGGCGAACAGCACAAAGGCGAATTCACCGCCCTGCGGCATCACCAAAGCCAGCTTGCGCCCGCAGCGTTCCGGCAGTTTAAAAGCGAAGGCCAGGCCGTAGAGCACGGTAAATTTAATCAGCAGCAATGCGAGCACCAGACCCACGATCAGCCACGGCCCGGAACTCAAGAGACCGATATTCACCGACATGCCCACGGCGACGAAAAACAAACCGAGCAGCAGCCCTTTGAAAGGCTCGATGTTCGCCTCGATCTCATGACGGTATTCGGAATCGGCGAGCAACACACCGGCGACGAAGGCGCCCAAGGCCATGGACAAGCCCACCGCCTCCATCAATAAAGTAGCGGCGACGACCAGCAAGAGGCTGGCGGCGGAAAAGATCTCGTGGCTGCCCGCGGCGGCCACCAGCCGGAACACCGGCCGCAATAAATAGCGTCCGCCCACGACCATGACGACGATCGCCGCGATGCCGAGCAGCAATTTCTCGATGCCCCATCCACCCGCCGCGGCCGTTTCGCTCATCCCCAGCAACGGCAGCAGCGCCAGCATGGGAATGACCGCTAAATCCTGAAACAGCAGAATCGCGAACGCGGAGCGTCCGTGTACGGTGTTCAGTTGTTTTTTCTCGGCGAGCAACTGCAAGACAAAGGCGGTGGACGACAGTGACAGCCCGAAGCCGACGATCGCCGCGGCCGGCGCGGGTAAACCCAAACTCAGGGCGGCGCAGCTCAACACCACACCCGTGACCACCACCTGCGCCAAACCCATGCCGAAGATCGAGCGCCGCAACACCCACAACCGTGATGGCTGTAATTCCAGACCGATGATGAACAACAGCAGCACCACGCCCAGCTCCGCGAAGTGCAGGATATTATCGACATCGGTAATCAGCCCCAGCGCCCATGGCCCGATCACGACCCCGGCGATCAAATATCCCAATACCGAACCGAATCCCAGTTTATTAAATAGGGTCACCGCAACAATGGCCGCCGCGAGGAGGATGGCGGCTTCTTGCAGAAAACTCATGGCGCATACCTTGGTTGCTACTTGCTACAGATTACCTGCTGCATGACTCAAGCGCACTAGCGGCGGGACAAACTGCTCCAAGGTATACGCATGCCGGCGCGGGTCGTCATGCGAATAAACCGGCTGGGGCTGATAAAAAATTCTAATCCACACACCCCTTCCCCCTTCCTATATAAGGAAATTGGAAAGATTGATGAAGCGTAACTAAACTGGACTAAACTAGAATGACGAGGTGCGCGAACCGAACTGCGCAAGGGCTGGGTAATGCAAACAGCGCCCGCTGATCTTATCCAACACACGCCGCGCCGCATTAATTAACCGCACCGCGAAACCAAGGGAAGGAGACGCTATGATCGATCATATAGGCCTAAAGGTGAGCAATTACGCCCGCAGCAAACTGTTTTTCCAGGCCGCCCTCGCGCCGCTGGGTTACAGCATGATGATGGAGTTCGACATGCCCGAGGGCAAGGCCGGCGGCTTGGGCACCGGCGGGCGCATGCCGGATTTTTGGTTAAGCCAAGGGGACGTGCAAAAATCAGCGGTGCATGTCGCCTTCGCCGCCGAAAACCGCACCACGGTGGACGCTTTCTATAAAGCCGCTCTCGCCGCCGGCGGCAAGGACAACGGCCCGCCCGGCCTGCGCGAACATTATCATGCCCACTATTACGGCGCCTTCATCATCGACCCCGATGGCAACAACGTCGAAGCGGTATGCCATAAACCAGCGTGAGCGTGGCGCCAAACATTGGAAATTCGATTCAACCGTTAAGACATAAAACGGCGGTCACTCTCGCGGCAGCTCAGCCCCAACATACAAAAAATATACAAAAAACGTGAGGGGTTGTCGGTCATGAAGACGGCATGCCAATTCAGGCCATAGTTGCTTAGGACGCAACTGGACAGCAGGCGATATTGGTCTATATTGAAAATTGCCCCCACGCATTCCAGATAGACACCTTGAACAAAGGAGAGCGCTATGGACAGCATACTTCGCTGGAAATCTATATTTGTCGTGGCACTATTACCCGCGGCACTCACATTGATCGCACTGGACGCGGACGCGCGCGGTAAACACTCATTTAAACTGGCGCCCACGGCCATCGAAAAAGCGGTCGCCGCCATGGGCGGTCTTGGCGCCTTGAAAAATTTAGACGGGTTCATCATCCAGGCCAGCGGCGAGCGCTGGATCTTAGATGAAGGTTTTAACGTCGGTGAAGGCGCCACCCGCCGCGGCACATTCGCATCCCAACTCAGCTACGATGTGGCAGGCGACCGGCTCCGTCTCGATTACGACATCGCGGCGGCGGGCATCGAACGCCAACTAAGCGAAGTCATCGCCGCTGATTTGGGTTATCTCGATGGCCAAAACGGTAACTTCGGCGGACCCGCCCAAAGCAATATGCTCTCGGACCGCTGGGCCTCGATCCGCAAGCACCAACGGCTGCTCAATCCCCACCTCATTCTGCTCGACGTCCTCGCTAATCCCCGCCTAGCTACGGAACTGGAGATGATGCCTATCCATGGCATGCCTCATCACGTCATTGCGGTCGATGACCCCGTCGCGCCGCTGATGCTGCATATCAACGCCTTCACGGGACAATTAACCAAGGTCACCACCATGGAGAATGACGGCTTGCGCCGCGACGTTCCTCTGGAAGTACATTACCTATCGTGGCGGCCGTTTAATATCACGCAGCGCGGATTCACAGGGTGGAGACACAAACCAGCGTCATTGCACGATCTGCATTGGATACTGCGATCCTCATTTTTTCAAGCATGGTGGCGCTTACACAATCAGCCCAAATTTCCTGCCGTGGTGGAGGTCGTCTATGATGGCGCGCTCGTACACAAAGAAACGCGCGCCATGATTGAAATCAACCCCGTTATCGATCCCGCCGCTTTTGAATTTCCCGCTGCCGTGTCGCCCGTCTTCGACGCCCGCCTGGCGCAACGCGGCGAGACCAGCCATCAATACCTGCAATCCTTCGCCGCACTGGGCTTTCCTCAAGATGGATTTCAGCCACAAGTCAACGCGACGCAACTCGCGCCCGGGGTCTACCATCTCACCGGCGGCTCGCACCACTCCCTCGCGGTGGAGCAAGACGCAGGGATAGTCATCATCGAAGCCCCCCTCAACGAAGTGCGCAGTCTCGCCGTCATCGAATGGGTCACCACCACCTTTCCCGGCAAACCGGTCACGCACGTGGTGATGAGCCATCATCACGCCGATCACAGCGGCGGTTTGCGCACCTATGCCGCCCACGGCGCCACCATCGTCATGCATGAGGCCGCGATGCCTTTTTTCGAAGGCGTATTCACCGCGCCCTCAACCCTTGATCCGGACATGCTGACGTCAAGCCCGATGAACGCGAACATCATTCCCGTGCCGGACATGGGCTCCGTCCTCCTCGCCAACAGCCTCAACCCAGTCGGCATCTACCCACTCGGCAACGAACACGCCGAAGACTTGCTACTGGTCGAAGCCGGTGGCGTCGCCTTCGTCGTCGACATCTACAACCCCTTCCCCGGCGCGGCGTCCCTGCCACCGGAGGCGCGACTGATCTATGACCGCATCATCGAGCTGGGCCTCAATGTCGGCGCCATCGCCGGCGGACACGGCGGCGTTATCTCCTTCGCCGAATTCGAAGGCCTGATTAACTAAATAAAGTGAGGCTGAAAATACAATGTGCGACTTAGACCGCGCACGACTTCCCGTCTCGAGTAGCCGCGCTCACTAGCCGATTTGGGGTGGGTTCACCGCGTTGGCGGCGTAACCTACCCCTTTACTCCGATAGACGTTCATCACATCCGCGATGTGCATGGCATTGAGGAAACTATTCGTCCCTCCATGCACGAATTGACCTCAGCCTCGCGACCTCGATTGCATTTACCCCGGACCGCCTGCGCTCGCCCCGGCGCACGCCTTCATTTCGCTGCATTGGCTCACCGCAGAGGATGCTCACGTATCATCAAACCAAGCTCTGTTTATTTAGAATGCGGCGTAGCGGCATTGAATTTTACATTCCCGCATAGCATTGAAGGCTAGACAAATAGTAAAAAGCACAAAAGGGTTCTGAAACAGCCCTTTTAAAGTCCACAGGACGAATGCGACTGTATAACCCCCGAATGCGAAATTGACGTCGTCATTTATCTGGATCTAGGCACACCATTGCTCAAGCAAGACGCGGAACACAACCTTGAGCCGCCACCTTAGAAACCAAGTTTGCCGTTGCGCTTAAGCGGAGACTTAAAGCCTCATCCCCTTAGCCCGGAATCTCGGGTTCGACCAGCTGCGCAAGTTGCGCGAGCGACTCTTGCCAGCCGAGATAACACATCTCGAGCGGAATGGCCTCGGGCAAGCCTTCTTGCACGATGTTCAGCTCAGTGCCGCACGACACTTGCTTCAAACTCACCGTCGTCTGCATTTCTCCCGGCAAACCCGGATCCTCAAAGCTATCCGTATAGCGTATCTTTTTGGATGGCACGAGTTCACGATACACCCCGCCAAAGGCATGGCCCTGGCCTGTCGTAAAATTCGTGAACGACATCTTGTAGGTGCCTCCCACCTTGGCGTCTAGATGATGAACTTTGCAAGTGAAGCCGTATGGGGGCAACCACTTGGCCATGGCGTCGGCATCCAGGAACGCGCGATAAATGCGCTCTGGTTTCGCGCGGAGAACACGATGAAGCCGGATGGTATTTGTGGGCATGATCCGTTTTCCTTTGATCACAATTAAATGGCTGCTGAGTAAATAAGCTTGCGTGGGGAGCATAATGAATACAGCGTCAAGCCTGACATAATCTCTCTATTTCTCCGGCTCTTTCACGTGCCGCAGGAAACGCTACGCCGCATATTATGCCTTGTCAATTGCGCGTCCTTATTTTCTCTAGGTGACATGCAAGCAAATGTGCGGTAGAGAACGGAAGACTCAACCTGAACATCAAGGGGATTGCCTGCAATAATGCGATGGCAGAAAGCTTTTTCAATAACCCCAAAACGAGTTGGCGCATCATTGACACTTTCACAGCCACAGTGATGCATGCGTTGCGATCTTCGATTACATCGATCTATTTTATAATTACAAGAGGCGGCATCAGACGCTGGATTATGCCAGCCCGATGCAGTAAGAACTTATGAATGGTATAGCTTAATTACCGCGCCCGAAAAAGGCGGGGTGGCTCACTTTAACCTTAACCTGTTTCCAGTAATTTCAAAGCAAGGCGCGGCTGGGTATTGGCCTGGGCCAATACGGCGGTGCCCGCCTGATGGAGAATTTGGCTGCGGGTGAGCTGCCCAACTTCGGCGGCATAATCAGCGTCTACAATACGCGAACGGCTGGCGCTGATATTTTCGTGCATTGTCGAAAGCGAGGCCACGACATATTCCATTCTGTTTTGCGATGCCCCCAAACGCGCCCGCTCTTGGTCAATGGCCTGCAACGCGGAATCAAAATATCCAATAGCGGCTTGAGCATCAAGAGCAATGTTCACTGACAATAAATTCAGTGTAGACGCTTGCACCGAACTCAAGTCGACTGTGATAGTTTGATTGGCATTCGCCCCCACGTGAAAATTCAAGGACGCCGCTATATTCAGGGTCAATTTTGCGATACTTGTGGTATCGATCATCGGAAACTTAACATTGAACGCTTGCAAGGGATTATCAGAATAAGGGCCAGTATCGGGAATAACGCCAGTTGCGGAGGTATTGCGCAATCCGCCTGCTTGGGCATCAGGACCGCCCACGGCGCCGGTGTCCAAATTTTGCAAGCTGCCGCCGTCATAAAGACTCGTAATATACGTGTTTCCCTCCTGTCCATCCGCGAATGCCGCCGCAAGTGATGCGGTATCATTAAATGTCATGCCGGCATGCTGTGACGAAACGTGGCCGAGCGCATCATCCAGAGTTGAAAGGGGCGTAGTACGTAGGTAATCGAATACTTCTCTTATTCCTTCGCCGCCGTTATCAATGATTTCCTGATGCATATATCGCAATGCGGCATATCCCGCGGAATACTGCTGAACAGAGCCGTTATTGTTGAGATAACTGTTCATCAGGCTTTCGACCTTGGCGGAGGTTGTCGCGCCGATGCTCGTGGTGATGTCGCCATAAAGCCTGTCATCGGCACCATGAATGAATTCTGCGGCACCCTCGATAAACCAGAGCGGTAAGGCCTGCATGTTTGTCGTGCGGGCCATAACGGCATGGGTGAGTTCATGCGCGATAATACGTTCGTTCGAGATCGAACTGGGTCCACCATTTGGCCAATTGGCGGGTGAAAAATCCGAAAGATCAATATTGAGCGTAAGTCCAACCATTTTACCGGTTGCGATTTCATAACCGGTTACGCTGACGGCCGCGAGATAGTTTTCATTTTCCACAAACTTGATGTCTAGCGATGCGCCGTCACCGCGGATGCCGAAGTAAGTCTCCAGCATCGACTCGCCCTGCTTGAGCCAAGAGCGCTTGAGTGCGTCGATAATGTCTAATTTTGCCGTGGCATGCTCGTCGGGACCGCCAGTAAATACCGGGTCGCCGCCTTTCCCACCCCCTAGAATCATGACATTGTTAAACGACGTCGTACTGCCAATGCGGTCGATTTCATCGATGATCTGCTTCACTTCAGCCTGTAGGCTACTCCTATCACTGGGGGAGTTCGTCGCATTTGCAGCTTGGATGGCGAGTTCTCGCCCGCGCTGAAGCAGATTGGAAATTTGTCCCAGCCCCCCCTCAGCAACTTGCAACATGGATATAGCATCGTTGGAATTACGCATAGCCTGCTGAAAGCCCCGCACTTGGGTCGTCATGCGTTCGGAGATAGCCATACCGGCAGCGTCATCCCGCGCGGAGTTGATCCTCATACCCGATGACATGCGCTGTAACGCACGCTCCAGAGACGAATCCGCCCGGTTTAGCGTGCTGATCGCATTTAGAGACGCTTTATTTGTATTGATCTGCAAGGCGGATACGCTGTAGGTGTCCGAGTAGTCTATCGGCGCACGTTAACCAATCTTAAATAGAGAGGTAGCCTGCAAGAGATAACAGAATTTGAGGTATAAATCGCTTTAAAAGGGCCAGCAAGCGCAGCCCGGCTGCTGCGCAGCGTAATCCGAGGCTTACCGCCATACCCTGCTATAGTCCGACTCGCATTACTACTAATATAACCAGCCGGATACGCTCCCCAACATGCATACCGATGGAATATCGAGTGCGGCCATTCAAATAACCGCCAAACCGGATTTAAAGTACACGCGCCAGTAACGCTTGGGATGGTATTGACTCGGGCGTGTTGGATTCACCAGCGACAGCGTGTTGCTGCGGCTTTGCCACAGTGGGTCGCAACGGGTCTGTTGCTCTGCTGTTTCTCTTCATCCAATTCCCTTGTCGCTCATCGTTCGGGCCTTCAGTGGTGCCATCCACCTACTACGCCCTTTGCTGACTTCGCCACGGCGATCAGCACCCATCGCTCGGCACTCAGCACCGCTTTGCAGCGAGTGCAGCCCATGGAGATCTCCCGGGGTAAGACACGTTACTTTCACTGCGCGAACGCTGGATTTACAAAATACACCCCAACCGCAGATGGAGGACTTCGCGGACACGTGCCCACTCGTCCCGGATGTATCACGCCTCATACCCAGCTCTTGTTCATCGCCCCGTAGTTTTGGATTCAGCTTCCTTCAGACCCCACCTCACGATGACGCCCTTGCCGTTCTCCTAGCCTTCGGCTCTGCGAAAACCTGGCTGCCGGACTTCCACCGACATAGTTACGTGCCATGCCCGGCACACACGTAAAGCTGGGGGGCGCGCTGCTTTTAGCGCGTCCCGCTCGAACGCCATGTTGGACAATGCTCTCTCAGATGGTCGCATACGTGATAGGTGCTCCTAGGTTCAATCGTCATGCTCCAGAGTTATGATGACATTCCCTTTCTTGTGTCCGGTGTCGACGTAGCGGTGAGCCTCGGCGATCTGCTCGAACGGATAGCGCCGATCGATGACCGGTTTGAATTCTCCCGCCTCAGCCAGACCCGCGAGAAAACGCAAATCTTCCGCGCGCCCGGTCGCTGGCCCAGCGATGACTTTCTTGCTGCTCGTCATCGACACCCATGGAATCCGGAGCATGTCTGGTAGCCCACCTAGAACCATAAGAAGGCGTCCTCTTTCCTTCAACGAAGCCTTGCTACGGGAGAACGGGGCCGTGCCGACGGCATCGACAATGACGTCATAGGTTTCACCATTCTGCGTGAAGTCCTCTTTGGTGTAGTCGATAACATGACTGGCGCCCAGCGATCTCACCAATTCCACGTTCGCGGTACTGCACACCCCGGTCACGTCTGCCCCGAAGTGCTTGGCAAGCTGCACCGCCGCTGTGCCTACCCCTCCGGAAGCGCCATTGACGAGTACTTTTTCCCCGCTCTGAAGTTTTCCTCTTCTGAAGAAATCCAACGCCGTCGTTCCGCCAAAAGAGAGTGCGGCTGCTTCTTCGTAGGTCAGATTGGCTGGCTTTAATGCCATCGCCCCGTCTTCCGGCATGCATTTGTACTCTGCATGACAACCCATGGCGGTATCGCTGAACGCAAAAACATGGTCACCGACCTTGAATTTCCTTACATCCTTGCCGACCGATTCAACTACCCCGGCCAGCTCAGTCCCGAGTATGGGTTGCCTTGGTCTTGTGACTCCAAATACCAAACGCGTGATAAGCCCAAAGCCGGCTGGCACATTGAGACTTCGTACCCTCCAGTCCCCGGATGTGACCGTTGTCGCATGTGTTTTAATCAGGACTTCATTGTCCTTGGGCGTGGGCTTATCGACCTCCTTCAATTGAAGAACCTCGGGCGGCCCATATCTTTCATACACAACGGCTTTCATAGGTTATCGCCCCCGAAGGTTGCTTTGATCCGCAGTCTTTCGCGTTGCCCAACGCACAGCTAAGTGGGCCGTGGGCGGAGCGGCGTTTGTGCCACAATGGCGTGGAGCGCCAGGCACAAAAAGCCGCGTAGTCCCACGGGTCCGCTTGAGTTGTTGGTTAGGTGCTAGAGAGTGTACTCAAAGGTGCCGGGGAGAATTTGGTAGTGTTCAGAATTCTGTGTCATTTCTTTAAACTGAACCAAAAAGGAATGACACATGAAAGACAATCTCAACTTCGATATGGAAGCCGCCATCAAGGCATTGCGTGAAGGCAAGGACTTGAGCGG
>CAMYKQ010000048.1 GCA_947259075.1 uncultured Gammaproteobacteria bacterium | reverse complement strand
GTTCGCGCCGGTGCGCGCGCACCAGGGCATCATCTCCGACGTCGTCGGCGACGCCATGCTGGCGCTGCGGCCAGCGCTTGCGCGCGCGGCGCGGCCTCGGCGCGCGGCGCGGGCCACAGCGCCAGCATGGCGTCGCCGACGACGTCGGAGATGATGCCCTGGTGCGCGCGCACCGGCGCGAACAGGGTTTGATAATACTCGTTCATCAAGGCGCTCAACTCGGCGGGCGGCAGGGTTTCCGCCAGACGCGTGTAGCTGGCGGCGTCGGTGGCGAGGCAGATGCCGAAGGCGTGTTCGCCGGGCGCGTGCACGCCGTCGCGGTGTTGCAGCAGGCGGTCGATGACCGGTCCGGGCAGGTAGTGGCCGAAGGTGCGGCGCAGGTGCCGCCGCGCCTCGTGGCTCTGCCAGTAATGGCCGGAGAGGCCGAGAAACAGCGCCAGCGGGGTTTGTATCAAGAGCGGAATAATCAGCGGCAGCCAGGTATTTTGCGTGTTGAACAACTGCGCCGCCGCCGCGTAATAGCTGCCCGCCAGCGCCAGCCCCGCGGCCAGCGCGGCCAGCGCGGGCAAGCGGCGGCACAGATAGGTGATGGCGTAGCCATAAGCGAGCACGAGCAGCAGCATGCCGAACGTGGCGGGCGCGTGCAGGGTGTCGCGGTGCAGCAGATTGGCGAAGGCGGTGGCGGCGATCTCCACTCCGCTCAAATCCAGGCCGTCGGTCTGCGAGAACACGGTGTAAAAACCGTCGCGCTGCGCCGGCTGGCGCTCCTCGGCGAAGCCGACGAAGACGACCTTGCCTTTGAGGCGTGCCGCCAGCGCGGCGGGGTCGGCATTGATGACTTGATCATAGGCCAGGGTGGTGATGCTGCGCGGCGGGCCATAAAAATTGAGGAAGGGGTGCGGCGCGTTTTGATAGGCGGCGCGCAGTGCGGCGAGGCGTTGCCGCGCCGCGGGACCGGAGGCGCGGGCTTGGAGCGCATCGAGTTGATCCGGCGCGGTGCGCAGTTGTTCAAAGGCCGCCGCCGGTTCGCGCGCGAGCCGGGCCGCGAGCGCCGCGTTATTGGCGTCCGCCGCGGCGGCGTGCAGCGCGGGCAGGCTGTATTGTTCCAGCATCGCCAGCGGCAAGGTGGGCAGGCCGCCCGCCGAGTGTTGCAGCGTCCAAAAACGGCTGACCCGCACCGGCACCTTGGGCAGGGCGAAGGGCGCGACCCGCGCCGCCGCCGCGGCGAACTCCGGCGCGGGCGGGATGAGGCGTTCGATACCGGCGAGCTGCGCGCCAGTATCGTCGAGCCGCAGTGTCTCGCGTTCGAGATAGGCGAAGAGCGTGACATTGCCCGCCGCGCGCAGCGCCGTGCTTAAAGCGGCATCCTCGGCGGCGCCGCGCGGCTCTTTGAAGTGAATATCGAAGGCGATGGCCGCGGCGCCCGCGGCGTGCAATTGTTCGATGAGCCGGGCGTGAAGGTGGCGCGGCCAGCGGGCCGGGTCGTTGATCTGTCCCAGGGCGACGGCGGCCTGATGTTCGATGGGCACGACCACGGCTTCGTCGGGCGCGGCGCGCGGGCCGCGCTGCTCGAACAAGAGGGCGAGGCCCAGTTCTTCTTCCCAGTTTTGCCCCAGCGGCAGGATCAGCAGCAAGGCGCCCAAAAGCGCCACCAGCAGGCTCAAACTGAGCGGCTGGAGCAGCGTGCTGACCTTCCATGTGCGGGTATGTGCGGGCATGAGGCGGAAACCGTGGCAAGTGGACGCGGCTGGAACCGCGGGGGTACACTGGCCGCATTGTGCGCAGGCGGGCGAGGGCGTGCAAGTCATCCCCTACACGATACATCTCAGCGCGGCGGGCTTATGTTACAGACTATTCCTCTATTTTCTGGTTTGGGCGAGGCCGAGCTGGCGGAAATCGCCAAGCACGCGGTGACGCGCAGCTACCCGAAAAACACCGTCATCATCAACGAAGGCGATCACAGCGATTCGCTTTACGTGATTCAGCAAGGCCGGGTAAAGGTTTATTTGAGCGACGAACAAGGCAAAGAGGTCGTGCTCAACTCACAGGGGCCGGGTGAATACTTCGGCGAGCTGGCCTTGCTCGACGACGCGGCGCGCTCCGCCTCGGTCATCACCCTGGAGCGTTGCACCTTTTGTATTCTCACTAAAGATGTGTTCCACACCCTGCTGGCCGACAATCCCCGCATCGCCATCAGTCTCATCAAAGACCTTGCGGGCCGCGTGCGCTTACTCACCGATAATGTGAAAAGCCTGGCCTTGCTCGACGTCTACGGCCGCGTCGCCAAGACCTTGCTGGGCCTGGCCACGCCGCAGGGCGACCGGCTGGTGATAGAAGACAAACTCACGCAGCAAGACATCGCTGACCGCGTCGGCGCCTCGCGCGAGATGGTGTCGCGTATCCTCAAAGACCTCGCCACCGGCGGTTATATTCACATGGAACAGCGCCACATCGTTATCAACGATCGTCTGCCGACGCGTTATTGATTTCTCCCGCCGTGGCGCGGTTCGCCACGCGCACTGAGAACCGCCCCCCTTACTTGTTGTCGTGAATTAGTCGCGCATCGCTCGATGCGCTGCGGCTCTTGTGATTAGTTCACATTTTTTTCTCCTGAAATTACCGGGCCTCTCCGTTCACGTCGTGTTTCACTGTGCCTCAAGTACGACGGATTGTGATGTGTTCATTGCGTTACGCCGTTGCCGCCGCGAGTTCCGGCGTTTGCCGCATGCTTAGACTCGCGAATTTTTATAAGCATCAACGTCACGCTGCGGTGACGGAAGGAGGAGGCGATGAAATATCGTACACGGATCTTAATGAGTTCAATGCTGGGGATGGCCTTGCTGGCTTCGGGCGCGGTTCAAGCCGCGGCGACGGTAGAGCCCTTGTGGCAGGCGCGGCTCGCTGAGCCCTTGCAGGCACGGATTTATCAAACGTTGATATTGTCCGGTGATGTGCCGCGGATACTCGCCACCACGCCGGAAGAGGTGGTGGTGATCGAGCAGGGTAAGGCTAGCACCGTGTTCCGTCTCGAACACGGCGGTGCTTTGGGTAAGAGCGTGGTGCTGCCGGATTCCTTGGCGGGAGACGCGGCGCGCGGTTTGATTGGCGTGCTCAGTCACGATCATCACGCCGTGGAGAGTTTCGAGTTGCGGGATATCGGCGGCCAAACCTTGGCGAGACTGGATGATGCCCGCCATGTTTTTTTCCGCCTTGCGCCCGACGGTAAAAGTATCGTTGGCATCGATCCGGGTAATACCCACACCGCGCTCGCCGCTGAACAAGTGACTTATCGTTTCTTTGATCGCGGCGGCAACAGTGATAAACGGCGTGAGGTGCAGTCGTCACACCCTCAAATGAGTAATGACTCCGCTTATAGCCCCGACGGCGGCTTGTTCTTCATTAACAGCCAAGATAGCGGTTTGACGGCGTACGATCCGGCTTCCGCCGCGCCGCGCTGGGCAATCAGCCGGCCGGTGCAACTATTCGCCGCGGCCAATCAAGACACGGGCGCGGTGTTGCTTGCCGACGCGAAAGCGCGCAATAACGTCGCCCTTTATCAGCAGGGAAAGCCACTGTGGGAGGCCGGTCTCGCCGCCTTTGGTGAAGAAGGCAATGTGCGCAATATCGCCATCTCACCCGATGGCCGGCATATGGTGGTGACGGGGCATAGCACCTTGTTTGTCTTCTCGCCGCAAAGCGGCAAACCCACGGGCATGTTCAAGTTGAGTTCTGGCGCCGCGATCAATAGCGTGGCGGTGAACGATCTCGGCGTCATCGCCGTGGGCGCGCAAGCGCCGGAGCTCAAGAGCGGCGAGCTGTGGTTTCTTGATGCCGTTACCGCGGAGCCCCTCGCGCCGGTGCAGGTCACCGAGCATGCGCGTTCCAATGCCTGGATTCCGATGGTGCGGTTCGACGCCAGCGGGCGTTATGCCTTGGTGCGCACTTTGGAACAGATGAGTCTCTACGGCGTGCAGCCGGCGCGGCTCGCCAAGTAATTCGCCTAGGCGAACTCGGAGGAGGATGAATCATGTTAAAACTATCCACGCATAAAATTACGGCGGGTCTGATTGCAATGGCGAGTGCCGGCCTGTTGTTGCAAGGCTGCCACTTTCCCAATACTTCGTGGCCCATCGAACCCACCAATCAAACCCATCCCATCGGCAATAGCGGCGGTGAGTTTCAGCAATACAGCGGCTCGCCGTATTTTCACACCGGCATCGACATCGTCGATGATGACCCCGCCCCCGCCGGGCCCTTCGTACGCAATACCCGCGCGGGTACCGTGAACTTGAGTTTGGTGAACGCCGCCTCGCTGTATAACGGCGCCACGGTGTCACATGGTGACGCCAAGCACAGTGCTTATAAATATTGGCACTTGGATTTCAATTCCATTCCCCAGTCGGTGCGTGATCACGAGACCAATGGCACGGTGTTGCCCGCCAACTCGCAAGTCGCGCGCTTGGTGTTCTGGACCGCGTGCGATTATCACCATCTGCATTTCGAGGCCTGCGACGATGATGGCTGCGAAGACCCGGTGTGGGACGTCGAACCGCGTAATGATGTCAATGGCCCGGCGGTCACGGATCTGCAATTCACTAACAACGGTTCCAGCTCGGTGTTTGCGCCAGGTTTTCCCTACACCAATGTCAGCGGCGAAGTGGACATCATCGCCCGCGCCTCGGACCGCCAGTTCGTCACCGCGACGCAGAATCACCGCACCGGGGTGATGCGTATCCGCTACCAAGTTAAAACCCTGCCCGCGGGTACGGTGGTGAAGACCGGTTCGACGATTAACTTCACCAAGATTCCGCCGGCGAGCAAGGCCACGGTGTTGTACCGCAACGCGGCGCCCTTCGACTCCAGCAGCAGTTATTGCGGCACGGAAAGCTATTACTACGTGGTGAGCAACGTGGATGACGGCAACGCCGGTAATTACGACGAGAGCTTTTCCTGGGATACCACCGCCCTGGCTAACGGTACGTATTGGGTTGAGGTGACGGCGTGGGATGCCTCCAACAACAGCGCGTCTATTTTGAAGCAAGTGCGCATCGTCAATTGACGCACGCTAGTAGACCGCGCGACGGGGCCCGCGGGCCCCGTTTTTTTGCATGTCATTTTGTTGTTTGATTGTCATTTTTAGAATTCTTGCGCTGGTTGCGACGAATTAATATGAAGACCGTGATGAAGGCGATGACGAGACTTGCGACTACCGCGACTTCAACGATGATGAGCGTGGTGGGTATGGATGACATGGACTCTCTTTCCCTGAAAGGTGCACCGTACGGCAGTATATCGCGTGCGTGGCACGCTTATACATAACAGTAATTGGATAAGGCGCGGGCGATGAATATTGACTATTACTTGCGTCGCGCCTTAATTAAAGACGACTTTTTTCTTGGCCCGCGCGGGTGTCTTGTCACGGTGTTTAACTTGAACTGCCGTTATGGCGGCTTGGTGCGGCGTATCGCTAATATAGTGCTGCGCTTGTTTGAGGTAGTTGAGGAAGACGTCCGCCACCACCGAGGGTTGTTTGCCCTTGGGGTAGGCCGCATACCAATGCCGCTCGATCGGAAAGCCGACGACATCGAGTATCACCACCTGGTCCGCCGCTACGTCCAAGGCCAGCGTGTGGCGTGACAACACCGAAATGCCTAAGCCGCCTAAAACGGCTTGCTTGATAGCTTCGTTGCTGCCGAGTTCCATGCGCATCTTGATTTTTAAATTGTGTTGGGCGAAGAGTTGTTCGGTCGCCTTGCGCGTGCCCGAGCCGCGCTCGCGCAATAGAAACGGTTCCTCGGACAGGCGTTGCAGGGAAATATTGCGTTGCCGCGCTAGCGGATGATCGGCGGGCGCCAGCACAATCAGCGGATTCAATAAAAAGGGTTCGGCGATCGCATCCACCTCTTCGGGTAGCTGCCCGAGGATATAAAGATCGTCCTCATTATTGCTCAAGCGTTCAAGGATGCGTTCTCGATTCGAGACCTTCATCGACACGTCGATGCCGGGATAACGGCGGCAAAAGCTGCCGAGCAGACGCGGAATGAAATATTTGGCGGTGGTGATGACGCCGAGCCGCAGGCGACCTTGTTTGAGCCCTTTTAAATCAGCGGTGATCATTTCGAAGCGAGAGAATTTCTCAAAGATGTCGCGCGAGAACTCGTTCAATGCGCGTCCCACTTCGGTGAGATAAATCTTTTTGCCGATCTGTTCGAACAGGGGCAGACCGACGGCCGCGGTAAGTTTTTTGATTTGCATCGACACCGTGGGTTGGCTGAGATGTAGCTCCTCCGCCGCGCGCGTGAAGCTGCCGAGCCGGGCGCTGGCCTCGAAGACTTCGAGTTGGCGGAGGGTAGTGTGACGCACCGACTTAATCTAACAAGACGGCGCGGTAATGTATAGACAGGGATCTATGGTGATGATCGAAAAAATTGACTGTTATTGATGCAGTGCTGAGGCGCAGGATGATGGCCCACGTACTGAGCTTGCCAAAAACACCGCATGAGTGTGAGTAATTAGAAGGCTGATGGGTACGGAACCCTGATCACTATTACTTTGAGGAGATTAGCGTATGGCCAAGTCTGAAACGATAAGTGAAGGGAAAGAACGCTACAAAGCGGGTGTTCTACCTTATAAAAAGATGGGCTATTGGGAGCCAGACTATAAAGTTAAAGATACGGATGTCGTGGCGATGTTTCGTATTACCCCACAGCCGGGCGTGGATCACGAAGAGGCCGCCGCCGCAGTGGCCGGTGAATCCTCCACCGCCACCTGGACGGTGGTGTGGACCGACCGTTTGACCGCGTGCGAATTGTATCGCGCCAAGGCGTTTCGCTCCGAGCTGGTGCCCAACACCGGCCCCGGCACCAAGAACGAAGCGCAGTACTTCGCCTATATCGCCTATGATCTCGATTTGTTCGAACCCGGCTCCATCGCCAACCTGACCGCGTCCATCATTGGTAATGTCTTCGGCTTCAAGGCGGTGAAGGCCTTGCGCCTGGAAGACATGCGCATCCCGGTCGCGTATTTGAAAACTTTCCAAGGCCCCGCCACCGGTGTTGTAGTGGAGCGCGAGCGTCTCGATAAATTCGGCCGCCCGTTATTGGGCGCGACCACCAAGCCCAAGCTCGGTCTCTCCGGCCGTAACTACGGCCGCGTGGTGTACGAAGGTTTGAAGGGCGGTCTCGATTTCATGAAGGACGACGAGAACATCAACTCGCAACCCTTCATGCATTGGCGCGATCGTTTCCTCTATTGCATGGAAGCGGTGAACAAGGCCTCCGCCGCGACGGGCGAAGTAAAGGGTCATTATCTCAACGTCACCGCCGGCACCATGGAAGAGATGTACGAGCGCGCAGAGTTCGCCAAGCAACTGGGTTCCGTCATCGTCATGATCGATCTGGTCATCGGCTACACCGCGATTCAATCCATGGCCAAGTGGGCGCGCAAGAACGATATGATTTTGCATCTGCACCGTGCCGGTAACTCGACCTATTCGCGTCAGAAGAATCACGGCATGAATTTCCGTGTGATTTGTAAATGGATGCGCATGGCGGGCGTGGATCATATTCACGCCGGCACCGTCGTCGGCAAGCTTGAAGGCGATCCGCTGATGATACGCGGTTTCTATGACACCCTGCTCGATACGCACACACCGATGCAGCTGGAAAAGGGTCTGTTCTTCGAACAGGACTGGGCATCGTTGAACAAGGTCATGCCAGTCGCGTCCGGCGGTATTCACGCCGGTCAGATGCACCAGTTGCTGACGTATTTGGGCGATGATGTGGTGCTGCAATTCGGTGGCGGCACCATCGGCCATCCGCAAGGCATTCAGGCCGGGGCCGTGGCCAATCGCGTGGCGCTGGAAACCATGGTGATGGCGCGTAACGAAGGGCGTGATATCTGGAACGACGGCCCGCAGATTCTGCAGGATGCCGCCAAATGGTGCGGCCCGCTCAAGTCGGCGCTGGATACCTGGAAGGACATCACCTTTAATTACGATTCCACCGACACCGCCGACTTCGTGCCGTCCACCACGGCTAGCTTCTAAGTAAATATTTTTAGGAGAACGACTATGATGACCAATCCAGGTAATCGCGTCACGCAAGGGCAGTTTTCATTTCTGCCCGACCTGACTGATGAACAAATTTCGGCGCAAATAAAATATGCCTTGAAAAACGGCTGGGCGGTCAGCGTCGAGTACACCGACGACCCGCATCCACGCAACACCTATTGGGAAATGTTCGGCAACCCGATGTTCGACCTTAAAGATCCCGCCGGGATATTGTTGGAGATCAATAATTGCCGCAAGACCTTCCCCAGCCATTACATCCGCGTGACGGCGTTCAATTCCACGCGCGGCGTGGAAAGTCCGACCATGTCCTACATCGTCAATCGTCCCAAGAAAGAACCGGGTTTTGGGTTGGTGCGACAAGAGTGCGATGGCCGCAGTATTCGCTACAGCGTGCACAGCTATGCCACGGACAAGTCGGAAGGCGAGCGGTATTAATTACGCTGTAAGAAAACACTAGCGGGCCGCGAGGCCCGCTAGTGTCATGATTACCTATTGCATCAGGACACGCGAGCATGAGCGACATCAAGAATTCAGATACCGTGGCGGATGACGCGAAGGTGGATCTGGAGGCTGAATTCAATGCCTCTAATATCCAAGAAGTGCTGGATAAACTCGATCGCGAATTAATTGGTTTAAAGCCGGTGAAGACGCGTATCCGCGAGATCGCCGCCTTGTTGCTGGTCGATCGTCTGCGCAAAAAATTTGAACTCACCTCGGATACGCCGACCCTGCACATGTGCTTCACCGGCAACCCCGGCACCGGCAAGACCACGGTGGCGATGCGCATGGGCGAGATTTTAAAACGCCTAGGTTATGTGCGCGAAGGTCATTTGGTGACGGTGACGCGCGATGACCTGGTTGGTCAGTACATCGGTCATACCGCGCCCAAGACCAAAGAGGTGATCAAGAAGGCCATGGGCGGCGTTTTGTTCATAGACGAGGCCTATTATCTTTACAAACCGGAGAACGAGCGCGATTATGGCGCGGAGTCCATCGAGATCTTGTTGCAGATCATGGAGAACAATCGCGATGACCTCGTGGTGATTCTTGCCGGTTACAAAGACAAGATGGAGCGCTTTTTCCAGAGTAACCCCGGCATGCGCTCGCGTGTCGCCCACCACATTGATTTCCCCGATTACTCCGCCGCTGAATTACTGAGTATCGCCAAGCTGACCTTGGCAAAACAGAATTACCGTTTCAGCGAAGCGGGGGAAAAGGCCTTCGCTGATTACTTGGTGTTGCGCATGAAGTTGCCGCATTTCGCCAACGCCCGTTCGGTGCGCAACGCCCTCGACCGCGCTCGTCTGCGTCAGGCCAATCGCTTATTCGCCGACGCGAAAAAGAAACTCAGCAAGATCGATTTGATCACCCTCGAAGCGGAGGACGTGCTCGCTAGCCGCGTCTTTACCGAGGGCCGCACCGACGCGGATGCCAACGGCGCTTGAAGTCGCGTCGCCGAGCCTGCTGTGGCTTAAGCATCACCAATTAGCGCCACAGTCAAATCCACGCCGCTGAGGTCGGCCATTTTAATCCCCGCTTCGTCCAGTTGCGCGCCTTGGAGATTGGCGCCCGCGAGTTTAGCGCCCAGCCATTTGGCGCCGCGCAGGCGCGCGCCGCTGAGGTCGCTGCCGCTGAGATCGGCGCCATTTAAATCCGCGCCTTCGAGATTGGCCGTCCGCAGGCAGGCGAGGCGCAGGTCGGCGTCGCGGAGATTGGCGCCGCTCAAGTCGGCGCCGCTGAGGTCTATCTGCACTAGATTCGCGTTGGCGAGATTGACGCCGCTGAGTCGGGCGCCGCGCAGGGTGGTGAGATCCAGGTTCAAGAGGCAGTCAAAGCCGCGGCGGTCGTAGATTTCAAGCATGTGTCAGTCTCGGTGATAGGCGGCGGTGTTACGCCGGCGTGCCGAGGAAATTGAGCCCCGCCGCGCCGCATTTGCGTCCGGCTAAGCGGCAGGCGCTTTCCAGGGTCTCGCTGAGCGTGAGGCGGCGGAGGCAGGCGTCGATGATGCCGGCGTTAAAGGTGTCGCCCGCGCCGAGGGTGTCGACGATGCGCGGTGGCGGAAAGGCGGGGCTGTGGGCCAATTGACCCGCGCGGCTCACGCCGTAGGCGCCGGCCTCGCCCCAGGCCAGCATCAGGTCGGCATGCGGTGTGCGCTGGTGCATGTCGTGGAGGAAGCGTGCCGGGTCGTCGCTGCCGCGCGCCTGGGCGTAGTGGCGCGAGAATAACAACAGGGTGGCGGCGGGGAACAGGCGTTCGATGTCGGGGCGCGCTTTTTCGATTTCGAGCGAGCGCGGGGTGTGCGGCTGGCTAGCCTGGGCGTGTTCAAGCATGCGCGCCGTGTCGTCGATGTTGCGGCCTTCGAAGTGCAGCCAGTCGTAGCCGGTGAGATCAATGTTTTGAAAATCTTCGTAGCCGTATTCCGGCAGGTCGCGGTAGTGGACGATGGTGCGCGAGCCATTGGCTTGATTGAGGGTGATGTACGAGGTGGGCACTTTGCCGTGGGGGGTTCGCTTTACCGGGCCGAGGTCGATGCCGAAGCCGGTCAAGTCGTCGATGATGCGCGCGGCGTCGGGCTCTTCGGCGATCACCCCGCCCCAGGCGCAGCGGTGGCCCAGCTGGCTGAGTACCACGAGGGTGTTGGTGGCGTTGCCGCCACGGCACTGGCGCTGGGCGGCGGCGCGCACCTCGGCGTCTTCGGGCGGGTAGCCGGCGACGCTGTTGATGATGTCGAGGGTGGCGATGCCGATGCCGAGGATGCGCGCCATGGTTTACGTGCTGTTTTTAGGTTTGCTGCCGCGCATGACGGCCAGGGGCATGTAGGAGACGTCGATGAATTCGAGGATGAGCCACACGATAAGCATATAGAGGAAATGCATGGCATTGCTGGTGAAGTGATACATGCCGTAAAACCAGATGACGTTCCAGGTGTGGAAAAAATACAGTAGTGCCATCGGGATCGGGTAGGCGCAGAGCTTGGCGCCGCAGTGCGCGCAGTGGATATTGCGCCATAGCCCGGCGAGGAATTTATCCTTCGGCGGGATGCTCATCTCCTTGCAGCGCGGGCATTGGAAGTTCTTCATGACGCGGCCTGTTCTCCGGGGCTAGGGCGCAAAACAGTATCATACTGCATCACTCCCGTGGGGCGGGGCCAAACCTGCTAAAATGACGGCCCTGTTTTATTGGTGAGATGTGTCAGCGTGATATTACGTATATGGCTCGTGGCGTTCAGCCTGCTTCTGGGGGGCTGTGACAAGAATACGCCCTTGATGGAAAAAGTGATTAATGACGACCGGGCCGCCGTGGCGGTGGCGCTGGACGGCGGCGCGGCGGTGGATGAGCGCAACGGTTATGGCTGGACCGCCTTGAGCCACGCGGCCCGTTTGGGGCACACCGAGCTGGCGGCGTTGTTGCTCGACCGCGGCGCGGACGTGAATGCGACGGACAATGGGGGCTGGACGCCGTTGATGCGGGCCGCGATGAAGGGCAATGTGGCCACGGCGCGCTTGTTGATCGATCGCGGCGCCAAGGTGGATATCGCGGAGCCCAACGGCTGGCAGGCCTTGCACTGGGCGGCGTCACGCGGGCATCGCGACGTGGTGGCGCTGCTGATCGAGCGGGGCGCCAATATCACCGCCCGCAGCAAGGATGGCTGGACGCCGATGATGCTCGCCAGCAAGGAGAATTACGAGGAAGTCGCCCAGTTATTGCATTTGGCTGGGGCGAGAGAATAGGAGGATCTATGGCAGTCATGAATATCCTGCGCGTGGCGGCGCTGGCCTTATTGCTATCGGCCTGCGGCGCCGATGACCGTGGCGCGGCGGCCACGCCGGCGCCCATCGGGGATAATGCGGCGCTGGAGAAATTGGCGGCCAGCTATGAATCCATCATGGAGCGCTTGCCCGGCAGCCCGTGGATGTTGGCCCCCGCGGATCGCAAGCATTTCGTCGAGACGGTGTTCGCCGACAGCGGTTATCACTACGGCGCCACCTTGCTGCGCATGGCGGAGGGGGGCTGGCCGCCGGAGGATCAGGCGGCCAAAGACCTGGCCGAGCTTTTGTTCATGCCGCACACCAACCTCGGCCCGGGCCAGCTCATTGATGATGTGTACACTGATGAAGAATTGGCCGCGGTGCGTAAAGTGCAGGCCATGCTGAAGTGAGCGGCGGGTAAGGCGCGCCGTTGATGCCAGCGCTGACGCTGCATCACCCGCATCCCTGGAACGTCACTCCCGCCGAGGCGGTGGCCTTGCAACAGCGTTTGCGCGCGAAAGTGATTGACCGTGACGTCTTGGGCGAGGTGGCGTTTGTGGCGGGCGTCGATGTCGGTTTTGAGGCGCGGGGGCGGATCACCCGCGCGGCGGTGGCGGTGTTGTCCTTTCCGGATTTAGTGTTGCGCGAGCAGGCCATCGCCCGCCGGCCCACCGAATTCCCTTATGTGCCGGGGCTGTTGTCCTTTCGCGAGGTGCCGGCGGCGCTGGATGCCTTGGCGGCTCTGCGGCGTCTGCCCGATTTGATCTTGTGTGACGGCCAAGGCCTGGCTCATCCGCGCCGTTTCGGCATTGCCTGCCACCTTGGCGTCTTGACCGGCCTGCCCACTATCGGCGTGGCGAAGAGCCGTTTGGTCGGCACCCATGCCGCGCTGGGCGAGGAAAAAGGCGCCGCGGTGCCCTTGTTCGATCGCGGTGAGCAGGTGGGCGTGGTGTTGCGCACCCGCCACGCGGTGCGGCCGGTGTATGTGTCCGTCGGCCATCGCGTGGGTTTGGCGACGGCGCTGGCGTATGTGCTGCGCTGCGTCACCCGTTACCGCTTGCCCGAGACCACGCGTTTGGCGCACAAGCTGGCTTCGGGCTGACGCTAAATAGAAAGAAAGAGGTTATGAATTATTCGCTGCTTCGCCATTTTCTTTGCGCCAGCTTGAGCTGCTTGAGTGCCGCGCCGGCGTGGGCCGGACCCGAGCCCGAGGGCATGGTCATGATTCCCGCCGGCCCCTTTATCATGGGCACCGCGCGCGGCGACGATGGCAGCCAAGCCAAGGAATTTGGCTCAGTCAAACCGTGGTACGTCGACGAAAGGCCGCAGCGTAAAATCACCCTGCCGGCCTTTTGGATCGACAAGTACGAAGTCACCAATGCGCAGTACCGCGAGTTTGTCCGCCAAACCAATTACTGGGTGCCGCCGCCCTGGCGCGATAACGGCTATCTGTTGAACGAAGGTGTGTTGCAGTTCGCTGATCTGCCGACGCTGCGCCATCTTGCCAGCGAGGTTTTTCGCGTCGATGCCAATACCGAGGTGATGGGGCGTGAGGCGCTGCTGCGCGCCATCACCGAGGCGCAGAGCCAGTTCGATCAATTACCGGTGACCGCGGTGAGCTGGAGTAACGCCAATGATTATTGCCACTGGCTGGATAAGCGGCTGCCCAATGAGGTGGAGTGGGAAAAGGCCGCGCGTGGCGCCGATGGCCGTGAGTATCCTTGGGGTAATGAGTGGGATGCCAAGCGGCTCAATGCCCGTGGCGGCGACCGCTGGGAGACCGGCGTGGCGCCGGTGGGTTCTTATCCCGCGGGCGCCTCGCCCTATGGCGTGCAGGACATGGCGGGCAATGTCATGGAATGGGTGCAGGACTGGTATGGGCCTTACCCCGGCAATCACTACGAGACCTCCGCCTACGGCAAAAAATACAAAGTGGTGCGCGGCGGCGGCTGGGGCGGCATGGGCCACTACACCCTCGCGCAGTTTTATCGCACCGCCTACCGGCTTTATATGCAACCGGGTTCGTTCTTCATCGACGTGGGGTTTCGCTGCATGAAGGATGGCGCATGATCCGTCGCGCCCAGAGCGGATTTACGGGCCGGCGTCACCCCTGCCTTGAATGTGAGCGTCGCGCCAATTCAGCGCGCGGGCGATCCGGTCTTTTAGAATCACCGCATTGTAGGGTTTGAGGATGTAGTCGTTAGCACCCAAGCTAACGCAGCGCTCCAAGGTGGCGTTGTCGTTGACGGCCGAGACCATGATGATGGGGACATCGTTGAATAAGTGATGCGCGCGCAGGATTTGCAGTAATTGGCAGCCGTCCAGGAGCGGCATCATGATATCCAGCAAGATCACATCGGCCTGCTTTTCCTTGAGCAGATCAAGGGCATCCTTGCCATTGGTGGCGGTGAGGGCCGCATGGCCGAGCATTTTGATCCGCCGCGCGAGTAAGTCCAGATTGAGTTCGTCATCATCCACGATCAAGATGCTGCGTTGCGGGTGTTGTGCCGGGTTAACCCTGCGCGTTAATTTCAAGTCGAAGAAGCAGCGCCACATACGGGCCTTGAGGGCGTTGAGTTCGCAAGGTTTGGTGATGTAATCGAAGGCGCCCAGATCTTGGCAGCGATCCATGCTGGACTTGTCGTCCATTGCGCTGAGCATGATGACGGGCGTGTCGCGATAGCGCGCATTGGTTTTTATATTCAACAGCACTTCAAAGCCATCCATTCCGGGCATCATGATGTCGAGCAGGATCAAGTCATAGCGTTCGACGTTCATCATGCTCAGCGCCCGCGGGCCGTCGGCGGCTTGCGCAACGGTGTAGCCTTCGCGCAGTAAGCGGCGGGTGAGAATGTCCCGGTTGGCTTCTTCGTCATCGACGACGAGTATGGATGTATTGGTGTGATCCATGGTTTATAAGCTTGGGGTTAAAGCCGACAATGGCCCTAAGTTACATCGGCTCAGCTTCCCGCGCAATTTAACGGCCATGGTCATGAACCATCAAGCAATGGCCGACATAGAGGTTGACGGCCCCGTATTGCGTTGTTACGGGATGCCGCCTTAGTCTAGACTTCGCGGATATTTTTAGTGGACGTAGGTTTTTATGCTCAAGGAATTATTCCCCAATAAGTCCACCGTGAAGGTGCGCGCTCTATTTTTAGGTAGACGCCTCGATCTCAAGGGTTTGGAATCAAGCCGCTTATTGCCTGCTTTGCCCTTGCTCATCAGCGCCGGTGAGCAAGGTTGCGCGGTCCTATTCCGTTACGGCGCGGTAGTGTTGTTCAATCTCGCGCCCGTCGAGGAGCTGTCTTTCCTCAATCACCTCAAACCGCTATTGCGCGATGCGTTTGAGGCGCCGGACACCGAGACGGCTGAGTTGCTCATTGATCCGGCCAAGGACGAGCGTGTGGAAAATAATGTTATTTCCATCAAGGAAACGCGCCCGGAGCGCTTGCAAGTGGTGGCGGATATTCTCGCCAAATCCGTGGTGCTGGATCATTACGAGCAACGCGTGGCCGAAGGGTTCGATCGTATCGAGCCCTTGGCCGACCGCTTGCAACGCAAGGGCCGCACCGAATATCGCGATATCGAATTGCTGCGCCACATCGGCGGCACTTTACTCATTCAGCACACCACCGTGGGCCGGGTCGAGGTGGGTGAAAAGCCCGAGACTTTGTGGGAGCGCCCGGATTTAGAGCGGCTTTATGTGCGCTTGGAAGATGAGTATGAGCTTCGTGAGCGTCACGTAGCGCTGGAGCGGAAACTGGAATTGATCTCCCGCACCGCCGAGACTTTACTCAATCTGCTGCAACACCGCCGCAGCTTGCGGGTGGAGTGGTATATCGTCATCCTCATCATGGTCGATATTGTGTTGAATATTTTCGATAAGTTTTTATTCAGCTAGCGCGATGCCTGATAGGCATCATTGAATTTCGCCGCCATGATGAAATCGTTTTCGTGCAGACCTTTTATCTTGTGGGTGTAGAGCGTGATGCTGCAATAACCCCAGCCGAAACGGATGTCGGGATGATGGCCTTCGCCTTCGGCGATGGCGCCCACGGTATTGACGAAGGCCAGCGCCTCAGCGAAATTTTTAAAGCGGTAATCACCTTCAATCCGGGTGGCCTCGGCCGAGAGCAGCCACCCCGGTGTGTCGCGTAAATAAATTTCAGCTTGGGCGCGATCCAGCGGCGCAATGCCGCCTTGGCAGGGCGTGCATTTTTTTTCAGAGAGTGACATAGCCTAATCCCCCGTGATTGATGCTTGAGCGGCCTATTGTCGCGCAAGCCCGCCAGTGAGTGAAGGGCATGGGCACACGAACGCATAGCCGCGCTCATGGTCTACACTTGCTTAATAGCGGTCCATTTCCGAGACGGGGCGTGCTGTTTCCGCCTCGCCGCCGTTCCTCGCAATCAGGAGGATTATATGAGTCAACCCTATGTACCCCTCACTCATACCCATATATCTCCCCATGCCACCTATGCCAGGCCCACGCCGCCGTCCATTCAGGTGACTGCCGATAGCCCCGCTGTCGAAGTGATGACGGACTTACAGCGGGTGGCGGCGGTGACTATTACGCCCGGCGCGAGTATCGATCTCGCCAATCAGCGCATGATCGCCGGTGGTGTGCGGATGTTGCTCGTGCTGGACGAGGACAGGCGCGTAGCTGGCTTAATTACCGCCAGTGATATTCTCGGTGAAAAACCCCTGCAGCATTTGCGCCGGCGCGGCGGCACTTTCAGTGACGTGCTGGTGAGCGACATCATGACCCCGCAAGAACAATTGGATGTTTTACTGCTCTACGATGTGCTCAACGCCAGGGTGGGTGATATCGTCGCCACATTGACCCGCTTCGGCCGTCAGCATGCCTTGGTGGTGGAGCGGGGCGCGCAAGAGGACGCGCAAAAGGTGCGAGGTATTTTTTCCGCTACGCAAATCAGCCGGCAATTAGGCACGGAGGTGGCGCCCGCCGAAATCGCCACCACCTTCGCCGCGCTGGAGGCGGCGCTGGTGTCATAAGTGCGCCGCGCCGCGGGTAACAAACGGGCCGATAAGTAAGCGGCGGGGCGGTTCGCCCCGCCGCGTGTGTGCGTGTTTAAGTGAAGGAATGCTGCCGCAAAATGGTGTAGAGCTGATCTTTGAGTGAGGCGCGGTGGCGTTTCAGCGCGCCGAAATAGTCGTCGGATACGGGTTGGCTTTGCTGCTCGAGTCCGTAAATCTGTTTGTCCGTTTCGTCGTATTCCGCTAGCAGCCGCGTAAACTGCGAATCGTTATTCTTAAGCCGGGAAATTTCGGCGTTAAACTCAGGAAAGTCCCGCTCAATATCATGACGTATACCGTACATAAAGAGCCTCCCGCTATAACTTGTCATTGAAGGGCATGGGTCCAACGGGATGGCCTCACCCCGCGCGGCCGCGCCAGCGGGGGACATCATGGCCATGCGCTAGCCTTGCACGGTCACGGCGCGCGAGTCAACTGCGCGCAAGGGGGTGTGGGGGGCTGGCCTCAAATTGGCGCGGAGCATAATTGCGGCAAGCCGCTAGGCGCATCAAAAACCTGTTTCGTCTGAACGGTTAATAGCGGGGGCGTGCTGAATTTACTCAACGTCAGCGATGCTGAGCGTGGCGGGCGTGTGGCTGATGCCGCGCCGGATATGCGCGCGCCGCGTAACCATAAAGAGATGGGTTGGAAAGTGCGGGGCGGAAAAGGGCGGGAAGCGGGAGTAGGGCCGCATGTTTACGCGAACAGATCAGCCGGTCTTGCCGAAATAGTGGTAGTCCCAAGGTTCATTGCGTTGGTCTTCTGGCGTGGTTTGCAACTCACCGCGGCGGTCTTCTTGTACGCGAAGTTGATTCTGCGCGGCGAAATCTAAAACGAAATCGAACATGCGCGGGTCTTGTCTTTGCAGGTCCCTGGCCACGACCAGGCATTTGGCGCCGCCGATCATGCAGGGGTAGAGCGCGGGGGAGTAACGCAGGCGGCGGTCACGGCCGAATTCGGCCCATAAGGTGGCGATACGCTCTATCCAATCGCCGGGGCGGAATTTCTTGTCGTTGAGGGTGACGCTTTCAATAATCAAGCGGTCTTGTTGATCCTCACTGGGCATGGCGGTGATCCTGTGCTTGAGTGGCCGCGGCCCGTGCCGCGCGGGGATTGGAAATCTAATTCAGCGTATCGTCCCCCGGGAGCCCTTCTTGAATGCGCGCGGCGCGAATGGCCTTGATGCGCTCGCGGCGGATGGCCTGTACCAGGGCCTCGCCGCTCAGCCCCGAGGTGGCGAGGGCGGCGGCGTCCACCGCGGCGGCGGCGAGCCGCAGCCGCCGCAGCAGCGCGGCTTGCGGGTAGGGAGCTTGTTCAAAACCGGGCCGGCCGGTGGCGTCGGCCTCGCAGGCCAATAAAAATAATTCGAAACGCTCGGGACGGCGCAGGGCGTCGAGGGACTGCAATGTATCCAGCACCGTAGCGGGGCGCAGCTCGGCGGCGCGGTGGCAGACGCCGTGATATTTGGCCGCCAGCACGGCGAGTTCGCGGTGATCGTTGGGCACGCGCAAGCGCGCGCAGAGGTCTTCGATGAGACGGACGCCGCGCGCCTCGTGGGCGATGTGGCGCGGCCATTCTGCCGGCGGAGTGGTGCCCTTGCCCAGGTCGTGCAGTAAGGCGGCGAAGCGCACGCGGGTGTCCGCGCTGAGTTCCGCGGCGCGGTTGAGCACTTGCAGGGTGTGGATGCCGGTGTCGATCTCGGGATGATGCTGGCGCGGTTGCGGCACGCCGAAGAGCTGGTCGAGCTCGGGGAGCAAGCGGGCCAAGGCGCCGCAGGCGCGCAAGGCCTCGAAGAAATGGGCCGGCCGTTGCTCGGCGAGGGCGCGCACCAGCTCGGTCCACACCCGTTCCGGCACCAGGGCATCGACTTCGCCGGCCTCGACCATGGCGTGCATCAGCGCCAGCGTGTCTTCGGCGATCTCGAAACCCAGCGGCGCGAAGCGCGCGGCGAAGCGCGCCACGCGCAGGATGCGCACGGGGTCTTCGCTGAAGGCGGGGGAGACATGGCGCAGGCGGCGCGCATGCAGATCGGCGCTGCCGCCGTAGGGGTCGATGAGCGTGCCGTCGGCGGCGCGGGCCATGGCGTTGATGGTCAGATCGCGGCGGCGCAGGTCGTCTTCCAGGCTCACATCCGGCGCGGCATGCACCGCGAAGCCTTTATAACCCGGGCCGGTCTTGCGCTCGGTGCGGGCCAGGGCGTATTCCTCGCGGGTCTCGGGGTGGAGAAAGACGGGGAAATCCTTGCCCACTTGGCGGTAGCCCAGTTCGAGCATGCGTTCGGGCGTGGCGCCCACCACCACCCAGTCCCGGTCGCACACCGGCAGACCGAGCAGCGCGTCCCGCACCGAACCGCCGACTTGATAGATATGCACCAGGCTCCTCACTTGCGGCGGCCTTGCTTAGCCGTCCAGCGTCAATCTAAGCAAAATAAAATATAGAAGAGGCGATTATCCACCTTCACCTCTCGGGGTGAGGGTTCGGAAGCCGCGCGTGCCGCTGGCTTTCTAGCCGCCTGCCACGCGTTTTTCAGCACACCGCCGCTGCGGGCAAGCCGTGTATCAATGCATTTAATTGCCGGTTAATACTCGTGGCGCGCCTGCTCGCGGGCGGCGTCATAACGGGCTTGTTGCGCATCTCGTCCGAGGTAATACGGTACCACTGCCTCCACCGGCGTGGGCACGAAGCCGAAGAGCTCGGGGAAGGGGCCGGCGCAGACCGCGTCCACTTGCATGGAATCGTAATTGTCGCGGGTGAAGGGTTTGCCGGGCAGGCGTCCCATCACCGCCGCTTGCAGGCGGGTGAGGCCGTCGGGCAGACCGATGATGCTTTTCTTCACGCCCAGCACCCGCGCGGCGTATTCCACGATTTGTTGCAGGGTGAGCACGCGCGGACCACAGAGATCGTAGCGCTGGCCGAAGCTCGCTTTATTATCCAGCGCGCCGGCGAAGGCGCGGGTCACGTCGCCGACGAACACCGGCGCGAAACGCGCCCGCGGGCAGGGCAGCGGCAGCGGGCCGGGCAGTTTCAGCAGTGCCGCGAATTTGTTGAAGAACTGATCCTCGGGCCCGAAGATCACCGAAGGACGGAAGCTGGTGACCCGCACCCCCGCGGCCGCGAGGCCGTGCGCCAGGTCTTCGCCTTCGCCCTTGCTGCGCAGATAGCGGCTCGCGCCTTGTTGCGCGTCGGCGTTCAGCGCGCTCATATGCAGCAGGCGGGTGATGCCCTGTTGCTGCATGGCCGCGCCCAATTTGCGCGGCAGCTCCACATGCACTTTGCGGAATTGGTCGCGGCGCAGCTCATTGAGTACCGCCACCAGATTGATCGCCACATCACAGCCCGCCAGCGCCTCGGCCAGCCCCGCCGCTTCGTGGATATTCGCCCCCACCACCTGCACCGTGGGCAGCACCAGCAATTCGCGGTGACGTTCGCGATGGCGGGTAGGCACCCGCACGCGATGGCCTGCCGCCGTCAATTGATTAACCAAATGCCGGCCGACGAAACCCGTGCCGCCCAGAACGCAAATAGTGTGTCGCTTCATTCCTGACGATCCTGTAATCCATGAATATTGGGCGTGGATTGTCGCGGCGGCCGGTGCCAAGGTCAAGCGCGGAGGGCCGATGCAACCCGATCAAGACCCCAAGCGATGACGGCGCGCCGAGTGAGTTGGCGGGCGCCATACCGGCCCGCGTTGTTAAATGAAGGCTTGTTTAAACGCCGTGTTAATTTATATTTCATTAGATGAGTGAAGATTCGCATTTTTCAAACAATATGATATAAACCACGGCGAAGGTGACAGGGAGTCGCTTAACTTTACAGGTTGACAAGCTGTTTTATTTATATCATTGATATTTATAAAATATAATAAGGGGGCATGATCTTTGCCTTTCCTTGAGCATTTCAGCCGGCCTCTCGCGCCTCAATAATCTTTAATCTTCGCGACATTTGCCGCCTACCCCATCCATATGCGGAGTTGGGAGATAGCGGTAGCGAAACTTGAATGATTGGGGAGGCAGACCCGCGTCTGCTCCTCCGGCATCGTGATTGGGCGCAGTCCTAACTAGGAAAGTTTATGAATATTAAGCAACAATTATCCCGCTTTTCGGCGCCGCTCATGATGGTATTGCTGCTGGCGTTTAATGGTAGTGCACTCGCCGATGATAGTGACAAGGATTGTGACAGCAGTTACAGCAGTTTTAGTTCCGGTTGCTATTCAATCGATACTGACCGAGATGGCTTGAGTGACAGAGACGAAATCCGTATTGGCACCAAACCCGACAAGCGCGACAGCGACGGTGACGGCATCGACGACCGCGCCGAAGTCGGCCCCGACCTCGCGCGTCCGCTCAACGAAGACGGCGACCAAGCCGGC
>CAMYKQ010000047.1 GCA_947259075.1 uncultured Gammaproteobacteria bacterium | reverse complement strand
CTGCGGCGGCGCGATGGCCGCGACGCCGATGGCGCGCCAGGCCGCGGCGCCGTAGCCGGTGTAGAGTTGCGCGCCCTCGCTCCACAGCGCGCCGACGCCGGCCGCGGTTTGCCCGATTAAACGCGGTTGCAGCGGCGCGCTGAGATCGAAAGCCAAACCTGTGCCGTCAGCGTTGGCCGCCGTGGCGCGGGCATACAGGCGCGCCTCGCCCAGCCGCAGCTCATCCAATTCCACGCCGGTCTGCAGCACGCCGGCCAGGCGCGCCTCGCCCGCGCGCTCGAGTTCGATCACCGCGAGACCGCCGCCCGCCAAGGCCACATAAGCGGCGCCGCCGCCCACGGCGACATTCAGCGCCGCCGCCGGTAATTCCACGCCGGTGACCCAGGTGGGATTGAGCGGATTTTTGATATCGAAGATCTGCAGGCCGCCCTCGCCGTGGGCGGCATAGAGGTAATCGCCTTCCGCCGCATCGCGCAGCGGCGCGCCGCGCGCCGCGTAACGGTTCAGCTGGGGCCGCTCGCCGTGGAGATCGAGCACGGCGAAGCCGCCCCACCAATCGAGCACATAGGCGCGGCCGGCGCCGCCCGCGCGCACGCCCCAGGCCGCGCCGGGGGTGTCGTAGCTGGTTATCAGCCGCGGTTGCGCCGGATCGGCGACGTTCACCACATGCACCCCCGCCAGCCAATCGGCGACGTAGAGTTCATCGCCCCGCAGGTCGAGACCGCGGGCGTTGCCGGGGGTGGCGAGTTCGGCGCGCAGTTGCGGCTTGGCGGGGGTGCTCACGTCGAGGATCTTGAGGCCTTGGTCGAAATAGGCGAGGTAGGCGATGCCGTCGCGCACCAGCACCTCTTCGAGCCGCCCGCCGGCGTCGTAGCTGGCGAGCGGGCGCGCTTGCGCGGGATCGCGCACATCATAGATCAACAGCCCGGCGGCATCGTCGGCGACATACAACGTGCCGCCGGTGATGGCCAAGGACCAGGCCATGCCCGGGGTTGGCACCTCGGCGATGAGCCGGGGCGCGGCGGGTTCATGCACGTCGATGATCTGAAAGCCGCCGCGGTGGCTGGCGAGGTAGAGCAGATCGCCGTCCAGCTTCGGGGTATAGGCGAGGCCGGGGGTGTCGAGATGGGCGGCGATGCGCGGCCGGGATATATCGCTGATGTCGACGACCTGCAGGCCGTGATCGTCGTCGGCGACGTAGGCGTAGCCGCCGCGCACGGCGACCCCCTTGGCCGAGCCGGGCGTGCGCAGACTCGAAAGCAAACGCGGCTGTTGCGCATCGCTGACATCGTAGATGTGTAAACCCGCGAACCAGTCGGCGACGAAGACGCGGTCACCCACGACGTCGGCGCGGCGCTGGCCGCCGTAATTCACGCCGCGGCCGACGTCGAGCCCGGCGTTGCTGGCTTGCGGCGTCTCGGCGCCGAAGTTGATGAGGGACAGCGCCGCCGGGGTCACCACCCAGGCCTCGTCGCCCACCACCGCCAGGGCCGTGACCGGGCCGGATACGGCTTGCCGCGAAGTGAAGGCGGGCTGGGCGGCGTTGAACACATCGACTCGCGTCACTTGGCCTTCGCTGTTGCCGACCCACGCGCTGTCGCCCTGCACGGCGAGTTTGACGGCGCTGCCGAGCTGGCCGCTGCTGCCCAGCCACGCGGGATGGGCGGGGTCGTGCATATCGAGTATTAGCAGTCCGGCCTGCTGTTGCGCGATATAGGCGCGGCCTTCGCTGATGACCACGTCCGCGGTGGCGCCGGTGGTGGCGTAACGGGCGGCGAGTTGCGCCTGCGCGGGGTCGCTGATGTCCCATATCAGCAGCGCGGCCTCGCCGGTGGCTTGCACGGCGTAGTTGCCGCTCAGCGCTACGCCCTGGCCCGCGCGCGGCAGTTTGAATTCATGTTTCACTTGCGGCGCGCGCGGGTCGCGCAGATCGAGCACGATGACGCGGCCGTCGTCGAGGCTGAGCACGGCCTCGCCCGATTGCATTTGCACGGCGGTGATGGGCGCGGCGGCTTGATAGCGGCCCAACGCTACGTCCGGCGCGCGCAGGTCCCGCAGCTCGAAGTTGCCGCGCTCGACGCTGAATACCAAGCCGCGTTGCGGATCGAGACCGCGGAGATGATTGCCCGGCAGCGGCAGTGAGGCCGTGATATGCGGCCCGCCCGGGACCAGCATCACCGTGCCGGGGCCGGGCGCGCTGATACTGATTTGCGCGGGTTTGCCGCTGGTCACCACCGCCGGTTCCACGCTCAGCGGCGTCGCGTGGGCGCTGGACAGCAGGCAGCTTAGTCCGAGCATCATGCGCGTGACGCGCGCGGGGTGTGTGCTCATGCGGGTCTCGCTCAAGGGCAGGGATTGGGGTTGTTTTGATGAATCGCTTCGATGCCGCTCAATACCGCCGGCGGCAAGTCGACCTCCAAGCTGGCGATGTTGCTGGCCAACTGCTGTAGCGTGGTGGCGCCGACGAGGGTGCTGGTGGTGAAGCCGCGCCGCATCACATAGGCGAGCGCCATTTGCGCCGGGTCCAGTCCGTGGTCGCGGGCGAGTTGCACATAGGCCGTGGTGGCGGCCTGCCCGCGCGCGCCGGTGTAGCGGCGGAAGCGTTCGAAACGGGTGAGGCGCGCGCCGGCGGGGCGCTGGCCGTCGAGATATTTACCGCTGAGCACGCCGAAGCCCAGCGGTGAATAGGCCAGCAGGCCCACGTGTTCGCGCTGGGCGACTTCCGCCAGACCCACCTCGAAGCTGCGGTTGAGCAGGTTGTAGGGATTTTGAATGCTCACTGCGCGCGGCAGATTGAGCTCCTGCGCCAGCGCGAGGAAACGCATCACCCCCCACGGCGTTTCATTCGACACGCCGATGTGGCGGATCTTGCCCGCGCGCACCAGCTCGCCGAGCGCGTGCAGGGTTTCTTCAATCGGCACGGCGTCGTCGTCGGCTTGATGCTGGTAACCCAGCTGGCCGAAGAAATTGGTTTTGCGGTCGGGCCAGTGCAGTTGATAGAGATCGATGTAATCGGTCCGCAGGCGTTTGAGACTGGCGTCGAGGGCGCGGCTGAGGTGTTCGCGATTGAGGCGCGGATCGCCGCCGCGTATCCAGTCGAGATCGCGGGCGCGGCTGGCGGCTTTGGTGGCGAGGATGATCTCGCCGCGGCGGTTGTGGCGTTTCAACCAGGTGCCGATGTATCCCTCGGTGCGGCCGTAGGTCTCGGCCTTGGGCGGCACGGGATACATCTCGGCGGCGTCGATGAGATTGATGCCGGCCTCGAAGGCGTAGTCCAATTGTTCGTGCGCCTCGGCCTCGCTGTTCTGCTCGCCGTAGGTCATGGTGCCCAGGCCCACGGCGCTGACCTTGATCTCCGTGTGACCTAAATGCCGGTATTCCATGACGCGCCTCCCGGGTTGAATTACAGCTGCGAAAACACTTGTTCCGCGGCGATCAGCGTGTCTTTGATCTCGCGCTTGCCATGGGCGGCGGAGACGAAGCCCGCCTCGTAGGCCGACGGCGCGAAATACACGCCCTGCGCCAGCATGCCGTGAAAGAATAATTTAAAGCGTTCGACGTTGCAGTTGGTGACTTGATAATAATCCTTCACCTGTTTTTCCTCGGTGAAGAACAGGCCGAACATGCCGCCCACTTGATTGGTGCTGAGCGGAATATCGAAGGCCTTGGCGCGCGTCACCAAACCGTGGGTGAGGTGTTCGGTGCGGCTGCTGAGTTCGTCGAAGAAACCGGGCTTTTCGATTTCGGTCAACATCGCCAGCCCCGCCGCCATCGCCACCGGATTACCCGACAGCGTGCCCGCTTGATAGACCGGCCCGAGCGGCGCGATCTTTTCCATGATGTCGCGCTTGCCGCCGAAGGCGCCCACCGGCAGGCCGCCGCCTATCACCTTGCCCAGCGTCGTCAGGTCGGGCGTGACCTGGTAATAGGCCTGCGCCCCGCCGAGGGCGACGCGGAAGCCGGTCATCACCTCGTCGAAGATCAACACCGCGCCGTATTCATTGCAGATTTCCCGCAGGCCTTCGAGAAAACCCGGCTGCGGCGGGATGCAATTCATATTGCCCGCCACCGGCTCGACGATGATGCAGGCGATCTGGCCGCCGATCTGCGCGAAGGTGTCGCGCACCTGATCGAGCTCGTTGTAATTCAGTGTCAGCGTGTGTTCCGCCAGCGCCGCCGGCACCCCGGCCGACGAGGGCACGCCCAGCGTCAGCGCGCCGGAACCGGCCTTCACCAGCAGCGAATCGGAATGGCCGTGATAACAGCCCTCGAATTTAACGATCTTGTCGCGGCCGGTGTAGCCGCGCGCCAGGCGGATCGCGCTCATCGTCGCCTCGGTGCCGGAGCTGACCATGCGCACCATCTCGATGGACGGCACCAGCGCGCAGACTTTTTCCGCCATCTCGGTTTCGATGGTGGTGGGCGCGCCGAAACCGAGGCCGTTATCGATCGCCGCCTTCACGGCGGCGATGACCGCGGGGTGAGCGTGGCCGAGGATCATCGGCCCCCACGAGCCGACGTAGTCGATGTACTGCTTGTCGTCCTCGTCATAGAGATAAGGGCCCGCGCCGCGCTTGAAGAACAGCGGGTCGCCGCCCACGCCGCGAAAGGCGCGCACCGGCGAATTGACCCCGCCGGGGATGTGACGTTGGGCCTGTTGGAATAGATCGTGTGAGCGGGTCATGACAGTTCCTCGGGTTTTGCTGTGCGGTAGTTTGTTTATTGATTTGCGCGGGCGCGCTGCGCAGGCGGCGCCCATAACGCGGCGATCTGGGCCGCCGCCGCGCGTGTATCGGCCTGGCCGAAGACGCCGTCGATGACCGCGAGCAGGTCGGCGCCGGCGGCGATTAACTCCGCGCCATTGTCCGCGTTGATGCCGCCGATGGCGGTCACGGGGATGCGCAAGCGGCGCTTAGCCTCGCGCAATAAAGCGGGCCGCGCCTGCACGGCATCGGGTTTGGTGCGCGAAGGGAAGAAGCGGCCGAAGGCGACGTAGTCGGCGCCGCTGTTCTCCGCGTGCGCGGCGCGCGGCAGTTCAGCGTAACAAGACACGCCGATGATGGCGGCGGCGCCCAGCCGCGCGCGCGCCTCGCTCAGCGCGGCGTCGTCGCGGCCGAGGTGGACGCCGCCGGCGCCGATGGCGGCCGCCAGTTCGATGTCGTCGTTGATGATGAGCGGCGCGCCCGCGGCGCGGCACTCGGCGAGCAGCGCGCGGGCGAGACGGTGTTTCTCCGCCGCGCCGCTGAGTTTGTCGCGGTATTGCAGCATCACCGCGCCGCCGGCGAGGGCGGCGCGCACCTGCTCAATGAGCGTGGGTGCGGGGGTCAGCGCGGGGTCGGTGATGGCATAGAGGCCGCGGCGCCATGCGCTGTTCACGTGACGGTGCCCTCGTCTTCATCATCATCTTCGTCCGCCTGCGCCCAGAACAGGCGGTTGGGCAGGTGCTGACCCATGCCGAGACGATGGCCGTGATTCAAGGCGTCCCAGGTGTATTGCTGCGCCTCGCGCACGGCGGACACCGGGTCCAGCCCCTGCGCCAGCAGGCCCGCGGCGGCGGCGGCCAGGGTGCAGCCGGAGCCGTGATATTGGGAGGGCAGCCGTTCCCAGCGGTAAGTTTCCAGCTGGCGGCGGTTGCCGTAGAGGCTGTTGACGACATCGGTGGTGCGTTCATGGGTGCCGGTGATGAGTACGTATTCGCAACCCGCTTCCAATAATTCTTGGGCGCAGGCCTCGAGGCTGTCGGCCTCCGGCGCCAGCACCCGGGCCTCGTGGCTGTTGGGCGTGAGCAGGGTGGTGTTGGGAAACAGGAGATTGACCAAGGCGTCGACGACGTCGTCATCGGAGAGCACGCCGCCGCCGCCGGCGAGAATGATGGGGTCGAGCACCACGGGGATATCGGGGTAATCGGTCAGAATGGTGTGCACCGCCTCGACGTTTTCCACGCTGCCGAGCATGCCGATCTTGATGGCGGCCACCGACATGTCTTCCAGCACCGCGCGCGCCTGCTCGATCACCAAGGTGGGATCGACCGCGGAATAGCCTTTGACGTTTTCGGTGTCTTGCACGGTGATGGCGGTGATCACCGGCGCGGCGTGGCAGCCCATGCTGGCGATGGCTTCGATGTCCGCTTGCATCCCGGCGCCGCCGGTGGGGTCGGTGCCGGAAAAGCACATGACGACGGGTATCCCTGCCTGTTCATTCATTGTTGGTCTCCAGCGGCTGCGCGTCCTTCGGGCGATGCGGGCGATTGTAGCATCTCCGCCCTTTTACCGGCGCGGCCCGGCGTGCGACAATCGCCGCCTAAATTTTAAAAACAGCTTAGGGAGAATCCAGTGCAATCCGACGCGTCCGGCGCAGACTATAAGCAGTACATGTGCCTCATTTGCGGTTTTATCTACGATGAGGCGAAAGGGCGGCCCGAAGAAGGTATCCCGCCGGGCACCCGCTGGGAAGACGTGCCCATCTATTGGGTCTGTCCCGATTGCGGCGCGATGAAAGATGACTTCGAGATGGTGGAGATGTAAATCCGTTAACGCCGCTTGCGCTGCGCCCAGTGCCACACGCCAGTAAGGGCCAGCAAGATCATCAACAGCGCGGCGGCGTCCATCAACCACACGCCATAGGCGCCGAAGAGACGGCCGCTGTGCAGATCGAGTACTACCCGTTCCAAGCTTAAACCCGCGCCGCGATGGGCGCGGGCTAATTCGTCGCGCAGCGCGGCGGGCGGGGGCGCGGCGCTGGCCCACGTCACGTGCGCGCCGTCGTGCGCTTCCCAAGTGAATAAATCCGCGTCGCTGAGATACACGCCCGCGGTGCTGCGCGCCGCCACCCGCCCGTCGAGCAGGCCGAGGGCCTCGATGTTCACCGGCGCACCTTGCGCCGCGCCCAGTTGTTCGATGACTTCACCGCCGGGGGTGAGCAGCAGCAGGTGTTCGGCGTCGGCGGCGAGCACGGCATCGGCGGTGGCGACCGCGCCCCGCAGCGGCGCGCGCAGTCCGCTGAGTTCGCGCGCGTCCCAATAAATGCGCTCGCCCGCTTGGCTGATCCAGTGATTATGTACCGGATAGGCGGCCACCACCGCGGACGCGGATAGGCCGTACCAATTGAGCAACCACTCCGTTGCCACTTCACGTTGATCCAAGCGCAAATCGGCGGTGTGATTGAGCAGCAGGCCGGTGCTGGCCAGCAGCAGCACGAAGGCGGCGGCGGCCAGGCCGAAGTAGCGGTGCCACAGAAAGAGCGAGCGCAGCCGCAGCCCGTGGTGTTTTTTATGGCGGACCACGGCGCTCCCCTGTGAGATGTTGATTTAAGGCCAGCGCGACGCGCGCGAGTTTGCTGAGCGCGCGGGTGGAGAGGGTAGCGCCCGAGACGCCGTCGATGGCGCGGTCCAGTTGTCCCGCGGCGCTTAAGGCGGCACCGCTGAATTGCTCGGTGAAAAAGGGGTGGCGTACTTCGTCGCCGCGGCTCTCGCGGAAGATTAACACCCGCAGCCGCGTGATGTGATTCGCGTCGATGACGATGCCGGCGGTGATGGGTTGTTCCTTGCCGATTTCCTCCAGCACCCACACGCTGCGCTCGCCTTCGGCCCAATAACGCAGACGCAGGGCGCCATAGCGGTGGCCCAAGATGGGTTCGATGCGTTGTTGCAGCTCGTCGGTGAGCCACAAGGCTTGGGGCGCGGGCGGCGTGCCGGAAAAACTCTCGCGCACGAAGTCGGCGGGGTCTTGGTAGACGCCTTTGCTAAGGGCGTACGGGCTGAGCAGCGACAGGATAAAAATTACGGTGATGCGCCGCCGTAGCCGCTGTGCTAGCGAGCTTGAAAAAAAACCGGGGTGCACGCGGGCACCCCGAAAATTTCGCACGTTGTTCACATGGGGCCGCTGTAAAAAATTAGAACTGATAGCCTACCCCGAGATTGAAGCCGTCGTCGCTGGCGGCGCCGCCCTGGGCTTGAAGATCGGCCTTCAGCACCACGTTTTCGTGGGGCCAGAAGTTGACGCCGATATTGGTCTGGTTCTTTTCGCTGTCGACACTGTTGCCGGCCTCGTTGTCCCAGGCGCTATAGCGGGCGAAGACGCCGACCTGGGGCGTGATTTTATACGAAGGCTCGAGGTACCAGCCGCTTTGCTCGTCACGTCCCGCCGCGCTGGGGGCCGTGCCGTCGAGGTTCCAGGTGGCGAACAGCGCGCGCAGACCGAAGGGGCCGCGGCTGACGACCGCGTGGGCCTCTAACAGGGTCGCGGAGACGGCTTGGGCGCTCTGACTTTGAGTGACGTCATCTTGATATTGCAGCGTGCCGCCCAATTCCACGCCGGGCAGGCCGGTCCAGCGCAGGCGCGCGGTGTAGGCCAGGTTTTCCGCCACGGCTTCGGCGACCTTCTGGCGGCCGTTGCGCACTTTGAACGCATTGGCGCCGCTGGTGGGGACATTCAGGCCCGAAGTGATAGCCGCGTCGTATTTCAGGCCTGGTGCCAGTTCGCCGCTGAGAGCGCCGCCGCCTTCCCACCAGGTGCTGGGGATGATGTTGGATTCGACCGGGTTGCGCTCCACGCCATAGAAGGTGGGCGGTTCGTGGGTTTCGTTGATGATGCCCACCGGCACTAAGAATAAGCCGGCGCGTGCGCTGTGGCGGTCATTGAGATCGAAGTCAATGTAGGCCTGTTCCAGTTCCACTTCGCCGGGTTCGCCGTCACCCGCCAAGGAATGTTCCAGTTCGACTTCAGAATGAAAACGGATGGTGTCGGAAAAGGCGTGCCCGAAAAACAGCACGAAGCGGTGGAAGTCCATTTCCTTTTTGCTGTCGAGATTGTTGTAGTGCAGTTCGCCGTAACCGCCGATGGTGGTGTTGTTACCGCCACGCTGCTGGCTCACTTGATCCGCCGTGGCGTTGAGCTGCTGCTTCAGAGTGCTGATGTCTTGCTGTTGCTGTTGCACGGTGCGGCGCAGGTCATTCAGCGCGGCATCGTCCGCGAGGGCGTGCGCACTCCACAGGCTGGTGAGGGCGGCGGCGAGGGTGGTTGTCTTCCACATAAAATTAGCTCCGAAAGGTTGGTGGTGAAAAAGTTTGATGAGCCCCGCGGCTCGGTGAGAGGCAGTATAACCAACATTAATATAAATGCAAACAATTATCATTTAGTTTAATTCTGTGTTCGGGCGCGGCCGCGGGCTGACCCGCATGAGCGCTTTTGCGACAATTGGCCGCAGCCCGGGAGGGATGGAATGGTTCATACTCCTCTGGTTTGCGCGGACAGGTGTTCATGGGCGGTAACGAATTTAATCTCTCCTCTTCCACCATTAATTTGCGGCGGCTCGTGGCCCTGCGCAGCGTGACCTTATTGGTGCAGCTGGCGGTGGTGTTGATCTCGCATTATGGTTTGGACGTGGCCTTGCCTTTGCCCGCGCTGTTGAGCGTGATTGCCGTGGTGGCGGTGATCAACGGGCTGAGTGGATGGCGGGCGCGCGGCGGCCGCGCGGTGGCGGATAGCGAGCTGTTCATGCACATGCTGGTGGACGTGGCGGGATTGACCGCGTTGCTCTACCTCGCCGGTGGCGCCAGCAATCCCTTCGTGATGTTAATGTTGCTGCCCCTGACCATGGCCGCCGCGGCCTTGCCGCCGCGTTATAGCTGGACCATGGCCGGGGTGATCGTAGTCTGTTACACCCTGTTGATGTTCGTTTACCGTCCCCTTGGCGATGATCTGCATATTCACAGCAAGCCTTTCGCGCTGCATGTAGTGGGCATGTGGGTGGCCTTCGTGTTGAGCGTGGCGGTCGTGGCCTACTTCGTGGTGCGCATGAGCGAGACTCTGCGTGATCGCGAGCGTCGCTTGGCGCAGGCGCGGGAACACGCCCTGCGCGATGCCCAGATGGTCGCGCTGGGGACCTTGGCGGCGGGCGCGGCGCATGATTTGGGCACACCTTTGGGGACGCTGGCGATCCTGGCTGGTGAGCTGGAGCGAGATTGCTCCGCGGCGGCAGGCGTGGCGGAGACCGCGCGTTTGATGCGCGGCCAAGTGGCGCGCTGCAAGGAAGCCTTATCGCGCTTGACCGCCGATGCGGCGCATCCCTCGGCGGAGGCGGCCTATCCGCAAGCCGCTGACGTGTTTCTCGACACCAGCGTGGCGCACTGGCGGGCACTGCGGCCCTCGGCGGAGTTGCACCTGGCCTATGATGGGGCGCGGCCCGCGCCGCAGGTGCTGGCGGGCGCGTCCTTGCGCCAGGCGCTGATAAATGTGCTCAATAATGCCGCGGACGCGTGCCCGCGCGGCACGGTGCTGCATGGTAGATGGGATGATAAAACGCTAATGGTGGAGGTCTGCGATCAGGGCGGCGGATTTGACGCCGCGGTACTGGCGGTCGCCGGCCAGCGCGTGATCAGCACCAAAGGCGGGGAACAGGGTATGGGTATCGGTTTGTTGTTGAGCCGCGCCGCGGTGGAGCGTTATGGCGGACACTTGGCGTGTTTCAATCGCGACGGCGGCGCCTGCGTGCGCATCATCTTGCCTGTGCTGGCGGAGCGCCCCGGACATGAGTAAGCCGGTGTTATTGCTGGTGGATGATGACCCGCTGTACTGCCAAGTGCTGCTCCTCGCCTTGGAAAAGCGCGGCTACGCGGTGGAGCTGGCTCACGACGTGACCCAGGCCTTGGCGCGGCTTGAGCAGGGCGCGCCCGATTTCGCGGTGGTGGACCTTAATCTGCCCGGCTCATCGGGTTTAACCTTGATTCCAGCCCTGCGCGAGCGTAACCCCGAGGCGCGGATCGTGGTGCTCACTGGCTACGCCAGCATTGCCACGGCGGTTGAGGCGATTAAGCTGGGCGCCACGTATTACTTGGCGAAGCCGGCGGATGCCGACGAGATCGTCAGCGCCCTGCGCAGCGAGGCCGGCAACCCGGAGGTGGCGGTGCCGCCGCGGCCGATGTCGGTGAACCGCTTGGAATGGGAGCATCTGCAAAAAGTGCTGGCGGAGTGCGAAGGGAATATTTCGGAGGCGGCGCGGCGTTTGGGGATGCACCGGCGCACCGTGCAACGCAAGCTCAAAAAGCGGCCGGCGCGGAGTTAAGCCGTCTGTCTTGCCGCCCAAAAACAAAAGCCAGCCCGGAGGCTGGCTTTTGATCTGCCTGTACTAAAACGAAATTAGGGCAGCGCGAGCACGAAATCGACCAGTTTCTCGATGTCGGCGTCAGCAACGCGGGGCGAGTACGGGGGCATGGGCACGCCACCGGTGACTTCGGTCCAGTTGCCCTTGCCACCCTTCTTCACTTTCTCAACCAATGCGGCTTTGGCGGCTGCATCGCCCTTGTATTTTTTGGAGACGTCGCCCCAGGCGGGACCGACGACTTTTTTGTCAACGGCGTGGCAGGCCAAGCAGCCGGCCTTTTTCGCCAAGTCCAGACCCTCTTCGGCGTTCGCCTGAGCGGCCGCCAAGGTCAACACCGCTGCAGCGGAGATGCTCAACAAACGTGCTTTCATCTGTTTCTCCTTCACTCGTATTGTGTAACCAACAATTTATAAATCGCTCTATTAGGGGGGAACCCCCTATATGAGCGCTTGGATGGCTTTGGGGATCGTTTTAAGGGACAGTGAATCCAACCGGCAGCACGCCCTCCCCCATGCTCCGTAGCACAAGCTATACGCACAGCTTGCCCGGGGCTTTATGCCATGGCCTTGGGGAGGGTGTCAAGGCGAAGATGCGCTGCGTTGTTTGCGTTGAGCTTGGCATGCCGCGCGCGAATTCGTTACAGTTGAGCGCTGCGCGGGGTATTACGCGCGGCGGGGGAGCGAAGGATGTTGCGATGAGATGGCGGAGTCTTAAGTTGGGGGCATGCCTGGCATTTTGTGCCATGGGCGGCGCCGCGGCGGCGCCGGTGTCGGAGTGCGCGCAATGCCATACCGGCATGGATCACCGCAGTCTGCAAGTGGAGCCGGGCAGTGAGTGCGTCAGCTGCCATAAAGGCGTGCCCCCTGTGGCCGCGCCCGGGGGGGAGGCGAGCGGGAAGATGAGCGCGTCCAAGCCCCTCGGCGCGCGGCTGGCCGCGGCCCCCGCTGGCGCGGCGCATCCTTTTGCGGCGGCGCCACATGACAAGCCCCCGGTCAGCGCTGAACCCGGCCCGATGGTGTTGATTCCCGCCGGTGAGTTCGTGATGGGCAGTGACGAGCGCCTGCCCGATGAGGGTCCGCGCCATAGTGTGACGTTGCCCGCCTATTGGATCGATGTCTACGAAGTCACTAACGCTCAATACAAACACTTCATCGACGCTACCGGGCGCCGTTCCCCCGCGCATTTCCGCAATCGCACCTATCCGCCGGGCAAGGCCGATCATCCGGTCACCGAGGTGACCTGGGTTGACGCCGATGCCTATTGCAGCTGGGCGGGCAAGCGTCTGCCCAGCGATCAAGAATGGGAGAAAGGCGCGCGCGGCACCGACGGCCGCATGTTCCCCTGGGGCGATGAATTCGACACCGAAAAGGCCAACACCCCGCTGCGCTGGAGCAAACTCAAACAAGAGGGCGACACCCTGCCGGTGGGTTCTTTTCCGGCGGGCGTGAGTCCTTTTGGGCTCTATGACATGTCGGGCAATGTGTGGGAGTGGACCGCCTCGTGGTATCAGCCCTATCCCGGCAATACCCACCCCAGCGAGAATTACGGGGAGCAGTACAAAACCCTCAAAGGCGGTTCGTGGTGGGATTGTTCGTTCTACAAGTGCGGCATCTCGGCGCCGGTGTTCAACCGCAGCTTCTTTTTGCGCGGCACTCACAATAAGAGCTTCGGTTTCCGTTGCGCGAAAGACGCGGCGCCGGGGGATGAAAAGAAAGTCGCCAAGCGGCAGGGGGGTTCGTCGTGAAGAAAGCGTGTGTAGTAACTGTATTGCGCCGGCGTTTGTTAGGCGTGTCTTTGTTGGCGTGTGTGCCGGGCGTGCTCAGCGCCGCGCAGACGGGTGACGACATGGCAATGATCCCCGCCGGGGCCTTCACCATGGGCAGTGACCGCGTGGCGAACCAGGACGAAAAAGCCGGGGTCGGCACCAATAAGCCCTGGTATCTCGACGAACATCCGGCGCACAAAGTCGATCTGCCCGCCTTCCTCATCGACCGCCACGAGATCACCAGCGCCGCTTACATGCGCTTCGTCACCGCCACCGGCTACACCCCGCCCTTGCCGTGGATGCAAAACGGTTATTTGCTCAGCTCGCGCCGTGCCGAAATGGCCCAGCTCGACGTCGAGCGCCTGCGCCGCTTGGCGGTGAAAACCTTCAAAGTGGACGCCGACACCCGCGTCATGAACAAGGCGCAATTACTGGCCGCCATCGAAACACGCTTGGCCGAGATCGACGTCGAGCCGGTGACCAATGTGAGCTGGCGCGACGCCGAGGCCTATTGCGCCTGGGCGGGCAAGCGCCTGCCCACGGAGGCGGAGTGGGAAAAAGCGGCGCGCGGCCGCGAGGGCTTTGAATTCCCCTGGGGCAATCAGTGGACCGCCGGGCGCAGCAACGCCGGCGGAGAAATGTGGAATGACGGCGTGGCGCCGGTGGGCGCCTATCCCAGCGACAAATCGCCCTACGGCGTGTTCGATATGGCGGGCAATGTCTCCGAATGGGTGCAGGACTGGTATCAGCCCTACCCCGGCGGCGACTACCACAGCGAGGATTTCGGCGAAAAATACAAAGTGCTGCGCGGCGCCGCTTGGGGCCGCGAAGGCCATTACGCCATGCACCAGTTCCAGCGCGCCGCCTACCGCTTTAACTTGCAGCCCGAAGCCACGCTGGATGACGTCGGCTTTCGCTGCGCGAAGGACGCCCCCGCGAAGGTGGCGCAGCCGGGGAAATGAGTGCGGGCGCGTTTATATGCGGTGCGGGTGTTTGCTCGAGGTGCGCAGCTCGCGGCGCGCTCACCCATCCATCGAGTTTCCTGTTTGTTGTGTCGATGAGCGTTAGCAGTGGGCGAAAGATTGTGTGCTTTTAATAGGAAAGGCTGGAAGAAAGTAAGGCGCTTGCTTTAATTGCGTTGCGTGAAGGGTGTGCCTGCCAAGGGGTGCGGTTGGTCAAGTGCGCGGTCCTATTAGCCACCGCGTGCCAATAGCTCATCAGAAACTCAACGATATCGACCCGGTTATAGGCCTCTTGCAGTGAGAGATCGTAGCTCGGATGCAGCGCAGCGAAATCCGGGGATTCACCATCCAGCACAACACGATTCCATTCGCGTTCACGTCAACCTCCGCTCCCATCATCACCGCCATTCCCCGGATTCCATTTCATTCTATCCGGGCTACGCTCTACGCTCGCTAATTCCGCCTTACGCGGGTTGCGATCTCTGTAGGGCGGATGCGTGCAACGCGATCCGCCGCATATATAGTTTAGCGGGCAAGCACGTTTACAGATAGCACGCGGGCTACCCGTTTGCTTTACAGCCTTCATTGCATAGCCATGCGGCGGAACGCCCTTTGGGCTTCCGCCCTACAAATAATTCCGCCTTACGCGCGTTACAAATAATTCCGCCTTACGCGCGTTGCCGCGAGTGACGCGTCAGAGATCGTAGCCCGGATGCAGCGCAGCGAAATCCGGGGATTCACCATCCGGCACAACACGATTCCATTCGCGTTCACGTCAACCTCCGTTCCCATCATCACCGCCATTCCCCGGATTCTATTTCATTCCATCCGGGCTACGCTCTACGCTCGCTAATTCCGCCTTACGCGCGTTCTGGAGCGCAGGGTTAGCGCTCATTTCTCATAGACCGGGACAATTAACCCGGGTTGTGCCGGTGACACCCAATACACGCCTGCTCCGAAACGGTACATATGGGAGTACTCAAAAAGTTCTTTTGACTCTGACTCAAAGAGTGAAAATCTGAAATTGCGACTAACGTTTGCTTCTTCGTGATCTGTGACCACCCTCAGCTCGAAGTCATACTCCCCAGGCTGTCATTTGAAATGCCGATTGAAGAAGGCGACAAATTCCTGGACAGTTGCCATGTTTGCTTCGCAAAGCTTCTCCTTGTTTTCGGGCAGTTCTTTTTGACCCAGGATGTCAGATCGAATATCAGACTCAAGCCGACGATATTCCTTTTCATCGTCACGAGTGAATAAATCAAAGAACGTAATGATGTGCGCCCATTCTTCACCAGGAGCAAGACGAAATGGGGTAAACATAACTGAGTCAGTGGAATCTGGGGTTCGCAGGTAGTTCTGCGCTGGCAATTTGAATTCTGCTCCTCCGGCTTTCCGGAAGTTGAGCGAGATTTCCTTAACCCGAAGTGATCTGCCTCCAGTGTTTTCAATAATCAGATGCCACTGAGCATTTGGATTGCCAACCTTATGCGTGATGTGCATGCGGCTAAAAGCTTCGCAACTAAGGCGGGGCTTACGAAAGAGCACATGCAGTGGCGGTAGTTGCGATAGCAGAAGCGCAACTGCGGCGACAACGGCGGACCAGAATTGCCAGTCAAGATAGAACGGTGTTGGGTTCATATGCGTATCGGCCTATGAGCGCTAACATCTAAGCATTTATACGCTGTGCGGGGCATGGCGTATAAATGTCTGTTGGACTAAGCCGCGTCACCGCGGCTGCCTGATATATAGGGGATTGTATTTTGCGAGCCGGGGGAAGTCCAAGTCATTTAGCGGCGTTCAAAAGCGCCCATAAATCGAAATCGGGATCAGATCACAATTATCACTAATATAGAAATAATTCAAACAGCCCTTGAGTTACTGACCAAGGCAATGCAAGAGGGGGGAAGAGATCGTAGCCCGGATGCAGCGCAGCGAAATCCGGGGACTAACCATCCAGCACAACACGATTCCATTCGCGTTCACGTCAACCACCGTTCCCATCATCACCGCCATTCCCCGGATTCCATTTCATTCCATCCGGGCTACGCTCTACGCTCGCTACTTCCGCCTTACGCGCGTTGCGATCTCTGTAGGGCGGATGCGTGCAACGCGATCCGCCGCATGTATAGTTTAGCGGGCAAGCACGTTTACAGATCGCACGCGGGCTACCCGTTTGCTTTACAGCCTTCATTGCATAGCCATGCGGCGGAACGCCCTTTGGGCTTCCGCCCTACAAATAATTCCGCCTTACGCGCGTTTGATGCGGTGGTGGTGTTGCCCGACCACCTCCACTGCATCTGGACCTTGCCGCCGGACGATGGCGATTATTCCCTGCGCTGGCGCGAAATCAAATCGCGGTTTTCGCGGCGGGTGCCGCCGACGGCGCGGCGCTTCCGGGGCCGGGTGAATAAAATGGAACGCGGGATCTGGCCGCGCCGTAGGGCGCAATAACCGCAGGGCATTGCGCCGAATGAGCCGATGTGTGTCGCGGGCCTCAGGAAACGCTTCGCACCTCCGTGTGCGAATCGATCTCGGTCTCGCGACGTTAATTCCTTTTACCCCGGACGTCCTGCGTCAGCCCCGATGTGCTACTCCGCAACACATCAGGGCTACCACCATGACTGACGCCGCTTCGCGTCTACCGCGGGCTTCTCGCCTTCGCTTCGCTCTCCTTGGCTCGTCGAGCGAACGTAGGGTTTCACAAAGAACGCTCAATAGGCAACCGTCGCGAGCGGCGGGTGAACTCTTGATTCCCATTCACCCGCGTTCATTAAAGTGTCCGAAATATTCGGGACAGCTCAGTATTCGCTTACTTGGCAAGCACGGCCCTGGTTTGAGCGAAGGCGAAACGCGGGGTTCACCCTCTCCTCGTTGGCCTTAGCCGCCGCGCGCCAAATAGCTCATCAAAAACTCGACGATCTCGACCCGGTTATAGGCTTCTTGCAGTGAGCCGCCCCAGACCGTGGTGCCGTGGTGATGGATCATTAATGCCGGCACGGGCGGCGGCGCGGCGCGGAAGCGGGTTTCGATGTCGGTGGCGATGGTGGGCACGTGCAGCCAGTTGCTGAACAGGGTGAGCGCCACCCGCGGATTTTCCTCCCAGATTCCCAAGCCTTTGATCATTTCCAGTGGCGGCAGCGGCAGGCTTTGCGCCGCCGCGCCCGCGCGCGCCGCCGCCAGGCTGGCATCCACGCTGTGTACGTGCAGGCAGGCGCGGGCTTCGGGGAACAAGCGGTAGATCGCACGGTGAATCGAGGTTTCCGCCGAGGGTTTGATGCCCTCGCGGCCGCGCTCGATGACGTCATCGTGGTTCAGACCAAGGCGCAGAAAATCCGCCTCGTCCAAGCGGCCCTTGGCTTGGCCGCTGGCGGTGATCCAAAAGCTGTTGGGATCGGTGTGGTCGCGCGCGCTCAAATTACCGGCGGTGCCGGCCATCCAGCCGCGGGCATGAAAATCGCGGGCGATCTCGGCCAGGGCGCGGCGCGGGTCCATTTCATCGAAGCTGCGAGACATGGGATGAGCTCGGTCCGCGGTGATTTATGAATGGCCGCCGCGGTGGCTGCCGGGCTTGGGGCTGCGCCGCGGGCGTGATGGCCGTTGTTCGCCGCGTCCGCCTCCGCCGCGCTTCGGCGTGGCGCTGCGGTGGCGCGGGGTGTGGGCCGGGATGTTGATGTCGGCCAGCAGCGCGGCATCGACCGGCGCGCTGGGGATGGGGTGGCCGATGTAGCGTTCGATCTCCGGCAGGGAGAAGGCGTAGGTTTCGCAGACGAAGCTGATGGCGTCGCCGCTGGCGCCGGCGCGGGCGGTGCGGCCGATGCGGTGGACGTAGTCTTCGGCGTCTTGCGGCAGATCGAAGTTGATGACATGGGTCACGCCGGGGATGTGCAGGCCGCGCGCCGCCACGTCGGTGGCGACTAAAATGGGGATCTCGCCGCGCTCGAATTGGGATAAAAACTGCTGCCGCTTATTTTGCGGCACGTCGCCGGAGAGCATGGCGGCGGGGAAGCCGTTGCATTCCAGGTAAGCGCTCACGTCTTCGGCGGTGCGTTTGGTGTTGACGAAGAGCATGGTGCGGGTGGCGTCCATCGAGCGCAACAGGCCGATGAGCAGGGGCATCTTTTCTTCGTTGGCGGGATAATAGCTCAGCTCTTGTATCCTATCCGCCGTGACCTGGTCGGTCTCGATCTTGATGAGTTGCGGGTTGTTCATGTGCTCGTAGGCCAGCTCGGTGACCCGGAACGAGAGCGTGGCGGAAAACAGCATGCTCAGCCGATTTTCCGGTTTGGGCATGCGCCGCAGCATATAGCGGATGTCTTTAATGAAGCCGAGGTCGAACATGCGGTCGGCCTCGTCCACCACCACCACTTCGACATCACGCAGTTCGAATACGTGTTGTTTGTGATAATCAATAAGGCGGCCGGGCGTGCCGATGACGATGTCCACGCCCTCTTCCAGCTGTTTGCGTTGCGAATCATAGCCCGTGCCGCCGTAGACCAAGGCGAGGCGCAGCCCCGTGTACTTACCGAGCAACTCGGCGTCTTTATGGACTTGTACCGCCAGCTCCCGGGTGGGGGCGACGACCAGGGCGCGGGGATGTTTGCCTTGCTTGGGCGGCTGGTGCAGCAGATGGCTCATGATGGCCAATAGATAAGCCGCGGTTTTGCCGGTGCCGGTTTGGGCTTGCCCCGCCACGTCCTTGCCCGCCAAGGCCAGCGGTAAGGTCTGTGCTTGGATCGGGGTGCAATGGCTGAAACCGGCGTCTTTTATGCCTCGCTGCAAGGGTTCGGGAAAGTCGAAACTGGCGAGGCGGGTCTCTGATAAATGTCGTTCACTCATGCGGGCACAGCATATCAGAAAAGTCTGAATACGCTACGGGCTTGCAATCCGTCCTTGTTTGCGCTTGAATTTAAATCAGTGCGTTGCGATTGTCATCGGGATGGGCTATCTTTAGCCAGCATGGTGCTGGCATAGAGAATTCCAGCTCCGCTTGCTAAGCGGTGATGGCACCGGCAATATTAAGTACAAATTTCCTGATTTGGAGAATACCCATAGTGAGCGATCAAATTGTTCATGTCACCGACGCGACATTTGACGATGTAGTGCTCAAAGCGGATGGCCCGGTGCTGGTGGATTTTTGGGCGGACTGGTGTGGCCCCTGCAAAATGATCGCGCCTATATTGGACGACATCTCAAAGGACTATGCCGGCAAGCTGGCCGTGGCGAAGTTGAATATTGATGAAAATCCGGCTACGCCGCCGAAGTACGGCATCCGTGGCATCCCCACGCTGATGCTGTTCAAGAATGGTAATGTCGAGGCGACGAAGGTGGGCGCCGTCTCGAAATCTCAGTTGACCGCGTTCATTGATAGCAATATTTGACTCCCTCCCGGTTCGTGATCCATATAAGAGCGAAAAAATGCTGGACGCGGCCGGGGTGTGGTGATAGCGTGTTTGAAAATTATAATTCATAGCTTGATCTATTTCCCCAGCGGGCTTTTCCCCCAATTTAAAGTTGTACATATAGTTGGTTCAAAACCCACCGGCCCCCTCTGGCCGGCCCACTTCCACGGTTACGTCTCCATATAGATCCGAGTCAAATCGAAAGCAGCGACGATGAATCTCACCGAACTTAAGCAAAAAAGCCCCACCGAGTTAATACGCATTGCCGACGAAATGGGCATCGAGGGCATGGCCCGTTCCCGTAAACAGGACGTCATCTTCGCCATCCTCAAGGCCCACGCCAAAAAAGGCGAGGACATCTCAGGTGACGGCGTGCTGGAGATTCTGCAAGACGGCTTCGGGTTTTTACGCTCGGGGGACAGCTCTTACCTGGCCGGGCCCGATGATATTTATGTTTCACCCAGTCAGATACGCCGCTTCAATTTGCGCACCGGCGACACCGTCTCCGGCAAGATCCGCCCGCCCAAGGAGGGCGAGCGTTATTTCGCCCTGCTCAAGGTCGATGAGATCAACTACGAGACGCCCGAGAACGCGAAGAATAAAGTCCTGTTCGAGAATTTGACGCCGCTGTTCGCCAATAAGCGCCTGAGCATGGAGATTGGCAACGGCAGCACCGAGGACATCACCGCCCGCATTATCGATTTGGTGGCCCCCATCGGCAAGGGGCAGCGCGGCATGGTGGTCTCGCCGCCTAAGGCCGGTAAGACCATGATGCTGCAGAACATCGCCCAGTCCATCGCCCATAACCACCCCGAGTGTTATCTCATCGTCCTGCTCATCGACGAGCGACCCGAGGAGGTGACGGAGATGTCGCGCTCGGTGCGCGGCGAGGTGATCTCCTCCACCTTCGACGAGCCGGCTACTCGTCACGTGCAGGTGGCGGAGATGGTGATAGAGAAGGCCAAGCGTCTGGTGGAGCACAAGCGCGACGTGGTGATTCTGCTCGATTCGATCACGCGCCTGGCGCGCGCCTACAACACCGTCATCCCCTCCTCGGGCAAGGTGCTCACCGGCGGCGTCGACGCCAATGCCCTACAGCGCCCCAAGCGTTTCTTCGGCGCGGCGCGCAATATCGAGGAAGGCGGCTCGCTCACCATCATCGCCACCGCCCTGGTCGAGACCGGCTCGCGCATGGACGACGTGATCTACGAAGAATTCAAGGGCACGGGTAATAACGAGATCCATCTCGACCGCAAGATCGCCGAGAAGCGCATCTACCCGGCCATCAATATCAACCGCTCCGGCACCCGCCGCGAAGAGTTGCTCACCCATCCCGACGAGCTGCAGAAGATGTGGATACTGCGCAAGCTGCTGCACCCCATGGATGAGCTGGCGGCGATGGAATTCATGCTCGACAAACTCAAGGCCACCAAGACCAACGCCAGCTTCTTCGACTCGATGAAGCGTTGATCTGCCGCGCCGCGGGGTGAATCATCACCCCGCCGTCGGCAGCTTGATATCCACTGGTTTCACGTTCCAGATCTCCTCCGCGTACTGACGAATCGTGCGGTCGGAGGAAAATTTCCCCATGTGCGCGACATTCAAGATCGCCTTGCGCGTCCACTCGTCGCGCTGGGTGTAGAGTTGCGCCACCGCCTCCTGGCTGGTGATGTAGGCGGCGTAATCGGCCAGCAGTAAATAATGGTCGCCGCCGTGCATCAGGCTGTCGAAGATGGGCTTGTGCAGGTCGGCATTGCCGGGTGAGAAATAGCCGTTGCTAATCATGTCCAGCGCTTGCTTCAGCTCGGGGTTGGCGTGGTAGTAATCCCAGGGATTGTGGCCGCGGGCGTGGACTTCCGCCACTTGTTCGGTGATCAAGCCGAAGATGAAGATATTTTCCTTGCCCACCTCTTCGCAGATTTCCACGTTGGCGCCGTCGAGGGTGCCGATGGTGAGCGCGCCGTTGAGCGCGAACTTCATATTGCTGGTGCCCGAGGCCTCGGTGCCGGCGGTGGAGATTTGTTCCGAGAGTTCACAGGCGGGGATGATGATCTCCGCCAGCGAGACATTGTAGTTGGGGAGGAACACCACTTTGAGTTGATCGCCGATGGCGGGGTCGTTGTTGACGATGTCCGCCACGTCGTTAATCAGCTTGATGACCTTTTTCGCGATGGCATAGCCCGGTGCCGCTTTACCGGCGAAGATGACCGTGCGCGGCACGCGCGGCGCCCCATGATTTTGGCGGATGCGGTTGTACAGCGTGATGACGTGCAGCACATTGAGCAATTGGCGTTTGTATTCGTGGATGCGCTTGACGTGGACATCGAAGAGGCTGTCGAGGTTGAGCTGCACGCCCAATTGCTGGCGGATGACGGCGGCGAGCCTTTCTTTGTTGGCGCGCTTCACCGCGGCGAATTCCTTGCGGAAGCCTGCGTCCTTGGCGAAAGGCGCGAGGCGCTGCAGTTGATCGAGGTCCTTGGGCCATTCGCCGCCGATGCGCGAGCTGATGAGCTTGGACAGGCCCGGGTTGGTCAGATGCAGCCAGCGCCGCGGGGTGACGCCGTTGGTCTTGTTGGAAATCTTGCCGGGGTAAATCAGGTTGAAGTCGTTGAAGATGGTCGACTTCATCAGTTCGGTGTGGATGGCCGCGACGCCGTTCACCGCGTGACTGCCCGCCACGGCCAAGTGGGCCATGCGTACCCGGCGGCCGCCGTCTTCGCTGATGAGTGAAATACGGCGCAGCCGCTCGTTGTCGCCGGGGAAGTGGTGATTCACCGCTTTTAAAAAGTGATGATTGATTTCATAAATGATCTGCAAGTGGCGCGGCAGGATCTGTTCCAGCAAGGCCACCGGCCAGGTCTCCAGCGCCTCGGGCAAGAGGGTGTGGTTGGTGTAGGAAAAGGTGCGCACCGTGATGTCCCAGGCCTTGTCCCATTCCACGTGAAAGATATCCACCAGCAGGCGCATCAGTTCGGGGATGGCCAGCACCGGGTGGGTGTCGTTGAGTTGAATGGCGACTTGGTCGGGTAGGGCGTCGAAATTATCGTGGGTCTTTTGATAACGGCGGACGATGTCCTGCAGGGTCGCGCTGACGAAGAAATACTGCTGCTTCAAGCGCAGCTCGCGGCCCATGAGGGTGGTGTCGTCGGGATAGAGCACCTTGGAGAGGTTCTCCGATTCGTTCTTCACCTCCACCGCTTTAATGTAATTGCCTTCGTTGAAGTAACGCAGATCGAAGTCGCGGCTGGCCTTGGCCGACCACAGGCGCATATTGTTCACGGTGTTGGTGCCGTAGCCGGGGATGGGCGTGTCGTAGGCCATGGCCATCACATCCTCGGTGCCGATCCAGTGATAACGCTTGCGGCCGTGTTCGTCCGGGTACTCCACCACCCGGCCGTTGAATTTCACCGGATACAAGACTTCCGGGCGCGGAAACTCCCAGGGGTTGCCGTAGCGCAGCCAGTTTTCCGGGTGTTCGACTTGATAGCCGTTTTCGATGCGCTGATTGAACATGCCGTATTCATAACGGATGCCGTAGCCGTAACCGGGCAGGCCGAGGGTGGCGATGGAATCGAGGAAGCAGGCCGCCAGCCGGCCCAGGCCGCCGTTGCCCAGCGCGGCATCGGGTTCCAGTTCGCGGATGATTTCCATATCCAGCCCCAGCTCGCGAAAGGCGTCGGCGAAGGCGTCGGTGACACCCATATTGAGCACGCTATTGGTGAGGGTGCGGCCGATGAGAAATTCCAGCGACATGTAATACACCCGCTTGGCGTTGGCCCGGTAATAGGTGCGCTGGGTCTCCATCCAGCGCTCTATCAGGCGGTCGCGCACCACATAGGCAGCGACGTGATACCAGTCGCGCTCGGTGGCGGTGTACATGTCCTTGCCGGCGGAATACTCCAGGCGATTGGCCAGGGAGTGTTTGATGGATTCGGTGTCGAGGCCGAGATAATCGTATTTGAGTTTGGCTTTAACGCGCTGCTGGGCCATAGTCCTTTACCCCTTTCTACGGGTGATCCCGTGAGCCTCGGCGGAGGCCACGATAAGCTCTATTACGGCCAGGGCCGTATATACTTGATAAAGATAGCCCCCTTTTACCTCCCTTGCCTCCCCGCCGGCTTTTGCGTATGATTCCGCGTTCTCCGCGTGGCAGCCCCGCGCGGCGCCGGCGGATCAGCCCCGGCAGTCAGTGTATAAGGCAACGAGGTCCACCCCATGAAACCGGATATCCACCCCGCCTACAGCGAGATCAATGTGACTTGCAGCTGTGGCAACACCTTCACCACCCGCTCCACCAGCGGCAAAGCCCTGCATTTGGACGTCTGCTCCGCCTGCCATCCGTTCTACACCGGCAAGCAGAAGCTGGTGGACACCGCGGGCCGCGTCGACAAATTCCGTCAGAAGTACGGCATCAAATAAACGTCCGTGGCGGACGGCTGCGGCGAAAGGGCGCTCATCACGGGCGCCCTTTCGCGTTTTCAATGGCGTATCCGCCGCTTCCTTTGCGCCCTGCTCCTTCTCGCCTGCTGCGGACCGGGGCTGGCCCCGGCGGCGTTGTGCGGCCTCGATCGCGCCGATGAAACGGCGCGGGTCGCCGCGGTTCACGACGGCGATACCCTGCGCTTAAACGACGGCCGCCGCCTGCGGCTGATCGGCCTCGACACCCCCGAACTCGCCGGTCACGGCCAGGCCGCTCAGCCCTTGGCCATTACCGCGCGCGATGTCTTGCGCCAGCGCCTGCCCCCCGGCGCCACCCTCAATCTGCGCTACGATACCGAGCGCGCCGACGCCCATGGCCGCGTCCTCGCTCACGGCTTTTTTGCCGATGGCGGCAGCATCAGCGCCTGGTTATTGGAACAGGGCCTCGCCACGTGGCTAGTCCTTCCCCCCGATCGCGCCTACGCCGAGTGTTACGCCGCCGCCGAGCGCCGCGCCCGGCGCCAGCGCCGCGGCCTGTGGGCCCTGCCCGCCTATCAGCCCGTCGCCGCCGCGCGCTTGCCGCGTGACGCGCGGGCCTATCACGTGGTACGCGGTGTGGTACGCCAGGTGCGCATGGGCCGCGATGCCCTGTGGCTACAACTGGATGCCAAGGTGGCGGTGCGCATCAGTGATGACGATCTGCCCTATTTCCGCGCGGTGCCCTTGCGCGATCTGGCGCGGCGCGAGGTGGTGGTGCGCGGCTGGGTGTACGCGGTGGGCGATGAGCTGCATATCAAGCTGCACCACCCCGCCAACCTCGATTGGCGCGCCGATGAATAAGGCGCGCCGTGCCGTTTGCGGGGCGCTGTACTACAATAGCCGCGCATTAATTTTGAATGAACGCTGAGCGCGCGAGGGCGCGAAGCCCGCGCTTCAGCCGCAGAGAATTCATGCCGATCAGGAAGTGCGCGAGACCGAAGGATTATTCGCCCGTTCAGACTCTCGATGAGTATCCATTTTTTATCCGTGACCGCGCCGCCCGCGCGGCGGGTCCGTGCCGCAAGGCCGTGTTGCCACCGAAACCTAAGCAGGTAAACCATGAGCAAAGACCGCAAACAAGCCGCCCTCGATTATCACGCCCAGCCCAAGCCGGGTAAGATCGGCATGTCCATCACCAAGTCCTGCCTCACCCAGGAAGACTTGTCGCTGGCCTACACCCCCGGCGTCGCCGAGCCGGTGCGCGCCATCCACGCCGACCCCGAGGCCGCCTACCGCTACACCTCCAAGGGCAACCTGGTGGCGGTGATCACCGACGGCAGCGCGGTGCTGGGCCTGGGCAAGATGGGGGCGCTGGCGTCCAAGCCGGTGATGGAAGGCAAGGGCGTATTGTTTAAAAAATTCGCCGACATCGACGTCTTCGACATCGAGGTCAACGCCACCAGCCCGGAGCATTTCATCGAGACCGTGGTGGCCATCGCCCCCACCTTCGGCGGCATCAATCTCGAAGACATCGCCGCGCCCCACTGCTTCATGATCGAAGAGGAATTGATCCGCCGCCTCGACATCCCCGTGTTTCACGACGACCAGCACGGCACCGCCATCATCGTCGCCGCCGGTCTGATCAACGCCCTCGAACTGCAAGGCAAGAAGTTGGAAGAGGCGCGCATTGTGTGTTTGGGCGCCGGCGCCGCGGCCATCGCCTCCATGCATTTATTGCTGGCGCTGGGCGCGAAGAAAAATAACCTCGCCCTCATCGATCGCGTCGGCGTCATTCACAGCGGCCGCGACGACTTGAACGTCTACAAACGCGAATTCGCTATCGATACCGAGCTACGCAGCCTAGCGGACGCCATGAATGGCGCCGACGCCTTCATCGGCTTGTCGGGCCCGAACCTGGTCAACGAGGCCATGCTCGCCTCCATGGCGCCCAAGCCGGTGATCTTCGCCCTCTCCAACCCCGACCCGGAGATCAGCCCCGAACTCGCCCAGACCGTGCGCAGTGACCTCATCATGGCCACCGGCCGCAGTGACTATCCCAACCAAGTGAACAACGTGCTGGGTTTTCCCTTTATCTTTCGCGGCGCCTTGGACGTGCGCGCCACCGACATCAACTCCGCCATGCAGATCGCCGCCGTGCGCGCCCTGTGCGACTTGGCGCGCGAGCCCGTGCCCGCGGATGTGCTCAAGGCCTATAAATTGGAGCAACTCAGCTTCGGCCCCGATTATTTCATTCCCAAGCCGCTGGACCCGCGCCTAATCGACCGCGTCGCCCCCGCCGTGGCGCGCGCCGCGGTGGAGAGCGGCGTGGCGCGGCAGGGGTATCCGGGGCATTATCCGGGGTAATTAGCCATAGTTATGTTTGCTTGAAGCCGCCTGGACATTAATTTGATCGTTCCTTATTGAAGTGGATGTTGTTAGTATTCAAAGAGTTTCTTATTGTGTCGCTAACATAGGGAGAGTGTTTTGGCGCCTCAGAAGAAAAGCAGCAAGGAATTGGATTATGAATATCGGGTCCATAAAATCAATGCCTGGGCGCGCAGTGTCACCGCAATTGGAACCGTATTTGTTAAGTGGGGTTCTGTCGCTTTTGTATTTTGGATCGTGAAAGAGGCGGTTGTGCCATTTGCTGGCAAAATTTCGATTGCTGACCTCAAAGCTTCCTTGAACGCATCGGCATCAGTAGATACGGGTGTTTGGCGTGATTGGCTAAAAAGTTGCGCTATACTTGGAGTGCTAGGTATTGTGACAGCGGTTATCGCGATTGTTATTGCTCGGCGCGAAGCGCGACTTCGAAGGGATACTATAGAGCGCTTTCATCGCTTTCAAGAGTTATACGAAAAGGGTCTTGATCCCCGACGTACATCAAGCAAGTTGATGCCAACTGGAGACACCAGGCCGGAGGACGAATAATGGAAGCTCTCGCAACCATTTTGCTAAATGGTCTTTTGCTCGTTACCTTATGGTGGATTTATTTTGTCGAGTACAAACGTTATCGACTAGATCGCACACGTCAAGAACTATTCAAAATTAGAGATGAGCTGTTCGCTGTGGCAGCCAGTGGTGTATTGCCTTTCAACTCCAAGGCATATGGATTAGCAAGAGGGACGCTGAACGGCGCAATCCGCTTTACGCATCAGATTGGGTTCATTCGTTTTGTTGCATTGTTAATTGCTGATCGCGTGGCTCCAAACTCGGATGGCAAGCGATATTCTGTTGAATTTGATGAAGCCTTAAATGCGCTTTCAAGTGATGGCCGTAAAGTAGTTAAAGAATCCTTGTTTAAGATGCATTTAATTTTGATTTCGCACATTATCAATAATTCGTTATTGCTTTCATTGTTGAAGCCGCCAGCATTATTCATTCTTCGTGTAACACGTAAGCTGAATATATATAAATTTCGTTATGTGCGTAGTGAGAAGGCGCGGCGACGCTTTGCCCCTCTTGATGCTGAGGCGAAGCACCATTGCCCAGTTTGAATGCATCAAAGGAAATTATTTCTTAGCCTTTAATTAGATTAATTTATGGTGATGTACCTCCCCCGCAGACTTGATCCAAATTACCCTCCGTCTTTACAAGCTAGCCTCCTCCGCCCATCATCACTCCTCTGTGTTTGCCCCGAAAGGAGCGCATCGTGAGAAAAATTGCCATCGTGGGGCCGGGGCGGGTGGGGGAATCCACCGCGCAGATATTGGCGAAGGAGTCCTTGTGCCGCGAGCTGGTGCTGGTGGGCATCGATGACGGTGTGGCGCGGGGCATCGCCTTGGATATTCAGGAGTCGGCGCCGCTGTTCGGTTTCGACACCAAGGTGAGCGGCGGCGCCGATCCGGCGCTGCTGGCGGACGCGGATCTGGTCATCATGACGGCGGGGCTGCCGCGCAAGCCGGGCATGAGCCGCGATGAATTGCGCGACGCCAACCTCGCGGTGTCGCGTTCGGTGGTGGCGAATGTGTTGCGCTACGCGCCGGAGGCGATGTTGTTGCTGGTGAGTAATCCCGTCGACGTGTTGACCTATGACGCCTTCAAGCAAACGGGCTGGCCGCGCCAGCGCGTGTTCGGTCTGTCGGGGGTGTTGGACAGCGCGCGCATGGCGAGCTTCGTGGCCCAGGCCAGCGGTTTTTCGGTGCGTGATATTTCGGCGATGGTGATCGGCGGTCACGGCGACGCCATGGTGCCGCTGCCCGAGTACACCTGCATCAACGGCATTCCCATCAAACATTTTCTCGACGCCAAAAAGATTGCCGAACTGATAGAGCACACCCGTAAAGGCGGCGCGGAGATCCTCGCGCTGAAACAGACCAGCAGCGCCTACGATTCCCCCGCCGCCGCGATCGCGGCCATGGCCGAGGCCATCATCCGCAATCGCAAGCGTATTCTCCCCTGTGTCGCCATCCTCGAGGGCGAATACGGCCAGCGCGATATCGCCATGGGGGTGCCGGTGGTGCTGGGTGACAGCGGGATGGAGAAAGTGCTTGAATTGCCGCTAACCGGAGACGAACGGCGCGCGCTAAATTTGTCCGCGGATTCGGTGCGCGCCAACCTGGCTGCCGGTACATGACGCCGCGGCGGCCCACTCAGCAGCGAGGAGCCAAGGCCATGGGCGATAAAAAACACACCCTGACACTGACCGATAACGCCACGGGCAAGACCATGGAGCTGCCGGTGCGCTATGGCACCGAAGGCCCACCCGCGGTGGATATCGGCGCGCTGTACCGCGACTTTGGTTATTTCACCTACGATCCCGGCTTCGTCTCCACCGGCAGTTGCCGCAGCGCCATCACCTTCATCGACGGTGAACAGGGCGTGCTGCTGTATCGCGGCTATCCCATCGAGCAGCTGGCGGAGAAGAGTTCGTTCTTGGAAGTGGCCTATCTGCTGCTCTACGGCGAGCTGCCCAGCCAGGAGCAGCAGGACAGCTTCACCAATATCATCGTGCGCCACACCATGATCAACGAGAGCCTCAAGAGTTTTTATCAGGGCTTTTATCACGACGCCCATCCCATGGCGACCATGGTGGGGGTAGTGGGTTCGCTGTCGGCGTTTTATCACGACTCCACCGACATCCGTAATCCGCAGCACCGCGAGATCGCCGCGCATAGACTGATCGCCAAGATGCCGACGATAGCGGGCGCGAGTTACAAGCACTCCATCGGCGAGCCCTTCGTGCACCCGAAGAACAGCTTGAGCTACGCCGGTAATTTTCTGCGCATGATGTTCGCGGTGCCGAGCGAGGAGTATGAGGTGGACCCGGTGGCGGAGAAGGCGCTGGATTTGATTTTTATTCTGCACGCCGACCACGAGCAGAACGCCAGCACCTCGACCGTGCGCCTCGCCGGCAGCTCCGGCGCCAATCCCTTCGCCTGCATCGCCTCGGGCATCGCCGCCTTATGGGGTCCGGCGCACGGCGGCGCCAATGAAGCGGTGCTGCGCATGCTGGGGCAGATCGGCGACGTCAAACGCATCCCGGAATTTCTCGCCAAGGCCAAGGATAAAAACGATCCCTTCCGTTTGATGGGCTTCGGTCATCGTGTCTACAAAAATTACGACCCGCGCGCCCGCATCATCCGCAAGATGTGTCATGAAGTGTTGGATAAATTGGGCGATCAGCACGACCCGCTGTTCGAGCTGGCGCTACGTCTCGAAGAGGTGGCGCTCAAGGATGATTACTTCATCGAACGCAAGCTCTATCCCAATGTCGACTTTTATTCGGGACTGATCTACAAGGCGCTCGGTATTCCCACCAATATGTTCACCGTGATGTTCGCCATCGCCCGCACCGTGGGCTGGGTGGCGCAATGGATGGAGATGATAGGCGAGCCGGATCAAAAGATAGGGCGCCCCCGCCAGATCTACGATGGCAATGCCAAGCGTGACTATGTGCCCATCCGCCGCCGCAAGGCTGCCTCGCACAATCCTGGTGAGGCCGCGCTCAACGGCGAGGCGCGGAATACGGATTAGTCCGCGAATCCAGCGGGAGATGTTTTGTTAGCCGCGCCGGAAATAATCCGCGGGTGGCCGCCCCGTTTTTGTGGTGGCGCGCCGCGCCCTGTTACGTCATCGCCCTCAAGTAGTTTCAATCAATACCCGCACATCCGCGGCGGAGGCGCGCTCCATCGGCCGGCCGTCCACCTCACTTTTAAACGCTTGCCGCGCCGCCACCGGCGGCAACACGACCAAGAGCAGCGGCACCTCGTCGACGAGAAAACGATAGGCCGGGTAGCTGAGCGTTTCGCCGCTGCTCAGACTCAGCCGCCGCTCGCAGAGTTGATGGGGGATGTCATGCTCCATGAGAAACAGCCCCGGCTCTTCCGGGGTGTCGGCGAAGACGTGCAAGGTGATTTCGGTGTGTTCATCGGCGGTGCCGCGCAACACCGGTCCGACCAGCCGGGGTTTAAACGCATGGAGAAATTCCATCGCGTGCAGCGCGGTTTCACGCAACTGTTTTAGGCGCGCCGGCTGACTGTCGCCGCGGAATAAGCGCTGGTATTCCGCCAATGCCCGTTCGATCTCGTCGTTGCGCGGCAGGTTGCGGGTATCGGCGGCGCCGAGGCGCGCCGCCGCTTTGTGCTTGGCTTTATAGAAATCCGCCAGGTGCTCTTCGCACATGATGCGCGCGGCCTCGATGGCGATGCGCTGGCGCATGCGGATTTCGTTGCTGTGACCACGGCGCGGTTTCATGGTCTGCTCCTCTCAATTAAGGGCGCTCTGAATAATGCCATCCTGGCATTTTCAGAGCACGAAAAGCGAAAAGTGGGATTTTCGCTTTTCTTCATTTTCAATGGCGTTCCGCCATGGAAAATGGCGGCGCGTCCTTGCGCCGCACGGAACCTCT
>CAMYKQ010000046.1 GCA_947259075.1 uncultured Gammaproteobacteria bacterium | reverse complement strand
GTGCGCGCAGCGTGGCTAATGGCAGTTCTTCGGCGCCCGCGGCGGCGGCCGTCGCGGGGGGCGCCGCCGCGGGCGTGGTCTCCGGCGCGGGGGGCGGCAGATAGCGGTCGGCGTCGATCTCGTCGAGGGCGAGTTGAAAACGGATGGCGGGTTTGGCGAAGTTTTGAATGGCCGCGGTGCCGCTGAGTTTGCTTTGATCGAGTTGAATATCCAGCTTGTTGAGCGCGGCGTCGCTGGTGCTGGCCTTGAATTGCAGCGCGGCGCTCACTTGCGTCAGGGTTTTAGGGTCGGCGCTGACCGGCGCTTCCATGCCGAGTTTACTCATGAGTTCGCGGGCGTTGAAAGCGGCGATGTTGAGCACGCCATTGAAACGCGGCGTGCCCAACAGTTCTTCGCCGCGCACGCTGCCGTCGGCTTGAATGCCGAGGGCGCTGAGCTTGAGTTGTTCAATGCTGAGATTTTGCGTTTTAAGATTGGCATCGACATTGGCCGCGAGCGTGGTGTCGATTTGCGGCGCGGGCAGGCTGCCGCCGCGCAGTTTGGCGCTGAGTTGCAAGCCCTTTAATTGATAATGTTCTTCGGCGAGGTTGATGAGGGCTTGAGCGCCGCTGAGGTCCAAATCGGTTTCCGCCGCGGGCAACGTGCCGCCGCGCAGTTTGGCGGTGATTTTGAGATTGTCGATTTGATACCGCTGTGTCGCGAGGTCGAGCTTGGCCTGGGCGCTGAGCTTCAAGCCGGTGTCTTCAGATGGCAGTTCTTTGCTGTGTACCTTTGTGTTGAGTTCGATGTCTTTCAGCTCTAATAATTGCGTGTCGAAGCGGTAGTGCGCCGCGGTGGCCAATTGCAGGTGACCGCTGAGCGCGGGCGCGCTGCTGATGAGGTCAAAGTCCATGTCCAGCCGCACCGGGTCGTTGAGGGAGATGGGGCCGGTACGCAGATTGAGTTTGTTGATGTCATAACGCGCGGGCGCGGCTTGGTCGTCCCAGATGACCGTGGCCTCGCGCAGATTGATGCCGCCGATGGCGAGGCTGGTGAGCGCGGGGGCGGCCGTGGCGGCGTCGTCTTGCGCGGGTGTTTCTTCGGTTTTTTTGCCCGCCAAATCATCCCAATTGTTGTGGCCCGCCGCGTCGCGGCGCAGCAGTAGATAGAGGCCGTCGAGGGTGACGGTGCTCACTTCCACTTCCTTTTTGAGCAGGGGCAGCAGTTTGACCTTGACCTCGGCGCCGCCGATTTTGGCGAAGGGTTCGGGGCCGAAGCCGGCGGCGTTGCTCAATTGCATGGCGCCGATCTCGATGCCGAGCCAGGGGAAGAGGGATAATTTCAAATCGCCTTGAATCTGGAGTTCACGCCCGGTGGCGTCGCGCGCCGCGGCGGTGATTTCGTCTTTATAGTCGTTGGGGTCGAAGGTCATCACGATGAAGATGGCGGTGGCGATGATCAGTGTGACGGCACTGGCGATGAGCCATAGTCCGATCTTCAATACTTTGTGCATGACAACATCCCTTTAAATGAAACGGATTACGCGAGGGGCGGAGTGGGCCCAGCGCCGGTCCGGTGCGATCGTGGCTCATGATAACGTGCCGGCCACCGTCACGGCTAATGGGCTGGGCCGGTGTGGTATCCTGTCGCCCTCAGCACGGCGTGGCGGGATGCGCCGGGAGCACATGGGGGGAATGGTATGCCGGCGCTGGAACAGCGGTCCATTTTTATCAGGAGCGGTGAGCAGCAGAACGAGGGGGTGTTGCATTTGCAGGCCTTCACCCCGCAAGAACGCCTGGTGCGCGCCGCCAAGGTGTGGGGCTTGTCGTGGTTGCTGGCGGTGCTGTCGCTGCCCATTATCGGCGCGCATTGGGTGCTGGTGCCGGGATTTTTGCTGGCGGGGCCGATTTGGGCGTTTAAGCGCTACCGCACACCGGCGGTGCCCGATCATGTCACCGGTCATTGTCCCAGTAAACAGGAAGAGATTTCCCTGCCTTTGGAGGCCTCCGACAGTTTGCCCATGTGGACCCATTGTCCGGTGTGTCATGCCTCTTTGCAGTTGGTCGAGCGCGAGCAATCCGCGCTCCCATAACGGTTTATTTTAGTTGTAACGGGTTTTATTCATGCGCGCGATCTTCGCCATTATTATTCTCAGCGTGTTGTTAATGTCAGCGGCCGCCACGATCTTTTTTATGCTCTATCTCCTAGGCATCATCGGCTAACGCGACCTCCCGCGCCCCCTCTCTTGGCGCGCTTGCTTTATTCCAGGGGCGGTGTGATTATCCTTGTAGCGGACATGCCAAGCGCATGAAGACCAATCACAAAGGGAGGCGGGAGAATCGCTATGAGTGAGTACTGTGTGGTCACTGTCGATGGGGTGCGGGCGCGGTTTTTTACTTTGGCTAAGGCTGCTCAGCCCGCCGTGGAATCCGGGCCGAATCTGGTGGAAGAACCGGAGGCGCTGATTAGCACCGAGTCTGATATTCCCGGCGGCGAATTGTGGGGCGACACCAAGTCCGGCCGCGCGGTGGGCGGCGGGGGCGGGCCGGTCCATGCATACGATGATCACCGTGAACAACACACGGATGAAGTGAAGCGCCGCTTCGCCAAAGCGATCGCCGAACAAGCGGTGCAGCTCGCGCAGAGCCGCGGCGCGAAACACTTGGTGCTGGCGGCGGAAAAACAGATGCTGGGCTTTATGCGCGGCGCCTTGCACGTGCCGCCCAAGGCGGGTTTCGACGTGCGTGAGCTGGCCAAGGATTTGAGCCGTTTGTCGCCGCGGGATTTACAAGGCCATTTGGCGGCGGAGGGCTTAGTGCCGCCGCGGAACCGCCCGAGCTAAGCAGGCCGCCCGTGCCAGGGCTGCCGCGCGCGGAAAAAATGGAGCGGGTGATGGGAATCGAACCCACGCTATCAGCTTGGGAAGCTGAAGTTCTACCATTGAACTACACCCGCGGGATGTCCGCATTGTACGGGTTCGGCGCCGCCGGTCAATCCCGCGGCGGCCGGCGGTGTTTCGCGGCAGTATTGATTGATAAAGGTGAATCGTGGACGTGTATGTGAACGGCGCGCCGCGCGCCCTCCCCGAGGGGGCGACGGTGGCGCAATTACTCGATGAAATGGCGCTGAGCGGTCAGCGCCTGGCCGTGGAAGTGAATATGGAAATCGTGCCGCGCAGCGCCCACGCCAGCCGCGCCTTGCAAGCCGGTGACCGGGTGGAGATCGTCCACGCCATCGGCGGGGGTTAGGCCCGCCGCCGGGCACGGGGTATAATCGCCCTCCGATTTTTCATTGCAGTTTTAGGATTCAGCGCATGGCACAGACAAACCGCGACCCCCTCATCATCGCCGGGGTGGAGTACCAATCCCGCCTGCTGGTGGGTACCGGCAAATATAAAGACCTCGAACAGACCCGCCTCGCGGTCGCGGCCAGCGGCGCGGAAATCGTCACCGTCGCCATCCGCCGTACCAACATCGGTCAAAACCAGGGCGAACCCAGCCTGCTCGACGTGTTGCCGCCGGATAAATACACCTATCTGCCCAACACCGCCGGCTGTTACAGCGCTGACGACGCCATTCGCACCTGCCGCCTCGCGCGCGAGCTGCTCGACGGCCACGACCTGGTGAAGCTGGAAGTGCTGGGAGATGAAAAGACCCTGTTCCCCGATATCGTGCAAACCCTCGCCGCCGCCGAAGTGCTCATCAAGGACGGCTTCAAGGTCATGGTCTACACCAACGACGACCCCATCATCGCCAAACGTTTCGAGGCCATGGGTTGCGTCGCGGTGATGCCGCTGGCCGCGCCCATCGGTTCCGGGCTCGGCATCCGCAATCCCTACAACATCCTCACCATCGTCGAAAACGCCGAAGTGCCCATCTTGGTCGATGCCGGCGTCGGCACCGCCAGCGACGCGGCGCAGGCGATGGAGCTGGGCTGCCACGGCGTGTTGATGAACACCGCCATCGCCGGCGCCAAAGACCCGGTGCTGATGGCCTCGGCGATGAAGAAGGCCATCGCGGCCGGCCGCGAGGCCTTCCGCGCCGGCCGCATCCCGCGCAAACGTTTCGCCAGTGCGTCCTCGCCGCTCGACGGCACGTTTTTTTAGTAACGAAACCAGCGACGAGCCAAGGAGAGCGAAGCGAAGATGAGGAGCCCGCGGTAGACGCGCAGCGGCATCAGTCTTGTGGTAGCCCTGATGCGCTGCGGAGTAGCACGTCAGAGCGGACGCAGGATGTCCGCGGCAAAAGGAATTCAAAAGGAATTAAAGTCCCGAGACCGAGGCCGCTTCGCACACGGACGTGTGTCTCGTTTCCAGAGGGCCGCGACACAGCGAAGATTAGTCTTTGCCCCCTCTCCCTCCGGGAGAGGGCAGGGGAGAGGGAGGTTAAATGAAAATCTCATGTCTATTTGCCCCTGTCCCTTCTCAAAGAGTGCGCGCGCGAGATATTTGACTGCCTCGCCGCCGCAATTATAAAAACGCCGTTCACTGAAAATGCCTCATCCAAAATTTCCATTTCACGCCCTTGCGTTTTTACATCAAACTTCTTTATGAACGAATTTCCACAACGCCGCATCCACAGCTTCGTACGCCGCCAAGGGCGCATGACCCGGGCGCAACAAAGCGCCTTGGAGCGCCTGTGGCAACACTACGTCATCGCGCCCGCCGGGCTGCTCGATCTCGACGCCGCATTCGGCCGCGCCGCACCGCGGGTGTTGGAGATCGGTTTCGGCATGGGTGACTCACTGGCGGCGATGGCCGCGGCCCATCCCGGGCGCGATTACCTCGGCATCGAAGTCCACCGCCCCGGCGTCGGCCGCTTGCTGGCGAAAATCGAAGAAGCCGGTATCAGCAATGTGCGCATCATCTGCTTCGATGCCGTGGAGGTGTTGCAGCGCCACCTGCCCGATGAGAGCTTCGATGCCGTGCAACTTTTCTTTCCCGACCCCTGGCCCAAAAAACGCCATCACAAACGCCGTATCGTACAGTCCGGGTTCGTCGAGCTGCTGCGCCGCAAACTCAAACCCGGCGGTCTCTTTCACGTCGCCACCGATTGGGAGCACTACGCCGAGCACGTGCTGACGGTGATGGCGCAAGTGCCGGGCTTCCGCAACACCGCCGGCGACGCGCGCTACAGCGAACGCCCCGATCACCGCCCCGCCACCAAATTCGAAAAGCGTGGCGAGCGCTTGGGGCATGTCATCCGTGATTTGGTTTTTGAACGGGCAGTTTGACGTGAGGGTGCCCGGGTTTTAGGGCTAGCCGTGTGGTGAATTGCTGCCTATGTGCCGCGCGTTCATTTTCCTCGTTTCTCGTGCGCGCAGCTCGCTCTGCTGATGAGCGCTATTTTCCGCGTGCTGGTCCGCCAGCCGCGTCTAATCAGCAAGCCCCACATACACGTTTTGCACATCGTCATCCGCGTCGATGGCTTCGAGAAAGGCCTCGACTTCCGCGCGTTCCGCGTCGTCGAGTTTGACGGGGTTTTTCGGCCGGTAACCCAATTGCGCGGACTGCACCGCGAAGCCATGGCTAGGTAAGGCGCGGCTCACTTTGTCCAAATCGGCGGGCTCGGTGAGAAAGAGCGTGGCGCCGTCTTCGCCAGGTTCCAGATCGTTCGCGCCGGCCTCGATGGCGGCCAGCTCGGGGTCGGCGTCCGCGGAGCCGGGTGTCGCTTCTATCATGCCGAGATAATCGAAATCCCAAGAGACGGAGCCGGACGCGCCCTGTTGCCCCTTGCGGAACAGGACGCGCATGCTGGAGGCGGTGCGGTTGGCGTTGTCGGTCAGGCATTCAATGATTACGGGGACGCGGTGCGGCGCGAAGCCTTCGTAGGTGAGGCTCTCGTAGCTCACGCCCGCGTCCAGCAGGCCGGCGCCTTTTTTGATGGCGCGCTCGACGGTGTCGCGCGGCATCGAGGCCTTCTTCGCCTGTTCAACCGCCAGGCGCAAACGCGGATTCATCTCCGGGTCGGCGCCGTTGCGCGCCGCGACCATGATCTCCTTGGCCAGTTTGGTGAAGCGTTGGCCCTTGGCGTTGGCCGCCGCCTCTTTATTTTTTGCTTTCCACTGTGCGCCCATGCCCATAGTCCTCGTCGTTCTGTGTTGCTCGTATCAATGAAACGCCCGTGTTCTCCCGCCCGGCCGCAAGCGCCCGGCGATGCGCGCGATTGATCGCCGCAGTATGCCACCGCTGGCCGAATCAGTGAATCGGCTTGCTGCGCGGGAGATCAAAGGGGATGGGAAATTGCCGGCCGCGAAGCAAGCGTGGCATCCCGTCCTGGTTATGCTGTCCCGCGGATTGAGATTGACACAAGTCGCGCGTATGCCGCAAATACTCGAGCGAACATCTATGATGTTGTTATCAGGCAATATTGCGGATAATCCGTTCGCGCGATGTTCATAAGCTTTCCATCTCCTGGTAATCGCCTTGGCTTGCTGACTCAAGCGTCACCAACAGGCAGTGAGTGATTATCTCATCGAAGAAAACCGTGTTCTGAAGGATCAACTCGAAGGACAGCGGCTTTGGTTCACCGGCGAACAGCGGATACGACTGGCCATGAAGGCCAAGGAGCTTGGTCGCCGGGTACTTGATGAACTGGATACGCTGGTAACGCCCGATACCCTGCTTACCTGGCACCGTAAGCTCATCGCGAAGAAGTGGACCTATGCCAGGCAAGGACCGGGTCGACCGCGCGTCGCGCATGAGATCATCGATCCGGTGCTCCGCATGGTGAGAGAGAATGCCTGTAGTCCGCAAGAATTAAGGGGGCCTCTAACAACCCCCCCGTTTCTGCGATAACGGCATCATCTTCAACGACACGGTACTCATCGGCTATGCAATCGGGATTTTTCGACCACCAGGAATGACTTGAATTGCTGGAGCGGCTAGGTGACCCGCTACCCAAACTTGAACGCACCGTGGACTGGAGCGGTTTCCGAGTGCTGTTGGCGAGCGTTTACAAACACAGCGAGCCTATAAAGGGGGTCGGCCACCGTTTTGTTCGGTGCTCATGTTCAAGGTTCTGGTGTTGCAGCAATTCTATAACCTGTCCGACTCTCAAACTGAGTTCCAGATTCGCGGTCGTTATAGTTTTTGCCGTTTTCTTGGCTTGTCCCCCGAAGGTCGGGTGTTGGATTTCAATCAGTTAATTGCTCTAAGAAGGCGGTGAAGCTGTTTGCCGCAACGGGCATGCCCGCGAGGTCTTTGCCGATTATGGCGTTGGGTTCACGCTCATGATCCCAAAAAATAATCCAGCCGTGATGGTCGCGATCGAGTAGCTGAAGATAGAGGTTGCCGCCGGAGTCGCAGGCCAGGGGTATGCTCCGTCCGGGGATCCTGTCCTGGTAGGTTTCCATATTCCACTCAATGCTGGCCCACGCCGGTTCGCGGTTGAGGCCGAAGAGCCAGTTGACGTCGGTTTGGAGCGCCGGGTGGATATTCTTTACTGGCCGGCCGCCGTTGTTGTCCAGTATGAATCGCCGGTAATCCGCTGGCAGTTTGATGCGGTGCTTCGCCTCGAATGCCACGATTTCTCCGGGAGTGGCCGCGCCGAATTTATTGGGTTCGCGGATACTCATGCCGCGTTAGCCGCGATCACTTTATTTTCCCCACCGCGAGAAGCCGCCCTTGTGCGGAAAGGCGGCATGCACCTTCCGGTCGATCAATTGCATCCGGCCGACGTCGAAATGATGGTGCCAGGTCCAGCCATCAGGGGAGCTTGAGCCTTCGGTGGGCGGGTTGACGCCCTCGCGTTCGATGTTCGCCGCCTTGAAGTGGTCCGCGCGGCTATTGCTTTTGAGCGGGTTGCCCGTGTGTTTGACGCGGCCGGGATTGAGCGGGTCGGCGATATTCACATCCCAGGGGTTGCTGGCGTGGGGCGCGGCCGGTTTGCCGTTGCGGGGCGCGAGAAAGTCGAGATAGCCATAGCCATCGTTGTAAAAGGCGTAGGTGGTGCCATCAACGTCTTTTTCAGTTTCCTTGTCGGTGGGGACGTGGAAGCCGGTGGAGTCGTCGGTGAGGTCGCGGCGTATGTAAGAGCCGACGGTTGACACCACGGTGCTCAAGCTCGGGCTGATCCGTTGGGCGTTTTCATAGTAGTGCCGTGTGTAGGCGCGAATGGTGGTGTCGGGGACGTCGCTCAAATTGTAGGTGGCTTTGTCAGCGATGATTGCGAGAGAAACCTCCGCCGAGCCGAACATCTGAATCGGCATGGTCTGCACGAGCGCTGCCGGGCGCTGGCCTTGGCCGCCGTCGCCCGGCACGGCTTTGGTTTGCAGGGCCTTGGCGCCCATCACATCCGCTTCCTTTTCCAAATGGTGATCGTCGTTGATCGCCACACCCTTGGCTTGCGCCGTCGGCTTCACCCGGCCCTGGCGTTGCTGCACCACGTGCCAGGCCTCGTGAGCTAAGTGCCGCTCCTGTCCCGGACCGAGATGAATATCATTGCCCTGGGCGTAGGCGAGGGCGTTGAGCTGTGCCGGCCGCGCTGAGTTGCGGTGGACCCGCACGGCGGACATATCGAGTCCGGACAGAGCCTCGACGCCGCTCTTGAGTCCGTCCGGCATGCCGGTTTGATTGCGCGATATTTGCGAGTCATTCGGCGCGGCTTCGCTCCGTTGGGTGATGGCGCGCAGTTGCATAGCGCCTTCGTGTTCATTTTTATCTTCTTCTTCGAGGTCTACTCGTTGTATGGCGCCGCCAAAGGCGCCGGTGAGTGCCGCGCGTTGCGCGGTCTGGCGCGGGCCGTGATGAATTTTCTCAGCCAAGGTCTGCCGTGCGCCGTGTTCGGCGCGCTGCTGGATGGCCTGGCTAAGGTGGCCTTGGGCGATGGCGCTGTCGCGCTCGTCGCGCAGGGTCGCGGTGGCGGCACCCGCTTTTTTGCGCTGACCGGCGCGGGGTTGCCCGGCGGTTTGGGTAGTGGCCGCTTTCGCGATTTTCATGTGCTATCCCTGGCTGAGGCCGTCGTGGAAACCAAGATAGGGGATTCACCGGGCCATTTCAACACGGGCCACCCGTCCGGCGCGCAGGGGCCGCTAGTAAATCTTCTCTTCGCCTTCCGGCCGCGTGCGAAAGCGTTTATAGCCCCATTGATATTGTTCCGGGCATTGCCGTATCAGCGTTTCCACCATCGCGTTCATCGCGCGCACGGAAGCGTCCAGAGGGCCTGCGTTAAGGCTGACGGGCGCGGGGATGAAATGCAGGTGATAACCGCGGCCGCGCGGCAGGCGTTCGGCGTAGCCGAAGATGACCGGCGCCTGCGTCTTCATCGCCAGGCGCGACAGCAGCACCATGGTGTTGGCTTGCACGCCGAACAACGGCGCGAACACGCCGTTGCCCGCGCCGGGTTCTTGATCGGGCAGCATGCCCACGAGTTCGCCTTTAGCCAGGGCTTGATACAAGGCGCGCACGCCGCCGGCGTCGACCGGCACCAGTTTGGCGCCGAGCCGTTCGCGGCCGTGACGTACCAGCGCATCCATCGCCGCCATGCGCGGCGGGCGGTAGAGGCTGGTCATGGGATAGCGCGCCGAACAATAGAGGCCGATCATTTCCCAGGCGCCGAGGTGCGGCACGGCGAGAATGGCGCCCTTGCCGCGCGCGAGCGCGTCGCGCAGATGGGTTTCGCCACTGACCTGCCGCACCAGTTCGAGCGTGCGTTCGCCGCGCCACAGCCACAGGGCGCCGGCCTCGCAAAAGGTCTTGCCTGATTCGATGAGGCTGGCATGAAGGAGTCGCCGCTGGCGCGCGGCGCTGTGCGCGGGAAAACACAGGGGTATATTGATGCGGCTGATGCGGCGCAATTGATTCGGGACAAGGATTAAACCCCAGCCGATGAATTTGCCCGCGGCGTGGGCGAGGGGCAGGGGCAAGACGGCGAGGGCGCGCAGCAGCCAGTTGATTAAGCGGGTACGCATGCGTCAACCGTCAGCGGGAATGTCGTTGGAATAGTCGGTGTCGAGAATGTCCCGCGCGCGCTCAAGCTGTTCCGCCTCCACTTGCAGTTTGATCCAGCCCACCGCGATGTTGTAGAGCCAGTCGGTCTGGCCCAGATGTTCATCCTGCAGCCAGCAGGGGATGCCCTCGACCTCGAGGCGGCCCTTGGCGATATGGGCATCGGGCATATTATCGAAGGTGGCGACGGTAAGCAGCTTCATGCGGGCTGTCCAGTGCGATGGCGGCGGCGCGGGCCGGGGCCGCTATTCTAGCCGGACCGCGCCCGCATGGGGCAAGCGGGCGTGGCGGGCTGGGGTGTGGATGTTAGAATAGCCCCCTTTTTTATTAATGGCGGGCGCCGTGCCGCCGCGTAAAGGTGAATAACACGATGTCCACGCTCGCAGACCTATTACAACAACGTATCCTGATCCTCGACGGCGCCATGGGCACCATGATACAGAGCTACCAGCTCGACGAGCAGGATTACCGCGGTGAACGTTTCAAGGATCATCCCCGCGACCTCAAGGGCAATAACGACCTGCTCTCCATCACCCAGCCCAAGATCATCGGCGACATACATCGCGCCTATCTCGCGGCGGGGGCGGATATCCTCGAGACCAACACCTTCAACTCCACCTCCATCGCCATGGCGGATTACCAAATGGAGGATCTGGTCTATGAGTTGAATCTGGCCGGGGCGCGGCTGGCACGCGCGGCGGCGGACGAACACAGCGCGCTGACGCCGGCGCGGCCGCGCCTCGTCGCCGGGGTGCTCGGCCCCACCAACCGCACCGCCAGCATCTCGCCCGACGTCAACAACCCCGGTTTCCGCAACACCAGCTTCGACGAGCTGGCGGCGAGTTACACCGAGGCGATACGCGGCCTGGTGGACGGCGGCGCCGACGCGCTGCTGGTGGAAACGGTGTTCGACACCTTGAACGCCAAGGCCGCGCTGTTCGCCATCGACAGTTATTTCGAGACACAGAAAACCAGCTTGCCAGTGATGATCTCCGGCACCATCACCGACGCCTCGGGCCGCACCCTCTCGGGTCAGACCGTGGAGGCCTTTTGGAATTCGCTGCGGCATGTGCGCCCCATCAGCTTCGGTTTTAACTGCGCGCTGGGCGCGAAAGAATTACGCCAGCACATCGAGGAATTGTCCGGCATCGCCGACACCTTCGTCTCCGCCCATCCCAACGCCGGTCTGCCCAATGAGTTCGGCGGCTACGACGAATCGCCGGAGGCGATGGCGAAAGAGATCGAAGAGTGGGCGCGCAGCGGTTTTCTCAATATTGTCGGCGGCTGCTGCGGCACCTCGCCCGCGCACATTCAGGCCATATGCGAGGCGGTGATGAAATATCCTCCGCGTCCCGTTCCCGTAATTGAAAAGCAATGCCGCTTGAGCGGGCTGGAGCCCTTCAATATCGGACCGGACTCGCTGTTCGTCAATATCGGCGAGCGCACCAATGTCACCGGCTCGGCGGCTTTTAAAAAGCTGGTGCTCAACGGCGATTACGACAAGGCGCTGGACGTGGCGCGGCAGCAGGTGGAGAACGGCGCGCAAATCATCGATATCAATATGGACGAGGCCATGCTCGACGGTGAGCAGGCCATGGTGACGTTTTTAGCGCTGATCGCGTCGGAGCCCGACATCTCACGCGTGCCCATCATGCTCGACTCATCGAAGTGGAGCATCATCGAGGCGGGTCTGAAATGCATCCAGGGCAAGGGTGTGGTGAACTCCATCAGCCTCAAGGAAGGCGAGCCGCAATTCATCGCCCACGCGCGCCTGGCGCGTAAATACGGCGCCGCGGTGGTGGTGATGGCCTTCGACGAGAGCGGCCAGGCCGACACCCAAAAACGCAAGCTGGAGATCTGCGCGCGCTCTTACCAAATACTCACCGAGCAAGTCGGCTTCCCGGCCGAGGACATCATCTTCGACCCGAATATCTTCGCCATCGCCACCGGCATCGAGGAACACAATAATTACGCGGTGGACTTCATCGAGGCCACGCGCCGGATCAAACAAAGCCTGCCGCATGCTTTAATCTCCGGCGGCGTCAGTAATGTGTCCTTCTCCTTCCGCGGCAACGACGCCGTGCGCGAGGCGATACACTCGGTGTTCCTCTATCACGCCATCAAGGCGGGCATGGACATGGGCATCGTCAACGCCGGACAGCTGGCGGTGTACGACGCCCTGCCCGAGGAATTGCGCGAACGGGTGGAAGACGTGGTGCTCAACCGCCGCGACGACGCCACCGAGCGCCTGCTCGACATCGCCGCGAAATATAAAGGCGGTGGCGGCGAAGAGAAAAAAGAAGACCTGGCCTGGCGTGAATGGCCGGTGGCAAAACGCCTGGCCCATGCCCTGGTGAAGGGCATCGACGCCTATGTGGTGGAGGATACCGAGGAGGCCCGCTTGCAGTTTCCGCGTCCCATCCAGGTGATCGAAGGTCCACTGATGGACGGCATGAACGTGGTGGGCGATCTCTTCGGCGAAGGCAAGATGTTTCTGCCTCAAGTGGTGAAATCCGCAAGGGTGATGAAAAAGGCCGTCGCCCACTTGATCCCCTACATCGAGGCGGAGAAGGCCGCCGACGCGCGCGCCGTTGGGAAAATTCTGATGGCCACGGTGAAGGGCGATGTGCACGACATCGGCAAGAACATCGTCGGCGTGGTGTTGCAGTGCAATAACTTCGAGGTCATCGATCTCGGTGTCATGGTGCCGGCGCAAACCATACTCGATACCGCGCGCAAGGAAGGCGTGGACATCATCGGTCTCTCCGGCCTCATCACGCCTTCGTTAGACGAGATGGCGCATGTCGCTAAAGAGATGCAGCGCTTGGGTATGGAAATTCCGCTGTTGATCGGCGGCGCCACCACCTCGCGCGCGCACACCGCGGTGAAGATCGAACCCAATTATCACGGCCCCACGGTGTGGGTGAAGGACGCCTCGCGCGCGGTGGGCGTGGCGCAAAATCTCATCAGCGCCGATAACAAAACGGACTTCGTCGCCAAGATGAAATTGGAATACGAAGACGTGCGCACGCAACACGCCGGCCGCCGCGCCCACACCAAGTGGTTGAGCCTGACGCAGGCGCGCGCCAACAAGGCGAAGATCGATTGGGCGAGTTACAGCCCGCCCGCGCCGCGCTTTCTCGGCGTGAAAGTCTTCGACGATTATTCCTTGGAAGAGATCAGCCACTACATCGATTGGACGCCCTTCTTCCATACCTGGGAGATGCACGGCAGCTATCCCAAAATTCTTAAAGACCCCAGCAAGGGCGCGGAGGCGCGCAAGCTCTTCGCTGACGCGCAGGCGATGTTGCAAGACATCATCAACGGCCGCTGGCTCACCGCCAAAGCGGTGATCGGTTTCTTCCCCGCCAATAGCGTTAATGACGATGATGTCGAGGTGTACACGGATGAATCGCGCAAGACATTGCGCACTACCTTGCATCACCTGCGGCAGCAGGACGAAAAACCGCCGGGCCGACCCAATCAATGTTTGAGTGATTTCGTCGCACCCAAGGAGACGGGATTAAAAGATTATATCGGCGCCTTCGCGGTGACCACGGGTTTAGGTATCGATGAGCATGTGCGGCGGTTCGAGGCGGCGCATGATGATTACAGCGCCATTATGCTCAAGGCCCTTGCCGACCGCTTGGCCGAGTCCTTCGCCGAGCTGATGCACGCGCGGGTGCGCAAAGAGTTTTGGAGTTATGTGCCCGACGAGCAGCTCGACAACGACGCGCTGATACACGAAAAATATCGCGGCATCCGTCCCGCGCCGGGTTACCCTGCCTGCCCCGAACACACCGAGAAGGGTTTGTTGTGGCAGCTGCTCGACGCCGAAAAGAATGCGGCTATTCAACTCACCGAGAGTTACGCCATGTGGCCCGCCGCCGCCGTGAGTGGCTGGTACTTCGCCCACCCCGAGTCGAAATATTTCGCCGTGGGTAAAATCAACGAAGAGCAAGTGGCGGATTACGCGCGGCGCAAGGGTATGAGCCTGGAAGAGGCGCAGCGTTGGTTGGCGCCGAATTTGGGTTGAGGCGATGGCTGTGAAATAAGCGCCGCTTTATCTGCGGCGCGTCGATGCGGCTTTCATTCGTAAAATAAAGCGGACACCTCGATGCAGAGGTGTCCGCCGCTCGTTGTTTTATCAGTCCGTCATGCTTTCTCTTGTATCAAGTCCGCTGACCGATCGCCTTTTTGACCCGCATCGCGTAATCGGTATCCGCTTTGGTGAATTGACCCAGCATCCGCTCTTGTATCGAAGGCGAGGCTTGCGCCAGGCCATCGGCGATGTTGCCGGTCAATTGATTTTTCTGGTCTTCGCTCATCAAACGGTATAAGTCACCCGCTTGGGTGTAGTGATCGGCCTCGCTGGTGTCGTAGGCTTTCACCCAGGCGTCTTCGAGCAGCGGCAGCGGCGGTGCGCCTGTCGCGGCGTCCGGCGCCGGCGCGCCTTGCGCGGTGCGGTCGTTGGGATAGAAATTCACGCCGTCATCTTGATTGTTGCCGCCGCCATGGGCCGGGCACATGCCCGCCATCGCGCCGTCGCGTTGGTAATGATTGACCGGACACTTGGGCGCGTTGACCGGGATTTGATTGGCGTTGACGCCGACGCGGTAGCGGTGGGCATCTTGATAGGCCAGCAGGCGCGCCTGCAGCATTTTGTCGGGCGAGGCGCCGATGCCCGGCACCAGATTGCTGGGGGCGAAGGCCGCTTGTTCGGTCTCGGCGAAATAATTTTTCACGTTGCGGTTGAGTTCGAGCGCGCCGATTTCGATCAGTGGGAAATCGCCGTGCGGCCAGATTTTGGTCAGGTCGAAGGGGTTGATGTGATAGGTCCTGGCCTGCGCTTCGCTCATGATTTGCACTTTCACGGCCCAGCTGGGGAAGTCGCCGCGGTCGATGGCGTCTACCAAATCCTGCTGCGCGCCGAAGGACGGCATGGCGGCGGCCTCGGCATTGGTCACGGTTTTGATGCCTTGATTGCTTTTAAAATGCCACTTCACCCAATAACGTTCACCCTTGCTGTTCCAGAAGCTCAAGGTATGCGAGCTGAAGCCGTGCATATGACGGTAAGAATAGGGGATGCCGCGATCCGACATAAGAATGGTCATCTGGTGCAATGACTGCGGGTGATTGGCCCAGAATTCAAACATGGCGGCCGGGTCGGGCAGATTGGTGCGCGGGTTTTTCTTTTGCGAGTGGACGAAGTCGGGAAACTTGATGGGGTCGCTCAAAAAGAACACCGGCGTGTTATTGCCGACCAAATCGAAGTTGCCTTGTTCAGTGTAAAACTTGACGGCGAAGCCGCGCGGGTCGCGGGCGTAGTCGCTGGAGTCCTGGCCGCCACCGACGGTGGAGAAGCGTACAAAGACTTCGGTCTTTTGCCCGGGCTGCTGCAGGAAGCGGGCGATGGTGTAATCCTTCATGCCCTTGCTCACGGTGAAATTGCCATAGGCACCGGTGCCGCGGGCGTGTACCACGCGCTCGGGAATGCGCTCACGGTTGAAGTGAGCGAGTTTCTCGAACAGGTAGTGATTGTCGTAGGTTAAGGGGCCGCGCTCACCGGCGCTGATGCTGTTGTTATCGTCGGCGACGGGGGCTCCTGCGGAGGTGCTTAAGGTCTTCATGGTCATGGTGTTCTCCTCTTGTCTCAGTTGACGGATCCATTGTTTCGCTGGCGCGAGCGTGAGTTCAAAACGATGCTAACAAGCACGGCGCGATTAGAGAATTTGATTTTTTATATGGCATCTATTGCCAATCACTATCAATTATCTGACTGGTATCTGACGGGTGCGTGGAGAATGAGTCTATTGGTAGGGGGCGCGTGGCGGGCGGACGCTGAGTTTGGGGGTTGCTGGGGGGGGCAGTAGTGGCCGGTATATGCCCGGCGTGAACGGCCGCGACTTTGGCTGGCTCGTTCCGCCGGGTGGTGGCATTTTTTTAATGCGAGGAGTGGCGCGCTCAGCGCCCGCCGGTTTCGATGGCGCCGCGCCAGACTGGCAGGATTTCCGCGACAAAGGCATCAAAGCCGCGGGGCTCATGTTTTAGAATTTTGAGTTGCTGCGCAAAATCCCGGGCGCTGGCCAGCACGCCGTGTTGTTGGAAGTACTCGTACATGGCGCGCAGGTCTTTGACCATCCACTCCGGCATCATGTGTTGCGATTGTTTCGCCCACTCGTCGAGGTCATTGCCCGTATAGCGTATTTGCCGGCCTAAGTGTTTGCTGAAGGTGGCGGCGACACTTTCGCCCGTCAGGGCATCGGGGCCGTGCAGCGGGTATTCGTTGCCATCGTGCCCCGACTCGATCAAGGCATTGGTGGCGGCCTCGGCGACGTCACGGATATCCACCCGGTTCAAGCCTGCGGAGCCGATGGGTTGCGGATATACCCCGTAGGACATCACCGCGGCGCGGCAATACAGAAAATCGTTTTGAAAAAAGTTGTTGGGCCGGAGCAGGGTGTAGCTCACACCGGAGGCTTTGATGGCCTGCTCGATGGGGATTTTGCTGTGATAGTGCGGGATTTTCTCACTGCCGGGCGGCATGGGCACGGAGAGGTAAACCAGTTTGCGCACCCCGGCGGCTTTCGCGGCCTCGACGGCGGCAAGGCCCTGTTGGGTTTCATTGCGGCTGAGGGGGGTCATCAGAAATACGCCATCGACCTTGTCGAAGGCCATGGCCAGGGAGCTGGGTTTATCGAGGTCGCCAAAACAGCTTTCAACCCCGTTGGGGAGCGGGTTTATTTTATTGGCATAACGGGACATGCAGCGTACGTTCACTCCGTGGTTGCGCAAGCTGTGTATGATTGCGCCCCCCATCGTGCTGGTGCCGCCAACTACCAATACTTTCATTTTATAGGTCTCCCTGAATCAGTCCGCGTTTACGCCATGACAAACGGCGCGGGTCCCCCCGCGTGGCGTGCTAAACCGTTACTTTCGCATTGATTGTAGGGTAAGACAAGTTGCATGTGTCGTTGCGTGCTTTGATGGGGCGCCGCGGCCGTGTCTATTTTTGTCATGGGGGCGGGTCGATTCCGCGGGGGCGCTGACGCTGTTGGGCTGCGCGGGAGGGGCGCGAAGAAAATGATTGCGGGACTATCACGCCCGGCGGCATCAGATACACCTAGGGTCCGATGGCCAAACGGGAAATGAGCAGGCGCGGCGGGGCTGGCATGCCGCGCCGCGCGCTGCGTTCATTTATATAACTTAGAAGCGGTGTCTGTCTTGACGAGGCGCGCGCTCACGCGCTTCGTTGATGCGCAAAGGACGGCCGTTGATTTCTTTGCCGTTCAGTGCGGAGATCGCGCTGTCCGCGGCGGAGCCGTCCATTTCCACGAACGCAAATCCACGGGGCCTGCCGGTTTCGCGATCCGAAACCATTTTGACGGAATGCACCGAGCCGTATTGGCTGAACATGGTGCGCACTTCGTCTTCGGTGGAGGTAAATGGCAGGTTACCGACATAAATAGACTTCATAATCTCAAATCACTCTCTAAAAGCGGTTTCTCGGTCCAGACGTAAGCGTCGTCAAGACATCAAACCTACAGAAAAAACGCAGATGTTGAACCCCCGCCTCTGAGCGGTTACGGTGAAACCTTCAGTCGGTGTTAGGGTTTTGCAACACGCTGCAACCGGCCCAATTTATAGCGCGGGTCCAAGGGCAAACAATACGGTTTAGTTATTGATGCAACTCAAGAATGAACGCGTTATAGAATGCTGGCCAAAGTCAAGCTTACCTCTAATTACACGACCGGACAATAAATTTCTTTAGCGTTTTCTTCCCTATATTTAGGGAAGCGCTGAATAATGCCATCCTGGCATTTTCAGAGCACGAAAAGCGAAAAGTGGGATTTTCGCTTTTCTTCATTTTCAATGGCGTTCCGCCATGGAAAATGGCGGCGCGTCCTTGCGCCGCACGGAACCTCT
>CAMYKQ010000045.1 GCA_947259075.1 uncultured Gammaproteobacteria bacterium | reverse complement strand
TTTTCGATCGTTCGAGGGAAGAGCGAAGCGAAGGGTGGAGCCGTCGCTATTTGACGAGAAGGATCGGAAAAATGGACCGCTCTCCCACCGGCGCAGCAGATCAGCCCCAAGTCCGACAGGCTCCTAGCGTGATTGCACCACGCGGGGGACGAAGGCGCGCCTCATTTATGCTGTGCCTGCGACGCCCCGGCGGGGATAAACAGCGGCCCTTTTTGCCCGCAACCCGCGAGCAGCAGCACCGCGCTCAAGATCAGACAAACGCTCCATCCATACTTCACCGATTAGTCCTCCGCGATCATGCGCGCTACAATGCCGCCGCAGTATAAACCGGCCCCCCCCTCCAACCCAACGAAGCACATGCGCCATCATGAACGACTGTCTCCCCTGCGTTGAAATCAATCCCGCCACGCCCGCCCGCGCCAGCGTCATCTGGCTGCACGGCCTGGGCGCGGACGGCCACGACTTCGAAGCCATCGTGCCGCAACTGCAACTGGCCGTGCCGGTGCGCTATGTCTTCCCTCACGCCCCGCACAGACCAGTCACCATCAACGGCGGCTATGTGATGCGGGCGTGGTACGACATCCTATCGTCCGACCTTTCACGCGGTGAAGACGGCGCCGGCGTGCTTGAATCGGAACAGCAACTACGCGCCCTCATCGCGCGCGAAGAGGCGCGCGGCATCGCCGCCGAATGCATCGTGCTGGCCGGCTTCTCGCAAGGCGGCGCCATCGCCCTGCACACCGGCCTGCGTTACCCGGAACGCTTGGCCGGCATCATCGCGCTCTCGACCTATCTGCCACTCGCCGGACAGGCGCCCGCCGCCGCGCACGCCGCCAATCGCGCGACGCCCATCTTCATGGCGCACGGTGACGAAGACACGGTAATAGTGCGGCCCCACGCGCTCATCTCCAAGCAGCGCTTAGAGACAATGGGGCACGAGGTGGAATGGCATGACTACCCCATGGCACACAGCGTATGCCATGAAGAAGTCGGCGACATCCGGAAATTTTTGGCCCGGATATTGGGCGAACACCAAGACTAAGGGCGCGGGCTCAAACGTCTTTATCCAAGAATTCCAACGCCGCGCTGAGCCGCTCTTCGATCTGTTTTTTGTAATTGAGAAAGTGAACGGTCTGCACCCGCCCGCCCGGCTCGGCGCTAAACATGGTGCGCGGCCCATCGATATCGGTGATGTATATCGGATAACGCTGGCCACTGCGGCGCTGCTGCACCACGAAGGCCGCCACCTCGGCGAAGAGGCGATCACCATGATTGATCCCGGCAAACTCGACGTCATTGCAATAAATACTGAAACTGGGCTGGCCGTCCCCCAGCAGCTCGCCGATCACCTGCACCTTGTAATAATGACCGCTGCGGCGCGCCGGATCGGGATGCACGCGGATGAGTTTACGCACGCCGCGCTCATCCTTCACCGCTTCGTAAAACTCCACCTCCATGGCCGGCATATCGGAGTTATCGATGGAAATATCGAAAGTCTGACGATTGAGCACGGCGTCGAAAAACACGCGAAAATGATCGATCAGCGCGCCGCGATCGAAATAATTGATACGTTGATTGAACATTGAACCACGCTCATCCACCACGTACACGTCCGCGGTCGAACCCTCGACGCGATACACCACTTGGATCACCCCGGGGTGATCGAGCTTAAATATCTCCGGTAAAAAAGTGTCCTCTAGCGCATAACTGTCGATCACCACCGGACTATAACTGACCTGGCCCTGAGAAAGATGGACGAGCAACTGCGGATACAAGCCTATTTTCTCGTAATGTAAAAAATCATTATCCAGGCGCAAAACGAAATAAGTTTGCTCCACCGCCAAAATATAACGGGCCACCTTCCGCCCGGGATCACCGTAGTAACACGCGATCACGTCATCGAACAATTCCTTGATGCGTTTACTGATGGCGTCGCCGCGGACGCTGGAGAAGCAAAAAACCGCTGGTGCAAGCGGCACTCCGCCGCCACTCGGCGGCGACCACTGCAAATACTCACTGAGGCAACTGAGCAGGCCGTCCACGCCGGCGTAACGGTAAGTGAGCACCTCCTTCCACGTGGTGACGATCACCTGATCGAAGGTCACCGCTAAATTTTCGCCCAAACCGCTATAACTCAACGCATCGGTGCGCGCCGTGGTCAAATGCCGCCCTTGACGCGCATATTGCAGGAGCGGATCCAGCCCCATATTCATAAAAATAGCGGTACGCACCACGCGGGCCGGGCGGGACAAATCCGCGATATCGGTCTCCATCGCCGCGCCCAGCGGGAAATGTTTTTCAAAGCAGCGGATGGTGCTACTCAATTCGCGCACCTCAAGTTCGCCGCGCTGCACATACAAGGATAAAACCGTGCGCTCATTGATCAAGCCATTGAAATAAGTCCAAGACACCAATTCGCAGACACTGCGGCCGCGCTTAAGCGGCGTGCTATTGGCGCTTTCAGCGGGGGATACCGCGCCGCGATACAAGGTCCAACTCTCTTGATTATCGCGTGAAAATGATTGATGAAATGAAATCCGCGCCTCCCACAAATCATCGGAGATACCACGATTGATTATCTCCACCTTACCCGCCTTGCGCTCGAAAGCGGCGTACAATTTACGGCCCAGCACGGTGATGTCTTTCTGGTTGATAAGCATCAATCCGGCATGTTCGCGCGCGAAATTCGACAGGGTGCGATAACTATGGGTGAGCTCACTCACCAATATCTGCCGCTCACGCAACACCCGGTTTATCTTCCACGCGGCGCGCGAATCGAGCATCTCCAAATACACCGCGCCCCAGCCCCACAGCTCCGCGAGAGAGCGCATCAAATCCCGGCGCCAAGTGTGATAGCGCGGATTATCCGGGGTACTGAGCCTTTCATTCACCTTGAAATAGAAACAACGCCGCACGAAATCCAGGCGGTCATGCTCTCCTTGACGCTCCAGGTATTCCTCGATGTCGCGGTAAAGCATAATGTACGGGTCGAGCTGGTCGAGCTGATTTTCTCCCGCGTAGATCGCCCGCTTGAACCGCTGGCAGAGCAGGTCGATATCCGGATACTGGCTGGCGTAAATCTCCATCAAGAGTAATTTGAGCACCGATTTGTAGGGCGAATCGATGCCCTTGAACAACTGCCACAAAGCCGCGCCGAAAAACTCTTCCGCCGGCAACTGCGCCACGTCACCAAAATCGATGAACTCATTGGGCGAGATCAAGCGCCGCTCGACCATGGCCTTCACGCATGCGGCGTAATTCCTCTCCTGCTCCGGCGGCACCAGCCACCACACCGGATAACGCCCCGCCAGCAGCAAGCCAGTACGATAAAATTCTTCCAGTAACAAATAATGCTGCGCCGTGCCGCTGCTTTCGCTGGACAGATCGGCGTGCATCCCCGCGCGGAACTGCTGGGGATTAATCAAAAAGAAATGCACTTCCAAGTCGAGGGCGCCGGCCCACTCCTCGATGAGCGTCGCCTTTTGCTGCAACTCGGCCAGCTTGCCCGCATCCATGTCCGGGCGGTGGCAGAGCCAGATATCAAAATCACTTTTTTGCGAATAGGCAACGGTACCGCTGCTGCCCATGAGAAACAGGGAATAGAGGTCATAACGCGGCAGGGCCTTGCGTTTGTAATCGAAGCTGAGGGCGATCTTTTTCGCCGCATGCAAGGCGCGCTTGCTAGGGCGGTAATCCGCCACCCCCACCGGCCCCTCCGACGAGACAAAACCCGGCAAGATGGGGTGGTTGACGTGAAACAACAGCGGCAATAAATCCAAAAAATCCCGCTGCCGCTCGCGCATCGACTCCTGCGCGCGGCGCAGCCGCTCCCGGTTGAGCAACAGGAAACGCTGCTTGATCGCCGACGTGCCTGAACCCGTCAGCCCTTCGATGGTCATTGCATTCTGCATATTAGATTCACCCAGGCTTCTTATCGGCCCGGCTGGGTGAAGCTGGAGCAATGACCCGCCATTGCAAGGGTGCCGTTCACCGGCCCCGATTGTTCAGGGATTATCCGGGTCGCACGACCCTTCTTGCACCCAAACGCCGCGCTCGCATCGCAGCAATTCAGCGCCACTGCACACCCGCTGGCCATCGGCGTAGGGCAAGGCATTGAAATAACATTGCCCCTCCTCCGGCAAAGATTGCAGTGCCGTATCGAAGTCTTCGTCCGCTTCCTCTACGACCGGGGAATTGTGCAGCTCTGGATCAGGCGCGCCGACCTGCGTCACATGGATATCATCAATCATGTTTTCCACTCCTTTGACCGACATGTACTGGGCGGATTCAAGGCGCGCCGCCGCGGCAATCACGGCTACAGTTACTCGTGAAATCAGGACCCGCCTGCCGCCTCGAGCTCATTGTAACCTAGGAGCCTGCCGGACTTGGGCGCTCGTCGCGAGCAAGGTGGGAGGGCGAGGCTAGTTTTTTCGATCATTCGAGGGAAGAGCGAAGCGAAGGGTGGAGCCGTCGCTATTTGACGAGAAGGATCGGAAAAATGGACCGCTCTCCCACCGGCGCAGCAGATCAGCCCCAAGTCCGGCAGGCTCCAAGAGACCCGCTTGCCTCGCGGGCACCGCATCTGCTATATCAAAACATCTTCAGAGGGAGTTAGCCGATGACACCAACACTCGACCCCGCACTCGCCACCCAAACCTTGTGGAACGCGCCGGTGGGCGCGATCCTCATCGACAAAGATAAACGCGTCGCCTGGCTCAACCAGGCCGCCGAACAACTCTTGGGCGCTCAGCGCGACGCCTTACTAGGTAAAAGCCACGACGACATCGATGCCCCTTGGCGTGGCGCGGTATTCAAACCGGCGGACACATTGCACTTGGAACATACCGCCACACGCGCCGCCCGCTGGCTGCAAACATGGTGCGCGGACGCGGGCGGCGGTTACACCGCGCATTACTACGCCGACATCACCGACCTGCAAGAAGCCTTGGACGAACGCGCCCGCCTCAGCGAGGAACTGGCCCAGCACGACACCCGCGACAGCCTCACCGGCCTGCCCAACCGCCAAGCCCTGCTGCAAGGCATCGAACCGCTGGTCTCGCGCAGCCGCCGCTATCACAACCCGTTGTCGGTCATCCGCCTGCGCCTCGACAACCTGCCCGAGCTAGAAGCCGCGCACGGCCAAGGCAGCGCCGATTTGGCGCGCGTGGCGGTGACTCATTTACTCAAAGATCAAATGCGCTGGGCCGACATGATCGGCCGCTTCGACGCCGATGAATTCCTGCTGATACTGCCCGAGACCGACGGCGATGCCGCCAAGCTGCTCAAGGACAAACTGCAACAGCGCCTGCAACAACTCGAACCCAAGGGCGCCGATGGCCAAACCATGAACCTCGCCGCCCAATTCGGCGCCGCGGACTGGCAGCAAGGCGACGACCGCGCCAAACTATTACGCCGCGCGCGCGAAGAGTTGGAACAGGGCGCCTAGATTTCTCAAGCCCTTCATAGGCAACGCGAGGATGTGCGCCGGGTCGCCGCCACGGCGCACATCGCGCGCGGTCCGTGTTTGGAGGGGCGGCATAGCAAACGCGCTATTTCCCACCAGGCTTTGCGCCACCCCTGTGGGGCGCACTCCACCCGGACTGCATTGAGAACACAAGCGTTCGGCGGACCTTTTCTCCGCCCCACTCTCAACGAGGCAGGGAGAAAAGATATATCTTCCCCTCCTTTCCAAGGAGGGGTGGCCGCGCAGCGGACGGGGTGGTTCCGCCTTTCCAATGCGGGGTGGCGGCACAGCCGACGGGGTGGTTTGCCATTTCACCGGTGAACCGACGGCGCGGCGGATGAATGGGTTCGGACCTCCCAAAATGAGGCGGCGGCGCCGGCGGACCAGGCCGCAACACCGAGCACGGAGAACATCGACAACAGCAAAACATCCATCGCACACGGATGCGGCGAACACCCGAGGTGTCGCGCCTCTCAGGAAACGATGTGCAGGTCCGCGTGAGAATCGGTCTCGGTCTCACGGCTTTGATTCCTTGCGCCCCGGACGCGCTGCGTCCGTCACGACACGCTACTGCGCAGCGTCTCATGGCTGCCACAATGACTGACGCCGCTCGGACTCCTCGCCCCCGCTCCGCTTTCCGTGGCGCGCCGCCGGATGCGGCAAAGCCCAATGCGCCTAGAATCTATCTCAAAATATGAACGGGAGCCAAAATGCCTCGACGGCTGGCATGGTAAGCAATCCTATTATCTTCCTCTCCCTCAGGGAGAGGGTTGGGGTGAGGGGGCGTAATGCCTTAATTATTTGATCCCCTCATTCTCTCCTTCTCCCTGAGGGAGAAGGAACCAAGATTAATCAGCTCGGTGGAACACCTGTTATTACGCAGTCAAATTTAATTTTGAGATGGGTTTTAGTTTTTGCCGCTACACTCGCGCCCGCGCCCGCACCACGGCCTCGCGCACCTGGCGCGGCGCGGTGCCGCCGACGTGATCGCGCGCCGCCACCGAGCCTTCGAGGGTGAGCACCGCGAACACATCCTCGCCGATATCCGCGGAAAATTGCCTGAGTTCTTCCAGGCTCATGGCGGCCAGATCCCTGCCCTGCTCCACGCCGAAACGCACGGCCTTGCCCACCACCTCGTGGGCGTCGCGGAAGGCCACGCCCTTGCGCACCAGATAATCGGCGAGGTCGGTGGCGGTGGCGAAGCCCTTCAAGGCCGCGGCGCGCATGTTCTCGCGCTTGGGCTCGATGGCCGGCACCATGTCGGCATAGGCGCGGGTGCAGGCATAGGCCGTGTCGATGGCATCGAACAGCGGCTCCTTGTCTTCTTGATTGTCTTTGTTGTAGGCCAGCGGCTGGCCCTTCATCAGCGTCAGCAGGGCAAGCAGATCACCGAACACCCGCCCGCTCTTGCCGCGCACCAGCTCGGGCACGTCGGGGTTTTTCTTCTGCGGCATGATGGAGGAGCCGGTGCAGAAGCGGTCGGGCAGGGCGATGAAATCGAATTGCGCCGAGGTCCACAACACCAGCTCCTCCGAAAAACGCGACAAGTGCGTCAGCAACAGCGCCGCCGCCGCGCAAAACTCGATGGCGAAATCGCGGTCGCTGACCGAGTCCAGCGAATTCTCGGTCACACCGTCAAAACCCAGTAACTGCGCGGTGTAGGCGCGGTCGATGGGATAACTGGTGCCCGCCAGCGCCGCCGCGCCCAAGGGCAGCATATTGACGCGCTTGCGGCAATCGGCAAACCGCGCGCGGTCGCGCGTGATCATCTCGAACCAGGCCAGCAGGTGATGGCCGAAGGTCACCGGCTGCGCCACTTGCAGATGGGTGAAGCCGGGCATGAGGGTGTCGGCCTCGCGCTCGGCGAGATCGAGCAACGCGCTTTGCAGACGCTTGAGCTCGGCGTCGAGGGCGTCGATCTCGTCGCGCAGATACAGACGCACATCGGTGGCGACTTGGTCATTGCGCGAGCGGCCGGTGTGCAGTTTTTTACCGGCGATGCCGATGCGGTCGGTGAGCCGCGCCTCGATGTTCATATGCACATCTTCCAGCGCCACCGACCAGGCAAAGTCGCCGCGCTCGATCTCGGCCGCGATCTCCTGCAAACCCGCGACGATGGCCTCGCGCTCCGCCGCGCTCAATACCCCCACCTTTTCCAGCATGCGCGCATGGGCGATGGAGCCAGCGATGTCGTGGCGGTAGAGCCGCTGATCGAAACCCACCGAGGCGGTGAACTCTTCCACGAAACGGTCGGTAGCCTCGGAAAAACGGCCGCCCCAAAGTTTACCGGCATCATCTTTACTCACGGATGGAATCCCTCTGCGCTCTGCTGAAATACGAAGGCCGGGAGTATAGCAAGACTGGGCGTGGGACCGGCAGGCGGGCGGGGCCGCGCCCTAGGCCGATCAAGCCCAGCCCGCCCGCTTTTGGGTATACTGCCCGGAGCACAATAATAATAAGGCGCTCCGCCATGAATAAACGCGTTCATCTCCCCCTCGGCCTGCTGATTGCCGCCCTGCTAAGCGCCTGTGGCGGCGGGGGCGACTCGACGTACACCGGCCGCTTCGTGGATGGGCCTGTCTCAGGTCTGCGCTACAGCACTCCCACTCACAATGGCGAGACCAACACCAAGGGCGAATTCACTTACGAAACTGGTGAAACCGTGAGCTTCTATGTCGGTGAAATTCTGCTGGGCCAAGCTGCCGGGGCAGCCACCTTGACCCCCTTCGATCTTGCCGGCTTGACTCCACCTTTATCGGGCAGCGAGATCCACCAAGTGGTCCGCCGCATCAATAACACCAACCAGGTTGACGCGCTTGAAGTTGCCGCCAATATTGCAGTGTTCCTGCAAACACTGGACGAAGACGGTGACCCCGCTAATGGCCAGCAAATTCCCGCGGCGATGCACGCACTCGCTACCGGGACAACCATAAACTTCAAGCAAGAATATAGAAAATTTCACAGCAATATCGCTTTCCGCAAGCTGGTCGCCACCGGTCGCGCAGCGGGGTTATGGGGTGGATCAAGAGCCATCCGTGACCCGCTTATTGCTCTAGACAGCCTTTACAGTGGCTTAGGCCTAATGCCCGCAATCGAGGCATTAATTAGCGAAGAAACACGCACCAACGTCGACGGCCCTGCAGACAGCCGAACCACATATACTTACGATGCCAATGGCCATCTGACGCTTGAGGAATATGAAGATAACGCTAATGCCGACGACGCCATGATTTTCTATATCGCATACGCCCATGATGCGAATAGTAATCTGACGCTATATGAGCTGAAAACCACAGGCTTGAGCTTCAGCGCCACCACCACATACGATGCTAATGGTTATGCATCATTCTCCAAGCTGGATGACAAAATTGATGGGGCTGGTGATTTCTGCACTATCGACTCCAACAACGTCTATGGGAATATCACTTCAAGTGCGCACGACGTTAACTGCGACGGCACGGTTGATGGTCACACAACTTTTACCTACGACACCAACGGCAACCTAACTCTGCAAGAGACTGATAACGGTGACGATGGAGTAGTGGATCACCGTACTACTTTCGCCTATGACGCCAACGGAACTGTAACTCTAGAAGAAATGGATTTCAATGCCGACGGCGCGGTGGATAACCGTACTACTTACGCCTATGACATTAATGGCAATATGACGCTTCGAGCTGAAGATTCTAATGGCGATGGCACAGTGGGTTATTTAAGAACTTACAACTACGATACCAATGGCAACAAAACGCTCTATGAGTTGGAATTCAGCGGTAAATTAATTTACCGCGTTAGCTATATTTACGACATCAGCGGCAATCTAAAACGAACCGAGACGGACAGTGACGGCGACGGGACAATGAATTCACTGACTACTTACACCCATAACGCTAACGGAAACCTAATACTTGCAGAATATGACAAGGACGCGAACGGCACCGTAGACTCATTCACAAGCTACACATACATCAATCTAAACAAATGGGCAGCAGCAGGGCTATTTGATTCCAATACCTGGTGACGATGGCAAAACTGACTACGAGTTACTTCGGTATAAAGATACAGCTCGATAGACAACGCTTTCCATACGCAAAGAATCACCCCCCCCATTTGCCTCCCCGCCCCACAATCCGTACGATGAGCGCCCACATCAATTACTTCGAGCCGCAGCATGAGCAAACCCCTCCGCATCGCCACCCGTAAAAGTCCCTTGGCCCTGTGGCAGGCCGAGTATGTCCGCGACCGCCTGCTGGCGGCGCACCCCGGCCTGCAGGTCGAGCTGGTGAAGATGAGCACCCAGGGCGACAAAATCCTCGACAGCCCGCTGGCCAAGATTGGCGGCAAGGGTTTGTTCGTCAAGGAATTGGAGGATGGTTTGCTGGGCGGACGGGCGGATATCGCCGTGCATTCGATGAAGGACGTGCCGGTGGAGCTGCCGGAAGGCCTGCACCTGCCGGTGATCTGCGCGCGCGAGGACCCGCGCGACGCCTTCGTCTCCAACGACTACGCCTCGCTCGAGGCGCTGCCGCAGGGCGCGCGGGTGGGCACCTCCAGCCTGCGGCGCCAGTGCCAGATCACCGCGCGGCGGCCCGACCTGCAAATCCTCACCCTGCGCGGTAATGTGAACACGCGCCTGGCCAAGCTGGACGCGGGCGAGTTCGACGCGGTCATCCTCGCCGCCGCCGGGCTGATCCGCCTCGGTTTCGCCGCGCGCATCACTGCCTATCTCGACACCACGGTGAGTCTGCCGGCCATCGGCCAGGGCGCGGTGGGCATCGAGTGCCGCAGTGAGGACCCCGAGACCAACCGCCTCATCGCCGTGCTCGACGACGCCGACACCCACACCCGCGTCGCCGCCGAACGGGCGATGAATCACCGCCTCGAAGGCGGCTGCCAGGTGCCCATTGGCGGCCACGCCACGCTGGATGGCGGCAGCCTGCGGCTGTGCGGGCTGGTCGGGTCACCCGACGGCAAGCAGGTGATACGCGGCGAAGTCAGCGGGCCGCGCGCGGAGGCGGAAAAACTGGGCGTGACCCTGGCCGATGAGCTGCTGGGCCAGGGCGCCGCCGCCATTCTGAAGGCGGTGTACGCCAGCCGCGACTGAGCCGGCCGCGTTCGCGGTTTTGCATATGTGCGGATAAATAGTAAAGTTGTCGCTTCATCCACAGCCCGCGCGGCGCCTGCCGCCTAGACCCATGGACCTGACAACCGATCTAAAAGGCCTCCATGTGATCGTGACGCGGCCGGCCCGCCAGGCCGCGCCGCTGTGCGCGCTGATTCGCGCCGCCGGCGGCGAACCGCTCTTGCTGCCGGCGATGGAAATCCTCCCCCCCGAAAACCCCGGCCCCGCCCGCGCATTGCTGACACGGCTGGCCGGATTCGACATCGCCCTTTTCATCAGCGCCAACGCCGTGGAGCAGGCCGCGCCGCTGATCGCCGCACAAGGCGGCATGCCGCCCACACTGCGTCTCGGCGCGGTGGGCCAGCGCACGGCCGCGGCGCTGCGCCAGCATTTCGGCCGCGCCGACATCGAGGCGCCGCCGCCGTACAACAGCGAGGCCCTGCTCAGCGCCGCGGCGCTACGGGACGTGAACGGCAAACGCATCCTCATCGTGCGCGGCGCCGGCGGCCGCGAATTCCTGGCCGACAGTCTACGCGCGCGCGGCGCGGCCGTGGACTACGCCGAGGTCTACCGCCGCGCCGAACCGCGGCACGGCCTCGATGCCGTGCTAAAGTTACAGCAGTCCGCCGCCCTCGCTGCCATCATCGTCACCAGCAACGAGGGCCTGCAAAATCTAATGAATATGGCGGGCGAGACGCACCGGGCCTGGCTGCTGAACACCCAGCTGGTGGTCATCAGCCCGCGCAGCGCCGAGCTGGCGCGTGAGCTGGGGTTTCGCCGCGCCGCACTGGTGGCGGCGCGGGCCAGCGACGAGGCGCTGGTGGAGGTGATCGCCGGATGGCGGCGACAGACACAGGCATGTTGAGGGACTGAGGGGAAAACATGAGCAAGAAGAAACCAGACGACAGGGAAAAGGAACACGATCAAGCCGCCATAACCACGCCGGCGCCGGAGACCCCAGCCGCCGAGGAAGCGGCCGCCGCGAACTCCAAAACGGACGCCCCCGGCGCGCAACAGGCGGCCGATGCCAAGCCCGGCGCGGCCGATCCCGCCGTGAATCCCTCACTCATCATCGAACGTAAAAACAAAAAGAGCATCGCCCCGCCGCTGTTCATCATCGTCCTGTTGCTGGTGGTGTGGACCGGGGTGGGCGGCTATCTGCTGTGGCACGAGCAGCGCGGCATCAAAACCGCGCTCGATGAACAAGCCAGCCAGGCTCAGCAACTCGCCGCTCAAACCGAGGCGGCGCAGCAACAAGGCGGCCAGCTCGGTGAACGGCTGGACCGCGCGGAAAACCAGCTCAGCAAAGTCATCACCAGCGACCTCGAGAACCTGCAAGCTCAACAGCACACCATCGAAGGTTTGCTAGAGACCCTGCGCGATAAAGTCGAGCGCAACTCACAAGTGTGGATCACCAGCGAGGCCGCCTATCTGATGCGCCTGGCCAACGACCGTCTGCGCCTCGACGCCGACCTGCCCACCACCATCGCCGCGCTGCAGGCCGCCGACCAGCGTCTCGAAGAATTCGGCGATCCCTCGCTGTTCGAGGTGCGCCGCGCCTTGGCCGTGGAGCTCACCGAACTGCGCGGCATCGAGCTGCCCGACCTCACCGGCCTCGCGCTGCAAGTGGGCGCCCTCAGCGACGGCGTCGAGCGTCTGCCCTTTGCCACCTCGGCCGCCGCCGTCAGCACGGCGGACGCCCCGGCGGCGGAAGGCTGGCGCAAGGTCGCGCAAGACCTGTGGCTGGAGCTGAAAAAGCTGGTGGTGATTAAACAGAAGGGCCAAGCGGAACAAGCCTTGCTGGCACCCGACGAACGGCACTTGCTGCAACAAAATCTGCGGCTCACTTTAGAGTCGGCGCGCTTAGCGGTGATCCGCCGCGACACCCCGTTGTTCCACGACAGCCTGCGCCGCGCCCAGGAATGGATAGCCTTGTACTTCGATGCCGGCGCCGCCCCCACCACAGGCGCCTTGAACCAACTGGCCGAGCTGCAGCGGATCGAACTCAGGCCCGGGCTGCCCGACATTGCCGCTTCATTGCGCGCGCTGGAAGACTGGCAAACACAACGACGTAACAAAAAATCCGGCGGGGCCACGCCATGAGAGTACTCATCGTCAGCTTGCTGGTGCTGCTCGGCGCCATCGCCCTCGCCCTGTTCGTCCGCGAAGACACCGGCCACATCGTCATCGCCTACGGCGGCTGGACGATAGAAACCAGCCTGGTGCTGTTCATCGCCGCGGCCCTCGTGACCTTTCTGGCGCTGTACTACACCGTCCGTTTGTGGGGCGGCGCCGTCTCGCTGCCGCAACGCCTGCGGCGCTGGCGGCGGCAACGCCGCCTCGGCAAGGCGCGCATGGCCTATGTCCGCGGCATGAATGCCCTGACCGAAGGTCACTGGGACACCGCGGAAAAATGGCTGCTGAAACAGGTGCGCCACGCTGAAACCCCGGCGCTCAATTACCTCGCCGCCGCCCAGGCCGCCGAGGCCCAGGGCTCACAGGTGCGGCGCGATGCCTACTTGCGTCTCGCCCACGAGAACGATCCCAAGGCCAATGTGGCGGTGGGTCTGGCGCGGGCAGGCTATCAACTCGCGCATCAACAAGGCGGCGAGGCCTTGAGCGTGCTCGCGCAATTACACATCGAGCAGCCCAAGCACCCCACGGTGCTCAAAAAATTGATGGAGGCGTATGCCGATCAGCAAGACTGGGAACGTCTGCTGGACATCGTACCGGATTTGGAGAAGCGCAAGGTCATCCCCATCCACCGTTCCGAGGAGATGCAGCGCGGCGCCTATCGCGCGCTCTTCGCCCGCGCCGCGGAGGAAAAAGACGCCGAGCAGCTGCAGCGCTTGTGGGATCGCACCCCGCGCCATGTCAAACGCAACGACGACGTGATCTTCGACTACGCCCGCGCCCTCAGCGCGGCGGACGACAACGCCGGCGCGCAACTCGAACCGCTGCTGAGCGACGCCATCCGCCGCCGCTGGAGCGACGCGCTGGTCTACGCCTACGGCTTCATTCCCTATCACAATATTCCCGCGCAACTCGCCCAAGCCGAACGCTGGTTGAAGCATCACCCCGAGAACGCGGTACTGCTGCTCACCCTCGGCCGCCTCTGCGTGCGCGGACAATTATGGGGCAAGGGCCGCAGTTATTTAGAGGCCAGCCTCGCCATCGACCCGCAACCGGAAACCTACCGCGAGCTGGGTAATCTGCTGGAAAAACTCAACAACAAAGGCGCGGCGCTGGACTGCTATCGCAATGCCCTCGTGCTGGTGCCGGGCAAGTCCTTCCCCCACCTTGAGGTGCAGAGCAAGTACAAACCCGTGCCGCCGGACGGCATACCGTTGCTGCCGTTGCACAGCCCTTAAGCGGGCGGCGGACACCGTCCGCTTATCAATCAACGGGCCACGGAAAGCGAAGGCGGGGAGCCCGCGGCAGACGCGAAGCGGCGCAGCCATTGCGGAAAACGTGATGCGCCGCGAAGTAGCGTGCCGTGGCGGATGGAGGGCGTCCGCAGCGGAAGGCATCAACGCCGCGGACCGAAACCAATTCGAACACGGCCATGCGACTCGTTTCTTGAGGACCGCGGCACGCCGGCGGTTTCACTGCTGTTGCTGCGCCTGCTGCTTGGCCAGGATATCGGGCGCGAACTCGAAGGGGTCGGAGTAGAACTGCGCCTCGGGCAAGCCTTGAGCAACGAAGGCATCGCGCGCCGCGCGCACCATGGCGGGCGGGCCCGCGGCGTAGACATCGTAGCCGCTCAAATCGGGCTGATCGGCGATCACCGCCTCATGCACATACCCCGTGCGCTCCCGCCATTGATCCTCCGCGGCCGGGGACGACAGCACCGGCGTGTAGCTAAAGTTCGCCTGCTGTTGCGCCCACTGGCGCGGCAACTCATCCAAATACAAATCCACCTTGGCGCGCGCACCCCAATAAAGCCGCATGGGTCGCGTCACCGCCGCGGCGAAGGCGTGCTCGATGATGCCCTTGATGGGGGCGAAGCCAGTGCCGCCCGCGACGAAGATCAGCGGCCGCGGTGAATCCTCGCGCAGATAAAACTCACCGTGCGGCCCCTCGATGCGCACCATATCCTTCACCTTCATGCGCTCGAAGACCTGCTCGGTGAACTCGCCCTTCTCGACGTGGCGCAGGTGCAACTCCAGAAACTCATCGTCATGCGGCGCATTGGCCAGCGAGAAACTGCGGCGGCGGCCGTCGGCGAGGATGAAATCGATGTACTGCCCCGCGAGAAATTGCAGGCGCTCGGCGGCGGGCAGCTTGAGACAGAGGCGCACGACGTCGGGCGCGAGGAAATCTTTTTTCGCGACGCGCGCCGGGAGCCTCTTCACCTGCATATCGGCGGCGGCCCCGGGCTCGCGCACTTCGATCTCCAAATCACCGCGCGGCCGCGCCTGACAAAACAGCGCCATGCCGGTGGCCTGCTCCACCGCGCTCAAGGCCGGCGGCGTGCCCTGCGGATAGTCCACCTCGCCCGCCACCACCTTACCCTTGCACGCGCCGCAAGTGCCGCCGCGGCAACTGTAAGGCAGCGACAAACCTTGGCGCAGGGCGGCGTCCAGCACGCTTTCACCGTCCTGCACGATGAACTCATGCCCGCTGGTTTCGATGCGGACTTTGCAAGTCATGATGATTCCTTATTACTCTATGGCGATGGCAAGCGTTACATTTTGGCCCATTTCCGCCGGGAGCGAAACCTGAACCCCGTCCTCATCATCGGTTGCGGCGATATCGGCCGCCGTGTCGCCGCCCTCTGCCGCACAAGGGGCGCGCGGGTCAGCGCGCTCACCCGCGGCGCGGCCGCCGCAGAATTAAGCACGCTCGGCATCACACCCCATGCCGGAGATTTAGACGCGCCCGCCACTCTGCCGCCCTTGCCGAGCGCGGATGCCGCGGTGTTCTACTTCGCGCCGCCGCCCGCGCAAGGCGAGGGTGACCCGCGCCTGCTCGCCTTCTTGCGGCACATCGCCGCCGCGCCGCGCCCCGCCAAACTAATTTACATCAGCACCAGCGGTGTCTACGGCGACCATCGCGGCGGCTGGGTGACGGAGGACACCCCGCCCAACCCCAGCACCGACCGCGCCCGCCGCCGCCTCGCCGCCGAAACCGCGTTGCGCGCCTGGGCGGAGAATAGTGGCACGCCGCTAGTCATCCTCCGCGTCGGCGGCATCTACGGCCCCGGCCGCCTGCCGGTGGACCGCATCCGCAAAGCCACGCCGGTCTTGCGCGCGGAACAATGCGGCTACACCAACCGCATCCACGCCGACGACCTCGCCGCCGTCTGCCTCGCCGCCGCCTCCCGCGGCCACGGCATCTACAACGTCAGCGACGGCCAGCCCAGCACCATGACCGACTACTTCAACGGCGTCGCTGATCTCTACGGCCTGCCCCGCCCGCCGCAAATCAGTTTAGAAGAAGCCAAACGCCAACTCAGCGCGGAGATGATGTCCTACCTCGAAGAATCACGGCGCATGGAGAATAACAAAATGCTGCGCGAACTCGAGGTGCAACTGCGTTATCCAAGCCTGGCGGCGGGATTGCGGGGATGCGAAGGCGCAACGATATGACGCCTCATGCCGCATGCGCGAAATTCAGGAAGCGCTCCGCGCCTCACGATTGAAACCGTGGCCGATGCAAAATGGATTAGCGCGGCGCAAACCAGCCGCTGGCACCGCGGGCGCTGCTTAAAAATCAAACCAACAAGGGCGTGCCATGCGCACGTTTCCGACAGTAAGCAAGCTCGGCAATGACGGCAACGCGAGACAATGAACATCGAATCAATTAGCACGATTTAATCGTGCGCGCAGCGCACCCCATGCTAACTGGCCGACGACTCATCACCCGTCAAATAAAATCTAGCCATGAACCACTATTCAAACAAATCTATCGCGACGATGATCGGCACAGCGCTGCTTGGCTGTACCGCACCGACTACAGCCTCGGAGCCAGCATGGTATCTCATGGCGCGCCACGGCGAATGTTTTGAAGTTGAAATACTAAAACGAAAAATACCCGACCTCGGCGACATCAAGAACCCCTACGCCTTCATTGAATTCATGCGCCGCAAAGGCTACACGGTAACATTTAGCGACATAGGGGCGATCAGAGGAAAAATGGTTAAAGTAGAGGTTCCCGAGAAAGATTTGGCCCCGATTTTTATAAGCCCCGAGCTCTGCGTAAAACCGGAAGACCGGTAACTGCCTCAGCTCTTCGGCAAACTGAGCACTTGGCGCAATTCATCTTAGTTATTGACTCCCCACCGCCACGTATTACGTGCGCTTTTCTCTGCGGCTGGCAATGACGCCCAATACGACGGGGATGACAATCACCGTGAGCAGCGCCGCCAAGGGGAGCACCCAGGTGGGCAAGTCATCCATTCCACCCACGGCGATCAAAAACGCGATTACCGCCACGGTTCCAAGTGTATAGCCAAGAAAATTACCCAATATTTTCATCGTGGAGACTCCGCAATCATCGACTGTGAGGGATGCTACCCTGGGTATTCTACTCTAAAGCACGGCAGCCGGGCTGGATAAAACCCGGCATGCGGCTCAAAGATACGTCATCCTTTCACGTGGCGCGTATTTTTAAATACTACTTCTTCAAGCCGAGGATAAAGTCGGCGAGTTTGTCCACGCCCTCATCGGATACGCGGGTTTGCGGCGGCATGGCCGCGGCGCCCCATTTGCCACGGCTGCCTTTTTTTATGCTGTCCACCAGGGTCTGATGCGCGGCGGCATCGCCTTGGTACTTCGCGGAGACATCATTCCAAGCCGGCCCCAGCAACTTCTTGTCAATGGCATGACACATCAAACAGCCGCTCTGCTTCGCCAATTCCAAATCGGCGTTGGCGCCGCCCGCCAGCAACAACGTGGCCGCGATAGACATCCGTAGAGACACTTTTCTCATATCATTTCCTTTCGCTCAAACACATTGAGCCTGACACGGACCCTAATTCACACCCAGTATAATCCCAAGGACGCGCCTAGCGTAGACCGTGCGAGGGTAAGTTAACGGTTCTTTTCGTTATGACAGTGGCGCCGCCTTGCTGCTAGCTTCAGTTATGGTGCGCCATAGCGGGTCGCCGATATCAGCGCGATGATGCACATTCTCGATGGGTCTAGTGCGGCAGGCGAACCGGAAAAACGCAGCCTGGCACTAGGAATTTATTTGAGTGATACCCGCTCCACGCCACGACACGCGAGCCGCTGCTGCGCACCCCAATCACGGTAATTGAGCACCTGGCCCGCCGCGCGCACGGCGGCGAGTTTGTCGAAATCGAGTTCCGCGTGGAGCCATTGCGCTTCATTCATAGGTCCGAGCGCGAACACGCCGTCATGCGGCAAGCCAAGGTCCGGCGGTGTCAACACCGCGGCCGCGCCCACGTTGACATCGACCGCTTCGGACCACGCCGCCGCGCCCACGGTGACGGATTGAATGACGTAGCATTGATTTTCCAGCGCGCGCGCTTGGCAAGCAATGCGCACCCGGTGATAGCCAGCGAGGCTGTCGGTGCAACTGGGCACGAGGATGAATTGCGCACCCGCTTCGATCTGCGCGCGGGCGATCAGCGGGAATTCACTGTCGTAACAAAGATTGACGCCGAAGCAGCCGAGCTCCGTTTCAAACACGCGCATGACAGCGCCCGCGCCGATGTGCCAGCGCTCACTTTCGAAACGGGTCATGATGAGTTTGTCTTGAAAACCCAGAACGCCCGGCGGCGCGAACACATGTGCGCGATTACGATAAGCGCCATCCGCCACGCGCACGGGAAAACTGGCGGCGCAAATATAAACGCCGTGCGCCGCGGCCAGGCCTTGGTGCAGCGCGAGAAAGTCCGGCAACACCGTTTGCAGGGCGTCGAGTTGCGCGGCGAGATCACGCCGTATCGTCTCGCCGAAGAGCGAGACCAATTCCATGGCGCCGTATTCGGGAAAGACCAGCAGCCGTGCGCCGCTGCGCGCCGCGTCGCTCACCCAGCCGCTGAGTTTGCGGGCATACGCAGCAAAACCGGCGAGCTCACCGATGTCATATTGTGCCGCCGCAATTTTTAGCGGCCGTGGCGGCGTCATCACGCCTGCTCTCGCAGCGGCTTGAGCCAGAAGCGCATGGTCTTTTCGCTTTCGCCGGTTTCATCGATATCTTTCCAGCGAAACCGGGTGCTGAGCGCGGGATGGGGCACATAACCGCGCTTGGTCCAAAAGGCGTCCAAGGGCCGATACGCCGGCGGCCGGCGTGAATGATCAGGCGCGCGCTCCACGGCGCAGAAGGCCGCCCAGTTGAAATCAGCAAGGCGGCGCGCATGGGCCTCGCGCTCAGTAAAGAAACGCAGGCCGATGCCACGGCCGCGATAGGGTGCGAGCAAGACCGATTCGCCGTGATAAAACACCGTAGCGGGATCATAATCCCGCGCCGCGAACGGCCGTTGAAATGCCGGGTCGGCCTGCAGCAGCGGCAGTCCGGTGGCGGCGCCGACGACCTCATCGCCCGCGAAGGCCAGCACGATCACGCCGCCCGGCGCCTCGATATAGCGTTGGAGATAACGCGCTTCATAGGCTTGATCGCCGTCGTAGAGATAAGGAAACTCACGGAAGACCTCGATACGCAAACGCGCCAGCGCCGGGATATAGGCGTGCAGCGCGGGACCGGTCATGGCTTCAATGCGTATCGTTGCGCTCATATTACTTTTCTCGCGGCGGCGCGGTGCAGTGTACCGCAAATTTTCCCGACCTTTTATCTCAAGCACTTAGCAAGCATGCCTGCGCTCCAGAAAAATCCTTGGTGAGTTTACCGCGCTCTTTGTGCCGGCGGCACCACGCCCGCCTGCTCGCGAAGCCGCATTTTCACTGGTGTTGATGCTTTTCCAGCGGGATTCCGCACCATTTAAGTCCTGCATCCAGCGGGTCGCTATAAGCAGTAAGGCGCCCTATTGCGCCTAGTTGGCGGGATGGTACGTCGAAGGAGACTCTGAGGAGGATAGGCCATGTTTGGTTTTCTAGTGGAAGCGGTGGTGGTGGCGTTTGCTTTAGGTGGCGTGGTTGGCGTGGTGGTGACCTTGCATCTTTCCAATCCGAAAAAGGCGGCGGAAAAGGCCGCGCAAGAGGCACTGGAACCGTAAAGCCGCATTGCGGACACGCGTTAGCGCAGAGTGACCAGTTCCTCGGCGCTGGTGGGGTGTATCGCCACCGTATTGTCGAAATCGGCTTTGGTGGCGCCCATCTTGATCGCGACGGCGAAGCCTTGCAGCATCTCGTCGGCGCCAGGCCCGATCACATGACAGCCCACCACCTGCTCGCGCGGACCGATGGTCACTAACTTCATCGCGGTGCGCGGCTTGCGCTGTGTCACGGCATGATAGAGCGGTGTAAATCGCGTTTGATAAATTTTCACGCCGTCCCCGTGGCGCGCCCGCGCCTCGTCTTCGCTCAAGCCCACGGTGCCGATGGGCGGATGGGTGAATATCACGGTGGGAATCATTTCATAATCTAGGCGGCTGTCCGCCAGCCCGCCGAACAGACGGTCGGCTAAACGGCGGCCCGCGGCGATGGCCACCGGCGTGAGCGGCGCGCGGCCGGTGACATCACCGAGGGCGTATACACCTTCAATATTGGTGTTTTGATAGGCGTCGGTGACGATAAAACCGCCTTGATCCAGCTTTATCCCAACCTTGCTCAAATCCAAGTTATCGGTGTTCGGCTCACGGCCCACCGCCCAAATCAGTGTATCGAAATTTCCGGCGCACTGAGCGGTGCCCGTCCACAGCCGCACAGCGCCACCGGTCTCGCGCTCGACCCGCGCCACCGCCGCGCCCGTCAACAGACTGATGCCCTCATCGCTCATCGCCTCCAGCAAGGCATCGCGCAGCATCACATCAAATGACGCGAGCAGGCGCTGGCCGCGCAGCACCAAGCTGACCTCGCTGCCCAAGGCGCGCAGCATGCCCGCCAACTCCACCGCGACGTAACCCGAACCGACGATGGCGACACGCCGCGGTTGCGCGCGTAACGCGAAAAATCCGTCGGAGGTGATACCGAGTCCGGCGCCCTCCACCCCAGGCACGATAGGCCGGCCGCCCGTGGCAATGACGATGTGCGTGGCACGGATGCGCTCTTCACCAACGGCGAGCGTGTGCGCATCGATAAAGCGTGCGCTGCCGCGCAGCCATTCGATGCCGCTGTCGGCCAGGCGCGTGCTGTACATCGTGTTGAGTCTGGCGACGTAGGCATCGCGCGCCGCCACCAAGCGCGGCCAATCGCAGCGTCCGCCGCTGATATCGAAACCGTAGTCGCGCGCATCATCCAAGGCCTGCGCGAGATGCGCGGCATTCCACATCACTTTTTTGGGCACGCAACCCGCGTTGACGCAGGTGCCGCCCAGCGGCGCGGGCTCCACCACGATACAACTCGCGCCGTGTTTCGCCGCGCGCTGCGCCACGGCCAAGCCCCCGCTGCCGCCGCCAATCGCGATCAAATCCACCCGTTTCATCTTATGAAAACCTCCCGCGCCGCCGATAGGACGGGTATATTGGCATCAGTCGTATCAAACCCGCATTCATTACGGAGGACCGCGGTGGATATTAGCATGTTCATTTTTCTCGCCTTGCTCGTGGCGCTGCTGGCCTACGGGGTGATGATCTATAACAATCTGGTCAACCTCAAACACAATGTCGCCAAGGCCTGGTCCAATATCGACGTGCTGCTGAAACAGCGTCACGACGAACTGCCCAAACTGGTGGAGACCTGCAAACGCTATATGGCCTATGAGCAAGAGGCCTTGGAGAAGGTAATGCGCGCCCGCGGCGCGGTGGCCAGCGCCCGTGAACAGCATGACGTGCCCGCGCTGGGGCAAGCGGAAACGCAATTGCGCTTGGGCCTGGGCAATCTCTTCGCGGTGGCCGAGGCCTACCCCGACCTCAAGGCCAATGAGAGTTTTCAGCATCTCGAAGGCCGCATCACCGGCCTGGAGAACGGCATCGCCGACCGCCGCGAGCTGTACAACGAAGGCGTCAATCTCAATAATGTGCGCATCGAACAATTCCCTGATCTTATCGTGGCGCGCCTGTTCAAATTCGGCCCCCACGCCTTGCTGGAATTCAGCGAAGAAGAAAAACAAGACGTCTCCGTCAAACAGCTCTTCGGCTAAACGCGCCCGTGGCCGCACTCGACTATTGGCTGGCGTGGCCGCAACGGCTCGATCCGCCGCAATTCTGGTTTTTCTGCATCGCGGCGCTGCTCACCGCTATGGCGAGTTTCGCCGGCATCTTCGTTTTTCTGCGCCGCGCGCGCTTGATCGAAGACACGCCCACCTCACGCATCCGTTCCGCCGCGCAAGGCTATGTCGAGCTGCAAGGCGAGGCCGCGGTGATGGAGGGCGCGCCCATCGTCGCGCCGCTGACGCACACGCCCTGCGCCTGGTTTCATTTCCGCGTGGACGAACGCGAGTCCGAAGGCGGCCGCCAGCAAAGCAATCATTGGCGCACCATCGCCCGCGGCACCAGTGAGGCGCTATTTTTATTGCGCGACGACACCGGCCATTGCGTCATCGACCCCGACGGCGCGCTGGTCACGCCCTCGGTGACGCAAACCTGGTACGGCAACAGCCCCACACCGGCGCCGGGTTCGATAGGCCCCGGGCAGCGGCGCTGGCTGGGCAGCGGCGCCTATCGTTATCGCGAAGAGCGGATTCACCCCGGCGATGAACTCTACGCCATCGGCGAACTGCGCAGTGCGGGCGGCGGCGTCGAAGGCCCGACCCGCGCCGAGACCGTGCGCGCCTTGCTGGCGGCGTGGAAACGCGATCAGCCCGGCTTGCTCGCCCGCTTCGATCACAACCGTGACGGCGCCATCGACCCCGCGGAATGGGAGGCGGCGCGCGCGGCCGCGGCACAAGAAGCGGCGGCCGAACTAGGCCGCCGCCTCAGCGAACCGGGGGTGTTGCTGCTGTCCCGCCCCCAACTCGGGCAAGGACCGTATCTGCTTTCCACCGAGGCGCCGCAGCGTCTCACGCGGCGTTACAAGCTGTATGCCGCGGGCCTGTTCGCCCTGTTTCTGCTGGCGGGAACGGCGGCGGTGTGGCTGCTCGAGGGCGGCCCGCTTTAAATCGCGGCCGCCGCGGTTTTTGTTATCCTAGCGTCCAGCATTTTTCCGCCGCCGCCACCGTGAGGTTTGAGCCCATGACCAATCCCCTGTTGAACCCCAGCGGTCTGCCGCTGTTTTCCGCGATCCGTCCCGAGCACGTCGAACCCGCCATCGATCAAATCCTGGCGGACAGCCGTGCCGCCCTCATGCACATCTTGGACGCCAATCAAACGTACACCTGGGCCAATCTCATCGCGCCACTGGAAGAACTCGGCGACCGCCTGCGCCGCGCCTGGTCGCCGGTTGGCCATCTCAACGCCGTGGTCAACAGCCCGGAACTGCGCGCCGCCTATAACGCCTGCCTGCCCAAACTCAGCGACTACGCCACCGAGATGGGGCAGAACGAGCAACTGTATCAGGCCTATCAAGCCATCGCCGACGGTCCGGAGTTTGCCAAACTCGACACGGCGCAGAAGAAAATCATCGCCAACGCCCTGCGCGATTTTCGTTTATCCGGCGTGGCCCTGCCCGCCGAGAAAAAAACGCGCTTCAAGACGCTGATGCAAGCGCTGTCCAACCTCAACGCCAAGTTCGAGGAAAATCTGCTGGACGCCACCAACGCCTGGCACAAACCCATCGGCGACGTGAACGACCTCGCCGGCCTGCCGCCCAGCGCATTGGCGCTGCTGGCGCAAATGGCGCGGCAACGTGAATTGCCGGGCTGGGTCGTCACGCTGGAGTTTCCCTCGTATATTCCGGTCATCACCTATGCCGATAATCGCGCGCTGCGCCGCGAGATCTACGAAGCCTTCGTCACCCGCGCCTCCGACGCCGGCCCGCACGCGGGCCGGTGGGACAACACGCCGACGATGGAAAAAATCCTCGCCGCGCGCCACGAAGTGGCGCAACTGCTGGGCTTCAACAACTACGCGGAATACTCGCTGGCGCCGAAGATGGCGCGCTCCACTGATGAGGTCTTGGGTTTTCTCACCGGCCTCGCCCAGCGCTCGCTGGGCATGGCGCGCGATGAACTCGACGAGGTGCGCGCCTACGCCCGCGAACACCACGGCGCGGACAATCTCGAAGCCTGGGACATCAGCTATTACTCGGAAAAATTGCGCCAGCACCAATACGCCATTTCGAAAGAAGACCTCAAGCCCTACTTCCCCGAAACCCGCGCGACGCGGGGCATGTTTCAAGTGGTGCAACGTTTATACGGCTTGGAAATCAGCGAGCGCGACGATGTCGAGGTGTGGCACCCCAGCGTGCGCTTCTACGAAATCCGCGACGCGGGCGGCGAACTGCGCGGCCAGTTTTATCTCGATCTCTATGCACGGCAGAATAAACGCGGCGGCGCGTGGATGGACGAATGCCTCAGCCGCAAGCGCGGCCCCGCCGGCGTGCAGACGCCCGTGGCCTATCTCACCTGCAACTTCTCACCGCCGGTGGGCAACGACCCGGCCCTATTCACCCACGAAGAAGTGTTGACCTTGTTCCACGAATTTGGTCACGGCCTGCACCATATGCTCACCAAGGTCGATTACCCCGGCGTCGCGGGCATCGCCGGCGTGCCCTGGGACGCGGTGGAGCTGCCCAGCCAATTCATGGAGAACTGGTGCTGGCATCGCGAGGCGCTGGACCTCATCGCCGGGCATTATCAAACCGGCGCGCCGCTGCCGGACGAGTTGTTCCAAAAAATGCTGGCGGCGAAGAATTTCCAGTCCGGCATGCAGATGGTGCGGCAGCTGGAGTTTTCGCTCTTCGATTTCCGCATGCACCTCGAATACGATCCCGCCAAGGGCGCGCGCGTTTACGAGATACTCAATGAGGTGCGCGAACAAGTGGCGGTGATGAAGCCGCCGTCATTCAATCGCTTTCCGCATAGTTTCTCGCACATCTTCGCCGGCGGCTACGCGGCGGGCTATTACAGTTACAAATGGGCCGAGGTCCTGTCCTCCGACGCCTTCGGCGCCTTCGAGGAAAACGGCATCTTCGACCGCGACACCGGCCTGCGCTTTTTGAGCACCGTGCTGGAACAAGGCGGCTCGCGCGAACCCATGGAATTATTCATTGAGTTCCGCGGCCGTGAACCAACCATCGATGCGCTGCTGCGGCACAGCGGTATCGCGGCCTAGTCCCGCCGATGAAAATCGCGACTTGGAACGTCAACTCGCTGAAGGTGCGTTTGCCTCATGTCTTGCAATGGCTGGCGGAAACCCAGCCGGATATTCTTGCCTTGCAAGAGACCAAACTCACCGACGAGAACTTTCCCGCGGCCGCGATCGAAGCCGCGGGTTATCACGTGGTGTATTCAGGCCAGAAGACCTATAACGGCGTGGCGATCTTGAGCAAGCGGCCGGGCAACTATGTGCTGAAAGATATACCCGGTCTGGACGATCACCAGCGCCGCGTGCTGGCCGCGACCTACGGTGAGGTGCGCGTGCTGGATCTCTACGTGCCCAACGGCGAGAGCGTGGACTCCGACAAATATCGCTACAAACTCGACTGGCTGGATAAGCTCACCGCCTTCGTTAAAGCCGAGCTGCGGCGTTATCCCCAACTCGTGGTGCTGGGGGATTTCAATATCGCCCCCGATGAGCGCGATGTGCATGACCCCGTGGCGTGGGAAGGCAAGGTGTTGTTCAGCGAACCGGAACACGCGGCCTTGCAGCGCTTGCTGGCCACGGGCTTGCACGACAGCTTTCGTTTATTCGAGCAGGAAGAAAAACAATTCAGCTGGTGGGATTACCGTATGGCCGCCTTTCGCCGCAATATGGGCCTGCGTATCGATCATGTGTTAATCAGCGAGCCCTTACGCGCGCAGTGCACGCGCTGCTACATCGACAAGGCGCCGCGCAAATGGGAGCGGCCTTCGGACCACACCCCGGTGGTGGCGGAATTGAGCTTGTGAATGAAACGGAGCCCCGTGTCAGGGGCTCCGTCATGCCTCATTTCAGTTGCATGGGATCTTGGTAAATCATCAAGTGCGCGTAGGGCGTGCCCTCGAACATGACATACGTACCGAATTTTTTGTGCGGCAGAGAGGGTAATCCGCTCATCCGCGCGTCCACCGGCCAGAACAACATCCAGTGCGGCGGCTCCTTCACCAGTTTAGCGCCTGGCTCATCCTTCATCAGAATTTTACCGTCCATTTCCCAGTGCCAGCCGCCCTTGGCCATATAGGCAATACCGGGCTGGGTATTGCTCGGCTTCTCCGCTCCCGCCATGAAATCATTGGCCCATCGCCACGAAGCCGCATCACCGCAAAACGGATCCGGTTCCGCTTGGCCGTCCATGTCCGGTATACACGTAAAACCATTCGTGCCCTTGCGCGCTTCCACCATGGCGCCATCGGCACCGGGAATCAGAATGGTGGCGTTCGTGGAAATGAACGGGGGCGCGGCGCTCATGGCCAGTTCGATCAATTGTTGCTGCGACATCTTGTCGATGGGACTGTCCGCGGCATAAGCCACCGTACCCATAAGCAAGCCCCAAGCCAGGGCGGCAACCACCACCTGACCCGCATGTCTGTGCTTCATATTGTTATCCTCCAGAAGGGTAGATGAGATCACAAGTGAACAGCAGTGAACAGCGGCGAAAAGAACCGCTGCGAGTTTAAGTATAGTCTCCGCTTTCGCCGCTGCTACTAGGGATATTCGCGGGGGCGGCGACAGGCTAAAGCGCCTTTGTTATGCTTGGCGCCCTGTCATAAAGCACTGGAGAACACTTGTGAAATTATACGGTTCCTTGACATCCCCCTATGTGCGCAAGGTCCGCGCCTGCGCGAAGGAACAAGACATTAATATTGAATTCATCGCCGAGGGGCCCAGCGATGCCGCCGGCAATGTCGCGCGCCTGAATCCGCTGGGCAAGGTGCCGGTGTTAGTGCTGGACGATGGTGAAGTCTTATTCGATTCACCGATGATAGTCGACTACCTCGACAACCTCGGCGGCCAGCGTTTAATCCCGCAAACCGGCGAGCTGCGCTGGAAGGCGCAACGCTGGCATGCCTTGGCGCAAGGCGTGCTCGACGCCGTAGTGACACGTCTACTGGAAGGCCGCCGCGCGGCGGACAAACAAGAACCCAAGGTCATCGCCCGTCAGGAAGGCAAAGTAGCGGCGGCGCTGGCCTATGCCGAAGCGCAAATGCCAAACGGGATGTATCTACTCGATGAGCGCCTCACCATCGCCGATATCGCCTGGGCGGTCGCGCTGGAATACATCGACCTGCGTTACGCCCATGACTGGCGCGGCGCGCATCCGCGCCAAGCCGCGTGGCTGGCCAGCATCAAAGATCGGCCTTCTCTCGCCGCCACGCGCGCGCCCGCGAGTTGAATCCCCGTAGATGATTTCGCGAGCTCATTCATCGTTTGATGTAGGGCGGAAGCCCAACGGGCGTTCCGCCGCATGCTTTTCACCAAGCAGCGGCGCTCTATCTTGGCGAATACGCTCCCCCAAAACGATTAGCCGGCCTTGAACAAACCCAGCATCTGGCCTTCGGGGTCGGTGAACAATGCGAACGCGCCCATATTCGGGATGACCGTGGGCGGGACCATGGTCTTGCCGCCCAGTTGCTCCACCTTGTCGAGATAGGCCTGTAAATCGTCCACCTGCACATAGAAGGTGACATACGGCGGCATGCTGACTTTATCGTTTTGACGGATGCCGCCGCCCAAACCTTGATCGCCGGTATCCACCATGCGGTAATTCATCGCCGCGTTGTGCTCAATCTTCCAACCGAACAACTCGCCATAAAACGCGCCCATCTTGGCCGCGTCCTTCGCGCCCAGCTCCCAATGCACCACCGGATTCGTCATGACACCGCGCTCCTATTTGGATGTTGTGCAGGCAAGTATAGCCTCGATGATGTCTCACGCCAGCCAGGGCCTGCGGCTTGGGTCGAAGGGCGAAAGCTACTCCGCCGCAGGGTAGCGGGCAGACTGGGCAGGCGCGCGCACGCAGTATCCACATTCAGCGGAACCCGCTGCACGCCCCCGCCCTGCGATCTACGTCGATACCCGTTGCCCGCAATCCCTGTAAGCTGGTGTAGAATCGCCGTGCGTTTTCTTGAAGTCGAATGCCTATGAACCAAGCCATCGTGAATATAGCCGCTTGGCGCTTGATCTTCGTCAGCTGGCTAACGGCCTTAATCGCCAGCGCCGGGAGTCTGTTTTTCAGCGAAGTGATGGGCCTGGTGCCCTGCGTGCTGTGCTGGTATCAGCGCATCTTTATGTTTCCGCTGGCGGTGGTATTGCTGCTGGGCCTGCATCCGCTGGACATCAAAGTGATACGCTACGCCTTGCCGCTGGCCGGCATCGGGCTGCTGTTCACGCTGTATCACAGCCTGCTGTTTTATGGTTTTATCCCGGAAGACCTCCAGCCCTGCAGCAAGGGGGTGCCCTGTTCCGGCGCCGGCATGGAACTGTTTGGCCTTCTGCCGATCCCACTGCTCTCGCTCGCCGCTTTTTTAATTATTACGCTGTTGCTGCTCAAGGCCCGCACACTGTCCAAATAAATGCCGAAGGCTGTTGCCCGCAAGCTCAACATCAAGCATAGGATTCAAGCATGAAACAAAGTCACTTCACCCTTATCGCCCTGGCATTGATCGCCGGGGGTTTCGCCCTGGCCGCGGTTTTTTACAATGCCGGGCAGGGCGAACAAGCAAGCCAGCAGGCCGCGCAACATAGCGATCTGCTGATACGCGACCACTCCGTGCGCGCGGGCAATCCGCAAGCCAAGGTCACCATCGTCGAATTCGTGGACCCGGCCTGCGGCACCTGCGCCCAATTCCATCCCCTGGTCAAAGAACTGCTGGAACGGCAGGACGGCAAGATCAATCTGGTGTTGCGTTACGCGCCGCTGCATCAAGGCTCCGCGCAGATGGTGGCGCTCCTGGAAGCGGCCAAGATGCAAGGCAAATTCTGGCCCGTGCTGGAGATGATGTTCCAAACCCAGCGGCAGTGGGTGAGCGATCACGTCGCCCAGCCCGAGACATTCTGGAATTTACTTAATCAACGGCCCACCGGCCTGGACATGCAAAAGCTGGCGCAGGACATGAGCAGCCAGACGGTGATCGACGCCATCCAGCAGGACATCAACGACGGCGAGAAACTGGGCGCGAACAAAACACCGACTTTCTTCGTCAACGGCAAACCGCTGCCGAGTTTCGGCTATGAACAATTGGCGGGCCTGGTGGCGGCTGAGGTGGATGCAGCTTACTAAGCGCTCAGCGCGCGCATGAAAAATGCGCGCAGGGCGAAGTGACGCCCTGAACGCAACGAAGCGTAATTCGTAAAATGGGTAGGGCGGAAGCCCAAGGGGCGTTCCGCCGCATGGTCTGATTTGTTAACACGGCGCATCGACGCCTTGCGCGCGGTGGTGCGGCGCACGCGTGACGAACGCCCGTTTCACATCGACGCGTGGGTGGTGTTGCCGGATCATATGCATTGCGTCATCACCCTGCCGCCGGGGGACGCTGATTACGCCAATCGCATCAAAGCCATCAAGATTCGTTTCGTGC
>CAMYKQ010000044.1 GCA_947259075.1 uncultured Gammaproteobacteria bacterium | reverse complement strand
CGTTCTATTTACATTTGAAAGAAACCGAGTTCAGATTTAATCATCGTCGACAGGACATCTATAAACAGCTGCTGCAATTACTCAGAAAACACCCAATCTGAGTTAATCTGCTTCCTAAGACCCAAAAATAATAAATGCGTGAGGGTGGCATGTTCAGATTCAAACTGTTTTTTTCAGCATTGTGCTGTCTCGGTCTGGGCCAGGTTTGGGCTGGGCCGCCCCCGGACTACAATCAATGGACGGTTAATGAGATACCCGGCCCTACGGCTGCGCCAGCCGCGCCTCAGGGTGAGCTTGTTCGGCTGCCAGTAAAGGATGAGACTCGCTACAGTACCTTCGTGACCGACGGCAATCCGCCCACCTCTACGCCGTCCCCCGGCGGTTGCACGGCCTATCCGTCCTCCGGGACCGGCTTCGGATTTTCCACTTATAGCCGGGGACCGTTTGTTTTTATACCGAACGTCACGGCAGACGCGGTGATGTCGTTTAATGTGAACGTTCACCCCATCGTCGCGCAAGAGGTGGCAAGCGGCGACACGCCTTACGGTGTCGTGATATCGCAAGACGGGCGTTATGCCTATGTCAGCAATCGAGGTGGCGCGAGCGTCTCGGTGATCGATGCGCTGAAGTCCACCGTGATCAAGACGCTGGCGGTGGGAGCAAATCCGGCTGGGCTGGCATTAAACAGCGACGGCACCGAGTTGTATGTCGCCAATGAAGCCGATAACACCTTGAGCGTGATCGACACGAAGAGTGGCGCGGGGATCGCTACCCTTCCCCTGGAAATCTCGCCGCACGCCGTGCTGTTTATGCAGGACAAGATTTACGCCCTCGATAGACGCCACGGCGCGCTGGCGATCATCGGCGCTGAGCGTCAAACCGAAGCCGTGATTCAGCTTGCCGATGCCTCCTACACTCAGGCGCAAGACATGGCCTTCGATCATGCGGGTCAGACTTTATATATCACCTTGCAAGATCCCTTGGCTCTGCGAACGGCCTTGCTGCGCCTGGATGTGACGCAACGAAAGCCGGAATCCACTTTGACCCTGGACGGTCTGCCCAAGGGCTTGCAGCTGTCCCGCTATGACGAGAATCATATCTACGTGCTTGTTGATACGCCCTTGTCCGTCTGCGCCTCGCTGCACGTGGTGGATACGGCGGATTTCACCGTGCCTTATCACGTAAAGGTGGATCACGGCGTGGAGGGGATGACGTGGGGGATCGGGGGGTTCTATATCGTTAATCAGGTGACGAATGAGCTGGTTCGTTTGGACGTCAATCCAAAGGGGTTCAAGGTTTTCAGTTTCAATAAGCCCATTGCCTTGCGGCCGGGCGCTGGCGTGTTGGGCTCCTTCATGGGCGAGCCTGTCGCGTTGGACATTATCGTGAACCCCGTGGCCATCGACTTTGGCGGGGTGGCGGTGGGCCACTCCACTCGCGCAATGTTCACGATTACCAATAACGATGCCGAGCCCTTCACCATCACCAGCCTGGCTATCAAAGAGCCGAGCTTCGCGGGGAGGGCGGGCAATGAGCCGGGGAATTCAATCCCGATGGATTTTTCAGTGGTGGAGGATTTGTGTCTCAATACCCGCCTGAGTCCAGGGGAAGTCTGCAGCGTCGAACTCGCCTATGCGCCGGATCAGGCCGGACTCCACGCGGCGCAGATTGACTACTGGACCGATCTGGAGTTGGGACATCGTTTGAACGCGCGGGCGCTCAGTCTGCGCGGTGAGGGTATTCAAGCCGTCGCCGCGCCCACCGCGCTGGAGGGTTCGTCCGCGAATGCGGAGGCCGAGTCTCCGCCGCGAACGGGCGGCGGGGTGATGTCGTGGATGGAGGTATTGCTGCTGTTCATCGGCGCGGGCGCGCTCAACATCAGACGGGAGTCCGGCTTGGCGCATTAAGCAGGCCTTGACGCTGTTTGCTGCCGCACGGTTACCGGTGCCGGGCCCTGAGAAAAATTGTTTTAAATCCATGTCCTCCCGGGCTGGGCGTAGATTCTTCGCAAGATTTTCCCCCTCTGCCTTTCGTCCCTGACGAGTCAGCCCCGGCTTAAAGTGCAAACCGCTTTTCCAGGCTGCGACGCGCCCGCCGCCTGTGCTAGAATTGCCCGTTTGTACAAGAAGCTACTTGCGGTTGCGTTGCCAGCGGCGGCCTAGCCCCTGGAAAGGAATTTTGCACACATGACCGAATTCGCCAAAGAAGTCCTGTCCGTCAATATCGAAGACGAGATGCGGACCTCCTATATGGAGTACGCCATGAGCGTCATCGTCGGCCGGGCCCTGCCCGATGTCCGCGACGGCCTCAAGCCGGTGCACCGGCGCGTGCTCTACGCCATGAGCGAGTTGAGCAACGACTGGAACAAGCCTTACAAGAAATCCGCCCGCGTGGTTGGTGACGTCATCGGTAAATACCACCCCCATGGCGACTCGGCGGTGTATGACACCATCGTGCGCATGGCCCAGCCTTTTTCCTTGCGCTATATGCTGGTCGATGGCCAGGGCAATTTCGGCTCGGTGGACGGCGACGCCCCGGCGGCGATGCGTTACACCGAGGTGCGCATGGCGCGCATCGCCCACGAGCTGCTGGCCGACCTCGACAAAGAGACCGTCGATTTCACCCTCAACTACGATGAATCGGAACGTGAACCCAGCGTCTTCCCCGCCAAGATACCCAATCTGCTGATCAACGGCGCGGCGGGCATCGCCGTGGGCCTGGCCACCAATGTGCCGCCTCACAATCTCAACGAGGTGATCGACGGCTGCCTCGCGGTCATCGACGAGCCGGGCATCGACATTCTCGGGTTAATGAAGCATATACCCGGCCCGGATTTTCCCACCGCCGGCATCATCAATGGCGCGCGCGGCATCCATGAGGCCTATCACACCGGCCGCGGCCGCATTTATGTGCGCGCCCGCACCCATATCGAGGAAGACAGCAAGGGACGGCAGTCCATCATCGTCACCGAGCTGCCCTATCAGGTGAACAAGGCCAATCTGCTGGAGAAGATCGCCGACTTGGTGAAAGAGAAGCGTCTCGAAGGCATCACCGAGCTGCGCGACGAGTCGGACAAAGACGGCATGCGCATGTTCATCGAGCTGCGCCGCGGCGAGATGCCCGAAGTGGTGCTGAATAATCTGTACCAGCACACCGCGATGCAGAGCGTGTTCGGCATCAATATGGTCGCGCTGATTGATGGTCAGCCGAAACTGCTCAACCTCAAACAAATTCTCGAAGCCTTCATCCGCCATCGCCGCGAAGTAGTCACGCGGCGCACGGTGTTCGATCTGCGCAAGGCCCGCGAGCGCGCGCATATATTGGAAGGCTTGGCCGTCGCGCTGGCCAACATCGACCCCATCATCGCCTTGATTAAAGCCGCGCCGAATCCCGCGGTGGCCAAGGACGGTTTGATGGCGCGGGACTGGGCTGCGGGTCTGGTTAAAGAGATGCTCTCGCGTGCGGGCGCCACGGCCTCGCGGCCGGATAATCTCACCGCGGAGTTCGGCCTCATCAATGACAATTACCGCTTGTCCGAGGCCCAGGCCAAGGCCATTCTCGATCTGCGCCTGCACACCCTTACCGGGCTGGAGCAAGAAAAGATCGTCAACGAGTACAAAGAGATCTTGGTCAAGATCGAAGCCTTGCTGGAAATCCTCGGCAACCCTGATCGCCTGATGCAAGTGATCCGCGAAGAGCTGCTGGCGATCAAGACCCAATATGGCGATGCGCGCCGGACCGAGATCATGCTCACCCATCAGGATCTGAGCCTGGAAGATTTGATCACCGAGGAAGACGTGGTGGTCACCTTGTCGCACGGCGGTTATGCCAAGGCCCAGCCCCTCACCGAATACCGCACGCAGAAACGCGGCGGCCGCGGCAAGTCCGCCACGGCGGTGAAGGAAGAGGATTTCATCGACAAACTGCTCATCGCCAGCACCCACGACACGATCTTGTGCTTCTCCAACCGCGGCCGGGTGTACTGGAAAAAAGTCTATGAATTGCCGCAGGCCAGCCGCAACTCGCGCGGCAAGCCCATCGTTAATTTATTGCCGCTGGAAGAGGGCGAACGCATCACCGCGATCCTGCCGATACGCGAGTACGAAGAAGACAAGTTCATTTTCATGGCCACCGCCAGCGGCACGGTGAAGAAGACCCCGCTCACGGATTTCTCCCGGCCGCGCAGCAGCGGCATCATCGCCGTGGAATTGCGTGACAGCGATCATCTGGTCGGCGTGGCCATCACCGACGGCGGCCGCGATGTGCTGTTGTTCAGCAGCGCCGGCAAAGTCGTGCGCTTCAAGGAAGAGCATGTGCGCCCCATGGGCCGTACCGCCCGCGGCGTGCGCGGGATCAAGCTCGGCAAAGAGCAAAAGGTGATTTCACTCATCATCGCCGAGGAAGGCCAGACCGTACTCACCGCCACCGAGAACGGCTACGGCAAACGCACGGAGATGAGCGAATACCCGCTGCACGGCCGTGGTGGTCAAGGGGTGATCGCGATTCAAACCAGCGAGCGTAACGGCGCCGTGGTGGGCGCGACCTTGGTGACGGAAGACGATGAAGTCATGCTCATCACCAACGCCGGTACCTTGATCCGCACCGGCGCCGCTGGCATCTCGGTGCTGGGCCGCAACACCCAAGGCGTGACGCTGATCGCCACCGGTGAAGAAGAGAAGCTGGTGGGTATCGAACGCATCATCGAGCCGGAATTGACCGGCGACGAGACTGGCGAAGATGAAACCGGCGCAGCCGATGAAGTGCCGCTTGGCGAAGGCGACGCGGACCTGGAGTCTTGATCGCGGCTTGTTGATGGCCCTTTCCCCTGGAAAGAAGGCTAAAAGGAGAGATGAGGTGCGCTGTTTCATTCGCCTCATCTCCGCTTCTCCCCGACGGAGAGGGCATTGGTAAAGATGAATGCGGCGCGCGCGGACCACCTGGCCGTGAGCCGCGTGTAGCGGATGTCACTATAATTTTTTAAGGGGGCGCAATGTCACGGATCTATAATTTCAGTGCGGGCCCGGCGGTGTTGCCGGAAGAGGTGCTGCAACACGCGCGTGAAGAAATGCTGGACTGGAACGGCTCCGGCATGTCAGTGATGGAGATGAGCCATCGCGGCAAGGAATTCATGAGTATCGCCGAGCGCGCCGAGGCCGATCTGCGCGAGCTGATGGCCATCCCCGCCAATTACAAAGTGCTGTTCCTGCAAGGCGGCGCCAGCGCCCAGTTCGCCATGGTGCCGCTCAATCTGCTGCGCGGCAAAAAGGGCGCCGATTACATCAACACCGGCATGTGGTCGAAGAAGGCCATCGACGAAGCCAAGCGTTTCTGCGCGGTGAACGTGGCGGCGAGCAGCGAGGCGACGAAATTCACCAGCATCCCGCCGCAAGCGGAATGGAAGCTCGATCCCAGCGCGGCCTATGTGCATTACACGCCCAACGAAACCATCGGCGGCGTGGAGTTTCATTGGGTGCCCCAGATCGGTGACGTGCCGCTGGTGGCGGATTTGTCCTCGACCATGCTGTCGCGTCCCGTCGACGTGACTAAGTTCGGCGTCATCTATGCTGGTGCACAGAAAAACATTGGCCCCGCCGGTTTGACGGTGGTGATCGTGCGTGACGATCTGATCGGCGGCGCCGATGCCAAAACGCCGGTGATGTTCGATTACAAAACCCACGCCGACAACGGCTCCATGTACAACACCCCGCCCACTTACGGCTGGTATCTCGCCGGACTGGTGTTTCAACACGTGAAGAAGCAAGGCGGTTTGAAGGCCATGGCCGCGGTCAATCAACGCAAGGCGCAAAAACTTTACGACGCCATCGATAACTCCGGCTTCTACAAGAATCCGGTGGAGAAAAGCGCGCGCTCGTGGATGAATGTGCCTTTCACGCTCGCCAACGCCGACTTGGATAAAACCTTCCTCGCCGAGGCCGCCAAAGCGAACTTGAAAACCCTGGAAGGTCATCGTTCAGTGGGCGGCATGCGCGCCAGTATTTACAACGCCATGCCCGAGGCGGGCGTGGATACCTTGGTTGATTTCATGCGCGACTTCGCGCGGCGCAATGGCTGAGCGCGCTCAGCTAAAAGCGCAAAGTTACAAGCGCAAAGAAGTAAATTTAGTGTTCGTTAACGACTGAGGTAAAACACCCTCTCCCTCAGGGAGAGGGTTGGGGTGAGGGGATCGATAACGCCAGTCGTTTGATTGATGTCCCACATCAAATCTTCCTCTCCGGAGGAAGGAACGAAGATCAGTGTGGTGTGGTTTGTTGCTATATTTTTTCATGCTCTGCGGCCTAGCGTTGAAAGGAATTGGATGTTCAAGATACTCACGCTGAATAATATCTCCGTCGCCGGATTAGAACGGCTGCCGCGCGATCACTATGAAGTCGCCTCCGAGATAAAAAATCCCGACGCGATTCTGCTGCGCTCCTTCAAGATGCACGGCATGGAGATACCGGTCAGTCTGAAGGCGGTGGGCCGCGCCGGCGCGGGGGTGAACAACATCCCCGTCGATGAGATGAGCAAGCGCGGCATCCCCGTGTTCAACGCCCCCGGCGCCAACGCCAACGCGGTGAAGGAATTGGTGGTGGCGGGCATGCTGCTCGCCGCGCGCAATATCTGTCAGTCCTGGGATTACGCGCGCGGTTTGGAGGGCGGCGACGATGCGGCGCTGAGCAAACAAGTGGAGGCGGGCAAAAAGGACTACGTGGGTTTCGAGCTGCCCGGCCGCACCTTGGGCGTGGTGGGCCTCGGCGCGATTGGCGTGATGGTCGCCAACGCCGCGCAAAAACTGGGCATGAAGGTCTTGGGTTATGATCCGCAAATTACGGTGCAGAGCGCCTGGCGTTTGTCGTCCGATGTGCAGCAGGCGCGCAGTCTCGATGATCTGCTGGCGCAGGTGGACATGATTTCCTTTCATGTGCCCTTGGTCGATGCCACGCGCCATATGATTAACCGTGAACGGCTGGTCTTCATGAAGCAGGGCGTGACGATACTCAACTTCGCGCGCGAGGGCATCGTCGACGAGCAGGCGGTGGTGGACGGGCTCAATAGCGGCAAGGTGCACGCCTATGTGTGCGACTTCCCCACGCGCTTGTCGAAGAATCATCCGCGCGTCATCGCGCTGCCGCACCTCGGCGCCTCGACGAACGAGGCCGAGGACAATTGCGCGGTGATGGTGGCGGAGCAAGTGCGCGAATTTCTCGAACACGGCAATATCACCAATTCGGTGAATTTTCCCGAGGTGGTGATGCCGCGCAACGAGGGTTGCCGCGTCGCCATCGCCAACGCCAATGTGCCTAATATGGTCGGACAAATATCGACCGCCATGGCAGACGCGGGGCTGAATATCATCGACATGCTCAACAAGTCTCGAGGTGAGCTGGCGTACACGCTCGCCGACGTCAATCAGCCGGTGACCGAGGCGGTGTTGCAGCGCATCAAGGCCATCGCTGGCGTGCTGTCGGTGCGGGTGATGTAGCGCGCCGACGGGCAGGATGCCGCGAACGGTAATAGCATTTCGCAGAGTGAATGGGTGATGAGCGAAGATAAACTCAAGGCGATACGCGATCGCATCGACGGGCTGGACGATCAAATCCAGGACTTGATCAATGCACGTGCTCAATGCGCCAAGGACGTGGCGGAAATAAAAAACGGCGGCGCCGCGGCGAGCTTCTACCGCCCCGAACGCGAGGCCGAGGTGTTGCGCAAGGTCATCGCGCGTAACCGCGGTCCGCTCGGCGGCGAGGAGATGGCGCGTTTATTCCGCGAGATCATGTCCGCCTGTCTCGCCCTCGAACAGCCGATGCGCATCGCTTATCTCGGGCCCGAAGGCACGTTCACGCAGGCGGCGGCGCTCAAGCATTTCGGCCATTCGGTGAGCACGGCGAGCCACGCGGTCATCGACGAAGTGTTTCGCGATGTCGAGGCGGGCAGCAGCCACTACGGCGTGGTGCCGGTGGAAAATTCCTCCGAAGGCGTGGTGACCCATACCCTCGATATGTTTCTCAATTCGCCGCTGAAGATCATCGGCGAAGTGCAATTGCGGATACATCATCATCTCTTGGCGCGGACGGATAATTTGGCGGCGCTGCGGCGGGTGTATGCTCATCAACAGGCCTTGGCGCAGTGCCGCGAATGGTTGGATGAAAATTTGGCCGGCGTCGAGCGCGTGGCGCTGAGCAGTAATGCCGAGGCGGCGCGCCGCGTGGGCGCGGAGGCGGACGCGGCGGCCATCGCCAGCCGCGAGGCGGCGGATATTTATCAATTGCGCGTGCTGGCCAGCAACATCGAGGACGAGCCGGACAATACCACGCGCTTTTTGGTGATCGGCCGCGAGGCGGCGGCGCGCAGCGGGCGCGATAAAACTTCGCTGCTGGTGTCGGCGGCCAACCGTCCCGGGGCTTTGTATCATTTGCTGGCGCCCTTTGCCCAGCACGGTATTTCCATGACCCGCATCGAGTCGCGGCCGTCGCGGCGCGGGGTGTGGGAGTATGTGTTCTTCGTGGATATCGAGGGGCATTGCGATGACCCGCAAGTGACCGAGGCCTTGAAGGCGCTGGGCGGGGAAGCGGCGATGTTGAAGGTGCTGGGGTCTTATCCCCGCGCGGTATTGTGATGGACGTCTCGTTGCGCGTCTTATGCGCGCGGCGATGTGACCACGGTCGCGGCGCGCACGGTTGCCGTGGTGTAAATACGAGATGAATCGGGCGTGGTAATGTTCCGCGGTTTGCGCGGGACGTGGTGAATAGGATGGAAGCAAGATGATTATCATTATGAAGGCGGGCAGTTCCGACGCGCAGATTGAGCAGGTGTCGGAGAAGTTGAAGGCCATGGGCATGGGTTCCCATGTGTCGAAGGGCATCGAGCGCACCGTGGTGGGCGCGATCGGTGACGAGCGTAAGATCGACATCGAGGCGCTGGAGGTGTTGCCGGGCGTGGAGAACGTGGTGCGGGTGATGAAGCCGTACAAGATCGTCTCGCGCGTCTCGCATCCCGAGGACTCCGTGGTCGATATCCGCGGCATCAAGCTCGGCGGCAAACAGATTCAAGTGATAGGCGGGCCGTGCTCGGTGGAGACCCAGCCGCAGATGGATTCGGCCGCCGCTTCGGTGGCGGCGGCGGGCTGCCGTTTAATGCGCGGTGGCGCCTTCAAGCCGCGCACCAGTCCTTACGCCTTTCAAGGCGTGGGCGTCGAGGGTTTGAAGATGTTCCGCCGGGCGGCGGATAAACATAATCTGCCCATCGTCACCGAGCTGATGGACGTGCGCATGCTCGACACGTTTATGGAGCACGACGTCGACGTGATTCAAATCGGCACCCGCAATATGCAGAACTTCGATCTGCTCAAGGAAGTGGGCAAGGTGCAGAAACCGGTGATCCTCAAGCGCGGCATGTCGGCGACGATATCCGAGTGGCTGATGGCGGCGGAATATATCGCCGCGGGTGGCAATCACAACATCATTTTCTGCGAGCGCGGCGTGCGCAGTTTCGAGACCTATTACCGCAATATGCTCGACGTGACCGCCATCCCCGTCTTAAAGCGCGAGACCCATATGCCGGTGATCGTCGATCCCAGCCATGCCGGCGGCAAGGCGTGGATGGTGCCGGCGCTGGCGCGCGCGGCGGTGGCGGCGGGCGCCGATGGTTTGTTGATAGAAATGCACCCCTGTCCCTCGGAGGCCTGGTGCGACGCCGATCAGGCCTTGAGCCCGGAAGAGCTCACTGCTTTGATGGGCGAGCTGCGCGCCATCGCCGCGATTATGGGGCGTGAGTTGTAAGCGGGGCGGCAACAGGCCAGCGATGAGCTGATTTGTGTAGCGCGCGGTTCACGCGCGCTTTTTTATTAGTAAACATGATCTTTAAATAGACCATTAAAGACATTGAAATATAATCACTATGATTAAGCGGCTAGCCATCATCGGTGTTGGTTTAATCGGCGGATCACTGGCGCGGGCGCTGAAGCGCGCCGGCGCCTGCGCCGAGGTGATCGGTTGCGGCCGCGACGAATCTTTATTGCGGCGCGCCGTCGAGCTGGGCGTAATCGACCGCTACGACACCGACCCGGCGCGCGCCGTGGCCGGGGCTGATGTAGTGGTGCTGGCGGTGCCGCTGGGCATGATGGAGCCGGTGTTGCGCGCCATCGCCCCGGCCGTGGACGCGCGCACTATCATCACCGACGTGGGCAGCGCCAAGGGCAGTGTCGTGGCCGCGGCGGCGGCGGTGTTCGGTACCGTGCCGCCGCGCTTCGTGCCGGGCCACCCCATCGCCGGCACCGAGAAGAACGGGGTCGAGGCCTCATTCGCGGAATTATTCCAGCGGCGCCGGGTGATACTCACGCCCTTGCCCGAGACCGAAGGCGCGGCGCATGACACCGTGCGCTGGCTGTGGGAACAGGCCGGTGCCGAAGTGGTGGACATGGCGGTGGCGCATCACGACGAGGTGCTGGCCGCGACCAGTCATCTGCCCCATGTGCTGGCCTATGCCTTGGTCGATACCTTGGCGCGGATGCAGGAGCAGGCGGAGATATTCCGTTACGCCGCGGGCGGCTTTCGTGACTTCACCCGCATCGCCTCCAGCGATCCGGCGATGTGGCGCGACATCTGTCTCGCCAATCGCGAGGCGGTGGTGAGTATGCTGGACCGGTTTAGCGCCGACCTTGCGGGGCTGCGCGACGCTATTGAGCGCGAGGACGGCGCGGCCGTTGCCGAGGTGTTTAGCCGGGCCAAGACCGCGCGGGATCTTTTTTGCCGGCAAGAGCGGCTGGAGTGAACCCCAGCGGCAGCGTGCCGGTTAACGCTTCCCTCAAAGGCTTTATTGCGAGGGAAGGGAAATTGAATGAGTCTTTTCCAAGGGCGGATTGATCCATGAGTGGCAATGAGAACATCGTGTTTCACGCGGCGCCGGGCGGCGCCTTGCACGGCAGGGCGCGTGTGCCCGGCGACAAATCAATTTCCCACCGCTCCATTATGCTGGGTGCGCTCGCCGAGGGGGTGACCGAGGTCAGCGGTTTTCTCGAAGGCGAGGATTGTCTGGCCACCATCGGCGCGTTTCGCGCGATGGGGGTGCGTATCGACGGCCCCGCCAACGGCCGGGTGACGATTTATGGCGTGGGTCTGCGCGGCTTGTCTCCGCCCGCCGGCGATTTGTACATGGGTAATTCCGGCACCTCGATGCGGCTGCTGGCGGGCTTGATGGCCGGCCAGTCTTTTGATGTGGTGATGACGGGTGACCCCTCGCTCACGCGGCGGCCGATGAAACGGGTGGCCGCGCCCTTGCGGACCATGGGCGCGGTCATCGACACCAGCCCCAGCGGCACGCCGCCCGTGCGCATCAGCGGCAAGCAACATTTGCACGGCATTGAATACCTCATGCCCGTGGCCAGCGCCCAAGTTAAATCCTCGTTGCTGCTGGCGGGCCTCTACGCCGAGGGGCAGACCTGCATCACCGAGCCGGCCCCGACCCGCGATCACACCGAACGCATGTTGCGGGGTTTCGGTTACCGGGTGGAGCGCGAAGGCCGCACCGTCTGCGTCGAAGGCGGCGGACGCTTGCGCGCTAGCAAGATTGACGTGCCGGCCGATATCTCCTCGGCGGCGTTTTTCATGGTGGGCGCCGCCATCGCGCCGGGCTCCGATTTGACCCTCGAACACGTGGGGGTGAATCCCACTCGCACCGGCGTCATTAATATACTGCGGGCCATGGGCGCGGAGATCACGCTGAGTAACGAGCGGGAGGTGGGCGGCGAGCCCGTGGCCGATATCCGGGTGCGAGCCAGACACTTGCGCGGCATTCGTATCCCCGAGGATCAAGTGCCCTTGGCCATCGACGAGTTTCCGGCCTTGTTCATCGCCGCCGCCTGCGCCGAAGGCGAGACCGTGCTCACCGGCGCCGAAGAGCTGCGCGTGAAAGAGAGCGACCGCATTCAAGTGATGGCCGACGGTCTCTTGACCCTGAGCATCGACGCCAAGCCCACCCCGGATGGCATGATAATCCACGGTGGCGCGCTCGGCGGCGGCCGGGTGAATAGCCGCGGTGACCACCGTATCGCCATGGCCTTTGCCATGGCGGCATTGCGGGCGGGCGGGCCGGTTGTGATTGACGACTGCGCCAACGTGCGCACCTCGTTCCCCGATTTTCTGAGTTTGGCGGAGGGGGCTGGGTTGCGGGTGCGGCAACAGACTTAACCCGATTTCTAGGTTTATAATGTTAACCTTACCAATTAGATATAGATTATTTGTAACAGGATGGATTAATTGACGTGACGGAGCAAGGACGTGAACAACACGGCATCCCGGTGATTGCCATCGACGGTCCCAGCGGCTCGGGCAAGGGCACGCTGAGCCGCTTGCTGGCGGCCAAGCTGGGTTGGCATTTTCTCGATAGCGGGGCCCTGTACCGCTTGGTGGCGCTGGCAGCGCGGCATCACGCCGTGTCCCTCGAAGACGAAGTTTCGCTGCAAACCTTGGCCGCCCATTTGGATGTGGAGTTCGAGGGGGTGGACGGTGGCGTGGAGAGCCGCATCGTGCTTGAGGGCGAGGACGTGACCCATGCCCTGCGCACCGAGCAATGCGGGCGCGACGCCTCGCAAGTGGCGGCGCTGCCGGCGGTGCGCCAGGCTTTGCTGCAGCGCCAGCAGGCTTTTTGCGTGCCGCCGGGCCTGGTGGCGGACGGGCGGGATATGGGCACGGTGGTGTTCCCCGAGGCGGGTTTGAAGGTGTTTCTTACCGCCAGCCGGGAGGAGCGCGCCCGCCGCCGTTATAACCAGTTGAACGAGAAAGGGATGGATGCTAATCTACAGCGCATTTTGAGCGATTTGGCGACGCGCGATGCCCGCGACAGCGAGCGCAGCGTGTCACCACTGAAACCCGCCAAGGATGCCGTGGTGCTCGATACCACGGGTGTCACTATTGATGACGCGGTGACGCGGATATTGGCGCTGTGGCGGGAAGTGGCGAGTAAAACACGCTAAACTCAAAAGCTGGAGCTTGGAAAATCGCCAAGAAATATTGGTGTTTTATAGGTCCGCTCTGTTTCTGAACAGGCGGGTTTTTAACTAGACCGCAGCCTTGCGGCATAACCGGTTTCAGCATCCGCTGAACCAAGGATCGTTTATCAATGAGCGAAAGCTTTGCAGAATTATTTGAACAAAGTCTGGCCGCGCAGAAAATGCGGCCGGGTTCCATCGTCACCGCCACCGTGGTGGAAGTCCGCCCCGATATGGTCATCGTCAGCTCCGGATTGAAATCCGAGAGCGCGATTCCCATCGAGCAGTTCCGCGAAGACAACGGTGAAACCGTGGTCAACGTCGGTGACCAGATTGAAGTGGCGCTGGAGATGGTGGAAGACGGTTTCGGTGAAACCCGTCTGTCCCGCGAAAAGGCCCGCCGCGCCCGCACCTGGATCTATCTCGAGAAGGCCTTGGAAGCCGGCGAGACCGTCAAGGGCATGCTCACCGGCAAGGTCAAGGGCGGCTTTACCGTCGAGATCGACGATGTGCGCGCCTTCCTGCCGGGTTCCTTGGTGGATGTGCGTCCCGTGCGCGACCCCAGCTACCTTGAAAACAAAGAGCTGGAATTCAAAGTTGTTAAATTGGATCGCCGCCGCAACAACGTCGTCGTCTCCCGCCGCGCGGTGGTGGAACAAGAGAGCGGCGCCGAGCGCGAGAACCTGCTGGAGAATCTGCAGGAAGGTCAAGTCATCAAGGGTATCGTCAAGAACCTCACCGACTACGGCGCCTTCGTGGATCTGGGCGGCGTCGACGGTCTGTTGCACATCACCGATATGGCGTGGAAACGCGTCAAACAGCCTTCCGAGGTGGTGAATGTCGGCGACGAGATCGATGTGAAGGTGCTGAAATTCGACCGTGAGCGTCAACGCGTGTCCCTGGGCCTGAAGCAATTGGGCGAAGATCCCTGGGTCGATATCGCGCGCCGTTACCCGGTGAACACCCGCATGTTCGGCAAGGTCACCAACATCGCTGATTACGGCTGCTTCGTCGAGATCGAAGACGGCGTCGAAGGCCTGGTGCATGTCTCCGAAATGGATTGGACCAACAAGAACATTCACCCCTCCAAGGTCGTGCACCTGGGCGACGAGGTGGAAGTGGTGGTCTTGGACATCGACGAAGAGCGCCGCCGTATCTCCCTCGGCATGAAACAGTGCAAGTCCAATCCTTGGGATGAATTCGCCGTCACCCACAAGAAGGGCGATCGCGTCTCCGGCAACATCAAGTCCATTACCGATTTCGGTATCTTCGTGGGCTTGGATGGCGGCATCGACGGTCTGCTGCACCTGTCCGACTTGTCGTGGAACGTGCCCGGCGAAGAGGCCGTGCGCAACTATAAGAAGGGCGACGAAGTGGAAGCCGTGGTCTTGGCCATCGACTCCGAACGCGAGCGCATCTCCCTGGGCGTCAAGCAGCTGGAACAGGATCCCTGGTCCAACTACGTGGCCGAGAATCCCAAGGGCAGCATCGTTACCGGCGTAGTGAAAGAAGTCGACGCCAAGGGCGCGATCATTGAACTCGCCGACAGCGTGGAAGGTACTTTGCGCGCCTCCGAGTTGTCGCGTGACCGCGTCGAAGATGCCCGTACGATCTTGAACGTCGGTGATAAGGTCGAGGCCAAGTTCATGGGCGTCGATCGTAAAAACCGCAGCATCATCCTCTCCGTCAAGTCCAAGGACAGCGACGACGAGGCGGAAGTGCTGGAAGGTTACACCCGTTCATCTCACAGTGGTGGTACCACCTTGGGCGATCTGCTCAAGGAGCAAATGGGAAACAATAATAACGGCTAATATGGCCTAGGCCCGGGTCTCGCAATGAGACCCGGGCTGTTTTCCCGGGCGAAGGATATGCGGCAAACGAGTTTGATTTTGAATGCGAACACGGGGAGGCATCATGACGAAATCTGAATTGATCGAAAAACTCTCGCAAAAGCAGAGTCAACTCACCTCCAAGGATGTGGAGTTCGCGGTAAAGACCTTAACGGAACAAATGGCCCAGATCCTTTCCGGGGGCGGGCGTATCGAGATTCGCGGCTTTGGCAGTTTTTGTCTGCACTTCCGTCCGCCGCGCATCGGCCGCAACCCCAAGACCGGCGAAGCCGTGGCCTTGGCCGGCAAATACGTGCCCCATTTCAAGCCGGGCAAAGAACTTCGTGAGCGCGTCAACGAGAACAATTAGGCAAGGTCCATGACCTTGTGTGTGCAAGCTGACGGATTCAAGGGCAAGGGCCGAGATGTGTTTCCGGCCCTCCTTTCGCTTTCACCGGTTTTCCGTGGCAAGATATCTCTCATTCGTACGGGCCTAGGGGAGGCACCATGCTGCGTCTGATTCGATTCGCCATTTATCTCATCGTCGGCTTCGTGGGGCTGGTGTTCGCCTTGCTCAATGCCCAGTCGGTACCGCTGAATTATTATTTCGGCAGCCGTGAAATTCCTTTGGCCTTCATCGTGGCCTTGGCGGTGGCATTTGGCGCCTTACTGGGAATCGCCGCCAGTATGACCGTGGTGATTAAGGCCAAGCGCCAGACATCGGGTTTGCGGAAGAACGTCAATGTGGCGGAAAAAGAACTGGCTCATCTGCGCGCGCTTCCTCTCAAAGATAAACACTAGCCATGAATGAAGTGTTGTGGCTGTTACTGCCTGTAGCGGCCGCATCGGGGTGGATCCTTGCCAAGCGCGAGGCCAAACGCAGCGCCGCGGCCGCGCCATCCTTGTCCCGTGATTATTTCACCGGTCTCAACTATCTCCTCAATGAACAGCCCGACAAGGCCATCGAATGTTTCGTCCGCATGCTGGAAGTGGACAGCGATACGGTGGAGATTCATCTCGCATTAGGCAATCTTTTCCGCCAGCGTGGTGAAGTGGACCGCGCCATTCGCATTCATCAAAATCTCATCGCCCGCCCCAGTCTCAATAAAAGTCACCGCTCTCAGGCGCTGCTGGAATTGGCGCTGGACTACACCCGTGCCGGTTTGCTTGATCGCGCCGAGGGCTTGTGCCGCGAATTGATCGAGACGGAGAGTCATTTGCCGCGCGCGCTGGCCTTGTTGAGCGACGTCTATCAACAAGAAAAAGAATGGGAGCAGGCGATCGAAGTTACCCGCCGTTTGCAAAAGGTGACGGGGCAGCCGATGGATAATGTGATCGCGCAGTTTTATTGCGAGCAGGCCGAACAGCTGCGCGAGCAAGGCGATCAACACCAGGCAGTGGAGTTACTCAAAAAGGCGCTGGCGGCCGACGAACGCTGCGTGCGTGCCAGCATGCTGCGTGGTGAGCTGGCGGCGGCGGACGGCGATTGCACCGGCGCGATCCGTGCTTACCAGCAAATAGAGCAGCAAGATCCCGCCTATTTGTCCGAGGTGATCGCGCCCTTGGCGGCGTGTTATCGTTCCCGCGGCGACAACAAAGACTTGTTCGCATACTTGGAAGAGGTCTCGGCGCGGCACGGCGGCGTGACGGCTTTATTGTCGCTCACCGATTTGGTGCTGCAATCGCGCGGCGAGGCGGCGGCGCTGGCGTTTCTCGCCGGGCAATTAAAGCAGCGCCCGTCGTTACGCGGTTTGGCCCACATCATCGATATGGCGCCGGACGATGAGGGCGCCGCCGCTGAAAAATTACGCCTCGTCCGCGCCACGCTGGATGAAGTATTGGAGGAAAAGCCGGTGTATCAATGTCTGCGCTGCGGTTTTGCGGGCAAGACTTTGCACTGGCGTTGTCCGGGTTGCAAATGTTGGAATACGGTGAAACCCATCACCGGGATCGAGGGAGAGTAGTGATGACGAGCACAAGCTCAGGTCCGCGGATTATCGTCGCGCTGGATTACCCCGAAGCGGCGCAGGCCTTGGCCATGGCCGCGCAATTGGACCCGCGGCACTGCCGCGTGAAGGTCGGTAAGGAATTGTTCACCCGTGGCGGGCCCGAGCTGGTACGGCAATTGGCCAGCCGTGGTTTCGACGTGTTTCTCGACATGAAATTTCACGATATTCCCAATACCGTGGCGCAAGCGGTGAAGGCCGCGGCGGAGTTGGGGGTGTGGATGGTCAATGTCCATGCCCTGGGTGGCCGCAAGATGTTAGCGGCGGCGCGCGCCGCCTTGGCCGATGTGCCACGGCCGCCGCTGTTGATCGCGGTGACCGTGCTCACCAGCCTCGATGAAACCGAATTACACGAGATCGGACTGAGTGGCAGCGTGGCTGATAATGTCAGCCGCTTGGCCGCCTTGGCGCAGCAGGCTGGCTTGGACGGGGTGGTGTGTTCGGCGCAGGAGGCGCGTTCCTTGCGCGCGCGTTTCGGCCCGCGCTTTCAATTGGTGACGCCGGGTATTCGTCCCGGCGGCGCCGCGTTGAACGATCAAAAACGCAGCATGACGCCGGCCGAGGCCATGCGTGCCGGCGCGGATTATTTAGTGATCGGCCGGCCGATCACCCAAGCACCCGAGCCCAGCGCCGTCTTGCAGGCCATTATTGCGGAACTGGCTTGAGATAAACCGTGTTTGCTGCTGCGTGAGGAGCGGCCTGAGGTCAGGCTTGCGCATTTCATCTATTAGCAATCGCTGTTCTTGGCTCCGTGGCTGGAGTAATGCTTTCCCCTGATGGCTATGCGCCAAACCAGGTCTATTGCGTGAGCAATTGCGACCCCCTCAACGAGCTGCTAACCTGCGCGACGGTGGTATGCAATGTGCCGCCAGGGAGGAGATAGTAGTTCCGCGGTTGTCTCTAAAAAATGCTTCCAACACCAAATGTAAATTGGAAGGAGACTCGGAATGAAGTTCATCAAGAACATTCTGTTTGCTGTTTTGTTGAGCTGTGCCGCGCTGGCCACGGCGGGTGAATCCGTGAATATCAACACCGCTGATGCTGATACGCTGATGAAGATACTCAAGGGTGTGGGTCCCGCCAAGGCGGAGGCCATCATTGCCTACCGTAAGCAACACGGGCCGTTCAAGTCCGCCGAGCAGTTGGCGGAGGTGAGCGGGATAGGCGAAAAGCTCGTCGCGATGAATCGCGAGGTGATTACGGTGGGTGAGGTCAAGCCCGCGCGTTGATTCCTTGAAATGCTTGTTGTTTGAAATTGATTCGGGCGTCTTCGGGCGCCCGTTTTTTTTTTGCGGCGTGGGTTTCCCTGGCGAGGCATACGTGGAAAAATGCCTGATGACGCGCTGTATTCTTTTAGCGAGTGTGGCGAAGGGTTTTGAGTTTGTAACTCCATTGCAAGCCCGCAAGAGGGGATGAGTCAATTTCGCGCGATTAGGTGATGGACGCTTACCATGCTATGAAGTGAGCCTCAATTGCTGGGTGCAAATGTAAACGGCGGATGGCTACTCATAAAGGGCAAAGTGCGGGATGAGGGTGCGAAGCTGTTGTTTGGATTCCCTCACCCCAGCCCTCTCCCGGAGGGAGAGGGGGCGAAGAGAGTAGCCCGCCTGGCCTTCTTTGATTAGCGCGACTGAGCGCAGGGTATCTTTTCCCGCGGGGAGAAGGGCGGGGTGGGAGAATGGAAATTGGCGGTAGCGGTGATTGCTCCCGCCAACCACGCTAAGGAGAAGCACATGCCTAAAGGGAGAATGGAAATTAACGGTAGTGGTTTGATTGCTCCCCTCGCCCCAGCCCTCTCCCGGAGGGAGAGGGGGCGAAAGATTGGGGTTTGGATTGGCGCAGGGCCGATTCAATTTTTAATCTGAATTCGAGGTTGTTGCTGGCTCTTAGCCAGTGGCGTATTTACATTGCTTGAATGATAAAGAAGGACGATGGATTGTTCTCCGCCGTGACCCGTGCCCATTTTATGCTGCATTCGCTGCATTCGCTGCATTCGCTGCATTCGCTGCATTCGCTGCATTCGCAGCATTCGCAGCATTCGCAGCGTTCACAGCGTTCGCAGCGTTCACAGCGTTCGCAGCGTTCACAGCGCTCGCGCGGCTTTTTCGTGGCGCTGTGTGCCTGGCTAGTTGCGTGGGCGGGTCCGTTGGCGGCCACGCCGTGGATCGATGCCGGTGATGCGGCAACGCGCCACGATGTGCAATTGCTGAGTGACGCCGGGGTGTTGCGCGCGCCACTCACGGCCTGGCCGCTGGCCTGGGGTGAGATCGGGCGCGACCTTAATGACGATAAGCGGGTGCTGCCGCCTTCACTGGCGAGCGCGCGCAGCCGTCTGATGCGGCGCTATCGCCTGGAGTCACGCACCCATGAAGTCCGGCCGCATCTCCGCGTCGCCGCCGCCCACAAGCCGCGGGACTACCGCAGCTTCGAGTCCACGCCGCGTGAGAGCGGTGAAGTGGAGGCGGGCATCGATTGGACCGGTGACGTATTTGCCTATCGCCTGCAATTGACGGCGGTGGATGCGCCGGATGACGATAAGGCGTGGCGTTACGACGGTTCATATCTCGCGGCCATCTGGGGCAATTGGGCCTGGTCCGCCGGCGCGATGGAACGCTGGTGGGGTCCGGGCTGGGACGGCAGTTTGATCCTTTCGAATAATGCGCGGCCGATTCCCGCTATAAGCGTGCAGCGCCACTATGCCGATCCCTTCGGCAGTGCTTGGCTGCGCTGGATCGGACCGTGGCAGTTTCTGTTCACCCTGGGTCAATTGGAAAGTGACCGCGAGATACCGGACGCCTTATTTTTAGGGATGCGGCTTAATTTCCGGCCGACACCCGCTTTGGAGCTGGGCCTCTCGCGCAGCGCGCAATGGGGCGGTGACGGCCGCCCGGAAGGCTTCGGTACCTTTAAAGATCTGCTGATCGGTAAAGACAACCGTGGTTCCAGCGGCATCAGTTTGGCGAACGAGCCCGGTAATCAACTCGGCGGCTTTGATGCGCGCTGGCAGTCACCCCTATTCAATGCGCCCTATGCGGTCTATGGCCAGTTCATTGGTGAGGATGAGGCGGGCGGATTGCCGTCAAAATATTTGGGTATGGCCGGGGTGGAAACCTGGGGGGCGTGGGGTGAGCGCGGTGCTTCATGGCGCGCCCACCTTGAATATGCCGATGCCGTCTGCGGCGTTACCAATGATCAGCCGCAATTCGGCTGCGCCTATCGCCACAGTATTTATAAAGACGGTTACACCTATCGCGGCCGCGTCATCGGCCACGGTGTAGGCGGTGACGGGCGCATGCTGTCCGCGGGTCTGTTATACGTGACCGGACGCGGCCGGCCCTGGGCGCTGTTGCTGCGCCATATAGAGCCAAACCGCGACGACCCGGCCAGCCCTTCTTTGTTGAATGTGGAGCTGGGGCATCGTATCAAGTGGCGTGAGCAAGAGCTCAGTCTGCGTTTGGGTGTGGTGCGGAGTGAGCAAGCCAGCGCGACGGATACGGAAGGGCAGTTCGACGTTCAGTGGCAGTGGCGTTATTAAGTTTAGCTAACAGGTTTAGCTAGGCAACTGAGCGGTATGCATGGGAAAAAAGCAGCGCCGCAATGCTGATTTTGTGGCGCGGCTCGCGGCGCGGCCGTGTGAGTACGCCATGCGGGTGAACACTTGCCGTTGGTGTTGCTTTGCCGCTGTTCATGGCATCCTCTCTTCGTCATATCCATCGACGAGCGGCGGAAAGCGCAGCGGCCTCAGCCAATGTGGTGGCCATGATGCGCCGCGCGGTGGTGTGCCGTGACGGACGCGGGAGGTCCGGGGCGAAAGGAATCAAGGTCGCGCGACCGGGCTCGATTCGCGCGCGGACATGTGTCTCGTTTCCCGAGGGCCGCGACACATCACACCGCGCATGCAGCAGGCCGTAATCTCCCGCCGCCAACCTGAAAAAACCGCGGTCCCGGGTATTTTATCTGCTTGTATTGTGATAGATTTCCCCGGTCAATCATGGCGATTATGGAAGCGTTTGCAAACGGCATGATTATGAGCAGGGAGGTTCCGCAGCTTGAAGTCTAGAGGTCTTATTCGAGGCGCGTTGGCTGTCGTGGTCGCGTGCTTGTGTGTCTGGGCCGCCCAGGCCGTGGAGCTTTCTCCCGAGCAGCGTCAGTTATTGCAGCAATTGTCACCGGCGGAACAGGCCAAGGCGCTGGAGATGTTCAATCAGCGCGGCGGCGGTGTGAGTCAATCCACGCCCGCATTTCCAGAGACGGTCAAACCACGGCCCGCGCCGCAAAGCTCAGCCATGGAGGCCGAGGCGCGTGACGTGGTGGATGCGCCCGTTGCTGCTGAGCCACCGGAATCACAGCAAAAGATCAATCAAGCCCTCAAGCCGTTCGGTTACGACCTCTTCGCCGGTGTGCCCAGCACCTTTGCGCCCGCCACCGACATTCCCGTGCCGGCGGAATACATCATCGGGCCCGGCGATACCATACAGGTGCAGCTGTTTGGCAAAGACAACGCCGAGTACAGCCTGCCGGTGGGCCGTGACGGCGGTGTGAATTTTCCTGGCCTTGGCGCGGTGTCGGTGGCGGGCCTGAGTTTCCCCGAGCTCAAAGACAATCTCATGCAGCGCGTCGAGCGCCAGTTGATTGGCGTCAAGGCCAATATCAGCTTGGGGCCGCTGCGCTCCATCCGCATCTTCGTGCTGGGCGATGTGCAACAGCCGGGCTCGTACACGGTGAGCGGCCTTTCCACCATGACCAATGCCTTATTCGTCAGCGGCGGTGTCAGGCCCATCGGTTCCTTGCGTGATATCCAGCTCAAACGCAATGGCAAGGTCATCACGCAATTGGATCTTTATGACCTCTTGCTGCGCGGCGACACCCGCGCCGACGCCCGCCTGCAACCGGGCGACGTCATCTTCGTGCCGCCCATCGGCGCCACGGTGGGCGTGGGTGGTGAAGTGAAGCGCCCGGCGATTTACGAGATCAAGCAGGAAAAGACGCTGGCCGAGGTGCTGAGCTTCAGCGGGGGTCTGCTGTCCACCGCGTATCCCGAAGGCGCGCAATTGGAACGCATCACCCGCCAGCGTGAACGCACGCTGCTGGACGTTAATCTCACTGAGCCGGCGATGCTGGCGACGCCGGTGAGCAACGGTGATGTGCTGCGGGTCTATTCCGTGCTCGACCGCATGGAAAACATCGTGAAACTTTCCGGCCACGCGCAACGCCCCGGCGGTTTTGAGTGGCGCGGCGGCATGCGGCTGACGGATCTCATTCCGTCCGTGAAAGACTTATTGCCGGAACCAGACCTGGATTATGTGCTCATCAAGCGCGAGCTGTTGCCGGCGCGCGAGATCCGCGTGTTTTCCGCGGATTTGCGCCAGGCGCTGGCCGCGCCCGCCGATGCGGTTGCGAACCCCGTGCTGCAAGCGCGCGATGACGTGATGGTGTTCGGCGTCGACGAAGACCGCGCCGCCATCATCGCGCCCCTCATCAAACAGCTGCAGCTGCAGGCACGCTTTAATTCGCCCCCGGCGGTGGTGACGGTGAGCGGCAATGTGCGCCATCCCGGCAGTTATCCCTTCGAACCCGAGATGCGTATCACCGACTTGATCCGCGCGGCGGTGGACATTTTGCCGGAAACGGATCTGCACTATGTCTTGGTCAAGCGCCAGCGCGGCGGCTCCAGTGGCGAGATCACCGTGCGCTCGATAGACCTGAGCCTTGCCCGTGAGAATCCCCAGAGCATTGCGAATCTGCGCCTGGCACCGCAAGACGAGGTCATGGTGTTCAGCAGCACGGCGGAGCGCGATGACCGCCTCACGGCCCTGTTCGCGGAATTGAACCGCCAGGCCAAGACCGGTGAACCGGCCCAGCTCGTGAGCGTGGACGGGCGGGTGAAATTTCCCGGCCAATATCCCTTGGAAGAGGGCATGCGCATCAGCGACCTGATGCGCGCCGGCGGCCAACTCACCGAGGCGGCCTACACCCTCGAAGCCGAGTTGACGCGCTACGGCGTAGTGAACGGCGAATACCGCGAGATTCAACACCAAAGCGTGAACATGGCGGAGGTGATGGCGGGTAATCACGAGGCCGATCTCGTGCTGCGTCCCCATGACCGTTTCACCGTGAAGGAGCTGCCCCAATGGCGGGAGCAAGAGCAGATCAAGATCATGGGCGAGGTGCGTTTCCCCGGCACCTATCCCATCCGGCGCGGTGAGACACTCAGCAGCGCGATTGCCCGCGCGGGTGGCCTCACCGAATTCGCCAATGCCGACGGTTCGGTGTTCATGCGCGAGGCACTGCGCCTGCGCGAACAAGAGCAAATGGACGCGCTGCACCAGCGCCTGCAAGAGGACATTGCCGCGCTCAGTCTGGAACAGGCGCAGGCGAATCCCGAACAACGCCAAGAGTTGCAAGTGATGAGCAGCCTGGCCGCGCAGCTGGACCGGGTGAAGGCGGCGGGCCGCCTCGTGATAGACCTACCCGCCATACTCGCCAAACGTAAAGAGGCCGATGTGGTGCTCAAGGACGGTGACACCTTGGTGATCCCCGCCGCCACGCAGTCAGTGACCGTCATCGGCGAAGTGTTTCACCCCACCTCGCATCTCTATCGCAAAGGACTGGACCGCAATGAGTACGTCAACCTCAGCGGCGGCCCCACCAAAAAGGCCGACGACGACCGCATCTATGTGGTGCGCGCCAATGGCGCGGTGATGGCGGGTAAATCCAGCGGCTGGTTTCGCCGCCAAGCGGATATCAGGCCGGGCGATACCATCGTCGTGCCCATGGACGTGGAACGCCTGCGCCCCCTCACCCTGTGGACCAGCGTGAGCCAGATCGTTTATCAATTCGGCTTGGCCATCGCGGCGTGGAATACCGTGGGTGTTTTATAGAAATGACGCCGTAATGAGTACACAAAATACACCGCCGTCCCCGAGTGATCCCGCGCCCGTGCCGCAGCAGGTGCACTATGTCCTAGCGCCTTACTCCGCATCCTCTGAAGATGACGAGGTCAACCTGCTTGATCTATGGCGGATGCTGGTTTCGTACAAATGGCTAATTTTTGGAATAACGCTGATAACTACAGTTACGGCGGTGGTGGTCGCGTGGTGGATGCCCCCTGTTTACCGCGCCGAAGTGACGCTGGCCCCGGTGACTCCTGAAGAAGGTGGTCGTCTGTCCGCCCTGGCAGGAGAATTCAGCGGAATCGCATCCATAGCGGGCATAAATATGACCCCAGGTGGTAGTTCCGCGGACAAGGCGATTGCGGTTATGAGATCGCGAGCTTTCACAGATGCCTTTATTAAGGATGAGAAGTTATTGCCGGTCTTGTTTTCCGAGGTTTGGGATGTGCAGAGCAGCGGATGGAAAACCCAAGGCCCCGAAGATATACCGACAATACGTAAAGCCTACGATGTTTTTGACCGGAGTGTCCGCTCCATAACACAAGACAAGAAGACTGGACTGATTACATTGAGTATCGAGTGGGAGGATCCCCAGTTAGCGGCGCGCTGGGCCAATATTATGGTGGCGCGCTTGAATCAGCATGAACAACAGGCAGCGATTTCTGAAGCGGAAAAGAGTCTTACCTATCTCAAGGATCAGCTTGCCAAGACCAGCGTGCTGGAAATGCAGCAGTCCATCTACCGGCTCATCGAGGCGCAGACAAAAAACATCATGCTCGCCAGCGCGCGCGATCAATATGCGCTCAGCGTCATCGACCCGGCGGTGGTTCCCGAAACGAAAAGCAAACCCAAGCGCAAGCTCATTGTCGTGATCGGTTTTGCCGCGGGTTTGTTCCTGGCTGTGATGATCGCGCTTTTGGTGTCAGCAATACGAAAGCTGCGCATCAATGCTGCGGAGAACCTCCCCCGATGAACATTGCGGCGTCAAGCCAGGTATGGCGGGTGGAAACCACATCTGTGTCGTGCCCTGTCTCCGGATGAGCAAGACGAAGGTGCCTGGATGCAGCTCTCCGGCCGCGATTGAAAACCAGGGGATCGATGGCGGACGTGTGACTTTTGCCACAAATCGTGACGAGAGAGTAGTTGCATACATGGTTGGTTTGGCAGGCTTGATCAAAAACGCATGAAGCCACAGTCTTTTCTGTCTTCTATCGGTACCGCCGTCCTATGGAAAGGGCTGGATCGCCTATCCGGCTTGTTGAAGCACATCGTCATTGCCGGAGCGATCGGGCTATCGGCGCAGCTCGATGTTTTTTACATGGCGCTTGCCCTGCTGGGTGTCTTGATCTTTTCCTGGGCGAGTCTCCTGGATGTGCTGGTGGTTCCCAGAATGGTGGAGTTATGGCGGCAAGGTGACAAACAGCAATTGCGTGAACTAGCCGGAGGCATGCTTTCGCTGTGTCTTCTAGTGTCGGTGGTCCTTGCCGTCGTCATCTATTCCGCTGGTGACTTCATCGCATTAATCGCCATGGGATTCGATGCCGCTAGAATCGAATCGTTGAGAAGCGCATTTTTTTGGCTGATTCCGGTGCTGCTCTTCTATATTCCTTTGCGCTTTGTCGGCTCGGTGATGAGGGCGGTTCGAAATTTTTCCGCTTTTTATCAGGCCGAATTTTTGACGGCCCTGGTTGTGCTGATTTGCGTTGCTTTGTTCAGAGGTGATCCCCATGTGCTCCTTTGGTCATTGAGCCTCGGCGTCGCGTTGTCTTTTCTCTATCTTTTATTTATAGCGCGATCTTCGCTCGGACGTTTGTCCAACCCATTCTCATCCGAAGTACGGGCCTGCCTCGTGCTGGCGCCCGGATTGCTTATCCTGCATGGGGCGCATTCCATATATGTGCTATCCGACCGGATATTTGTCTCCTTCCTGCCGGAAGGGGCTGTTTCGGCTTTGGCCTATGGCATGACCCTGGTAGCCTTGCTACCCGGCATCATCAGCCTCGGTGGATCGTTCATCACTGTCATCGCGGAAAAAGCCACGGTCGCCGAACGCAGTGCTCGACTGAATGATGTCATGTCCATGTGCATCTACGTCTCGACTGCCGCCACCGTGTTCATGGCCCTTTTCGGGCAGGCGATGGTGCAAGTATTGCTTGAGCGTGGGCTGTTCACCCGCATGGATACCGTTAATGTGGCCACCGCGATACTGGGATATTCCTTGATGATTCTGCCCATGTTTCTCATCGGCGTCCTGGACCAAGTGTTCCAGGTGGAAAAGAAAATTTCCTTCATGGTCAAGCGCACCATCCTGGGGTTGGTCACCAATGTCGTTTTGAATGCGTTTTTTCTTTTTGGTTTTGGCTGGGGCATTTGGGGCATCGCCTTGGCGACATCCATCAGTTACTGGGTCATGCTGCTTTCGGGCTTGCAGGGCGTCACCCGGCTGGGTTACGGCATCGCCTGGCACCGGCACGCGCTGTGGCTGTCATGGATGACGGTGGTGATGGGCGGCCTTTACGGTTTCAACCTTACCGGCATGGCCGCGGGACTCGACGGAATGGCCCAGTTGCTCGTGGGTTTGCTCATGACATTGGTGTTGATGTTGGCGGGTGGCTATTTCTACGTTAGCGGGGAGCGCGAACTGGTGCGCGGCAGCCTGCGCCGCATCATCCTCGGACTGCGAGGTGCGCGGTGAATCCTGCCGTATCCATCATTACTCCCACCTATAACCGCGCCCGCCTGCTGCCCCGCGTCTGGGCGTCACTACGGAAGCAAACGCTAGGCGACTTTCAGTGGATCATCGTCGATGATGGCTCCACCGATGATACCCGCGGCGTCGTAGAAAATTTTGGCGACAAACGGATTCACTATGTGTATCAGCGGAACGCGGGTGTGAATGTGGCCCGCAACCGTGGCGAGCGGGAAATCGAGGCGGGCTATGTCATCTTTCTCGATAGCGACGACGAACTCCACGATCAACACACACTGGCGATGATGGTGGACGAAATCGCCAGCGCTCCCGCGGAAATAGGACTGGTCCGCTTCACCGTCATCGACAGTGAAGGGCGGGAAGGCTTGCATTACATGGAACGCGATCGCATGGTGACCGGATACGCGGACAATATCTGCGAAAAAAATCATTGGGGCGAGTTCTTTCCTATCTACAAAACCGAAGTCCTGAAGATATCCCCTTGGCCGGCGTTTAATGGTTACGAGGTGATACGCCACTGGCGCATTGCCAAGCATCATCCGGCGTTGCTCGTGCATAGGCCAGCGCGTGTTTATCATCGCGCGGCCGGTGACAACCTTACCGGCATGCATTCCGTCATTCGCCGCTCCGCCTCGATGACCGAGGCCGTTTCCCAATTGATCAATGAACACCGCGCCGCCTGGTTGGAGTATTGCCCATGCCAACTGGGTCGCTATCAACTTTATCAAGCCATGTATGCCGCCCTGTCTGGGCAGATACTGCGCGCCTGGTGTGCCGTATTGTCCACATTCCGCTGGGCGGATCGAAACACGCGGATGAAGGCGATTGTGTTGACGGTCACGCTGTTTCTACCACTGGCTTTGCGCCGTTGGTTATTCATCCAGCGCGCCACTAGGCAATGGCCATGAGTCGCTTCGCTATTCGAGATGACGATACGTCTTTCTTCACCCGGCCGGAAGACCTGGATTTTGTTTATGGGCGATATTGGGGAACGGTTCCCATCTCGCTCGCCGTCGTTCCATTCTCGGTGTCGACCCATCGGGGTCGCAGCCATTCCGCAGTGCACGCGCCGGATCAACAAGTGCCACTGGGGGAGAATGCGGCTTTGGTAGATTATTTGAAGGAGAAGATCGCGCTCGGCCAGGTGGAAATCATGCTTCACGGTTATTCGCACGAATACAAACAAATCAACGGCAAATGGGTCGGTGAGTTCGGCTGGAAGCCGCAAAGCCAGCTGATGCGTGAAGTCGTCGAGGGCAAGAGTTACCTCGAGCGCCTGCTGAATGTTCGAATCCGTGTATTCGTTCCGCCCAGCAATACCATTGGCGCATCGGGGATACGCGCCATCCGGGCGGCGGGATTGAACCTCTCGGGGATCATGGGGCGCGGAGGTGACCGGCCATTCAGCGTGGACTACCCCGCCGCTTGGCTCAAGCGCTGGGTGTGGCGACTGCGACGCGGCGTCCCCTATCCCTACCCGTTACGCTATGGCGGTCATGTCGAGTTGTGCGCCCATGCGCTTACTCCCCGTGTCCGACACGAGCAACTGTTGAAGGCGCTCAATGGCTACGCCCGCTGGCAGGCTCCGTATGTGTTGGCCACGCACTATTGGGAATTTCGCGACGATGCTTCGATGCACGCCACCCTTGCCGGCTTGATCCATCGCGCCGGGGAATTGAACCTGACGTTCGCATCCGTTTCGCAATGTATTGGAGATGCCGATGAAATACGATGACTTGCGCTGTGCCAGCTGTGGGGGTCTGTTGCAGAAGAATGAAAGTCAACTTGTCTGCCCATCCTGCGGTGCCACGGCGCCCTTGTTAGACGGCATTCCCGTCTTCGGCAGCGCCGAGGAGGTCGAGCAATGGACGCGGTATCACACCGATCCCGACAATGCCCAAAAGGTTGCAAGTGGAGGTTATTTGGCTGAAACGCCTTCTGAGCACAATGCCTATTACAGCTGTTTTATTCCGGATGGCGCCCTCAAGGTTTTGGACGCTGGAGGGGGTGATGGCAATACCACATCGGATTGGGCCGAACGGCATCCGGCAGCTACCGTGCACGTGATGGACTTGAGTCTCCATGGTTTGAAAAAGGTGCATCGCCGTGGTTTATCAAACATGATTACGGTCTGCGCTCCCACTGACCAACGGTTCCCTTATCTCGACAATTTCTTTGATGTGGTGAATACCGTTTTTATGGTTGAGCATATGTCGTCATCGGCTCTGGATAGGTTCTATCGGGAAGCATGGCGCGTCCTCAAACCAGGAGGACGTCTCATCGTGGCTTCGGATACGGCTTTCTATGACAAAGTTGTTCATCCCATCGAACGTCTTGTCAGGCAAGGGCGCTATGTTCGAAATGATCCGACCCACATCAACCTAATGACGCCGCGCCAATGTGAAGCGGGTATCGCCAAGCATGATTTCCTCCTCAAGGAAAGAACCATTCATTGGGTCGCGGGACGTCATGCTTTTGCGCGTGGCATTTATAAAATTCTTCCTGCCGGTGTGGCAGAGGCCCTGTTTTCCACCATGTATGTCATCGTCGCAAATAAGCTGGAGATCGCATGAGCAACCTGACAACCACCCAAGTCTATGCCCAAGAAATTGAATCCGAGCGGCATCAGGCGGCCATCTATATCGACACCTATTATGTTCGCTTATTGGCGTACGAAGGTTATAAGAATGATGTGGTAGATATCATGGCGGATCTACCGAAAGACGCGCCACTACTTGACGTGGGGTGTGGCACGGGCTGGTTTCTGTCACTGCTCGAGCGTAAAGGATGGCGCAACTTGAGTGGTCTGGATATCTCGCCCCACATGCTCGCGGTGGCTCGCGATATGGGATCGGCAATGACACTGCATGAAGCGCCTATCGAAGAATTCTCCGTGGCCACCGGAGAGGGCTATGAGGTCATCACCTGCCTGGGCAGCTTGCACCACATGCCGAATCTGGATCGTGTGGCCAATAGTCTAGCCGCTCTCTTGCGTCCCGGTGGGACTTTGATCGTGCATGAGCCGAATGAAGACTGGTTTTACGAGCACTCTACTTTCTTGCGTGGCTTGATGCGACTTTTATACGCGCCATTGCGGATTAAAAACTCACGGCGGGTGAGGGCGCTACGCGCGCCCTGGGCCTCCGTGCCACCCTCTCCGCACCATGATGATGTGGCCGTGGATGAGCTGGTTGCCTCGCTGCAGAAGGCCGGGTTCGTGCTGGAGCAAGCTTGTTTCAAGAATACGCTTGTGCGGGTACTGGAAGGCATGTTGTTCAGGGAATCGGCCTTCGATCGTGCGCTCTATCGGTTAGTACGCTGGGCGGACAAGACGATGTTTGATCCGCTGGCAGGCAAGCGGGCTGGCGCGGCTTTGCTTCGGCTTCGCAAGCCCGGAGCCGCATGAAGATCCTCATCATCAATCGCGCGCTCGGTACTCTCTTTGGCGGCGGAGAGTCATTCGATTTGAATGCGGCGCGTTATTTGATGCAGCGAGGTCACGAGGTGACTCTGCTGACCGGGAAGCCCTTATGGGGCGAAGCGAACAACCAATTCAGTGGCGTGCGCGTGGTGTACGTGCCATGCCCTGGGTTGCGGCGCTATGCTTATGCCGCCGAGCGTCTCCACGCCAAACTATCGGCCGCCTTCTACCATCTCGATAACGCCTTGTTCGAGCGCTCGGTGATGAATTGGTTGAGCCGGCAGGCCGCAGGTAGTTTTGACGTGGCGCAGTGTTGTTCACTATTCGGCTTGCCGGCGAAATTGATTGGAAAAATGCAGCTGCCAACGGTTACCTGGTTGCCAGGCCCACCATCGGGGATGGTGCGGAAACGCATCATTCCTCTGGTCAAGAACCCGCATTTCGCGCTGTTCACACACGGCGCTCCGGCATGGACCCTTGACCGCATGGGGCTGATTCGTGATAGTGACTACTCAATCATTGAGCCCGGTATTGAACTCATGCGTACGGAGCGCCTGGCGGGCGACCGCGCACAAATGCGCGCGCAATTGGGCCTGGTGGATAGTGATCTCCTAGGCATGACCACAGCCCGCCTCGTTCGAGTCAAGAACCATCACTTCTTATTCCAGGGCATAGCCCATGCCAAACAGAGAGGTGTTGTTTGGCATTGGCTCATCGTGGGCGATGGTCCATTGGCCGACGAATTACGGCGGCAGGCCGCTGAGTTGGGAATTTCATCGCAACTCCACTTTGTCGGGTATCAATCCTCCGAAGAAGTGCATCGCTGGCTCGGCGTGGCGGATTTGTTTGCCTTGACCTCCACCTATGAGAATTTCTCCATCGCCACGTTGGAAGCCATGGCCCACGGCTTGCCATTGGTGGCCAGCGAAGTAGGTTACTTGCAACATTTGGTGCGTGATTCCGGCGCGGGGATTGTGGTGCCTGTCGATCAGCCTGTGGCGATAACTAATGCACTCATGCGCATGGCGGTGTCGGCGACGCGTCAAGAATATGGTAAGTACGGCCGCCATTTTGTCTCCCACCTTGATTGGCCTGTCATCGCCGAGAAACTGGAAAATCTTTTCCTGAGAATTATAGATGGAAGGTTTTGATGAGCTATACGCCTGATCTGCTAATTCTTGACTGGTTGAGATCCAATGCGGATAAGCATTCAAGAGTGTTGGATGTGGGGTGCGGTGATGGGCGACTGGTCAAGATGCTCTGTCGTGAACAATATATTAATGCGATAGGCACAGACATGTTGCTTCATGAAAATGATAAGCAAAGAGTGGCGGCTTTATTCAGCCAGTCATTCCCATTTGTGTTGACGGAAGACAAGTTACCATTTGAAGACGATAGCATTGACATTGTCATTTCAAACCAAGTGTTCGAGCATGTGGAAGAGAAAAACCGTTTCTTGTCAGAAATTCATCGAGTCATGAAAAGCGATGGTAGAGCCATATTGATTTTTCCCACCAGTGAAGCGTTGATTGAACATCATGTAAAACTGCCTTTGTTCCATTTGGCTAACTTGAGAAACGGGTTTGTAAGATTGATATACAAATCGCTCGTGCTTCTCGGGTTTGGCGCGCATCACGATTTTCGTCACAGAATGAAATGGTTGACCGATGCATTTTATTCATATGGCCAGGGGCATTTCTACGTGACTCGCGGCCAGGCGGCGGGTCTCATGGAGAATGCGGGGTTCGACGTTCAGTCCCTTGATCTTGAATATATTGACGCGCTCAAGCAAAAATATCCGAAATTGATTTCGTTGGTCTCCATGTGCAGGGTGAGTCGTTTTTTGTTGTTCCAAGTGGGTGTTGCTGTTTGCTTGCGGAAGCGCGCGAGGTGAAGCTCTTGCTTGTCATCCCCTCCTTGGGCCGAGGAGGAGCGGAACGGGTCGTTTCATTGCTGAGCCAGGAATGGTCACGGTCGCATGAGGTGGTGATCGGCGTATTCGATGCATCCGCTACTGCCTATGGCTACGGCGGAAGGCTGATAGGTTTGGATCTTGCCGCTCAAGATGGCCTCGTTAACAAGGCCAAGAACGCGCTGTCCCGCATTGGGATGTTGCGCAAGCTGTTTCGCCAGGAACAGCCGGACCACATCATCAGTTTCATGGAGAGTTCCAACTTTCCGGCCATCATCGCCGCGGCGCTGTCCGGGAAACTCGGCCGCCTGACGGTGAGCGTCCGCAACGATCCTGCGCGCTTCCCCGTTTTTTACCGGGCGTTGATTCCACTGCTTTACAGGTTTCCCGCGCGTGTGGTGGCGGTTTCGGCTGGGGTGAAAGATGCATTGGCGCGAATGGGTGTGCCTGCCGAGCGGTTGCGATCCATTCCCAATCCCGTGGTGATGAGCGCCAAGCTCGATATTGCATCATCGCAATGCCCGGGATTCCCGAATCGCTTCGTGCTGGCCGTGGGCCGGCTGCACCCGCAAAAGGGTTACGACCGTCTGCTGCACGCCTTTGCCCGGCTTGATTCCCCTGGACTTGATCTAGTCATACTCGGTGAAGGGTCCGAGAGGCCGGCGCTCATCCAATTGGCTAGCGACCTTGGGTTGAAGGACAGGGTGCACTTGCTTGGCAGCGTGCCCGATCCCGAGGCTTGGTATCAGCGGGCGGTGTGTTTCGTCCTTAGTTCCCGTCACGAGGGCTGGCCGAATGTGCTGATGGAAGCCATGGCCTGCGGATGTCCGGTGGTGAGCTTTGATTGCGATTATGGTCCTGCGGAGATCATCGAGGATGGAGTGAGCGGACTGTTGGTAGAAGAGGGAGATGTCGCCGCGTTGGGCGCGGCGGTTCAACGTACTTTGAATGATAGGTCGTTACGCGATGGTTTGGCGGCGGGCGGGAAGCAGCGTGCCGCTATGTTCAGGGTGGAAGTCATGGCCGGTTACTGGACGGAGGAAAGATGAATCAAGACGCGGCATTCGTGCCCAAGGTGCAAATCAATGCGGCAAGCTATCGCGAACGCTTGGGACTAACCAGCTTCATCAATGCCAGTTACCAGATACGCGATTGCCTGCGTTTCGATCCCCAGCGCGTGTTGATTATCGGTGGTGGCGTCGGGCTTGAACGTGCCATTCTGCGGCACTTGGGAGTGGATGTCACCGTCCTGGATATTGACGGGGCGCTTGGGCCGGATGTGGTCGGGAGCGTGGATGATCTTTCAATGTTCGACGACAAACAATTCGACGTGGTCATCGCCTCACATGTGCTGGAGCATTTACCATTCGAGTATTTAGGAAAGTCTTGCCAGGAGATTGCCCGCGTGGGTAGGCATGCGTTGATCTATTTGCCGTTCGCGTGCCTTGTTCCTGAAGTGACAGTGGCGGTGCAGCCCTTGTTCGTGAAAACCCTGAGAGTGCGTATACCGTTATTTTGGAAAGAGCATAAATTCAATGGTGAACATTATTGGGAGATTGGAACAAAGGGTTATCCATTGCGTCGCATACGGGCCGAAATCAAGAAAGTGTTCTCGATTTTGGATGAGTACCATAATTGGGATTGGCGGTATTCGTATAACTTTTTGGTAATGTCATGAATACTATTGTGAGCGAGGGGGAGAAATTAATTGTAAACATTCATGCTCTACAGCCTCGCCTTCAACTTATAGTTAAGTGGATCATTGCGTCAGGCTATGTTCTTCTCGGAATTGGTATGACGCTGCCGATATCGAGCCAGGCTCTACCAGTGTTTTTTGGTATGCTCCTGCTTTCCTTGGTAGTTGTAATCATTCACATGGGCATGGGCTATCGACATGTTAGAGCCGCGGAGCATGCCTTGTTGTTGCATGATCGATTGTTTTATATTTCAGGCATGCTCTTAACAATATCTGGCATGTTTGGCTTTCTGGTGTCGTTTTATTTTGATGTTGATTTTGCAGCCCGTAACTTGGGCGCACTCTTTCGTGTCGTATTTTTCTTGGGTTTGGTGTTATTTACTGCGGCAATAACGCGAGTCTACGAAAGGTACGATATTGCAACTTGGCTTGTGTTTGGGGTTGTGTTGGCGTGTTTCCTTAATGTGTTGGATTTCTTTTTCGGAAATTCGACGACCATCTCGCTCGCCGGGCAGAATCCATTGGGGATCTCGATTTCTGTTCTTCTGCCTTTGGTGCTCATGTACTTTTACGATGCTAGTAAGGCTAAGAAAATTGTCTGGTTAGTAATTCTAATTCTTATGTTGGTGTCGGCTCTATTAACTTGGTCCAAGGCGGCGTGGATTAATGTATTGGTGGTGTCTTTAGTCGTATTTTTGTCACGTCTGCGCGGGCGAAAAGGGTTTGTTGCAAGTGTCGTTGTTTTGTTATTGAGTTTGGCGATAGCGTTTCAGTTTCAAGGCGAGATATCGAAGATTTATCAAACCGAGTTGTCTGCCAGCGAGGGATCATCGTCCAATGAAATGAGGATGGCGCAGATCAAAAATGGGGTGGAGATATTTTCCGAATATCCATTGGGTGTAGGTAACGCTACTTATCCAGCTGTTGCAGAATATCTTGGTCTTTACTTTCCGCAGTCAATTCCACCCGACCCGCATAATGCATATATTCAGGTTTTGGTCGGTTTCGGAATGCAAGGATTTTTGTGTTACTTGTTAATTCTTGCCTACGTTGCCTATAGAGTTATTTGGCTGCGTCGTGTCATGTCTATGAACGAATGGGTTGCCGCGTTTCTAGTTATTTTTTCACTCTATTTCCAAGGTCTATTTAGTGGCGAGTTATTCACTCAACCTTTGGCATGGGTGCTCTTTGGCTACTATTTTGGTAAATCGTCTGCAAAAGTGCTAAGAGTGGGCGATCGATAAAGTGAGGTATCGTTTGCTGCATGTCATCACCGGCCTCAACACCGGCGGCGCGGAAACCATGCTCTATAAACTCCTCGCCGGGATGGATCGGGCTCGATTCGATCTGATGGTGATTTCGCTGACCGGTCGTGGCGTCATGGCTGAGCGCATTGAGTCGCTTGGAATCCCCGTTTTGACCTGCGATATGCGGCCCGGCCGGTTCACTCTTATGGGTTTCGCTCGATTGTTGAGATTTATTCGTGATTTTCGGCCGCACCTTGTCCAGACCTGGTTGTACCATGCCGATCTGCTGGGCGGGATCGCCGCCAGGATGAGCGGAGTGCGGCACGTGGTGTGGAATATCCGTCATAGCAATCTGGATCCGGACAAAAACAAGGCGCACACGTTATGGGTGGTCCGGCTCAATGGGTTTTTGTCCCGGTTGGTACCCGAGCGGATTATTTGTAATTCATTCAACTCGGTCTTGATTCATCGCTCGGTGGGTTTTTCGGCTGATCGGTTCGCGGTCATTCCCAACGGCTTTGACGCCGATTTGTTTCATCCCGATGAAGAGGTGCGGCGCTCCGTGCGCGACGAAGTCGACGTCACGCCCGATGCACCGCTGGTTGGCCTGGTCGCGCGCTTCGATCCCCAAAAAAATCATCGCGGCTTCGTAGACGCGGCCGCGCGGGTCCATGAGCGCCAGCCGGACGCATATTTCGTTTTGGTGGGCGCGGGGTGCGAGTGGAGCAATGCGGACTTGGCGGCATGGATAGATGCGCGCTCGTTGCGGGAGCGTTTTCGTTTGCTGGGGCGGCGTGACGATATTCCGCGGCTCACGGCGGCGTTCGATGTGGGGGTGTGCGCGTCCTGGGGCGAGGGATTTCCCAATGCGGTGGGCGAGGCCATGGCCTGCGGCGTGCCTTGCGTGGTGACCGATGTGGGGGATTGCGCGGACATCGTGGGTGACACGGGCTGGGTGGCACGGTCAGGCGCCATGGATGTCTTGGGGGACCGGATTGCCGATGCGCTCGCCCTGTCGGCGGATGCGCGGATTGCGTTGGGCGCGCGGGCGCGCGCCCGTATCATCGAACGCTATTCGCTGGAGGCGATTGTGCGGCGATATGAGGAGCTTTATCGTTCTTTAGTGAGTGGAGCACAAAGCTGATGTGTGGCTTGGCGGGATTCGTGCAGGGCAGCCGTATGGACGCTGCGACGATGCGGAATGTGGGCCAGAGAATGGCGCAGACACTCGTTCATCGCGGTCCGGATGATGGTGGCGTGTGGCTGGAGGGTGATTTGGGGGTTGTGCTTGCACACCGCCGGCTCGCCATTCTCGATGTGTCACCGGCGGGGCATCAGCCGATGGTGTCGCACTCCGGCCGCTTTGTGCTGGTTTTCAATGGCGAGGTTTATAACCATCTTGATTTGCGGGCCGCGCTGGCAGAGGAGAAGGTTCACATTCAGTGGCGGGGTCACTCTGATACGGAAACCCTGCTGGCTGGTTTTGATGCCTGGGGTATCGAGGCGACGTTGCGCAAGGCGGTTGGCATGTTTGCGTTGGCGGTCTGGGACAAATTCGAGCGCGCGCTGACGCTGGCGCGGGACCGCTTGGGTGAGAAGCCACTTTATTATGGCTGGCAGGGTGCGACGTTCTTGTTTGGCTCGGAGCTAAAAGCATTGAAGGTGCATCCCGCCTTTGCGGGCGAGATCGACCGTGACGCGCTGGCGCTACAGATGCGCCATAACTATATTCCCGTGCCCTATTCGATTTATCGCGGCATTCATAAGTTACCGCCAGGCACTTTTCTGCGGCTGCCGCTCGCGGGGCTAGCAGCGTCGATGGCTTCCGCTCGTGAATTGGCCAAGCCCACGTCTTATTGGTCTTTTGCCGCAGCTGTCGAGTCTGGGGTTGCACACCCTTTTTCGGGTGGCGATGCGGCAGCGGTTGATGGATTGGAAGCGTTGCTGCGAAGTGCGGTGCAAGGGCAGATGCTGGCGGATGTGCCGCTGGGCGCCTTTTTATCAGGCGGCGTGGACTCGTCCACCGTGGTGGCCTTGATGCAGGCGCAATCCGCTCGCCCGGTTAAGACCTTCACCATCGGTTTCAACGAAGGTGATTACAACGAAGCCCGGCACGCCAAGGCGGTGGCGCAGCATCTCGGGACCGAGCACACGGAACTTTACATCAGTCCAGCCGATGCCCTGGCGGTAATTCCGCGCTTGGCGATGTTGTATGACGAGCCGTTCTCCGATTCATCCCAGATTCCGACTTTCCTCGTGGCGCAACTCGCCCGGCAGCAGGTGGCGGTTGCACTGTCGGGAGATGGGGGCGATGAGCTGTTCGGCGGCTATAACCGCTATTTTCTGACGCATGTCTGGTGGAACAGGGTCCATGCGCTACCGGACTGGGTTCGTCACAGCGGCCGTTACGGCATTCATGCGCTGCGGCCTGCTGCCTGGGATGGATTGGGTCGTCTGATGGGTCGTTTGTTGCCGGCGCGTCATCGGCATTTCGATGTCGGCAACAAGCTCTATAAACTCGCCGGGGTGCTTGCCGCGACGAGTCCCGCTTCGCTTTACCGCCACTTCGTTTCGCACTGGCCGGATCCGGCGCGGATCGTGGTGGGAGCGACGGAGCCGCCGACGCAGGTCAGTCATCCATCGATACACCTTGCGGGCATCTCGGAGCAAATGATGGCTCTCGATGCTGTGAGTTACTTGCCTGACGATATCCTGGTGAAGGTCGATCGCGCCGCCATGGGCGTCAGTCTGGAAACCCGGGTGCCCCTGCTCGACCACCGGGTGGTGGAGTATGCCTGGAGCTTGCCGCTGTCGATGAAGATTCGTAATGGACAAGGCAAGTGGGTGCTGCGGCAGGTGCTCTACAAATATGTACCCAAGGAATTGATCGAGCGTACCAAGATGGGCTTTTCAGTTCCGATAGACGGTTGGTTGCGCGGCCCGTTGCGCGAATGGGCGGAGAATCTATTGGACGAGGACCGGTTGAAGCGAGAGGGCTATTTCCAACCCGGACCGATTCGGCAGAAATGGAGAGAACATCTTTCAGGAAGGCGCAATTGGCAGTATCACTTGTGGGATGTGCTGATGTTCCAGGCGTGGCTAGAGGAGCAGCGGGCCTGATGCCGAAGGTGATGATCGCGCTCAATGCCGCCTGGAATCTTCTGAATTTCCGCAGTGGTTTGATTCGTGCGCTGGTGGCGGAAGGATATGAAGTGGTGGCAGTTGCGCCGCACGACGAATATGCGCTCCGGCTCGCTGAACTTGGTTGCCGTTATGTGCCACTCCCCATGGACAACAAGGGTACTGACCCTCTACGGGATATGTTGTTGTTGTGGCGTTTTTATCGCCTGCTGCAGCGGGAACGGCCGGCCGTCTTTCTAGGCTATACGGTGAAACCGAATATATATGGTTCGCTTGCAGCCCATGCTTTGGATATTCCTGTGGTTAACAATATCGCCGGTCTAGGAGCGGTGTTCATCCGCAGCACTTGGTTGACGCATGTGGTGCGGGGTTTGTACCGGCTGGCGTTATCTCGTTCTGCGCGCGTGTTCTTCCAGAATGAAGATGACCGGCGCCTGTTTGTGGAGAGCGGTATTGTACCAGCACAAGTTACGGATCGTGTCCCCGGATCGGGGATCGATCTGAAGCGATTCTCGATGGTGGCTGCTAAGGAAATTCTCATCACTGACTGTCCTGCCGCAAGCGACGGAAGTGAAAAATACGGGCTGCCTTCATCGCCTCTCCCGCTTGCGAGAGAAGAGGGGGCGTTTCGCTTTCTACTCATCGCTCGCATGCTGTGGGACAAGGGTGTGGGAGAGTATGTGGAAGCAGCGCGGCAGGTACGGCGGCACTACCCCAACGCTGAATTCTGTCTGCTGGGGTTCTTGGATGTGCAGAATCCGGCGGCAATTTCGCGGCAGCAGATGCAATCTTGGGTCGAGGAGGATGTGGTGAATTACCTTGGAGTAAGTGACGATGTGCGAGTCGACATCATGATGGCAGATTGCGTTGTATTGCCATCATTTTACCGCGAGGGTGTTCCTCGCAGCTTGCTAGAGGCTGCGGCGATGAGCCGTCCTGTCATTACTACCGATACGGTGGGGTGCCGAGAGGTGGTGGATGATGGCGTAAACGGTTTTTTGTGCCAGGTGCGGGATGCAGGAGAACTGGCCGAAAAGATGATGCGAATGATAGGGCTTTCACCCGAGGCTAGGAATGAGATGGGCTGCCGGGGACGGGATAAAATGGTGCGCGAGTTCGACGAGCAAATTGTGATCCGGAAATATCTGGATGTAATCCGCACGGTGTAGGATAGGGGAGGACCGCAAATATACAATCGCCACGCTTGTTTGTTCGCCTGAGTCGCTGTAACCTTTTGTTTGTTTATGGTGATCCGCGTACCGTCTAAAGATCACGCTGCTATGTGCCGATGGCTGAGCACGATAGGGAAATGTAACAAGGTTTTTGCCAGAAGAGGATTTGAGCGGTGGGGGTATTCTTTATTGCGCTGATGGTCATCGTCGTAGTGATGTGCTTGGTGCACGTTCTACCCAATATGGCATGCCGGATTGGCTTGGTGGATGAGCCCGATTGCCGCAAACGCCATGAGGGCTGTGTGCCCCTTGTCGGTGGGCTGGCTATGTTTGGCGGGTTTGCGGTCGGGATGTCTCTGCTGGACGATTCTTGGCTGCGTTTTCCTGCCCTGATTATCGGCGGGCTTTTGCTGCTTACCGTGGGTTTGCTGGACGATCTGCGAGAAATGCGCAAGCGGGTGCGTGTTCCCGCGCAAATCGTTGCGGCGCTCTTGCTGATTCTGGTGGGCGGGGTTGCCTTGCAGGATTTAGGCTGGCTTGCCTATGGCGGTCTGCTGTCTTTGGGCGTGTTTGCGATCCCTTTCACAATTTTTTGTACGGTGGGCGTGCTCAACGCCACGAATATGTCCGATGGCTTGGATGGGCTGGCTGGTGGACTTGCCCTTATCACCCTAGCATCGCTTGCCTTTTTGGCCAATCAGTCTGGGATTACTGGGGATTTGGATGCGCTGCTGGTATTGATGGCGGCTGTCGCGGGTTTCTTGGTGTTTAACGCGCGCAGCCCCTGGTGCAAGAAGGCCAAGGTGTTTATGGGCGATGCGGGCAGCCTGTTCCTCGGCTTTGTGATTGCGCGGTTTTTAATTGATTTCTCGCAAGGGGATGCGCGGATCATGCATCCGGTGATCGCCTTGTGGATTTTTGCCGTGCCCCTCATGGACACCATCGCGGTGATTGTGCGCCGCATGGTGGCGGGTAAATCACCGTTTTCCGCGGACAGGAAGCATTTGCACCATATCTTGCTCACGAAAGGGCTTTCGGTGCAGCAAACCGTGATGGTGATCTGGCTGCTGGCGCTGGTGTTGGCCGTTATTGGAATACTTGGTCATAGTTATGGGCTGACCGACGGCGTGATGTTCATCGGCTTTTTGGGGCTCTTCGTGGTTTACATGTGGACCTTAAGCTATCTTGGAAAAGAAACGGCTCGTATTATTCCTGGCACAACCGCGGCAGCGAGTGTCGTTGAATCACAGGGCGGACGCGTCTAGCGCGGAGATGGCGTTCCCATCAATGACGAGCGCCGATGTTCTAGCAGTTTCTCTAACTGGCAGTGCGTAGGGTTACCACCTTGCTGCACATGTAATGATCTTTTAGCCTTGTGCCGGGGCTCATTGAAAGCTCAATACGATGTGTTGCGGCCCTCAGGGAGCGAAGCGCGCATCCGTGTGCAAACCGCCCCGGAGCTGTGACCCTGATTTTTTTCACCCCGGATGCGCTGCGTTCGCCACGATACGCCACCGCGCATCGGTTCTAGCTCCCCACGGGCTGATGACGTTAGGCGTCGACCACGGGGGTTCTCTCCCTCACCGTGCTTTCCGTGGCGCGCCGTCAATAAACAGGTGACCTTGCCCTTTTCTCCCGCGACGCGCCACGAAGCGAAGGCGAGAAGCCCGCGATAGACGCGAAGCGGCGTCAGTCATTGTGGTGGCCGTGATTGCACTGCGAAGTAGCGCCTCGGGGTGGACGCGGGACGTCCGCGGCAAAAGGAATCAACGTCGCGAGACCGAGGTCGATTCGCACAGGGGGGCGAAGCGTTTCCTGATGGCCGCGACACATCAGCGCCCGGCTTCCCGGTTTTTGCCCGCCTCCCTGTTAATATTCCTCGTTTCTTGAGATACTTAGCCGCTCATTTGGGGCGGCCGTGTGCTGGGTCAGATTTCACTTCCAAGGTTGATAAACAAAGTTATGAATAGGCTTAAACCAATTGTTCTGTCAGGCGGTTCGGGTACCCGTCTTTGGCCTTTGTCCCGCGAGCATTATCCCAAGCAATTACTGGCCTTTCTCGGCGGTCATTCGTTGTTGCAGGAGACGGTGCTGCGCATGATGGTGCTGGGGCAGGGCGCGGCGACGCCGCTGGTCATCGACGCGCCCGTGCTCGTGTGTAATGAAGAACACCGGTTTATGGTGGCCGAACAGGTGCGCGAGTTGGGGGGCGAGGCGGCCAGCATCATTCTTGAACCTATCGGCCGCAATACCGCGCCCGCGTTGACCTTGGCGGCCTTGAGGCTGGAGGCGGCGGGGGATGATGCGGTGATGCTGGTGATGCCGGCCGATCACATGATTGCTAACACCGCGGCCTTCGGCGCGGCGGTGGCGGAGGCGGTGGCCTTGGCCGATGAGGGGGCGTTGGTCACTTTCGGCATCGTGCCCAGCGGGCCGGAGACCGGTTATGGTTATCTCCGCGTCGGTGACAGCTTGCAGGCGCCGCCGGCCGGGGCATCGGCGACGGCGCCGCGCGCGCTGGCGGCCTTTGTCGAGAAGCCCGACCGGGCGACGGCGCAGACCTACGTCGACAGCGGCGAGTATCTGTGGAATAGCGGCATGTTCGTGATGCGCCCCGGGGTGTGGCTGCGCGCCATGGCGCAGTACCGGCCCGATATGCTAGCGGCCTGCCGCCGCGCCTACGAGGGCGGGGTGCAGGACCGGGATTTTTACCGCGTCGACAAGCAAGCCTTCAGCGCCTGCCCGAGTGATTCCATCGATTACGCGGTGATGGAAAAAGTCTGCGCCGAGCCGGTGGCCGGTTTGCGCGCCGCGGTGGTGCCGCTGGACGCGGGCTGGTCCGATGTCGGCGCCTGGCCGGCGATCTGGGAGGTGGGCACGCCCGACGCCGATGGCAATGTGACCAAGGGCGATGTGCTGACCCACGCCACCCGCAACAGTTTGTTGATCGCCGAACACCGCCTGGTGGCGGGCGTGGGGCTGGACAACTTGGTGGTGGTGGAGACCGCCGACGCGGTGATGGTCGCCCACAAGGATCAAGCGCAAGAGGTGAAGAAGATCGTCGAGCAGCTCAAGCGCGAAAACCGCAGCGAGCGTCTGACCCACCGCCGTGTCTACCGTCCCTGGGGCACCTATGAAGGCATCGACGCGGGCGAGCGTTTTCAAGTGAAGCGCATCGTGGTCAAACCCGGCGCCGCGCTGTCCATGCAGATGCATCACCACCGCGCCGAGCACTGGGTGGTGGTGCGCGGCACCGCGCGGGTGACGCGCGGCGATGAGGTGTTTCTGCTCACCGAGAATCAATCGACCTATATCTCCATCGGTCAGCGCCACCGCTTGGAAAATCCCGGCAGCCTGCCGCTGGAGATCATCGAAGTACAGTCCGGCGCCTATCTTGGCGAGGACGACATCGTGCGCTTCGAGGATGTGTACGGGCGGAGCGAGGGTAAGTAGTCTCTGGCCAAAACGGCGTGTTCAGCCACTGGGGCTATGGCGACCTTGCACAGGGAAGTCAGACCGTGTTGGGTGTGCGTAGGCCACCTGTTTTATTCGAAATGTGTGAGGCGCCTGGATCGTGGGGCTGGCTGTGAGCAATCTGCAACGGTCAACAACACCACCCCGCCCCTCACGGGGCACCCCTCCTCATGAGAGGAGGGGAGAAAGCGCGATGCGGAAGGGGCAGCCTGAAGGGAAAGCGGAAGCCTGAAGGGAAAGCGGAAGCCTGAAGGGAAAGCGGAAGCCTGAAGGGAAAGCGGAAGCCTGAAGGGAAAGCGGAGGCCTGAAGGGAAAGCGGAAGCCTGAAGGGAAAGCGGAAGCCTGAAGGGAAAGCGGAAGCCTGAAGGGAAAGCGGAAGCCTGAAGGGAAAGCGGAAGCCT
>CAMYKQ010000043.1 GCA_947259075.1 uncultured Gammaproteobacteria bacterium | reverse complement strand
GTGGCACCTATACCTATTATCTCAACGGCTACGATGCCGGTACCGAGGCCAATGACGAGATCATCGTCGGCGCCCGCCGCGCCCGTGGCGCCGCTGCCCCCGCCACCGCCCGGCGCCGCGGGAATGCCGGGCACGCCGGGCATGCCGCCGTTCGCGCCGACGATGATCTCGTCATTGGCCTCGGTACCGGCATCGTAGCCGTTGAGATAATAGGTATAGGTGCCACGACGTTTCGGTATTTCGACGGCATTGAGCCCGATGAAGCCATCATTCGTTGGCAGCAGCATCGCCACCACGGATAGATAGCGATTATCGCGGCCGTTGACGTCCAGCATCGCCGTCGCGCTCGCGCCCGGCGCCAGTAAGCCGCCAGCCGGATTTTCCGCTACCGTACCGCCGAGGGCGGTGACATCACTGGACAAGCCGGCAATCGCGCCGCCTTCCGCCATGGCTTGCAAATGCGCCGAGGCCGGCATGCCGGCTTGAAATAAATGCGTGTGTTCATCGTGAGTCGCGATCAACAACGGCGTGAAATATATCCCGTTGGTGAGATTGGTCACCGTGACTTCCAAGTCCCGCGCCGTAGCGGATGTCGCGGCCAAGCCGCTGGCGGCGATCAGTGTTGCGGCAATAAGTGTTTTCATTCCATATATCTCCTAGGTTTGAGGTTAGACCTGGTGCATAGCACGGGGTCATTACAAACCGCGGAGATCGCGCGGCGATCACGTAATTATCACGAATTCATCACATCGGCGCTGAAGGGCGGCATTCACCAAGCGGCCCGCACCAGCGCGACTTCATGATCGGCGACGAAGGCGGGCAAGGCGCCGCGCAAGGTGGCCAAGTCCGCGTCAGCGCCCAAGCGCGTCAAGGCCGCTTCGATGAGTTGGTATTTCTTCACCGCGATCAAACGCTCGGGCGCCACCGGCTGACCCAGCGCCATCAAACGCAGAAGCTGCTCGGCGGCCTGCGTCAACGGCAGACCACGGCGGCTGGCGATGGCGTCGAGATCCAGCCCGTCTTGATAGGCCAGCCAAGTGTCGCGCAACGCGGGTTCCATCTCCACCCCGCGCTCACCGTTGGCCATGCAGTATTCGGTAATGGCATCGAGAAAATCGTGGCCGTATTTCTCCAGCTTGTGTTGCCCCACGCCCACCACGGCCAGCAGCGCGCCTTCATCCAGCGGTTTATCACGCGCCATCTGCACCAGGGTCGCATCTCCGAAAACGATGTAGGGCGGCACCCCCTGTTCGTCGGCCAAACGTTTACGCAACGCGCGCAATTGTTCGAACAGGCTCTCATCGTAGCTGCCCAAACCGGCATCGAGCTTGGGCCGTTTCTTTCTACCCTGTTCACGAATACGCGGTTTCGCCAATTGCAAACGTTGCTCGCCGCGCAGCAGCGGGCGCGCCGCCTCGGTGAGTTGCAGCACGGAATAGTTGGCGATGTCCTGAGTCACATAGCCGTGATGGATCAATTGGCGGATGAGTGAGGTCCACTCCTGTTCGCTCTTATCGCTGCCCACGCCGTAGGTAGACAAGGCTTGATGGCCCAGGGCGCGTATGCGCTCTTTGTCGGCGCCGCGCAGCACGTCCACCACGTGGCCCATGCCGAAGCGCTGGCCGACGCGGTAGATGCAGGACAATGCCTTCTGCGCATCGACGCTGGCATCGAATTGCGCGGGCGGATCGAGACAGACGTCGCAATTGCCGCAATCCTTTTCCAAGCGCTCGCCGAAATAATTGAGCAAGACCCGGCGGCGGCAGCTCACGCTCTCCGCCAGCCCGATCATGGCATTGAGTTTGTGCAGCTCGATGCGGCGCTGCTCGGGATTTTCTATGGCCTCGATGAAACGGCGCGAAGTGCCGGCATCTTGCGCGCCGTGCAATAGCAACGCCTCGGCGGGCAGGCCGTCGCGTCCGGCGCGGCCGGTCTCTTGATAATAGCCTTCGATGTTTTTCGGCAGGTCATAATGCACCACGAAACGCACATTGGGCTTGTCGATGCCCATGCCGAAGGCGACGGTGGCCACCACGACTTGCAGCTCATCGCGCAGAAAGGCTTCCTGCGTGGTTTGGCGCTGCTCGCCGGGCAAGCCGGCATGATACGCCGCGGCGCGCAGACCCGTGTCACGCAGCTTCGCCGCGATCTCTTCCACCCGCTTGCGGCTCAGCGCGTAGACGATACCGGCTTGGCCGCGGCGGCCGTCGAGAAATCGGGCGAGCTGATCGAAAGGTTTGTGTTTCTCCAACACCGTGTAGCGGATATTAGGCCGGTCAAAACCGGTGATATAGCGCTGGGCCTGTTGCAGACCCAGCACGCGCACGATGTCCTCGCGCGTTTGCGCATCGGCGGTGGCGGTAAGCGCCACCAGCGGCACGTGCGGAAATTCCGTGCGCAGCACGCCGAGCTGGGCGTATTCACGGCGGAAATCATGGCCCCATTGCGAGACGCAATGGGCCTCGTCGATGGCGAACAGGGCGATGTCGATATCACGCAGGCGTTGGAGAAAACCGCCGCTCAATAAACGCTCCGGGCTGATGTAGAGCAGATCCAGCTCGTGGGCGTGCAGGCGCGCCAGCACCTGCCGCGCCTCGGCCGAGCCCAGGGCGGAATTGTAAAAGGCCGCGGCCACGCCGTTGGCGCGCAGGGCGTCCACTTGGTCCTTCATCAGCGAAATCAGCGGTGAAACCACCAGCGCCACCCCGCGCCGGTGCAAAGCGGGAACCTGATAACACAGCGACTTGCCGCCGCCGGTGGGCATCAGCACAAAGGCGTCACGCCCGGCGATCAAGCCTTCGATGATCTCGCGCTGATGCGGGCGGAACGCCGGGTATCCGAAGACCCGGCGCAAACTGGCGGTGATGTCAGCGGTTTCTATATTTAGTACGTCATTCATGGGCTGGCATTGTAACCGCAATCGTGGCGCATGCGCGGCCTCCAGTCTCGATCCGGGAGTGGAATGCGGTCCGCGGCACTCTTCACCCCATTTTTTTCGAGCTGCCGCTCCAGCCTCGCGCAGGCGGCGCCGCGCGAAGGCATTGCCGGCGGCACGAGACTCAAGCCCTCATTTAAGAATCCGCGCCTGGCTTGCCTGCCGCGGCAAAGTGGCGGATAGTGACGCTTTCACCGCTGACGAAGGAAATGCCCATGCAACACCCCGCGCGCGCGCCCCATCCCCGGTTTTGGTTCATCCTGCTCTTTATCGCGCTGCAAGCCGTGGCTGGCGCCGCCGCGGCCTTCGCGGGCAGCCTCTCGCAACAAGATTTATTGCAACGCATTGAAACCGGCACCGCGCCATTGATCTTGGACGTGCGCACGCCGAAAGAATTCGCCGAGAGTCACGTGCCCGGCGCCATCAATATTCCTCACACCGAGCTGCGCGCGCGCATGAGTGAAGTGCGCGCCAGCGGTAAGAATGAAATCGTGGTGTATTGCGAAAGCGGCCGCCGTGCCGCCATCGCTCAAGACCTGCTCAGCCAAGCGGGTATCGGCGGCGTGTCACATCTGGAAGGCGATATGGCCGCCTGGCGTAAACAGGGCTTACCCCAGGAATGATTTCGTAGTTCTCAACGACGGCGTAGCCGCTGACGCCGCGCTGCGTACGCGCTTACATCTCCTCTACGGCGGCAACGTAAAATTCAAGCCGCTGCCGCGCGTCGCCTTCACCCCACTCCAAACTTGACTCAGCAACCACCTCGGGCCAGCGCCGCGCGCCCGCCAGACCGGGATGCCACATCAGCGGTTCCAGCCAGCCGCTGGCATCCCGCCGGAATCCGCTGGGCAAGCGGCCCTCGATGAGTGCTTTGACCATGGCGCGCTGCGGGCTGTCCGCCTCGACGATCGCGGTGCGCTCCACTGGTGGGTAATCGTACAAAGCGGTGACGCGGTAACGCATTTCTTATTCTCATGCTTGGTTTTGGCACAGTATAAACCGCCGCTACCGCGTACGCTGCGTTCAGCTTGATGTCAGCTTTGGCGCGCTATTCTGCTCATCGTAGCCATTCATCAAGAAAGGGACGCCGTATGAGCCAGCCGCGAAAAACCGGGCGCGCCGCCCTCTTCGTTTCAGCCCTGGCTCTCGCCGCCAGCCCCGTGCTCAGCGAGGCGGGAGAAGGACATAAACGCGGCCATCATTATGGTAAGCATCACCACCACCAGCAACATCCGCGTTATTGCGCAGAGCGGCGCGGACATCACCATGACGCAAGGCCCCGGGCATATCGCGAACATGCCCGGCCTCAGCCGCGGCGGGATACGGTAAGCATCTATATCCCCGATTCAAGCTGGTCACTGAGCATTGAGTACCACGACCGCTGGCGCTTTTAAGGCCGAGAGGAGGTCTATCATGAACAAGCCCACACACCCCGACATCCGCATCGCCTATGGCAGTGGACTGATAGTGTTACAAGGCGACACCCACGGCATTCATCTCGCCGCAGAACGGCTGTTACGGCAATTCGCCCACAGCGCCGCGCCGCTCAGGGTTAAATCGGACAGCGCGGAACGCATCGAGCTGGAAACCCGCCACTAAACGCCCGCCCGGCGCCGCTGCATTCATCCCTCCTCCGGCAGTGAATCCGGGTCGGCCTGCACCGGACGGCCGCGCAATTGCATGAGCACGACGAGCGCGCGTTTCTGTAACGGGTAGGTGCTGTGCGAGGAATAAAACCGTCCCACCGGACCACGGCCATCGGGATGACTGGTGTCCAGCACGACTTCCCAGCGCGCGTTCGCCGGTTCCAGCGGCAAGATAAAGGGGATGTCTTCGTGGTGGGCGTTGAATAAGAGTATGAAATTATCGTCGCGGATACGGCGGCCGCGCTCGTCGTGTTCGTCGATGGCGTCACCCGCGAGAAACATTCCGAGACAACGGGCGAAACTGTGTTGCCATTCCGCTGGCGTGACCTCTTGGCCCAAAGGTGTGAGCCAGGTGACGTCCTTCGCCCCCGCGCCGACGATGTCCCGCCCCTGAAAGAAACGCCGCCGCCGGAAAATGGGGTGCTTCTTGCGGACGCGGATGACATAACGCACGAAACGCAGCAGTTCTTTATCCTCTTTGGCGATATTCCAATTCAGCCAATTGATCTCACTGTCCTGGCAATAGGCGTTGTTGTTGCCGTGCTGGGTGCGCGCCATTTCATCGCCGGCGAGCAGCATGGGCACGCCTTGCGACAGCAGCAGCGTGGCGAGAAAATTACGCTTTTGCCGCGCGCGCAGCGCGTTGATGTGCTGATTACGCGTCTCGCCCTCTTCGCCACAATTCCAGCTTAGGTTGTGATTCTCGCCGTCACGATTGCCTTCTTTGTTGGCCTCGTTGTGCTTGTGGTTGTAGCTCACCAGATCGTGCAGGGTAAAACCATCGTGGCAAGTGACGAAGTTGATGCTGGCATAAGGCCGCCGCCCGCCGTGCTCGTAGAGATCGCTGGAGCCGGTGAGGCGGTAGGCCATTTCACCGATCAAGCCGCCGTCACCCTTCCAATAGGCGCGCATGGTATCGCGGTATTTACCATTCCACTCGGTCCAGCCGATGGGAAAGTTGCCCACTTGATAACCGCCCTCGCCCAGATCCCACGGCTCAGCGATGAGTTTGACCTGCGAGAGCACCGGGTCTTGATGAATGATGTCGAAGAAGGCGCCGAGGCGGTCCACCGCGTGCAGTTCGCGCGCCAGGGCCGAGGCGAGGTCGAAACGAAAACCGTCAACGTGCATCTCTAATACCCAATAGCGCAGACTGTCCATGATGAGTTGCAACACGCGCGGGTGGCGCATATTGAGGGTGTTGCCGCAGCCGGTGTAGTCGGTGTAATAACGTTTATCCTCGGCGCCGAGGCGATAATACGCGGCGTTATCGATGCCGCGGAACGACAGGGTGGGCCCAAGGTGATTACCCTCGGCGGTATGGTTGTACACCACGTCGAGGATGACCTCGATGCCCTCGGAGTGCAGCCGCTTGACCATGGACTTGAATTCTTTGATGGTGCCGCTGGCCGAATAACGCATATCGGGCGCGAAAAACCCAATGGAGTTATAACCCCAATAATTACGCAGGCCATGCTCCATTAAATAGCGGTCATCGACGAAGGCATGCACCGGCATCAATTCCACCGCGGTGATGCCGAGACGCTTTAAATGTTCGATAGCGGGCGCGGAGGCCAGCCCCGCGTAGGTGCCACGCAGCGACGGATGCACGTCGGGATGGCGCTCGGTAAAACCTTTGACATGCAATTCATAAATGATGGTGTCGTGCCAGGGCGTGCGCAAAGGCTTGTCGTCGCCCCAAGTGAATTCCGGATCGAGCACCTTGCATTTGAGCGTGCCGGCCGCGCTGTCGCGGCGGTCGAAAGACAAATCATGGTCCGCCGCGCCGACACGATAACCGAACAGGGCATCGCTCCAGCGCATCGGCCCCACTAATTGCTTGGCGTAGGGATCGATCAGTAATTTTTTAGGATTGAATCGATGGCCCTTGACCGGGTCATACGGGCCATAAACGCGATAGCCATAGAGCGTGCCCGGGCGCGCGTCGGGGAGATAACAGTGCCAGATTTGGTCGGTCTGCCAGCGCACCTCGATGGTCTCGATGATGCGCCGTCCCTTGCCATCAAAAATGCAAAGCTCAACCTTTTCCGCATGCTCTGAAAATAGAGCGAAATTGACACCCTCACCGTCCCAGGTGGCCCCCAAGGGATAAGCCTGCCCGGGCCACACCGCCATCTTGTATTTACTCATCCTTGCCGCCCATGACCGTTACTGATCGTCAAGATTCCTTGCAAGCATTACACCAACCCCACCTCGTCGGATGACGGCACTGATGCGCTCACTGGCCGGTCACACCGGCTTGATAATCAAGCCAGCCAAGGGCGGCAAGGTAAGGGCTAAAGAACAAGGCTGATTCATCCAGCCCAGCTCTTCCGCCCACAATTGACGCCCGCCATTGCCGGTGTTGCTGCCGCCGTACACGCCCGCGTCTGAATTGAATATCTCCCGGTATTCGCCCAGGCGCGGCACGCCGATGCGGTAATCGTGGCGCGGCACCGGCGTGAAATTGACGATAACCAGCACAAAGTCGTCGCCGTCGCGGCGGATAAAGCTCAGCACCGACTGGTCGGCGTCGTTGCAGTCTATCCAGCTAAAGCCCTGCCACTCGAATTCGTAGCGATACAGCGCCGGCTGGCTATGATAGAGAAGGTTCAAGTCCCGCACCGCGCGCTGCATGCCGAGATGCAAGGGATAATCGAGCACATACCAATCGAGTACTTGTGCGTTATTCCACTCCATTCCCTGCGCGAACTCGGTGCCCATGAACAACAATTTCTTACCGGGGTGGGCGAACATATACGTGTACAGCAGGCGCAGATTGGCGTGTTTCTGCCACTCGTCGCCCGGCATTTTGTGGAGCATGGATTGTTTTCCATGCACTACTTCGTCATGAGAAAACGGCAGCAGGAAATTCTCGGTGAAGCAATAGAGCATGCTGAAGGTGAGCATATTGTGGTGGTATTTGCGATGCACCGGTTCCTGCGACATATAACTCAAGGTGTCATTCATCCAGCCCATATTCCACTTCAGATCGAAACCCAAGCCGCCCACATGCACCGGGCGGCTCACTTGCGGCCAAGAGGTGGACTCCTCCGCCATCATCAACACGCCGGGATGAGCGGCGTGAATAGCGGTATTAAGCTGACGCAGGAAATCGATAGCCTCGAGGTTTTCGCGCCCGCCGTACTGGTTGGGCACCCAATCGGTGCGCGAGTAATCGAGATAGAGCATCGAGGCCACCGCGTCGACGCGCAGACCGTCGATGTGAAATTCCTCGATCCAGTACATGGCGCTGGAGAGCAGGAAATTCTTCACCTCATTACGGCTGAAATTGTAGATGAGCGTGGACCAATCCAGGTGCTCGCCGAGACGCGGGTCTTCGTGCTCGTAAAGCGCGCTGCCGTCGAAGCGCGCGAGGCCATGGGCATCTTTGGGAAAGTGCGCCGGCACCCAATCGACGAAGACGCCGATGCCATGCTGATGGCAGTAATCGACGAAGTAGCGGAAATCATCGGGACTGCCGAAGCGGCTGGTGGGAGAGTAATAACCGGTGGCTTGATAGCCCCAGGACGGATCATAGGGGTGTTCGGTGATGGGCAGGAGTTCGATGTGACTGAAGCCCATCTCCATCACATAGGCCACCAAGCGGTGAGCCAGCTCCCGGTAGTTGAGCAGCTCGCCTTCGGCGCCACGCTGCCACGAACCGAGATGCACCTCGTAGATAGACATCGGCGAGTGATACCAATCCAGATAACGGCGGCGCTCCAGCCAGCGCTGGTCATACCATTGGTAACGGCTATCAGAGGCGACGATGGACGCGGTTTTGGGGCGCAATTCAAATTGCTGGCCGTAGGGGTCGGTCTTGAGCATAATTTCGCCGCTATTGCGATTGCGGATTTCATATTTATATATCGCCCCCGATGCCAGATCGGGGATGAACAACTCCCACACCCCGCTGCCACCACGCACCCGCATGGGGTGGCAACGGCCATCCCAGCGGTTGAAATCGCCGACCACGCTCACCCGCTCCGCATTGGGCGCCCACACCGCGAACAAAACCCCGGCGACCTCATCCACCTCGTGCGGGTGGGCGCCGAGAAAGCGGTAGGCATGCCAGTGCTTGCCCTCGTTGAACAGATGCAAATCGAAATCGGATAACTGCGGCGGAAAACTATAGGGGTCGTGGGCAATGTGCTCGCGGCGCTCGGTATCGCGCCAAATCAAGCGGTAGCGGTCAGGGATGCTGCCCGGCGCGCCGCGCCATTCGAAGAGATCGGTACCGGCAATCCGTTGCAGACTATGCTCACCCTCCACCACCATCACATCCGTGGCGAAAGGGATATAAGCACGCACTTCCACTTGGCCGTTGTCATCGTGCTTGCCGAGCACACAGAATGGATCGTGATGACGCGCTTCGGTAATTTTTTTCAGGTCGGAACTGAGCGGAGTATTCATGGCGTATCTCCCTTACCTTAACGATATCGTCGCGTGAGCACCGAGCCGCGGGCGCCGGACAAAGCGCATTCAGCCGAGGCCTATCCCAAGGAAATAGTAACACTGAATATGGCTAAATACCTGAACCCTCATGCCAAAGCATTCACTACATAAATCTCAAACAACCAACAAGATCAGCAGGACAACGAAGAACATCACTAAAATTTGTGGAAATTACTTGCATTGGCCGCCCTAAATGCGCTACGGTTATCTTCCCACTGGCGAAGGGTAAAAATAGAATGATACGTAAGATCATCCCCCTCATGGCCATCGGCTGCCTCAGCATCGCGGCGAATTCGCATGCCAATGAGTCTTTCCTGCCCGACCACTCGGTCATGTTCTACTGGGCCATGCCCATTGATAGTGGCGCCAAGGACAGCCAGAAACTCAGCTACGGGCTGCGTCTGGACTCCATCCCCGAAGTGAGCACGAGTGGCCTCCGCGGCTCCGCCTTCAAAATAAAACCCGCCTCAATAGACTTCGAAATCAGCAAAGGCGGCATCAAGTCGTTAAAATTTTCCGGCCATAATGTGCTGCACTCATCGGCGGCCGACCTCGATTTCTAAACATCACCTCCAAAGCTAGACCCTCCACCGCCTTCAAGCGCACATAAATCACCTTACCTCATTCAGCAACGCAAATAGACCGTCACCTCTTCGCGATCATGGTAGAGCTGCTTGCAGGCCATGACATAATCGAGACCAGCGCCGCGCACGATATCATCGACGCGCGTCAAACAACGCTGAACTTCTTGGTAACGTTTTTTCATGGGCAATTTCAAATTAAACACCGCGTGATGGCATACGCCTTCCGCCAGCCAATGCGCGACCAATTCCGCCACGCGAATCGGCTGCTCGACGATATCGCACACCAGCCAGTCCACCGCCTCTTTAGGACGGTAACGGAATCCATCGGCGCGCACATGCGCCACCAACCCCGTCTCCAGCAACTTGCTATCCAATTCACCGTTATCTACCGCCGTGACATGAATATGGCGGCGCACTAACTGCCATGTCCAGCCACCCGGCGCCGCGCCCAAGTCCACCGCGCGCATGCCCGGCCGCAAATAAATGTCCCGCTCCGCGGGCATGAGAAAGTGCAGCAAGGCTTCGTCCAATTTCAGAGTGGAACGGCTAGGAGCGCCGCGCGGAGATTTCAAGCGTGGAATACCCATGGGCCAGGCTGCGCTATTACCCGCCAAGGCATAACCCACATAGGCCGCGGTACCGCTGAGAAAACACACATGTAGACGCACACCCGCGCCAGTCTGCGGCGAGGTGCGGGTGTCGATTCCACAGGCAATCTCCAAAGGTTTGCGCAAAGCGCGACACAGCCCCGACAATTCCTTGCCTTCATTGGTGTCCGGCGTTTCCAGAAACAGCGCCGACGGCGGCGCTGGCAACGCGGCCGCGCCTTGCAGCAAAGCGCTCACCCTATCAGTAAGCGGCAAATCGGTGAGAAACGCCGTGAACACAAACCATTGCCGCGCGAAGATTAGCTCACTGAAAGACAGACGCTCATGCATCTCCGCCGCCGCGTCCGCCTCATAGGTTTCGAACACTACCCATCCGCTGCCGGCCTTGGCCTTGACGAAACCCGCCACCCCCAAACGCGCGGCGTGCGCTTGAATCTCCGCGGCGCATTCACTCTCAAAACCGCCACGGCAATACAGTAACAAGCCGGCCATGTCCCCTGCTTTCGCTAAAAATCGCCACGGCCCCATGCCGCGAAGATGTCGGCGGAGTTTACATCAACCCGTTACTCAATATGTAAGTTATTGAGTCTATGTCACCCGCGGATTTGGCATACTAATTGGACTAGTTCGCCCACGATGGAAATATAGCTCATTCACACTTTCAATTAAGTGGATGCTGGAAACAACTACCCGCACCGGATCGCGCGGCCTTGGCCAAGCACATGCTCACGCCACGACAAACCGGGGATTATGCAATGACGGCACACCGCACTAATGACTGCACCATACTCTATTCAGCCGACACGATTATCTTGCGTGGCGCGAACCAAAAGATCACCGCGCAAGCCCAAAAAATACTGGAACGCTTTGCCCATAGCACCCGGCCTTTCCGCGTAAAAACCGAGACCCCGGATCTCATCGTATTGATACCTCGCGGCTGAACCCTCACCATCGAGAATGATTGATTCCACTCGGCGGGCGCAAGCGGCTTACTGGCTTTAACTCAGCTTGGAGAAAAATGACAGCGGCTGCGGCATGCCAAAAATATCGCCTTGCGCGCAAATTTTTCATATAAACCAATTTACACCCGCGTGGCGGGCAACCCCTAAGCACACCGATGTCAATCCGACATAACGTCTTCATTATTCCGCGTTAACTCCCTAACTTTTCAATCACAGCGCCCATCCCCCATGGGAGACAATACAATGGCGGCGGAAGCTTACCCCCGTGGATTTAGGCTAAAATGCGCCCATGACCCTGCATGACTTTCACCCCGCCGTCGCCGCGTGGTTCACGCGCCACTTCGGGCAAGCCACACCGGTGCAAACCCAAGCCTGGCCCGCGATCCGCCGCCAGCGGCATACCCTCATCGCCGCGCCCACCGGTTCCGGTAAAACCCTGGCCGCCTTTCTCGCCGCCATCGACGAGCTGGTGCGCGAAGGCCAGGCACAGCCGCTGCCCGGCGAGACGCGCGTAGTGTACGTCTCACCACTCAAGGCCCTATCCAACGACATCCAAAAAAATCTCGAACTGCCGCTGGCGGGGATTCGCGATGAACTATTCATGCAACAAAACCCCGACGTCGCCATCCGCGCCGCGGTGCGCAGCGGTGACACCCCGCCCGGCGAACGCGAGCGCATGCGCCGCGCACCGCCGCATATTTTGGTCACCACGCCGGAGTCGCTCTACATCCTGCTCAGCTCCGACTCGGGGCGGCGCATGCTGCAAACCGTGCGCAGCGTCATCGTCGATGAAATCCATGCCATGGCCGGCAACAAACGCGGCGCGCATTTGAGCTTGTCCTTGGAGCGCCTCGCCGCGCTGTGCCTGGAACATCAAGGCCGCGCGCCGACGCGCATCGGCTTGTCCGCCACGCAAAAACCCATCGAGGACATGGCGCGGTTTCTCGTCGGCGCGGATGTGAGTACCGCACGCACCGATGGCACGTCCCCTCTCCCTCCGGGAGAGGGCCAGGGTGAGGGAGCTCTAAAAGAAAATTCACTACCCCACATTTTATCTCTCGCCGAAGCGAGCGATGAGCAATTCACTTCAGGCAAACGGGACACCGGCTGCACCATCATCGACACCGGCCACACGCGCGAGCGCGACCTCGCCATCGACGTACCCAACTCACCGCTGGAAGCGGTGATGGCCAACGAGGTGTGGGACGAAATCTATGCGCGCCTCGAACAACTCATCAACGAACACCGCACCACCCTCATCTTCGTCAACACCCGCCGCCTCGCCGAACGTGCCGCGCGCCATCTCGCCGAACGCCTCGGCGAACAATACGTCACCGCCCACCACGGCAGCCTCTCGCGCGAGCACCGCCTCGACGCCGAACAACGTTTGAAGGCGGGCACGCTGCGGGCGCTGGTCGCCACCGCTTCGCTGGAATTGGGCATCGACATCGGCGACGTCGACCTCGTCTGTCAACTCGGTTCGCCGCGCGCCATCGCGGTGTTTCTGCAACGCGTCGGCCGTGCCGGTCACGCCGTGCATGCCACGCCTAAAGGCCGCTTGTTTCCGCTGACGCAGGACGAATTGGTGGAGTGCGCGGCCCTGCTCGACGCGGTGCGGCGCGGCGAACTCGACCGCATTCTCATCCCCGCGCAACCGCTGGACGTGCTCGCGCAACAAATTGTCGCCGAGGTCGCCAGCCGCGAATGGGACGAAGCTAAATTATTCGATACCCTGCACCGCGCCTGGCCTTATCGCGATCTCAGCCGCGACGATTACACCGCCGTGCTGCGCATGCTCGCTGACGGCTACAGCACCCGTCGCGGCCGCCGCGGCGCCTATCTGCACCGCGACGCGGTCAACGGCCGTCTGCGCGCGCGGCGCGGCGCACGGCTGGCGGCGATTACCAATGGCGGCGCCATTCCCGACCTCTTCGACTACGACGTGATCCTGCAACCCGAAGGATTCTTCGTCGGCAGCCTCAACGAAGACTTCGCCTTCGAGAGTCTGCCCGGCGACATCTTTCAATTGGGCAACACCTCGTACCGGATTTTAAAAATCGAACAAGGCAAGGTGCTGGTCGCCGATGCGCACGGCCAGCCACCCAATCTGCCCTTCTGGCTGGGCGAGGCACCGGGGCGCAGCGATGAATTATCTGTTGCGGTCTCGGCGTTACGCCGCATCATCGATGAAAAATTACACGACGGTATCGAGAGCGCGGCGGCCTGGCTGCGTGACAGCCTGCTGCTGCCGCCCGCCGCCGCGCAACAACTGGTCGACTACCTCGCCGCCGCGCGCGCGGCGCTGGGCGTCATCCCCACGCAAGACACCGTGGTGCTGGAGCGCTTCTTCGACGAGACCGGCGATATGCACCTGGTCATTCACGCGCCCTACGGTTCGCGCATCAACCGCGCCTGGGGCCTGGCGTTGCGCAAACGCTTTTGCCGCAAATTCAACTTCGAATTACAAGCGGCGGCGCTGGAAGACAGCATCGTGCTGTCGCTGGGTCCCACCCACAGTTTCCCGCTGACGGAAGTGATGGGCTATTTAAAATCGGCGACGGTGCGCACGGTGTTGATCCAAGCCCTGCTCGATGCGCCGCTGTTCGAAACCCGCTGGCGCTGGAACGCCAACATCGCCCTGGCGATACTGCGCAACCGCAACGGCAAACGCATCCCCGCGCAGTGGCAGCGATCAGCGGCGCAAGATTTAGTCGCGCTGATCTTTCCCGATCAACTCGCCTGCCTCGAAAACATCGCCGGCGACCGCGAGGTACCCGATCACCCGCTGGTCACGCAAACCATTCACGACTGCCTCCACGAAGCGATGGACAGCGACGGCTTGGAAAAACTTTTAGCGCGCTTCGAAGGCGGCGGACTCCGCGTCGAGACGCGCGACCTCGCCGCGCCCTCGCCGCTGGCACAGGCCATTTTAAGCGCGCGGCCCTACGCCTTTCTCGATGACGCCCCCGCCGAAGAGCGCCGCACCCTCGCCGTGCAACAACGCCGTTATCTCGATCCCGCTAGCGCCGCCGAACTCGGCCGCTTGAATCCCGAGGCCATCGCCCAAGCGCGCGCCGAGGCCTGGCCCGAGGCGCGCGACGCCGACGAACTGCACGATGCGCTCAATGTCTTCGGCTTCATCACCGAGGAAGAAGCGGCGCGCGAAACCGCGCCGTGGCCCGCGTTCTTGCAACAACTCATCGCGCAACAGCGCGCCACCGTGCTCACCACGCCGCGCGGCGCGAAATTATGGACGGCGGCGGAACGTCTCGCGGAATTGCTCGCGTTGTTTCCGCACGCGGCGCGCGCGCCCGTCATCGCGCCGCTCAATACAGCGGCGGATGCGCAATGGACCGCGGACGATGCCTTGCGTGAACTGCTGCGCAGCCGCCTCGAAGGATTGGGCCCCGTCACCGCGGCGCAACTCGCCGCGCCGCTGGGCGTCGAACTCTCGCGGATCAATCTCGCCCTCGCTGCGCTCGAACAAGAAGGCTATGTGTTGCAAGGCCGCTTCACTGGCGAGCCGGAAATCAAGCAAGAACTCTCGCCTCCCGCCGCGCTTCCCTCTCCCGAAAACGGCGATACGTCAAGCTCCCTCACCCCTAAGCCCTCTCCCGCGAGCGGGAGCGGGAGCGGGAGCGGGGAATCATTATTGCCTTCGGCTGTAAGAATTGAGTGGTGCGAACGCGGATTACTCGCACGCATTCACCGCTATACCGTGCAGCAACTGCGCCGCGAGATCGAGCCGGTGAGCCCCGCCGACTTCATGCGTTTTCTCGCGCGCTGGCAGCACTTGGGCGAGGCGCGCGGCGAAGGCAATGAAGCCTTGGCGGCGGTGCTGCTGCAATTGGAGGGGTACACCATTCCCGCCGCCGCGTGGGAGGCGGACATTTTACCGGCGCGCATTGAGATGTACTTGACGACCATGCTGGACAGCCTGTGCAACGCGGGCCGTTTCACTTGGCTGCGGCCGCAGCCGCTCAAAGACAAAAGCGGCGAAAAACGCAAGGCCGCGCCGGTACGCATGACGCCCATCGCCCTGCTGCCGCGGCCGCACGCCCACTATTGGCGCGCCGTCGCGAACGATGCCGACGCCACGCCGCTTTCGGCCACGGTGCAAAAGGTGGCGGATAGCCTGCAACAACACGGCGCCTCGTTTTTCCTCGACCTGGTGCAAGACACCGGCATGCTGCGTACTCAAGTGGAAGAAGCCCTCGGCGAACTCGCCGCGCGCGGCCGCGTCAGCGCCGACAGCTTCGCCGGCCTGCGCGCCTTGATCACCCCGGCGCTGCGCAAACCCGGCTTTGGCCGCCACTCACGCCGCCGTGGTGGCGGCGTGAGTATCGACGAGGCGGGCCGCTGGGAATTGTTGCGCCGCCCGGCACCCGCGACGCCAAGCGCCACGCGCAAAAACGAAGATGAGCGTATCGCCCACATCGCCCGCGCCCTGTTGCGCCGCTACGGCGTGGTCTTCCGCAAACTGCTGGAACGTGAAAATAAACTGCCACCGTGGCGCGACTTGCTCTACGTCTACCGCCGCATGGAGGCGCGCGGCGAACTGCGCGGCGGCCGTTTCGTGCAAGGTTTTTCCGGTGAACAATTCGCCTTGCCCGAGGCCGTCGGCAGCCTGCGCGAGGCGCGCAAACGTCCCGCGCGCGGCGACATCATTGTCATCAGCGCCGCCGACCCGCTCAACCTCGTCGGCATCCTCACCCCCGGCGCGCGCGTCCCCGCGCAAGCCGGCAACCGCGTCGCCCTGCGCGACGGCGTGCCGCTGGCCGCGCTCATCGCCGGTGACATCGCGGCCCTGCAACCACTGAGCACGGAAGAGATCTGGCGGGTGCGTGACTACTTGCAAAGCAAGCCGCACAGCCGGCATTCGGCTAAAAAAATGGCGTAATGCTCGCGGCGATGGCCGTAGGCCGCGGGCATAAAGCGAACAGCGCGGCCCCGCATCTGCTAACTACCGCATGTTTAAAAAAGGGTGCGCCATGCGCCCTGTCCGTAAAGGCCATGATGCCACGCCGTCGGTTTGAGAAAATACTCAATCGTTTGCGCGGGCGGTGACGCCACTGCGATTGCATTGCGCAGCTGACATATGAGCACGCGCGCCTGGCGCACCCTCCAGCTACAATAGCGATATCAAGACACTTGAATCTCGATCTTGCGTGGCTGCGCGTGTTCCGCCTTGGGGATGCGTAACTGCAACACGCCATTCTTGAACTCGGCCGTCACTTTGGCGCTGTCCAATTCCTTGGATAGGGCAAAGACGCGGCGATAGCGCGGCAGCTCCAGCTCGATATGGCTGGCTTCGAGATTATCCGGGGTATTCAGACTGACCTCGCCGGCTATCGTCAGATTTTCCGCCTCAATTTCCAGATGGAGATTCTCCTTGGAAACCCCGGGGAGATCGGCATACAGTGTAATACCACCGGCGTCCTCAACAACATCGACCAAGGGTAATAAGGCGGATTCCGCGCGCGTCTGTTCCACGTCACGCTTGGTTACAGTCGCGGCTTCATTCATGGCTTTTCCTCCTCGATTAGTGGATGGCGATGCGGCGCGGCTGCGCGGCCTCGCGGCGCTTAAGGCTGATGCGCAACACACCGTCGCGGTATTCAGCCGTGACGGCATTCGGATCGATGTCGTCAGAGAGATTTATCACGCGGTGAAAATGGCCGGCGAAGCGTTCGTTGATATGCACCGCGGCCTTGTCCCGTTCATCGGCCAGCGTCACACTCCGCTCACCAGAAATACTCAACACGCCACGTTCCAATTTGACTTCAACAGCATCGGGATCTATACCCGGCGCAAAGGCGTATACTTCCACGGAGTTGGGGGTGCCGCCCACATTGAGCGCGGGAAAGCCGCCACGGCCCCAACCGCGGATACTCGGTCCGGATTCAAGGGCTTGTTGCATCTGCCTTTGCAGACGCACTAAATCTGAAAAAAGATCGCGGGGAAACAGTGATCGATACATTGTATGCTCCTCCAATTAGGCTTAATGTAACCGCCCCTTCAAAGTTCTCCGGGACGCCAACATTGTCCAAAGTAGGTGCGCCACACAAAATTTCAAGGGCTTGATTTCAAGCTTTTCAGCGCTTATTTATAGTGGATGGCCAAGAGGGCAACCCCTGGAGTTCAAGGACTACTACAAGATTTAGTGAATTCTAAGTATCTTGTAATTAAAACCCGGCAATAAACGCGCAAAGGGGAAAGACTCAATAGCATCAGTCACCTCGTCGGCGCGGTGCTGGTTACTTTTTCCGCGCCTAGTCTCGCGCTTGCAGCCGGGGGAGATGCGGCACGCTTGGCGAATTAGCGCGTGCGCACAACGCGCCCTTGGCTGGACACTCGTCCATGTTCCGCTTCGAACCATGGACAAACCTCAGAAACACGGGGTCCAGAAACAAAAACGGCGACCAGTTGGCCGCCGTCCTCATGAACAAGAAAGGCTATTAAACCGCTTTGCGACGCGCCATTCCCAATAAACCCAGCAGGCCAGCGCCGAAGAGAAGCATGGTTGCGGGTTCTGGCACACGGGAAACCGTGCCCAGGGTTACATTGTCGATAGTCTCAAAAACATTACTACCCGCCACAAAAAACTCTAAACGACCAATGTCCGTTGTATTCGTCCAGCCGACAAAACTAGGAGAACCGCCAAAGTAACCGACCTCCATGACGACAGTGTCCAGCAACGCTCCGAAGGCATCATAAAGAGTGAATGTACCCGTGCTAACGCCAGGAAATAATTCACCGACATCCAAACCTAAGGCCTGATGTCCCGCAGCGAGTTCGATCGCGATCCCACCAGAATTTTGTGCCGCGAGCCGAGTCGAGCTACCGCCAAAAGTACCCGAGTCTGTGCGATGAATGCCACTTCCATCCGTGCTGATAAAAGTCGCGTCTCCGAAGGTTAAGATCGTATTTGAAAAAGAAAATGGAGACTCAAAATCAACAATCTGGCCTACGGAAATATCTGATTCAAAAGTCGACCTATCGGTGTAAAAAACCAAGGCATTCGCCATGGGTGAAAGCACGAATAATCCGGCGAAAATCAGCAAATATCTAGTCATAAAAATCTCCAAAATCGAAAAAATCCTCTTGGGCTTTATCACCCAAAGAGGTACTGACAAACCTGCCCAGGATGGAGAGCACGATGCGCGCCACATTAACTTAATTAATTTGTAACAATAGGTTGAGATTTTTTTTATTTAGTCACGAGGACTCTGTAAAGAAAGCCGACAACTCATCGAAGGGAATTTTGATGCTCATTGAGGCCCAATACATGTTTCCATAATGCGCCCTCAATGAATCACCGCTCTAAAGCTAATGCTATCCGGCACCACGGCCATCGCTTAATCCGCCCTTCAGCGCTCCCTCGGTGAACCGGGGAAAAACACGGTATGGCACATTATAGGGGCGGGGTTCGACGCTATAAATTTCGCCGAGGAATACCTCAGCCCAGCCCATTCACCTCAAGCCGGCATGAGGATTTCTGTAGAATAACGCGCATGCGCAAAGGAGAACGACTCAATAGCATCAGTCATCTGGTCGGCGCGGTGCTCGCGCTGGCCGGGGGCGCGGTGCTGGTTACCTTTGCCGCGCTGGATGGGGATGCCACTAAGATCATCAGCTACAGCGTCTACGGCTTTACTCTGTTTCTGCTCTATCTCATCTCCACGCTGTATCACAGTCTCACTGGCCGGGCTAAACAGGTATTTAGAGTGCTGGACCACCAGGCCATCTACTTGTTGATCGCAGGCACATACACACCTTTCATGCTCATCGCGCTCAAAGGTGCCTTGGGCTGGTGGATGTTTGGCGCGATCTGGGGGCTGGCGCTGTGCGGCATCGTCCTGGACGCGCTGCCGCGCAAAGGCGCCCGCGTGATGCCCATCATCATCTATCTCGTCATGGGTTGGCTCTGCCTCTTCACCTTGGATCCGATACTCGCCGCGTTGCCGCCGGCGGGTTTTCGCTGGCTACTGGCGGGCGGCATTTTCTATACCGCTGGCATTGCGTTCTTTGTACTGGACCACTGGTATCTCTGGTGCCATGGCGTCTGGCATCTATTCGTACTGGCGGGCAGCATTAGCCACTACATCGCAATCCTGCTGTACTTGTGAGCCGCTGCGGCGGCGAGGTGGCAATTCATGCGCGTTTGAAAACGGGCGTGCCCGAGCGTAGCGAGATCCCGGCAAGCGCCGCCCTAGCCGCAAATCACGACGAGGACCCATATCGCGGACAAAAAAAGCCCCGCGCTGGGCGGGGCTTTTTATTTTAGACTAAGTCTGCTTAATCTTACTGGGGTACGACATTCACGGCGCTGGGGCCTTTGGCGCCGCGCTCGGTTTCAAAAGAAACCGTCTGCCCCTCGGCCAGCGATTTGAAACCGCTCGCCTGGATGGCGGAGTGATGGACAAACACGTCGGCACTGCCGTCCGTGGGGGAAATAAAGCCAAAACCCTTGCTATCGTTAAACCACTTAACTGTACCTGTAGCCATTCTAATAACCTCTATAAATTGAAATAACACTGTACTAGATGCAGATTACTGCTGAGAAATTGCGGGAGGATTTGCACTATACACTGCGAGGAACTACCGAAATTGCTACAAGACAAAAAACTGCAACTGGGGGTAGCGTATACCTTTCGGGCCTAAGAAGCCAAGTATTTCTTACCCCCGTTAAAAAATACGGCCAGCCGGCATTGGACGCGATCGTACAAAACAGCCAAATCCGTCCTTAAACGGCCACCCCGCCCGCTCCGTACTCAAGACGAGGGCAACCACAGCTTAAGCATCATCAGCCGGACGCGGAGCCATATTGGCGGGCCAGTTTTTGACATGCAAATCGCGTTGCGGAAATGGAATTTCGATACCGCGCGCGCGGAAGGCGGCATCGATGGCGAAGTTGAGATCACTCTGCAAATCGAAACGTCTGTCGATCTCCCGGATAAACACGCGCAACTCAAAATCCAGCGAACTCTCGCCGAAATTCAGAAACAGCACCTTGGGCTCCCAATCGGCCTCGCCTTTAATCACCAAGGGATGCTGCCAGGCGACGGATAACAAGGTCTCCTTCACCAATTGCGTATCACTGCCATAGGCGACGCCGATCGGGATTTTAATCCGGCCGCGCGCGTCTTGCAGCATCCAGTTGGTTACCTGACCCGAGATCAATTCGGAATTCGGCACGATGACGTCGGCGCGGTCGAAAGTTTGAATCTGCGTCGAACGTATGCGTATCCGTTTAACAAAACCTTCCGTGCCGCCCACCACTACCCAATCGCCGCTTTTGATGGGCCGCTCGAAGAGCAAGATCAAACCCGAAATGAAATTGTTGACGATATTCTGCAAACCAAACCCGATACCCACCGACAAGGCGCCGGCGATGATGGCGAGATTACTGAATTCAACTCCAGCCACCGCCAGCGCGGTGAGAATGGCGATGCCCCCGCCCGCATAACCGGCAATGGACACCAGGGCCTCGCGCGCGCCGCGATCCATGGGTGCGTTAATCAGCCAGACCTTTTCCAAACGCGCGCGGAGCCAGCCACTGATCGCGAACACCAAAATAAACACTATCAAGGCCAGCAGCACCCGCGCCGGCACGATAGTGAGCGAACCGACAGGAAACCCTTCCACTAAATATTGGTAGATTTGCAGACCGATACTGTCATGCAAGCCCCATACTCGCAGCACAACGGCGCCGAATAAAAACCATAGCACCAATAACACAGTCATTCGCAACCACATCAAACCCGGTACGCTTTCGCCCGTCTCGATACCGAAATAGCCCCGCACATAGCGCGCCCAAGCGCCCCGGCCTTCGTCAAAACCGTTGAACAACTCCCGGAACAAACGGCTAGCAAGATACAGCCCGCCAATAGCCGCCACCGTCCCTATCACTACCTGCCACACCATCAGCGACAGTTCACGATATCCCGCCAGCTCCGCCACCAGTCCCGCGGTCAGCGCCAGCCACAATACCGCGCGCAGCCACAGCGTGCGCGCGAAGGCCGGGATGCGGCCGATCAACCACAAGGCCCAAATCAAATTGAGCACCACCAAGGCCGCGAATACACCACGCGCCAGCAAGAAGGCCGCCTCCGGAAGACCCGGCGCAAGCACGCTGGAGAATACTAAATAGCCGCCGAAGACCAGCCAAAATAAAATATTCAGCCGCCGCGCCAAGGCCTGCGCCACCTCCAGCGGCATATCTACCACCAGCGCCGCCGGCGACGGTGGCGCGAACAACACTCGCACCAGCACCCACGCCGCGAAATACAGCAAGAAACCATAGCCGAGCACGGCGAGTGCGGGCAAGGGCCGCACCGCGCCTAACAAGACATATAAAAATAAAGCCGCGGCGGCGGACATCAGCAAATGCGGCGCGAAGCGCGCGCAGGTGAGTATCAGCGCATGATTAAAACGATCAGTAAAGCTTTCGTCCCACGCGCGTGGCGCGGCCCAAGCTCGCAAGGTGCGCCGCGCGCGCAAACCCGCGCGGGCGGTGATGAGCAATATCGCCAGTAAAACCGCCCAAGCCCAAATAGAGAGCGCTTCTACACCGGTGTGCGAAAAGAAATAAGCCGCACCCGCGCCCAGCCATTGCGGCGCTTGGCTCAAATCCGTTTTAAGCACGCTGATGAAATTCGCGCCGCGCCGCGACAGGCGTTCCGTCAACACGCTGCGATGTTGGCCGGCGATGCTCCGTTGCGCTTCATCACTGCGTAGCAGCAGCAAACGGCAACTGGCAAGCCGCGCTTCGCCGCCTTGTTTTTCTTGTTCGAGCGCCCGGCGTTTAAGCGCGGCCTCCCCCGTCAACACCTCTGGCGCGGCGCCAAGGCTGGCCAAGTCCTGCTCCAGCTTGGCCACATCGCGCTCGGCTTGCGCAACGCATTCCTGACTTGAGAACTTGATGCTTAAAACCTCATCGTTCCAGACACGCAAGCGCTCTTCCGTGTTTGCGCCGCGACTCAAGCCTTGTTCGATACGATCAATATCTGCGGCATTCTGTTGCCAGTGCGCGTCCTGATCAGCAGCGGCGAATGATGGACTCATTGCGCAGCAGACGATGGCGATCAGCGCGAGCGTCCACCCGATTGAACTCACGCGCCACCGTGCAATATTCAGCTTAACCACCCTGCTCTCCTTGACCCCGTCATGTCACGACAAAGACTATACCGCGCCAGCCCGGTGGCGTGCCCCACATTACTTAAAACACATACCGGTCCATGCCGCCACCAACGCCGGGAGAAGGCCTTATTGCCGCGCCCCTTGCCCCCAACGCTGGTTCACCTCTGCCAAGCTGTCGCCGTGCAATAAAATGACCGCCTCGTCACCGGCGCATAACGCCGTATCGGCGCCGGCCAGGATAAAATGGCCGCGCGATACAGGCAGATGACGCGGCTGTTTTTAGGCAGTTTCAGCGCGCTGAGCTGCCCCGCCTCATCATCGCGCACCACGAAGAAAAACACCCGCGCTGAGTCCCGTCTTAGCGCGAGCGCTTATTTCACGCTAGCACCGGCGGCAAGTCCTTGCTCCATGCCTGGCGCTCGGCCGCCGCGATGCCGCTCAAGGCGAAACCCAGCACCCGGCCGTCACCACCGCGATACAACGCGCGCACGCCACCCTCTTCGATGTGTTCAATCTGCCAATGCCCCTCCGCGCCCACGGCCGGCGGCGAAACCACCAGCGGACAGGCCGGCGTCTTCACCACGACCGGCATCGCGGGATACGTCAGCACCGTGGGCGTGCCCGCCAAGGTCTGCGCCAAGGCGCGCGCGGCGTGCATGATGGGCATGACAAAGGGCAAGACCAAGCCCGCCACTTCGGCGCAATCACCGAGGGCATAGACATCGGGCGCGCTGCTTTGCAGGTGACGATCCACCACGATGCCGCGCCCCGTGTTTAAACCCGCCGCCTTGGCGAGCGTGAGGTTCGGCCGCAGCCCCACGGCCGAGAGCACGCAATCAGCCCGCACCGCGCCACCGTCCGACAGGCCGACTTGATACGCGCCGGCATGATGATCCACCCGCGCCGCCGTCACGCCCAAACGCCACTCCACGCCAAGCTTGGCCAATGCCGCTTGCACGGATACACCGACCGGCGCGGGCGCCAAACGATCCAGCGGCGCCTTGCCCGGGCCGATCACCGTCACTTGCTTTCCCGCGGCGATGAGATCATTGGCGAATTCGCAACCGATGAGACCCGGACCGATAATCGCCACATGCCGCGCCTCATCCAATGCCGCGCGAAACACGGCGTAGTCCGCCAGATTGTTCACCGACAACACCGCGCCGGCGGCATCGCCCTCAAGGGGCGGGCGTACCGGCTCCGCGCCGACGGCCAAGACCAAGTTGCCGTAGGGAATCTCTTCCATCGCGGTCACCACGCGATGGGCCTGAGTGTCGATGGCCGTCACCGCGGTGTGGGTGGTAATCGTCATATTCAATTGCCCCACCATTTGTTCCGCGCTGGCCATGGCCAAGCTTTGCGCGGTTTTTCCCTTTGCCAGCGCGTTGGACAACATCGGTTTGGAATACGAGGTGCCGTCGTCGCGCGTTAATAACCGCACCGGCAAGTCCGGAGCCAATTTTCGCAGCTCTCGCGCCAAGGTATATCCCGCCAAACCACTGCCGATAATCACTACGTTTTCCATGCCTCACCTTGCTTTGTTAGTGAACACCCGAGCGCGTATTACACGCCGCCCCCGCTGGTTTTTTCTAATCACCGAACCATGAAGCCAGCCACATAATTGCGGCAAGCACGTTGTCCCTGCTCAACGATTTATAAACTTCACGCAACTGAATTTGCAATCGCGAATTGCGTCGTCTAACACCGCGATAGCCTCGGGGCGCGGAAAGCTTGCGCGCCAGGCCAAGGCCACGCGCCGATGCGGCACGGGCGCTTTGAAACGTTTCACGCTCAATAAGCGTTGCGCGTATTTATCAGCACCCACTGCGCTGCAAGGCAAAACCGTTATCCCCATGCCCGAGGCCACCATATGACGCACGGTCTCCAGCGAGGTGCCTTCCACGCTTCTTTCCAGTGAACGTTCGCCGCTGGAGCGCTGACAATCGGGACAGAAGCCCAAGACTTGATCGCGAAAACAATGACCGGCGCCGAGCAAGAGCAGAGTCTCCGCCGCCAGCTCGGCCGCGGCGATCGCCGCGCGCTCGCGCCACGGATGGGCCGCGGGCAGCACCACCATGAAGGGCTCTTGATACAAGGGCCGCACGTTCACACCCGGCTCGGTGAAGGGCAAGGAAATAACGATGGCGTCCAATTCGCCTTGTTTGAGTTTTTCCCGCAAACGCGCGGTGTAATTTTCTTCGAGCAGTAACGGCATTTCCGGTGCGCGTTTATGCAAGGCGGGAATCAACTGCGGCAACAGATAAGGTGCGACGGTGTAGATCGCGCCTAAACGCAGCGGCCCCGCGAGTTGATTCTGCCCCTGCGCGGCAAGCTGCTTAATGCGTTCCGCCTCATCGAGCACCCGCAAGGCTTGAGCCACCACCGCCGCGCCCACGGGGGTGACACTCACATCACTCTTGCCGCGCTCGAATAAGCTGACATCCAGCTCAGCCTCCAATTTTTTCACCGCGACGCTTAAGGTGGGCTGGCTGACATAACACGCCTCCGCGGCACGTCCGAAATGACGTTCGCGCGCCAAGGCCACGATGTAACGCAATTCAGTCAAAGTCACGCGGCTATAGTAGCAAGCCCGTGGCGCGCGGGACACATACCCTTCATGCAATAAGGTATATAACCCCCCGCGTTTTGTTTTAAGATGGGCGCTCGACTGGCCAGGCTGTATCTCATCCACCCGCCACCGGAGGGCATGCCATGCCGCGCACCCATCCACTTCGCCGCTGCGCTATCGCTTTATGCGCCGCCCTGGGCCTTTCCGCCGCGCAAGCCGATGAACTGCGTGTCGGCCAGCCCGCGCCCGGCTTCGCCTTGCACGACCAGAACGGCAAACTGCGACAGCTCGCCGACTTTCAGGGACAATGGGTGGTCCTCTATTTTTACCCCAAGGACGACACCCCGGGCTGCACCAAAGAGGCCTGCAGTTTCCGTGACGATATGACCCGCCTCAAAGCCTTGGGCGCGCAGGTGCTCGGCATCAGCCTCGATAGCGCCGAGAGTCATGCCCGCTTCGCGGAAAAACACGGCCTGCCTTTCCCCTTGCTTTCCGACGCCGAGGCCACGGTCGCCAAAATCTACGGCACCTATTGGTCCTTAGGCCCCATCCGCTTCGCGCGCCGTCACACGTTTATCATCGATCCCCAAGGCCAGATCGCGAAAATCTACCGCGAAGTGGACGCCGGCACCCACAGTAACGATGTCATCGCCGCGCTCAAATCACTGCAGCAAAACGCCTTATAAATGGCACTGGCTCGACCGTCGACATAGAATTAAAAACATGACTGCCTCCCTCGTCTGGTTTCGCAACGACCTGCGCATTGCGGACCAGCCCGCCTTGCACCACGCGCTCGCCAGCGGCGGGCGCGTCATCCCGCTCTATATTCACGCCCCCGATGAAGACGCGCCGTGGGCGGCGGGCGCCGCTAGCCGCTGGTGGCTGCACCACAGTCTCGGCGCGCTGAACGACGCGCTGACCCGGCTCGGCGGCCGCCTCATTATCCGCCACGGTGACAGCGGCGCGGCCTTACTCTCACTCATTGAACAAAGCGGCGCGCGCGACGTGTATTGGAACCGCAGCCAGGAACCCGCCGCGGCCGCGCGCGACCGCCGCATCGCGCAACAACTGGCGGCGGTGGGCGTGCGCTGCCACACGTATCAAGCCACGCTATTGCGCGAGCCGGGCAGCGTGCTCAATAAAAACGGCGCGCCATATAAAGTGTTCACGCCGTTCTGGCGCGCCTGCCAAACCCGCCCGTCTCCACCCTCGCCGCTGCCCAGTCCCAGCCGCCTGCCCGCCGTGCCGCGCGCCATCACCTCGCTCACAGTCGCCGAATTAAAATTGCTGCCGCGCAACCCCTGGTATACCGGTTTGGACAGTATGTGGCGGCCCGGAGAAACGGGCGCGCACCAACGTTTGCAGGCTTTCTGTCAATCGGCGCTCGCGCTCTATCCACAATGGCGCGATTATCCCGACCGCCCCGGCACTACGCGCCTCTCGCCGCACTTACACTTCGGCGAAATCAGCGCGCAGCAAATTTTGTGGACCTTGAATGATTACGCCCAGCGCGGCGAGACCGATGGCATCGCGCGCGCGGCGGAGGCGGTCATCCGCCAATTGGGCTGGCGCGAGTTCGCGCATCAGATCCTGCATCACTTCCCCGACAGCAGCGATAAGCCGCTCAATCCCCGCTATGGCGAGCTGCCGTGGCGCCAAGACGGCGGCGAATTACTGCGCGCCTGGCAGCGCGGGCAAACCGGCATTCCCATCGTCGACGCCGGCATGCGTCAATTGTGGCAAAGCGGCTGGATGCACAACCGCGTGCGCATGATCGCCGCTTCATTTCTAGTAAAGAATTGCCGCAGCGACTGGCGCGACGGCGCGCGCTGGTTTTGGGACACCCTGGTCGATGCCGATCTCGCCAATAACAGCTTCAACTGGCAATGGGTGGCCGGCTGCGGCGCCGATGCCGCGCCATATTTCCGTATCTTCAATCCAATTCTACAGAGCAAAAAATTCGACCCCGAGGGTCGCTACCTGCGCCGCTGGCTGCCTGAGCTCGCCGCCCTGCCTAGGCGCTGGATCCACCAGCCCTGGGCCGCGCCGCAAAAAGTCTTGGACGCCGCGGGCATTCACATCGGCGCTGATTATCCCGCCCCCATAGTCGATCTCGACGAGACCCGCCGCGAAACCCTCGCGCTGTTCCGCGCCCACCTCGGGGCCGCCGCCAAGACGTGATCGCCGCGCGGCTAAACGGCCGCCGCACGCCCCGCAAAGATGTCCCCCAAGGACACAATTGGACCCACTGCGTCACATCTTGACACTCCGCGCCCATCGGCTGTGATCCCAATCACGGAAATTGCCCGTGCCGGGCCTATGCTAGGCACCATGATTCAACACGGATCCCCGTTACCAAGGAGTCAGCGAATGAAACAAAGCGTGCGCGAGCTAATGCGGCAACCCATCCCGCCCCTGACCGACACCCTCACCGCCTGCATGCGCAGCGTGTCGCCCCTGCTCAACGGCATGCAGCGCTTGAAGGCAAAATTGATGCTCGACCTCTACGGCGCCGCCCAGGCCAAACAGCAGCAACGGCTGCTGGCGCTGGCGCGCGAACAGAGCACTAACTGGTGCGCCGAAGGCCTCACCCGCATGTGGCTGAGTTGCCGCGGCGGCCTGCCCTTCACCAACAATTATGTGCTCTTGCTACAAGACGATCCGCAGGCCGACAGCCTCAGCGGCCGCGCCGCGCGGCTGATGGTGGCGGCGTTGACTCTGCACCAACGCGTCCACGATCGCCAACTCGTACCGGACATGGCGGCGAATCTGCCGCTGGCGATGGAGCAATACCGCCGCTGTTTCGCCACTCACCGCCTCCCCCGTGCCGAGTGCGACGAGATGGTCACGGTCGACGGCACGCATCACGTCGCGGTGCTGGCCAACGGGCAGGTGTATTGCGTCGCCGTCGATCAGCGCCACGGCCCGCTGGCGGTAAAGGCGGTACAAGATGCCCTCGATCAAATCATCGGCGACACCGGCATCCTGCTCGAAAACGACCAAACCGCGCCCAGCCTATTCAGCGCCCTGCCGCGCGGCGAGTGGGCGCAAGTGCGCACCACGCTCTGCAAAGACGAACACAACAGCCAAGCGCTCTCGATATTGGAAAAGGCCTTGTTCGTGCTCTGTCTCGACAACGGCGCCGCGCCCGGCTCGCTCAGCGGCATCTCCGCCACCTTGCGTGACGGCAATCATTTCAATCGCTATTACGACAAGAGCATGCAGATTATCGTGATGGAAAACGGCAAGGCCGGCTTGTGTTTCGAGCGCGCCGCGGTGGATGGCAGCGTCGCCCTCGGTTTCGCCGCGCGCTTGCAGCAGACTAGCGTCGCCTTGGCGGCGGACGAAGCAGTCGATGACACGGCGCGGGCGCGCATCCGTACGCGCGCGGTGCCATGGCGGGTCTCACCCGAACTCACGCGGCGCCTGCAACGCGCGCGGCAAACCATCGCCGAGGCGCGCAACCAACGCGGCATTGAATCTTGGGTGTCCACAGGCATCGGCGCACGCGGCTTGAAGGCCTTGCAACTCAGCCCCGACGCCACGGTGCAACTGGCCCTGCAAGTGGCCATCGCCGAGGTGACCGGCCGGCCGCTCAACATCGTTGAGCCAGTGCAAACCCGCCACTTCGCGGGCGGGCGCATGGATTTTATCGCCCCGGTCACCGCCGAAGCGGTGGCCGCGGTGGAGGCGCTGCGCTCGGCTGACGGTAATGCTTACCGCAGCGCGGCCGCGGTACGGCGCGCGCTCAAAGCCCATCAAAATCTCGTGCTGCGCGCCAAGAGCGGACGCGGCCTGATGGCCCATTTATTGGCGCTCAACGCCGTACAATCAGCCGATGACGCGCACAAAGGCTGGGGTCTGCACGACTGGCAGCATGGCGTGTTCTCACACCTCGACAAGGGATTGAAGATGCTGGCGCGCCAAGATGTGCTGGCCTCCAACGGCTCGGGCTTCGAGGGCGTGACCGCCTTCGGCCCCATCGGCCCGCGGCCGCATATGATCAGCATCGGCTATGTCATTGGCGACGATCAAATCACCTTCGACCTGCGCGCCGACGGCCGCTTCAACGCGCACGGCCGGGCCTTACGTGGCGCCATAGAAAACGCCTTGCGGAAAATCAGTAAATTGCTTGAGCAGTGCGGACAGCCGCATTTACATTGAATCGCCAGTACGGTTCAGGAGACAAGACATACGCCGCGGCATCGGCAGCAAAACGAGGCCGAAGCCCCCGGCGAACGGGATAATTGGCGGAGAGGGTGGGATTCGAACCCACGTGGGGTTTCCCCCCAACCGATTTCGAGTCGGTGCCGGTATGGCCACTTCGGTACCTCTCCCGGAAGCGGCCATAGGATAAGCCTTGTCCGCGCCAACGACAAGCCACACAGCCCAATTAAACCGCTTGAATCCCGGTTTTTTGGAGAACAATCCGGAGATGCCTCATTCTTAACCGGGCCCCGAGCCTGGCCTAAATAAGGCGCGTGATGAAAGATACGGTGTAAAAACGCAGCCCGCTGGAGGACATATAAGGTGCGGGGCCACGCTTCAGCCGTCGTGCGCTCGTAACGCCAGCACCAGCTCCGCCGCCCAATCGCCGATCCTGCTCTGCAACTGCCGCGTGGAAAAATATAATGGCAAGCTGAGATCATGCTCGGCTGCCATCTCTTTGACCCGCCCTGGATAAAGTTGCAATTCTTGCCACCCGACTATCGCTATCGAACGATCGGCGCGCAGGCAAGCCACGGAGGGTGGATTATCATTGCTGCTTATCAAAACAAACCGCCCGCCTGGCGGCAACCCGGCGCAGGCTTCCCGCATCACGCGATGCATTAAGCCCCGATCCGAAATCTCTTGATAATCGTTCAATACGATGAGAAACGGCGTTTCCAGACAGCGGTATAGTTCGCTGAAATACGCTTTAATGGCGTCTGAAACCCCAGCCAGACATTCGCGGCTCGGTTGCGGCAACTGCGACCTCATCGAGGGAGCGATCTCGCTCACCGCAAGATTCAAATAACGAAAAAAGGTAGCCAAGTCTTGATCGCCGGAATCCACTTGATACCACAGGCAGGATACTTCCCGCGTCGCCGCGTAACTGGCAAGCAAACTGGCTTTACCGGCACCGCGCAGACCGCTCACGATTATCAATGGCGCCGTGCGCAGCTCATCGAGCAGGTTGAGCAAATCGGTGCGCGGGTGGGGGAGCGTGGAGTGTGGACGCCGAATCTTCGCGGGAACAAGACTGCTCTCACTCATAAATTACCTTTTATTATTTTGCCCGTGGAGATCGCCGCCGACGCATGCCTGTGCGCGCCGCCACGTTGGCTTCACACCGCCTCAAGCCTCCCTGCTCGCGCGGTAATGCTAATGCTGTTTACCAGATCGTTCCGCAACGCCGCCCCGGACGTTGCGGAACGCCCAGCCCCCCTCTTATCTTCCCCTTTATTTTTCGCCGGCCGATTTGATTGGCGGCCAACTCATGAACTGAGTGTCATACTGATAACATAAGGAATGTCACAAAGCTGTCACACGGACTAATTAACAACGGCTTAATAAATATGACGCGAGAATGAGGACGCCTAACAGGACCCTTCGCCAGCCGGCAATCTCTTAAGTATGACCCGGTAAAAACCCTAGTTCAGCGCGCTTGATTTAAAGAAATAAAGAAAAATAAGCGAGAGTGGGGAGCTAGCCTGATCCTGTTAGCCACCGAGCGCTTATTCGAATGCTGTGACTGGATTAAATCTAGCTAGGAAATCCACGACGACTGGACAACCGCAATAGCACAAAATAGAGCAAAAGCAGCTATGCCGTTACGGCCCGCTAAAACCAGGGATAAAGTTACGATACAGATTTTCGGCGCCGGGATCGGCGTCTATCGCGCTCTCCAGCAACTGTAAGGCCATCTCGGTTTCTCCTGCGAGCCGTAAAACAGTCACGCATTGCGATAAACCGCGCGAAAACTTTGTCCGCAAGCGATTACGCAAACGCCACGGCCACTCGCCCTCTTCATCACCCAGAAAGGGACCGCGGTAAAGGCTAAGCAATTTCTCGCCGAGTTCGCGAACAATAGCAATACCCATCTCGGGTATAGCAACGCGGTCGAGTATGCGCTCCAGCGCCCGGACATCCACCCAGCAGCGGCGCTCGTCCAGGCTGACGCGCCCGCCTTTTACGCTGATCGTTTCATCCCCCACCAATCTACGCAGCCGCGACAGCGTCGTGGTAAAAGCCGAGAGCGCCGCGTCGCCCTCGGCGTCGGGCCACACGATCTCGGCAATCCTATCGGCTCTCACGTCAACACCGCCCAAGGCTATCAGCACCTCGAGGAGTTTGAGTGGTTTACGTTGCGCCTTGGTGTCAGCAACCGGCTGCTCGTCGATAAGCAGATTGAATTGCCCCAAGGTGTAAACTCTAACCGGCCACGGCCAGCTATCGAGACTGGCATCCTCCGGCAGCAAGCCGAGCCGTTGGATCAACTGCCGCACATAATCAGGTTCGATGCCGGCGCGCAGCGCTTCGGCGCAGAGGCGCGGCAGAATGCTTAACAACCAAAAAGCATTACCCTCGCAATGATGGGCATACCCAATGGCGAAGGCCTGGCGCAGACAAGCATGACAAGCTTCAGCCTTGCCTTGAAGAAGGTGCGCATAGGCTTCGATCAGAAAAACCTGATGACGCATACGCGGACTATTCATCCACCCAATGGTTTTCGGGCTCTCTAAATAGGTAAGCGCCTCTCCGGGCTCACCGCTTTCACAACGCTCTATCGCGAGGATACAACTCATCTCTAAACCAGTGATCATCGCCCCCACGCTGAAATGCGCATCCAATGAGATTTCGCCATAACCGTGGGCCGCAACCAAATCACCCTGCCTTAATGCATATAAAGATTTGACCATGGTATAGGTGGCCATATCTATGGATTTGGATGTGCCGATCAAGGTGGCCATGCGGTCTAATAACGGCCGAGCCGCCTTCAACTCATCAAAATGAAGATAAACCAACACCGCATACCAACTGGTAATAAATTCCAAAAATACTAGATTAGTTTCTTTAAGCCGATCGAGTAAATTCCCCCCCCTAACGAATTCGAGCAAAGACCGCACCGCTTCTGCAGCAACCACGCTCCGGCTATTCGCAAACAGGAATGGCAATACCGAAAAAACTTTCCAATGATGCCGGGATAGAGCGGTGATATCGGGCGACTTCAACAGAGAACTGACGTATAACATGATCTGGTCGCACGCCTTTGCATCGCCGCGAATCATGGCCATATATATGACGAGGCGGCTGGCCACCATGATTTTTCGATTAGCGTCAATATCACCCTCAAGACAATCCATTAGGCGCGCGGCATATTGCGGCAAGAGCGGATCATCGGGCCGGGTTAATTCGAGCGCGGAGACGAGGCTGGAAAGGACGCCGGCCTCAAGAGCGAGTGAGGGGAAAACTAAATTACCATGGAGGTGCTGCTGTAGCACATCCACCCACTTAAGGGTGAGGGACAGACTTTCCCTGAGAATAAACACCACTTCGATAATGGCGGAAGCCGCCGACATCTGGCCCAATACATCTTGCTGACTTTCAAAACTGGAATAGGCCCGCTCCAATAGGCTGCGCGCGTTAAGCGGATCCACGAACTGTTGGCTGACCCCACGCCAAAACAACAGCCATGGCGTGGCCTCGACCAGCTCCTCGGGCAACTGCTGCAACCAAGCGACTACGATCTGGGCACGGCCCTGGGCAAGCAACTGCGGCGCTTGCGTCAACAATAAAGATGTCGCCGTCTCCCAATCCTGAGCGCGCAGGTGCAAGGCAAGCGCCTCTTCGTTGCGGCCGCATTCGCCCAATAAACATCCAGCGCGCCGCGTCAGCTCAAGATAGTACGCACGGGTGTACGTCTCCGCCGCTCTGACTAATAAAAATTCGCGCAACAAGGCATGGTATCGATAGCTCTCCCCCGTCAACTCGCGGCGATTGGTGAAAAAATAGTGGCGATGGAGTTCGGTCAAGATCTCGCCTGCCTCGCTGTTGCCGCTCAGCGCCTCAGCAAGAGGTTGCGTCATATGCGGCAATAGCGCCGTCTTGAGCAGAAAATCACGCCTGGATTCTGGCAGGTCATTGAAAAACTCATTGGCAAAGAAATGAAATACCGTCTCCAAAGAGCCCATCCCGATATCCCATTTATTCCCGCCCGTTCGCTTGATTTGCTCCAGAAACAAAATCAAGCCAGCGACCCAGCCCTCGGAGCGCTCGTGCAACACACGGACAACATCCCTCTCCAGTGTTAGGCCGTGAGTGGCGATCATTTCCGTCTCATCGAAGGTCAAACGCAACACCTCCCAATCAAGCACGCCCAGCGCGCCCGTTACTTGGTGTCGCGCTAATTCGGGTGGGGCATCACTGCGGCTAACCACCATAAGATGAATGCCTTCGGGAATTTCTCCGATGGCGTGACGCATGATCTCGGAAAAAACGGCGCTTTCGCCCAGGTCTTGGTAATTGTCCAGCACCAGCACCGTGCCGGGTGGCAGCAACGCGTAAAGATCGCGAAAATAACGGCGGGAAAAACCAGAGATGTCGAGCAGGTATTCCGGTGTCAACAGGGGCAAATGCAGCTCGCCCTCTGACTGAGTCTTCTTCGCGGCCAAACCAAGATAGTAGAAGAATGTCGCGGGGTCCGCGTCATCCGCGTCCAGCTGACACCACAGGAAGGGCAGCGCATGCTCCGCGATATAGGTGGTGACCAACGTGGTCTTGCCGGCGCCCCCCGGCGCGACGATCCATAGAGCGGACTTCCGCCGCGCTTCATCCAATACTTTGAAAAGCCGCGGACGGGCCACCCCGCCTGCCAAACGCGGCATGCTGAGCTTGGCAAGTGCAGCGCCTTTATTATCCCCCAATCGAGCAGGCGTCTTATTATCGTCGCGATCGCTCATCGTATGGCATGGCCGCTAAGATTGCTTAAAATTCCACCCAAAAAAAACAAAGCAATCCATTGTTTTTTATTGTTTATTATTATTTTGGTTGGCGCTTACGCTTGAAAAAATCCGTTAATAAATCCCCGCAAGCTTTCGCTAATATACCACCTTCTATCATGATTTGGTGATTGACATATGCGGCATCGAAAATATTTATCACACTCCCCGCCGCGCCGGTCTTGGGATCGGGCGCGCCATAGACCACACGCGCTATGCGGGCATGAATCATGGCACCAGCGCACATCACGCAAGGTTCGAGGGTGACATAGAGGGTGGTATCGAGGAGGCGATAATTTTGCAGTGTTTGCGCGCCAGCACGCAGCGCCATGATCTCAGCATGGGCACAGGGGTCATGACCCGAGATAGGATGGTTCCAACCTTCGCCGATGACTTGGCCGTCTTTAACCAAGACCGCACCGACAGGCACTTCACCTTGCGCTTGCGCGCGCTCGGCAAGACGCATGGCATGGCGCATCCATTCAATATCAGTTTCGAGTCGCGTGTCCGGGGTTTCCAGAGACATGCTCAAGCGCCCTTGATCTTTGTCCTTCGCATCGCGCCATTTATTATTCCCATTCGATTGCAAACGAGCCATTTTTACACTTTTGTATCAATAACTTAGTTTTTTGGGTATGCAGTAATACCATGAAAAATACCGTGCTCAGTTGTGTTGCCGATTATCATCAAAAACCCCAATGCCCGAAGAAAATCATTGCTTCATCAGACCTTGCACAGCCGGTTTAACGCTCGTTAACTCATAACGCGTGGTTCTACCACCACCCGGTAGCGGGATGATGATTCCCTTCGCAACCAGATCGGAAAGGTCTCGGCTGGCCGTTCTGTTGGAGCACCTGGTAATCGCTTCATATTTTCTGGTCGTTATCCCGCCTTCAAAGCCCTTGCGACCTTCAGCAAATACACGCGCCACCATCCTGGCCTGCCGCTCATTCAGCTGATCGCCATAGGTTTCGTAGAAACGTGTCCTGGCCAACACAAAGTCCACTTCTTCCCTGGCAATTTCCTGTGCCTTGATGACCCTATCGGCAAAGTAATCAAGCCAGTCATTAACATCCAGGCTTCCACGGCTCGCTTTCTCCAGTTGCAGATAATAGGATTTTTTGTCTCCCTCTATCGCCGTGGCAAGACAAGCCGTGGTCGGATAGCCGAGAGACTGCGAAAGCGCATGGTCAGCAATCGCCCTACCGACTCGCCCATTCCCATCATCGAAGGGATGAATCACCTCGAACCAGAGGTGTGCAATACCTGCTCGGGCAATCCCTGGTATCTTTTTATCACCTTTCGAAGGGCTGATCTTGTTGTACCAGTCGATGAATCTCGTCATTTCGTCGGGCACCTGAGTTGCTGGCGGGGCTTCATAGTGAACCTTTTCCCGGCCGTAAGGCCCGCTCACTATTTGCATTGGCGAAGGATCGTTGCGGTATGCACCTCGCAGAATAGGCGTGTAGCGCTGTTCGGGGACAGCCATGGATTGCCACTTGCCCAGCAGATCATGTGTCAGCGATGTTTGCCAGTTCTTACGAACGTCCACCAGCAGCATCGCGGCCCCTGCCGCTTTCTGGTCTGAGTTGTCTGGTAGCGTATCCGATGTAATTAAAGAGAGTAGAGATGACCTGACCGATTCTCTATCCAGATCCTCGCCCTCAATGGCGCTGGTTTTGATGGCTTCTGAAAGCATCAAATCGATCGTGGCATCTTCTTGGGACGCCATTGGCAGTACCTCAAAGCGGCCGGCCAGACGCTCTGAGTTTATGCGAAATTCAAGTTCCCGGTCTTCGAGCGCACGCTTGTCATAGCGAAAACCCGGCCAGTCGGGCTGTTGCCATATCCATTTCATGGCGCGATTTTAGCACTTATTCACGCCATATTACAGTTAATATTGGCGTGATTATGGGCCATAATCACGCCCGTCGAGAAGAGAAATCTGAACGTCATCAATACCATGACAACACCAATCCGCCTCTCATGGTATCGCCGTTTTCTAGCTTCAACAGGCGGCAAATACCATAAAAAATGCCATTGATGATGCAGATTATATTGTAGATTGTAGTTGTTTTATTATTATTTTTCAATTCGTTACGAAATCAGGCTACTCCCACTCGATCGTCGCCGGCGGCTTGCCCGACACGTCGTAGACCACGCGCGAGATGCCGTCCACTTCGTTGATGATGCGATTGGAGACGAGACCCAGCAGCTCGTACGGCAGCGGCGCCCAGACGGCGGTCATGAAATCGATGGTTTGCACCGCGCGCAAGGAAACCACGTAATCATAACGGCGACCGTCGCCCATCACGCCGACGGAGCGTACCGGCAGGAACACGGTGAAGGCTTGGCTCACTTGCTCGTACCAGCCGTGTCTGTGCAATTCTTCCATGAAAATCGCGTCGGCGCGGCGCAGCAGATCGGCGAATTCTTTTTTCACCTCACCGAGAATGCGCACGCCCAAGCCTGGTCCGGGGAAGGGATGGCGATAGACCATGTCGTGCGGCAAACCCAGCTCGACGCCGATCTTGCGCACTTCATCTTTGAACAACTCGCGCAGCGGCTCGATCAATTTCATGCGCATCGCCGCGGGTAAGCCGCCGACATTGTGATGGGTCTTGATGACATGGGCCTTGCCGGTCTTGGCACCGGCGGACTCGATGACATCGGGATAGATCGTGCCCTGCGCCAGCCAGCGCGCATTCGCCAAGTTGGCGGCTTCTTCCTCGAAGACTTCGACGAATTGATTGCCGATGATCTTGCGCTTGTGCTCCGGGTCGGCAACGCCCTTCAATGCGTCGAGAAACCGCTGCTCGGCGTTGACGCGGATGACGCGTATGCCCATGTGCTTAGCGAAGGTGGCCATCACTTGATCGCCTTCGTGCAGCCGCAGTAAACCGTTATCGACGAAGACGCAGGTGAGTTGATCGCCGATGGCGCGGTGCAACAGCGCCGCCACCACCGAGGAGTCGACGCCGCCGGAGAGTCCTAGCAGCACTTCGTCGTCACCCACTAGCGCGCGGATTTGGGCGATACTTTCTTCGATGATATTGCTGGGATTCCATTCGCTGGCGCAGCCGCAGATCTCATGCACGAAGCGATTGATGATGCGCTCACCCTGGCGGGTGTGGGTCACCTCGGGGTGAAACTGCAGGCCGTAATAATGACGGCCCTCGTCGGCCATGCCCGCCAGAGGCGCGCCGTCGGTGCTGGCGATCATCTTGAAACCGGCCGGCAATTGCGTGACGCGGTCGCCGTGACTCATCCATACGTCGAGCAGGCCAAAACCTTCAACGGTGGTGTGATCCTCGATGTCGCGCAGCAATTGCGAATGGCCGCGCGCGCGCACCTGGGCATAACCGAATTCGCGGTGCGAAGATGACTCCACCGCGCCGCCCAATTGCAGCGCCATGGTCTGCATGCCGTAGCAAATCCCCAGCACCGGCACGCCGAGGTCGAACACGCATTGCGGCGCGCGCGGCGTTTCGCCCAGGGTCACCGACTCCGGCCCGCCGGATAGAATGATGCCCTTGGGTTTGAAGGCGCGCAGCGCGGCCTCGTCCATGTCGTAGGGATGCAATTCGCAATACACCCCGGCCTCGCGCACGCGGCGGGCGATGAGCTGGGTGTATTGCGAACCGAAGTCGAGTATGAGGATGCGGTGTTGGTGGATGTCGGTCATAGTCACTATCAATGTAGGGTGGGTTAGGCGCGCAGCGCCGTAACCCGCCATCTTGGTTTCGGTGGGTTAGGGCGCGCAGAGCCCGCCTAACCCACCCTACATTCAAATTTAATCAACCCGGTAATTCGGCGACTCGCGGGTAATGGTGACGTCGTGCACATGGCTCTCGCGCATGCCGGCGCTGGTCACGCGCACGAACACCGGCTTGGTACGCATTTCATCAATATTCATGCAACCGGTGTAACCCATGCTGGCGCGCAGGCCGCCCATCAACTGATGCACGATGGCGACCATGGTGCCCTTGTAGGGCACGCGGCCTTCGACACCCTCGGGCACCAGTTTTTCGACATCCGATTCTTCCTGAAAATAGCGGTCGCTGGAACCGCGCTGCATCGCGCCCAGGGAACCCATGCCGCGATAGGATTTATACGAGCGGCCCTGGAACAATTCGACCTCGCCGGGCGATTCCTCGGTGCCGGCGAACATGCTGCCCACCATCACGCAATGGGCGCCGGCCACCAGGGCCTTGGCGAGATCGCCGGAGAAACGCACGCCGCCGTCGGCGATGATCGGTATCCCCGTGCCCGCCAGCGCTTTCGCGGTGTTGGCGATGGCGCTGATCTGCGGCACGCCCACGCCGCTGACGATGCGGGTGGTGCAGATCGAGCCGGGGCCGATGCCCACCTTCACCGCGTCCACGCCCGCCTCCACCAAGGCCAGCGCGCCTTCGGCGGTGGCGACATTGCCGCCGATCAATTGCACCTCGGGGAAATTCTTCTTGATCCATTTGACGCGATTGAGCACGCCTTGCGAATGACCGTGCGCGGTATCGACGACGATGACGTCCACCTCGGCGGCCACCAGGGCGGCGACGCGATCGTCCGTGCCTTCGCCGGTGCCCACCGCCGCGCCGACGCGCAGGCGCTCGTAGTCGTCTTTACAGGCGTTGGGCTTGTCGCGGGATTTTTGAATGTCTTTAACGGTAACCATGCCACGCAATTGAAACTTGTCGTTCACCACCAGCAGTTTTTCGATGCGGTGCTGATGCAGCAGGCGTTTGATCTCGTCGCGGCTGGCGCCCTCTTTCACCGTCACCAAACGATCCTTGGGCGTCATCACCGCGGCCACGGCATTGTCGTAACGGGTTTCGAAACGCAGATCGCGATTGGTGACGATGCCCACCAGCTCCTCGCCCTGCACCACCGGCACGCCGGAAATATTGTGCTTGCGGGTCAGCTCCAGCACGCGGCGGATGGTGGTGTCCGGGCTGACGGTGATCGGCTCTTTGATCACGCCCGCCTCGAACTTCTTCACCCGGCTCACCTGCTCGGCCTGTTCGACGGCGGACATATTCTTGTGGACGATGCCGATGCCGCCCTCTTGCGCCAAGGCGATGGCGAGGCGGGCCTCGGTCACCGTGTCCATGGCGGAAGACATCAGCGGGATGTTCATGCTGATCTCGCGCGTCAGTTGAGTCTGAAGGCCCACCTCCTTCGGCAGCACCGTGGAATGGGCCGGCACCAACAGCACATCATCAAAGGTCAGGGCTTCTTCGACTACTCGCAGCATAGGGGGTGTCCGTTAGTTAAGTCGTTGAGGGGGAAATAGCCGGGCATTATAGGGGCTCCCGCCACGGCGGTAAACCACGAGGCCGCCGCGCCCCTGTCCTGGCGCGGCGTATGCGCTACTATACGCCCCTATGGACCAGCCCGCCGAACCCCCCGTCACCGCCAGCCCCCGGCGCGACATCTACAGCGTCTCCCGCCTCAACCGCGAGGTGCGCGCCCTGCTGGACAGCGGCCTGGGCCTGTTGTGGGTCGAGGGGGAGATCTCCAACCTCTCCCGCCCCGGCTCCGGCCATTGGTACTTCACCCTCAAAGACCGCGACGCCCAGGTACGCTGCGCCATGTTCCGCATGCGTAATCAACTGCTGGGCTTCACCCCCGCCGACGGTATGCAGGTGCTGGCGCGGGCGCGGGTCGGCCTCTACGAGCCCCGGGGCGACTATCAGCTCATCGTCGAACACCTGGAAGAAGCGGGCGACGGCCTGCTGCGCCGCGCCTACGAAGAACTGAAACAACGCCTGGCCGCCGAAGGTTTATTCGACCCGGCGCGCAATAAACCCCTGCCGCCGCTGCCGGCCCGCATCGGGGTCATCACCTCGCCCACCGGCGCCGCCATCCGCGATATTTTGACCGTGCTGCGCCGCCGCTTTCCCGCGATACCCGTGCTCATCTATCCCGTGCCGGTGCAAGGCACGGCGGCGGCGCCGCAGATCGCCCGCATGATCCGCCGCGCGGGACAGGCCGGCGACTGCGACGTGCTCATCCTCGCCCGCGGCGGCGGCTCGCTCGAAGACCTGTGGGCCTTCAACGAAGAAGCCGTCGCCCGCGCCATTTACGACTGCCCCATCCCGCTGGTGTGCGGCGTCGGCCACGAAGTCGACGTCAGCATCGCCGACTTCGCCGCCGACCAGCGCGCCGCCACCCCCTCGGCCGCCGCCGAGCTGGTCAGCCCCGATGGCGCGGAATGGCTGCAGGCCTTCGCCGCGCGCGAAAAGCAATTGCTGCAACGCCTGCTCCAGCTGCAGCACGGCAAACGCCAACAACTGAGCTGGCTGCAAAAACGCCTCGACCAGCTCCACCCCGGCCGCCGCCTGCGCGACCAAGGCCAGCGCCTCGACGAATTGGAACAACGCCTGCAACGCGCCTGGCGCGCGCAACAGCGTCACGCCGCCGCGCGCCTCAGCGGCCTCGGCAACCGCCTGCATCAACACGACCCGCGCCGCCGCTTGCAGCACCACCGGCTGCAACACACGCACCTCACCCATCGTCTGCACCAAGCGATGCACACCCGGCTGCAAGGCCAGCGGCAACGGCTCAGCGTGCTCGGCCGCGCCCTCGACACCGTGAGTCCACTCGCAACCCTGCAACGCGGCTACGCCATCGTCCAAACTACGGGCGGCGGCGCCATCGTCCGCGATGCAACTCAGGTCGAGACCGGCGATCAGATAGAAGCGCGCCTCGCCCGCGGCCGTTTACTTTGCACCGTCAACGAGAAACACGAGACATGAAAATATTCGCCGCTTTATTCCTGCTCTTTTCCCCCGGCTTGATTTTCGCGGCGGCGCTGCCGCAAGCCGCCGCCGTGCCCGGCGGCGTCGCCGTGCTGCCGCTGCAAGTCGACGGCGGCGGCGCGCCGCGTGCTTTTTACAATGGCGAACGGGTCATGGTCGTGCGCGAGGGGCAACAGTGGTTCGCGGTCGTCGGCCTGCCGCTCAACACCGAACCCGGTCAACACGCGCTCAGCGTGCAAGCGCGCGACGGACAAAAACGCACGCAACACTTCAACGTCAGCGATAAGCAATACGCCACCCAGCGCCTCACCATCAAAGACAAACGCAAGGTGGAACCCAATCCCGCGGACTTAAAACGCATTCAGCGCGACAAAAAAGAAATGGACGCCGCCTTCGCCGCCTTCAGCGAACAGGCGGACGTACCGCTGCAATTCGACCTGCCCGCCGAAGGACCGATGAGCAGCCCCTTCGGCCTGCGGCGTTTCTTCAACGGCCTGCCGCGCAGCCCGCACAGCGGCCTCGACCTCGCCGCCCCCGCGGCGCGCCGCGCCTTCTTCATAAGGATCGCCATCTGCCCGAACATCTCGCCGCGCCCGAGTCGCCAAGTCTGGCC